>JBGTDX010000036.1:0-299064 GCA_041748075.1 Thermoanaerobaculia bacterium
GATGACGTACAACAGCGCGTCCTACATTCATACGCTTTATCAGGCGATGAATCTCGCGTTTGCCGATCGCGACTTCTATTACGGCGATCCGACCTTCGAGCCCGCCGAGCCCGTTGCGGGACTTCTGTCGAAAGAGTACGCAAAAGAGCGCGCGAAACAGATTCGAAGCGATCGCAACGACCCGAACGCCGGGCCTGGCGATCCGTACCCGTTTCAGAAGGGAGTAAATCCCTTTCGCGACTTGCTCGCGAAGTGGGGCTCGACGGCGCGCGCCCCGGAATCCGCCGCGCTCTCGCTCAAACCATCGCCGTTCGACGAGTCTCCGTTCTACGCCGGCACGACGACTGTGCAGGCCGCCGACGCCGAGGGTTGGGTCGTATCGATCACGCCGAGCGGCGGGTGGATCCCCGCAGTGATCGCCGGCGATACAGGGATCGGACTGAGCCAGCGCATGCAGAGCTTCGTCACCGACCGCGCCGAGAACCCGTACAACGTCGTGGAGCCGGGCAAGCAACCGCGCGTGACGCTCACTCCGACGCTCGCACTCAAGGACGGCGCGCCGTTCCTCTCCTTTGCGGTACAGGGTGGCGACAGTCAAGATCAGAACCTGCTGCAATTTTTCCTCAATATCGTCGAGTTCGGGATGACCGTGCAGGAAGCGGCCGAGGCGGCAAACTTCAACAGCTTCCAGATGCGGGGCTCATTCGACCAGCACACCACCGAGCCGGGACGCATCCTCCTTCAGAGTGGAACGCCTTCGTGGGTTCGCGCGGAGCTGCAGAAGATGGGCTACAAGCTCAGTTTCGACGAGCGAACCTCCGGCCCGATCAATGCGATCTGGTTCGACCGCGAGCACGGAACCCTGTGGGGCGGCTCGAGCAATCATGGAGAGGACTACGGGATTGCGTGGTGAGTCGAGTGACGAATGACGAATGACGAATGACGATTAGGGACAACGGGGTTACGGGATCGCGTGTGGAACGAAGTGCGATCGAGGATTATCGAACTACCTGAAAATCACCCGACCGTGGCGCCGTCGTCTCCATTCGTCATTCGTCATTCGTCATTACTTCGTAAACACGATCTGCACGCGGCGATTCTTCTGCCGGCCCTCGGGATCGTCGCTGCCGTCCGGGTTTTCGTTCGGCGCCACCGGCTCCTTTTCGCCCTTCCCGGAAGTCTGAAATGTAAAATTGCCGAGACCGTTCCGGACGAACCAGTCCCTCACCGCCGCCGCGCGCTGCTCGGAGAGTCTCTGGTTGTAGGCGTCATCGCCTTTCGAATCGGTGTGTCCCTCGATGCGAACCGTGCCCTGCGCGCGGTCCCGGATCAATCCAGCCGCACGCGTGAGAACCTCTTCGGCTTTCGGTAGAAGGTTCGCCTTGTCGAATTCGAACAGGACGTCCGCGGCGAGATCGATGCGCACCTCAGTCGGAGTCTCGTTGACGGCGAGATCTTCGATCCGTGCAGCGAGGGTCACCGGCGCACCGGTGAGGTCGGTGACGCGGAACTGCAGATCGAGTACCTTCGTCTGCAGATCGATGATTCGCCCGCTCTCCGCCTCCGCGCCACTCAACGAGACTGCGAAAGCAAAGGTCGCGGGGATCAGCCATCCTGATCGTCTGGCGTCATTCACAGCGACACCTACTGGAGCGGTACGTCGTCGAGCGGCAGGAACTTCGGAAAGACGATCGAGATTCGCTGGACGTCGGGCGGGGGGGCAGGAAACTTCGCCCACAGCGTTGCTGTCTTTCCGGCGTCCACGCTGCTGACGTCGCGGCTGCAGACGCATTTGTTGTCCGCATCGCGGACTACGAAATACTTTCGTTTGTTGACTGGATCGACCAGGTGAATTCCACCCACCGTGCTGTACTCGCCCATTGTGCTGTCGGTCATGTGGCTAACCATACCGACCTGTTCCGCTGACTCATTCACGAGCGTGAACCTCAGGTTCACCGTGTCTCCGCTTGCGCGCGCGAACTGCGTGACGTCGATCCGTATCCCCGCGGTCTCGCCATCGGTCGACGCGATCACACCCGCGGCGGGCGGTACGCTCGTCGGCGCGCTCGCGGCCGGCGGCGTAACGGGTTCCGCTTGCGCCGCTTGTCTCGCGGTGACGTCGGGAGATGCGGTGGAAGTCTGTTCGACAGCTGTTTCCTTTTCGCCGCAGGCGATGGCCAGCAACATCATAGCGACAGCCAACGACGTAAATCGGACAACTCTCATTGCCGTCTCCTCAGGAACCGATGTTGTACGAGATCAGCTTCCATTCGTCGTTCTCGCGGACGAGTTTGAACTGCGCCGGCACGACGGTTCCACTTTCCAGTGTGACATTCCCGGAGAGCTCGGCCCCGTTCATATCGACCGAGCGGTTGTTGAACGTTGTATCCGTGATCGCAAAGAACGAGGAATTCGCTTCGGCCTCCGCGGCGAACTGCTCGTAGGGCTGCACCTGTTTCAGTGGCGCCGAGAAGTAATCGTGTGCGGTTTCGTAGTCGCCTCCGGCAGCGGCGGCAATGAATCCCTGAACTGCTTCTTCAGGACCGGCGGTCGCCTTCTGAACCGTCCAGACGATGCCCCCGAGGATTGCGCCAAACAGAACCAGGGCGAGAAAGCATCCAAGGGCTACCCACTTGATCCAGCCGCGGTTGGGTTTCGTCTGTTGAATTCCAGGCTGCATCGGATCCGGCGTGTAGGTCACGGGGCACCTGCCTTCCAGTTTTTCGGTGAGTCACCATTCTCGTCCTAGTCCACTTCCTTTGGAAGACCCTGATTCTGGAACCTGTCAGGTACTTAGACCGTAGGCCCGGCGGATCCTTGCCGCCAGTTCCGCCGGTGGGAGCGAGGCATCGACGAGCAGAGCATCGGCGGGAGGCTCGAGCGCGGCGAACTGGCTGGCCAGAAGCCCGGCGGGCATGAAGTGACCTTCGCGGGTTCGTAGTCGTGCGTCCAGCAGCTCCGCCGGTGCGGCGAGGTAAACGAAACGGACGTCGGCCCCCGCCGCTGCGAGCTCCTGGCGGAACGCGTCTCGAAGTGCCGAGCAGGCGAGCACCGCGTTTTCGCCGCGGCTGCTCAATCGGGAGACGAGCGCGCGGAGCGACTCGAGCCACGGCAGCCGGTCCTCGTCGCTCAGAGGATTCCCAGTCCGCATCTTCCGGATGTTCTCGGGAGAATGAAAGTCGTCCGCATCGAAGAACTGCCAGCCGAGCGAACGCGCAAGCTCGGCTCCCACCGTCGATTTTCCGGCACCCGAAACCCCCATGACCACGATGATCACCGCGCAACGCCCATCTTCTGTTCGAGCTCTTCTCTTCGCGCGCGGCTGAGACTCAGCTCCGTTCCATTCTTTAGACGAACGGCATAATCGCCCCCGGGTCCGCGCAGAATCGCCTCGATCGTGTCGAGCCGCACGATCGCGGAACGGTGGATGCGGAAGAAACGATCCGGGTCGAGCCGTTCCTCGAGCGTCTGCATCCTCTCGCGTACCGCGTAGGTTCTGTCGGCGACGTGGAGCTCCGCGTACGGGCCACTTGCCGTGATGTAGTCGATCTTGTCCACCGGTACGACGCGAAGCTGGCCGCGGGTTTCGACCGAGATCCGCTCCAGCCAGCCCGGCGTGGGGGAGGGCGAGAGCACTTCGCCGGCGCTCTCGGATCCCTGCAGCAGGGTCATGAGACGCCGCGTCATTCTCTCGACTTCCTCGAGATCGATCAACTTGCGGGCCCGGCGGAAAGCAGTCGCAAACCTTTCGTCATCGAACGGTTTGACGAGGTAGTCGATCGCGGCAAGGTCGAACGCTTTGATCGCATGATGATCGAAGGCGGTGACGAAAATGGTTGTCGGCATCCGATCGACTCCGATCTCTTTCGCTACTTCGAGTCCCGTGAGACCCGGCATCTGGATATCGAGGAAAATCAGGTCAGGATTCTGAGACCGGATTGCCTCCACCGCATCGCTGCCGTTATCGATGGTTCCGACGATCTCGACATTCTCTTCGCGAGCGAGCAGGTCTTCCAGCCTCTGGCGCGCCAGCAACTCGTCGTCGACGATCAGTACCCGAATCGAGCTTGCATCATTCATCGACAACTCACAACTCCTCCCCGCCCATACCCGTCGTCCGCAGATCCGAAGCCGTGTGATACGGCAACCGGATCTCCGCAACGACACCGCCTCCCTCTGCCGCCCGGAGCGTCAATGCGCCGAAGTCGCCATAGAGTTGCTCGAGCCTCGCGCGGCAGTTGCTCAGCCCCACACCCTCCCGCGTATTGCGGGCGGCCGTGTCATCCAGTCCCGCGCCATTGTCGCGGATCGACAGAAGCATGAACTCGCCGTCGCGCTCTGCCCCTATCTCGATCCTGCCCACGCCGGCGATCCGGTTCACCCCATGCTCGAGCGCATTCTCGACGATCGGCTGGAGGATCAGATTCGGGACGAGCGCATCCATCGTTGATGGATCGATCTTCGTCTCGACTTCCAGCCGTCCCTGAAAGCGCACGGCCATGATGTCCAGGTAGCGCTGCAGCAGATCGAGCTCGTCACGCAGCGGCACCTCCTGACTTCCGCGGCTCTCGACCGTCTGGCGCAGCAATTCACTCAGCCGCGCGATCATCCGCCGCACACCCCTCGGATCGCGCTCCACCAGCGCGGAAACCGCATGAAGTGTATTGAACAGAAAATGGGGATTGAGCTGCATGCGAAGCGCTTCGAGCCGCGCCTCCGAGAGCTGGGCCTGCAGTTGAGCAGTCTCCGCCTGCAGTGCCGCCGCTTCCTTCTGCCTCCGTTGATCACGCATGAAGTACTCGCGCGCAAAACCGGCAGCGAGCACGGCGAGATATATCAGCAGGTGATTGAGAATCCGGAAACGCCCCATCCCGCGCAGAAATATGAACGTCGACCCCCTGCGCCGCGGCATCGGAAGGAGCTCGTTGCGGAGCAGAAACAAAACCAGATCCACGCCGGCGGCGATCACGAAACCGGCCGCGAGGAGCGCTGGAATCGTGACGTACCATTTCGTCCGCTCGCTATTGAAACGGCTGCTCAGCCAGAAGATCAGTGGCGTGAGGGCGGCCCACAAAAACGCCTCGGAATAAAGATAGCCGATCACTCCCACCGGCCACCCCTCGCGCAGGCCGAACGCACGCGGGTCGAGCATGCGATTCGCCGCGGAGAGAGTCGCTAGCGAAGTCCAGAACAGAAAGATCAACAGCAGCTCTCGCGAGCTGAGGCTCCACCGCAGTTTCTGTTCGGAGATCGTCAACGCGTCACGCTCACGGGTGAGTGCATCCTAACGTCAAGAGGCCGAACATTGCCTCGAATGTTCAGCCGCCTCGAGCCTCGCTTACGCTATTCCCGGAGCAGTGAGAGCCAACGGCTCCATGCCTTCTCCCATGCTTCCCGGTTTGCCGGCGACGCGTCCGGCATCGCGCCGGAACGCATGAACGCATGTCCGGCACCTTCATAGAGGACCGGGTTGAAGAATTTTCCTGCGGCGCGCATCAGCTCCTCGGTCCTGGGAATCGTTGCATTCACGCGCGCATCATCTCCGCCGTAGAAGCCATGCACGGGCGCCGTGATGCCTGCCACACCCGAGCTCTCCTGGGGACCCGTTCCGTAAAAGGGATAGGCCGCATCGAGTCCGGCTCTGCGGTTCGCGAACTCCCATGTACGCGCGCCTCCCCAGCAGTAACCCGCCACCGACAGCGTCCCATTCGAAGCCGGAAGCGCCAGGACGTAATCGGCCGCGGCATCAAGATCTGCCATCACCTGTTCGCGGGGAAGTTTTCCTATGGCTTCGCGCGCGGCGTCCAGCGAAGGGAAATCGCTCGCACGCCCGCCCCCGGGAGCCATGCCCGAGAGCATGTCGGGCGCGATGACGATGAAACCGTTCTCCGAGAGCCGGTCCGCCACGCTGCGCTCGAACTCTGTCAGGCCGAGATTCTCGTGAATCAGGAGCACGGCCGGCGCCTTTTCGGAGACTTCCGGCCACGTGACGTACGCCACGAGCGTGCGATCGCCCCGGTCGATCTGAATCCATTCAACGTGTCGTGGGGTGGCTTCGAGCAGAGCCGCTGCGGGATCTGCCGGGGGCATGCTGACGCAACCCGTGGCAATGAGAGCAAGGAGAATGATTCGGTACATCGCGTCCTCCATTTTGGGGTGTGATGGAGCGAAGGCGTGCAGAGTGCGTGCCTTACGGATCTGTCACATAGGTGGCTGGGCCTTCCCGGGCTTCGCCTCCCGGGGCGAACACGACCCACGACCCCGTGCCTTCGGGCCCATGCCGTCACTCGGATTATCTGTTACTTCGAAATGCCTTGCAGACAGGAAATCGAAATCTCCCGCCACACCAATTGGCATCCAGACCGGGGTCAGGCATGATGACTCCCGTATGGGATCTGCCGGACCGGAGCTTTGAATGAGACTTACGCAGCGGGCAGTCGATACGATTCATGCCGTCACTGTGGCCGGATGCCTCGTGATCATCGGCCTTACCATCTACAACTGGCGCACATCGGGGCGCGTCGACTTCGGCTCGATCGTCGTCGTCGTTCTGATTTTTGTTCTCGTAGCCCTGCAGCGCCTCGCGCGGCGGGACAGGAGCCCTGGCGCTGAATGAGTACCGCTCTCCATATCGGCCTGGTGGGTTGCGGACGCTGGGGCCGCTTGTTCGTCATGGACAAGTGGCGGTATCACCCGGGGGTCGAGAAGCTCGGAGAGATCGCCCGGTCGGGGGAGCTGGGCCGGGTCATCGGGCTCGAGACGCTCCGTCTCGGCTGGGGAAACCCGCACACAGACGTTGATTCGATCTGGATTCTCGCACCGCACGATCTGTCCATGTCTATCGAGATTCTCGGGTCGATTCCCGCGCCTCGTGCAGCGGTCGCCTCGTTGTGGAACGGAGAGATCTCCGGCCTGAAGGCGCTGTTGCAGGGCGACGACGTCTGGCACGCACTCGAGGTCTCTTCGGCCCATCCGTCGAATCGTCGATCTGCGCGGCTCGAGTGCGAAGGGGGCGTGGCCATTCTTTCCGACAGCTACGAGTCCCACATCGAGCTTTACCGTTCCGGATGGCGGCCGGAGGACGAGGTGGAGACCACTCCCATTTCCGGAGAGATGCCGCGCCTGCGGGAGCTGCGGAGTTTCACCGAATTCCTCACTGGAGGTCCTCCACCTCGAAGCAGTGCTGCCGAAGGGCTTGCGGTCGTAGAATCCATCGAGCGACTGCGCGAGCTCGCTGGAATTGAGAGCGGCAACCATTGATGAGAGCCACGGTCATCATCCCGACGTTCGACCACGGTCCGCTGCTGAAGTACTCGGTCGAGAGCGCTCTGAAACAAACTGTGGCCGATATAGAGATCTTTGTCGTGGGTGATGGTGTGCCGGCAGAGCATCGCGAGGCCGTCTTCGCAGCTGTCCGCTCCGATTCCCGCATTCGATTCTTCGACTTCGAGAAGGGCGCGAGGCACGGAGAGATCTGGCGTCACGAGGCGCTCGGAAAGGCAACCGGTGAGATCGTCTGTTATCTCTCGGATGATGACCTCTGGTTTCCCGAGCATGTTGAAGTCATGGAGGAGTTGCTCGCGGATGCCGACTTCGCCAACACCCTGCCGGTCCACGCAGAGGTCACGGGCGAGTTGAACATCTATGCAGTGGACCTGGCGTTGCCGGAGTACCACGAGCGCTTTCGAGCAGGGCACAACCGGGTTCCACTCACCTGCGCGGCACACACCATGGCGGCGTACCGAAGATCGGCCGGGTGGCGCACGACCCCCGCAGGCATCCCGACGGATCTCTACATGTGGCAGGAAATGCTGCGGCCGGCGAACAATCGAGCCATAAGCGGATTCCAGCCGACGGCTGTCAACTTTCCTACACCGTTCCGGAAGGACTGGACATTGAAGGAGCGGGAGGCGGAGCTCAAAAGCTGGTCGCGCCGAATTCTCGATCCGGCAGAAAGGCGCCGGATACCGCTCCTGATCCTGGAGGGTCAGGGCCGTCTGGCGGCGAGCTCCTTTCTCGAGAGCGAGAAGCTGAGAGAAAGAATGGCAGCGGCTGAGAGCCGGGCCGCGCAGTTGGATCAGGTGATCGTCGAGGCGAAGAAGGCTCAGGAGCTCACGCAGGCGTTGCAGGAAGCGAGTGAAAAAAACGACGAGATAAAACGAGTGATTGGAGAGTTGAAAACAGAGTCTGGGTCACTCCGCTCCCGGCTCGCCCAGGTGTCAATGCGAAAGGAGGCGGCTGAAAGGGGACTGGAGAAATCGCGGCAGGAGCTCCAGGCTGTTTCCGGCGCACTCCGCCACCTGGAGCGCGTGCATCATGAGATGGCGGATACCGCGGCCTGGCGGATGCGCGAGAAGGTTCTGAAGCTGCCTCTCATCGGCTCGGCTGCCCGATGGGCTGCCAGGGCTCTAATTCGCGCAGGAGATCGCTGAACACGCCCGAGCCCGAATCCCGCTCGGAAAGTTTCACCTCGGAGATCTCCCACGGAATCCTCAGCGCCGGGTCGGCCCAGTGGCAACCCAGCTCGTCGTCCATGCTCCAGTACGAGGAGACGCTGTATATGTGCAGCGACTCCTCGAGAGGGCAATCGAGCCGCAGTATTGAAAACGCGGCGCCCTTGCTCTCTCCAGATCAGCCCAAGCCCCCTGCATGCAATTCGTTACACCTCCGTGCAGTTGGTGAAAACAGCGGAACATTGCGGCCGTCTGAATCGTATTCATCACAGCAGGCACCGAAGTTCGAGTCACCTATAACCACAAGGAGCAATGAGATGAAGAAGATCGTCACTGCAGCAGCGGTACTGGCCCTCGGCGCGTCGCTCGCCTTCGCGGGTCCTGGCGAAGGCAGGAAGCACGGCAAGCACGGGATGCATGACAAGGGCGGGGCGGCGCACATGGAGCGCATGGCCGAAAAGCTCAACCTTTCAGAGGGACAGAAGATTCAGATGTCCGAGCTGCGGAAGGGCTTCCAGGTTCAGAACGAGCCGCTCTGGAACTCGATGAAGACGACGAAGACTGAGCTGAAAGCCGCTCAGGAAGCGGGCGACACCGCACGCGTCGATGCTCTTCGGGCGACCATGAAAAACTACAAGGACCAGATGAAGGCGCAGCGTGAAGCGCAGCATCAGCAGATGATGAACATTCTCACGCCCGAGCAGCGCACGCAGCTCGAAGCGATGAAGAGCGAGCGTGGCCAGCGAGGTCAGCGTGGCCAGCGCAGCGGGGCACCGCGCACCTGAGTTTACTGAACATTGTCCCGGGGAAGGAGGGGGAAACCCCTCCTTTCTTTTTCGAATCGACAACTCGGATGTCATCGCGCCCGCCACACGGGCGAAGGCACTCTCGTGATCTCATTGGGACATGCAGGCGTCCGTCTCATGCCCCTACTGCGGCGAAGACAACACGATCCTCGTCGACGAATACGGCGGCCGGCGACAGCAATACGTCGAAGATTGTCAGGTCTGCTGCCAGCCGTGGAACGTGCTCGTGACCATTGACTCAGAAGGTGAGGCCGATGTGGAACTGCGGATGGGGGATGAGTGAGGGATCCGGTGCCGATCGTGATTCGCCAGTGATGCCGGTGCCACCCGGCACAAGTCCCTCGGACTACGAGACGGTGGCAGGATTCATCATCGACCGCATGGGCCGACTGCCGTCTGTCGCGGATAGCGTCGAGGTGGGGGAACTGCGATTCGAGGGTCGTGGACATGGATGGCAAGCGGATTGACAAGGTGGTGGTCGAGAGGCTGGGCGGAGAGTACAGCGGTCGATAGTTCGGCTCCTTCGAGCGCACGCTGCTTCGCGGTTGCACGTTCGGCCCTCATAGAGGGAAGACTTCAGCAGATTCGCTACGAGATTTCCCGCGGTACCCGACCGAAACGCGGCGCGAAGGGGTTGTCCGTAAAGACATCCTCGGTTTCCTCGCCTCCCGTGGCCTGAGCCTGAAGAGTCCGCAGGCGCTTGAGCCCTTCGAGCGCTTCCGCGGCGCTCCCCGGTGGATAGGAAGTTCGCAGTGGTTCCTGTGTGTTCGGGGGACCCAGCTCGACGCGTACGTCCGCCGGGGGAACTTCAGGGGTAGCGGTCTGCGCCGGCTCGGCGGTCTGAGCGAGTGGGGACTCCTCCCGAGTCGCCCGCTGGGCCTCCAGCTCGTCCGCGATCCGCTCGAGAGCGTCGGCGATCCGCGCGGTCAGACGGTAGAAGTCCTTTTCGTTCGGCCAGGGTGAATCAGGCCCTTTGCGCTGCGTCACGGAGCGTGCTCCTCATGGGTTGTGGCTCCCGGCATGAAACCGAAGCCGGCCACTCCCGCCTCGCCCCTTGCCGCCGTCATTGATCTCACTACCCCGGACCATCGTCGCCATGTCCCGGGCCGAAAATGTATGGTGGTTCCACAAGATGATATTGCTTCCCGGGCAAAAGGTAAAGTGACCGGCAGCACGTAGCGGACGAGGCCCGAGCGGCGGCCCCGGTTATGCATTTCGAGCAGTGAAATCGAAATCCCGTAAACTCTCCGTCTGGAGCTTGCATGATCAACATCTGGCCAGGTACGCCGTACCCGCTCGGTGCGACCTACGACGGCGCCGGCACGAACTTCTCGGTCTTTTCCGATTCCGCGGAACGGATCGAGCTCTGTCTGTTCGACGAAAGCGGCCACGAGACCCGCGTCGATCTTCCCGAGGTCATTGCGCTCTGCTGGCACGGTTACGTTCCCGGCATCGAGCCGGGCCAGCGCTACGGCTTCCGAGTGCACGGTCCGTGGGATCCGGCGAACGGACACTGGTTCAATCCCTCAAAACTGCTGCTCGATCCCTATGCGAAGGCCATCGAGGGAGACGTCCAGTGGAACGAGGCGGTGTTTCCTTACCACTTCGCGGATCCCGACGACTCGAAGAATGAGCACGACAGCGCTCCCTATGTCCCGAAGTCGATCGTGACAAACCCCTGGTTCGACTGGCGTGACGATCACTGGCCCAAGACTCCCTGGCACAAGACGATCATCTACGAAACGCATGTGAAGGGCTTCACCGCGCGGCACCCGGACATCCCCGAGGAAATCCGCGGGACCTACGACGCGCTGGCGCATCCGGTGGCCATCGACTACCTGAAGAAGCTCGGAATCACGGCGATCGAGCTGCTTCCGGTGCACCATTTCATTCACGACAATCTGCTGGTCGAGAGGGGGCTCCGCAACTACTGGGGCTACAACTCGATCGGTTTCCTCGCGCCCTACGGCGGTTACGCAGCTCGCGGCCAGCGGGGCCAGCAAGTGCAGGAGTTCAAAAACCTGGTTCGCACCCTGCACGCCGAAGGGATCGAAGTGATCCTGGACGTCGTCTACAACCACACTGCGGAGGGAAACCACCTGGGGCCGATGCTCTCGATGAAGGGAATTGACAACACGGCCTACTACCGCACGGTCCCGGCCAATATGCGTTACTACATGGACTACACGGGGACGGGCAACACCCTGAACATGCGGCATCCCCATGTCCTGCAGCTCATCATGGATTCACTGCGCTACTGGATCCTCGAGATGCATGTCGACGGCTTCCGCTTCGATCTCGCCGCAGCCCTGGCGCGCGAGCTGCATGCGGTCGATCGGCTTTCGGCCTTCTTCGACATCATCCAGCAGGACCCCGTCGTCAGCCAGGTCAAGCTCATCGCCGAGCCCTGGGACGTCGGCGAAGGCGGTTACCAGGTGGGCAACTTCCCGCCCCTCTGGTCCGAGTGGAACGGCCAGTACAGGGACTCGGTGCGCGACTACTGGCGCGGCACCGACGAACCGCTGGGTGAGATCGCAAACCGATTCACCGGTTCATCCGATCTGTATGAAGGTACCGGACGACGCCCTTACGCGAGCGTCAATTTCATCACCGCCCATGATGGGTTCACGCTCAACGATCTCGTCTCCTACAACGAGAAACACAACGAGCCGAACGGAGAGAACAGCAACGACGGCGAAGACCATAATCGCTCGTGGAACCTCGGAGCCGAAGGGCCGACCGCTGATCCCGTCATCAATGAGGTTCGCGACCGACAGAAAAGGAACTTCCTCACGACCCTTCTTCTCTCTCAGGGCATCCCGATGCTCCTCGGGGGAGATGAGATCGGGCGCACGCAGGGTGGCAACAACAACGCCTATTGCCAGGACAACGAGATCTCGTGGTACGACTGGGAAAACGCCGACCCGAATCTCCTCGAGTTCACCCGCCGGCTCATCGCTCTGCGAAAGCGGCACTTGGTATTCATGAGACGCCGCTGGTTTCAGGGCCAGCCCATTCACGGCACGGATGTCGACGACATCGGATGGTTCAAGCCCGACGGCACACGGATGACCGATCAGGACTGGGATCAGAGTTTCGCGAACTCTCTCGGTGTCTTCCTCAATGGCCGGGCGATCCCGAGCCGCAATTCCCGGGGCGAGCGCATCCTCGACGACAGCTTCTACCTGCTCTTCAACGCCTACAACGACGCGCTGACGTTCACGATCCCCACCGGTTCGTGGGGGGAACGATGGAAGCTCGTCCTCTCGACATCAGAGCAGTTCCCAGACGACGATGGTCCGGTCTTTCAGGCCGGCGAGAGCATCGAGGTGGATGCTCTGAGTCTGACGGTGCTGCGCCGCGTGAAGAGTGAGTAGGCCCGCGAGCGGCGATAGGGAGAGTGTCATCCGAACTCGACATGACGGGAACCGTCATGGTGAAGAGAAATGAATCTCGATACGCCCTCTCCGGCATGCCCATTGCTGCGCAGCTGAAAAGAATGAACTTCCGTAAGCTTCTCGAGGTATTCAAAGAATCCTTCCGCGAGTTCGGAGAAGACAAAGTCCCGAGGCTCGCCGCGGCGCTCGCCTACTTCGCACTCTTTTCCCTTGCGCCGCTGCTGGTCATCGCGATTGCCGTTGCAGGTTTCGCCTTCGGCGAAGAGGCCGCGCGCGGGGAGATCGTCGGTCAGATCGAGGGGGTCATCGGGGAGACCGGAGGCAAAGCGATCCAGGAAATGATCAGAAACGCCGGTCAGCAGAAGCAAAAGGGTGTTCTGGCGACCATCGCCGCCCTCGTGGCATTGCTCTTCGGAGCGTCCGGTGTTTTCGGCCAGCTCAAGGACACAATGAACACCGTATGGGGAGTCGAGGGGAAGAGAGAGGGCGGCATTGTTTCGATGATCCGCCAGCGCTTCTGGTCGTTCACCATGGTTCTCGGGGTGGGATTTCTCCTGCTCACCTCGCTCATCATCAGCGCAGCGCTCGCCGCGGCCGGTACGTTCATGGAAGGCCGCCTGCCCGGCGGCGCGACGCTCTGGCAGATTGTCACTTTCGCTCTGTCCTTCGCGATCATCACGCTGCTTATGGCGCTGATCTTCAAGTACATCCCCGACGCAGAAGTCGGCTGGGGCGATGTCTGGGTCGGCGCCGCGTTCACCGCGTTCCTCTTCGTCCTCGGAAAGTTCGGGATCGGCTTTTACCTGGGGAAGAGTACCGTCGCCTCGACTTACGGTGCCGCCGCATCGATCATCATCGTCATTCTGTGGCTGTACTACTCGGGGCTAATTCTCTTTTTCGGGTCGGAGTTCACCGAGGTCTATTCGCGACACGTGCGAGGCGCTGCGACGGGCAGTGAGCCGCGCCCGCGAACGCGCCGAGGTCCTGCGGGATCACCCGGCACGGGCCGCATCCATACCGGGAAACCGGTGTCCGCGCCGCTTCCGGTACCGGAAACGCCTGCTGCAGAGCGCCGCGAACGTGCCGCGAAGAAGGGTGGCCTCGGCTCGACCGTCGCCGCGGGATTTGGCGGCATCGTGATCGGAGTCCTCCTCGGCGTCATCGCAGTCGTGTTCGCCGCTGTGAAGAGCGTGACAAAAATCTTCCGCTGAAGCAGAAGTTCATGGATGGTGTTCGAGAAACTTCGTGGCTCCCGTCTTGCACTGCCCGCCGGACCTGCGCGCGACGAAGCAGTCGCTGCTCGCGCTTCTTCCGCTCCGCCCGCGGGCCGCAGTGTCAGCTTTGTCCGCATCGGGTTTCTGAGGCTCCTCAGCGGGCACTCCCGAGGTGCCTAGCACGGGTTCTGCAGGGCGAAGGAGCGTGAATCGCGCAATTTCGGGTGTCTTCTGGATCGGCCTCTACCTGCTTGTCGTCATGGCGCCGGTCTTTCTGATGATGGTGCCCCCGGTGCCGTCAGGGCGCGGGTTCTGGCTCGAGTTCTCGGTTGCACTGGGTTTCGTCGGTCTCACGCAGATCGCCGTTCAGTTCGTACTGATCGCGCGCTTCCGCACGGTGACGGCACCCTACGGCATCGATGTGATCCTCCAGTACCACCGTCAGATTGCGATGATGGCGGTGCTTGCGATTCTCGCCCATCCCCTGATCCTCTTCATCGACAACCCTTCGCGCCTGAAGCTGCTGAATCCATTCGGCGGCAACTGGGCGAGTCGCGCAGGAATCGCCAGCATCCTCTTTCTCGTCGCGATCGTGGTTACGTCAGTCTTCCGGGAGCGGCTGAAGCTTCGTTACGAGCTCTGGCGGTTGACACATCTCGTCTTCGGGATAGGCGCCATCGCTTCGGCGCAGATTCACGTTTCGATGGCGGGGCTCTACACGAACAACGCCTGGAAACATGCGATCTGGGTCGTAACCGCCGCCGCCATGGTCGGTCTCGTCCTTTACCTGCGCGTGATCAAGCCGGCATGGCAGCGCAACTACCGCTGGGAGGTGGCGGAAGTGCGGGAGCTGCCGGGTGACACATGGGCACTCTCGCTCAAGCCCGTCGGCCACGAAGGTATGCGATTCATGCCCGGGCAGTTCGCGTGGATCAAACTCGTCGGCTCGCCGTTCACGCTCGAAGAGCATCCATTCAGTTTTTCATCGAGTGCTGAGCGCACCGACCATGTGGAGTTTGGAATCAGGGAGCTCGGTGACTTCACCGGAAACCTCGAGAAAATCGCGACAGGTACCAAGGCCTATCTCGATGGACCGCATGGCGCATTCAGCATCGACCGCTACCCCGCTGTGGGATACGTCTTCATCTCTGGAGGGGTCGGCATCACCCCGATGATGTCGTTCATCAATACGATGGCCGACAGAAATGACCCCCGCCCCGTGATGCTCATTCACGCAGAGAAAACGCTGGAGGAGATTGCCTATCACGAGGAACTGGAAAAACTTCAGGAGCGGCTGGATCTCGAAGTGGTCTACGTGCTGGAAGAACCTCCCGAGGGCTGGAGCGGCGAGTCGGGCTTCGTGACGGCTGAAGTGCTCGAACGGAACATTCCGGAGGAAGCGATCCGGCGTATGGTCTTCCTCTGCGGGCCTCCGCCGATGATGGATGCCGTCGAGGATGCCCTGACGGAAATGGGAGTCGATCGACGAAATCTTCAGATGGAGGTCTTCAAGCTTGCCTGACCGGAACGGCGAGGCCGCACGATGAGACATCTCATCGCGAACATCGCGACGTACGCGATTGCAGCGCTGCTTTTGTCGGGCGCCGCCTGTTTCGCGTGGATCCGTTCGGCACAGCTGACCGTCACGAATGAGAGGACTCTCGCCGAGAGGCACCGGCCGGAGACCGCGCGCGAGTTCGACTGGGAGAACCTGGGCGAGCGCTCCTACATGCGCAACTGTGCGAACTGCCACGGTGAGGAAGGACAGGGATGGGATCAATATCCCGGGCTCGGACATACGGGCGCCATCGCCGGCGCGCCCGGCGGTGGCGAGTACCTCATCGAGGTCCATCTCTATGGGCTGGCGAGCCGGCGATGGCGGGCCCCGATGCCCCCGATGGGTCACATTACCGACGTGGAGCTCGCCGCATGTATCAACTACATTGTTGCCCGTTTCGGAGGGGAGCACGAGGGCATCTATCTGCCGGAAGATATCGAGCGAAGGCGCGGAGCACGCCTGACGCCGGGCGAGGTCAACGAGCGCAGGCCGGCGCTCCGTGCAGCCACTCTCCCGCCGCGGTTGTGAGTTGTGAGTTCTGAGTTGTGGCCGCATTCCCCTCTCCCCGTGTGAACAGGGAGAGGGAGAGCACGACGCTCTGCGCGCTTAGAATCCGCGTCTGCGGTACGCTACTGCCGCGTGCCCTACCTGATCGTCATCGTTCTCGTCTTCGTCCTTTTCGGGCTGATCATCCTCAGCCTGCCGTTCACGCTCATCCAGCGATACCGAAGGGGAACCGCGCGTGTGCCCGCGCGCGGCTGGATTGCCACGATCAATCTGTTTGCCTTTTTCACCTCGGCGATGATTCTTCTGATCGGCGCGGCCGCTTCGAGCTTCTGGGTGCCGCGGGCGATTCCTTTCAGCGTGCTCGGACTGATCGGAGGAGCGCTGCTCGGATTCCTGGGACTCGCCCTCACGCGCTGGGAAACCACGCCGCGATCTCTTCACTACACTCCGAACCGCTGGCTCGTTCTTTCGATGATGCTGCTCGTGTCCGCACGGCTGGTGTACGGCTTCTGGCGCGGCTGGCGTGCGTGGCAGGCAACGCCCGACGACGTGTCCTGGCTCGCGGCATCGGGTGCCGCAGGATCCCTCGGGGCAGGCGCCGTGATCGTCGGTTACTACCTGACCTTCTGGACTGGCGTAAGACGCCGCGCGGACCGACACCGCCTTCTCACGGCTACCGGACGCAGGCTGGGAGGAAATCAGGGTACTGGCCGTCGGGTATGATCACGCGACGATGACATCTCGCATTCGCGACCCCTGGCTGATTGACTCCGAGGTGACCTATCTCAACCACGGTTCGTTCGGCGCGACACCGGCTGAGGTGCTGGGGTATCAGCAGGAGTTGCAGCTTCGCATGGAGCAGGAGGCGGTGCTCTTTCTCGTTCGCGAGCTGGAAGATCTCCTCGACGGCGCACGCTCCCGGCTCGCCACATTTCTCGGTGTGCATTCTCCCGATCTCGTGTTTGTCAGAAATGCGACTGCTGGAGTGAATGCGGTTCTGCGATCGCTCAGCTTTGCAGCCGGTGACGAGCTCCTTACGACGAGTCACGAGTACAACGCCTGTCGCAACGTGCTCGAGTTCGTGGCGGAGCGTGCAGGCGCGCGTGTCGTTGTGGCACCGGTTCCGTTTCCGCTGAAAAGTGAAGACGAGATGGTCGAGGCTCTGCTCGATGCGGTGTCGGATCGAACGCGGCTGCTGCTCATCGATCACATCACGAGCCAGACCGGTTTGATATTTCCTCTCGAACGAATCGTCGAAGAGATGAATCGTCGCGGAGTCGATACGCTCGTCGATGGCGCGCACGCCCCCGGCATGCTCGATCTCGATGTCGATGCGATCGGGGCGACGTGGTACACCGGAAACTGTCACAAGTGGATCTGCGCGCCGAAAGGGGCGGCCTTCCTCTGGAGTCATCCCGACCGGCAGCGGGAGATCCGTCCCGTTTCGATCAGCCACGGGGCCAACAGCGGCCGCACGGATCGGAGCCGCTATCTGATCGAGTTCGACTGGGTCGGCACGGACGATCCGACCGCGATGCTTTCGATCCCGCGCGCACTCGATTTCATGGAAAATCTCCTTCCCGGCGGCTGGACGGAGTTGCGGGAGCGGAATCGGACGCTGGCGCTCGAGGCCCGGAGTATTCTCTGCGAAGCTCTGGAGATCGAAGAGCCGGCGCCCGCTTCGATGGTCGGCTCGCTTGCCGCCGTTCCGCTGCCGGACGGTAAGCCCGGCGGAGCTGTCCCCGCGCTCTACGGCGACCCGCTGCAGGACCGGCTGTACTTCGATCACCGGATCGAAGTTCCCGTCATCGCCTGGCCGGCTCCGCCGCGACGTCTGCTGCGTATCTCGGCACAGATCTACAATTCGCGGGAAGACTACGTGCGGCTCGCGGAAGCGCTGGTGGAAGAGCTGGCGCGGGAAACATCGTAGCGGGGTATTCCGATGCCCGCTCATCGGTATGTCGGCTTCGAGAGTGCTGGCTATATGGCTACGCTCCCATACTGCGATGCCTGCACAACCACGGGGAGCAGGAGATCAGAATCTCCTCTACACAGCTCTTCTGTACCAGCCCTGTAACACCCTGCTGGACATCATCATCACCATTCGTTTCATAATGGCGTCATGAGAATCCCAGGCCTTCTCCTCTGCTCTCTCGTCGCTTCCCCGATGCTCACTGCCCAGGAGAGCTTCTTCAGCGAGATCATGGAAGTGCGAGTGACGAACGTCGACGTCGTCGTCACTGGCCGCGACGGCAAGCCGGTCACCGGCCTCACTGCGAATGATTTCGAGCTGTACGAGGACGGCGTTGCGAAGGAGATTACGAACTTTCTCGAGATGCGCGGTGGGCCCTCGGCATCACTGACCGCTGGTGCGACCAGTGAGGCCGACGACGCGACGATCTCGTCCGAAGAAGACATCCGCCGGCGCGATATCACGATCTTCATCGACAACGCAGCGCTTCATCCGATGCGGAGGAACCAGATTCTGCCGCCTCTGCAGAGCTTCCTCGACGAAGCGGTGCGGCCGGGCGACACCGTAGGAATCGCCGTCTGGAACCTCTCGCTCGAGATCGCTCTCGAGCCGACGAGCGATCGCGCCGCAATCGAGGCGGCTGTGAAACGGCTCGCTTCCCGCACGGCCCTGGGGTCTGCACAGGTCCAGGGGAGAGAGGACTTCTACGAGCAGATCGCCCTGATGATCGGTGCTTACAAGGACAGGGGTGATTTGCCGGAATGGTTTATGGGGATTGGTGCAGGGAGGATGTACGCGAGTAAGGCAACGCACGACCTCAAGCAGAGGGTCGAGGCTCTCAAGAGTGTCATCGCGTGGCGCCGCGGGGTCGAGGGAAGAAAGATCCTCGTGCTGCTCACCGCCGAGCTTCCCCTCAATCCCGCCGAGGAAGTCTTCCTTTACCTCGACGGAATGCGGGACCAGTTCAAACAAGTGAACTCGATGGCGATGTCCGAGTCCCGGCAGTTCGAGTTTCCCTCGCTCATCAATGAGATTACCGAGGTGGCGAACAGCAGTGGTGTGACTCTTTACCCGATCGATGCTGCCGGGAAGGACTCGGGAATGGTGAACCGCGACGCGTCCGGGACTGCCTGGATGACGTCGGCCGGCCGGACAGAGGTGGCTGCAACCCGAGCCTCGCTCCGCTCGATTGCAACAGAAACAGGCGGGATTGCGCTGACGGGGTCGGACAACTGGAAACTCGCCTTCGACACGATCTCGAACGACCTCGATACGTACTACTCGCTCGGATATCGGTCGACGGGCGAGCGGCAGGACCGGATGAAGAAGATCGAGGTCCGGCTCAAGGACAAACGACACAGCGTCCGCACCCGACGCGCCGTGATCGAGAAGACAGTTGCGTCGGAGATGCAGGATGCGGTCGCCGCGAACCTGTTCCGTCCGTCGAGCACGAACGAGATGGAGATCGAGGCAGTCACCGGCGCGGCCACGCAGCAGAGCGCCGAGGCGGTGCTCATCCCGGTGACCGTGACGTTCCCGATGGACAATCTCACGCTCGTGCCGGACGGCGACGATCTGACGGGACGTTTCGCGGTCTACGCTGCGTTCCTGCGGAAGGATGGCGCCGTGTCGAAGGTTGCGCGACAGGGAGGCGAAGTCCGCTTTCCGGCAGGAGATCTGAGGTCCCGTCGCGAGGTGACCGTGAAGATCGACGTCACTGCGGATGCGCAGACAAGTGGGCTCTCCGTTGGGGTACTCGACGAAATGTCGGGCGCAACAGGCTTCGCCGGCATAAGTTTGGAAAACAGTCCCGCATTGTAGCGGGGCATTCCGATGCCCCGCTCCTCGGAATGTCGGCTTCGGGAGTTCTGGCTTCATGCCAGGATCCCATCCCGCGATGCCCGCATCTGCGCTATTCGAAAAGCAGCACCCTGTAACAGCCTTGGAACAGCCTGCCTCACCCCTGCACCCTTTCAGTGACATTCGCCTCATAATGTCGATATGAAAGTCTCCATCCTTCTCTTCTGTTCTCTCGTCGTTTCCTCGACTCTCGCCGCGCAGGAAGAGAGTTTCTTCAGCGAGATCATGGAAGTGCGGGTGACGAACGTCGACGTCGTCGTGACAGGGCGCGACGGCAAGCCGGTCACTGGCCTTACGGCGAGTGATTTCGAGCTTTACGAGGACGGCGTTGCGAAGGAGATTACGAACTTTCTGGAGATGCGCGGGGGACCTTCCGCATCGCTGACCGCTACGGGCGGCAAGGACGATGACGCGACGATCTCGTCCGAAGAAGACATCCGCCGCCGGGACATCACGATCTTCATCGACAACGCGGCGCTGCATCCGATGCGGAGGAACCAGATTCTGCCGCCTCTGCAGAGCTTCCTCGACGAAGCAGTGCGGCCGGGCGACACCGTGGGAATCGCTGTCTGGAACCTCTCGCTCGAGATCGCGCTCGAACCGACGAGCGATCGCTCCGCAATCGAGGCGGCTGTAAAACGGCTCGCTTCCCGCACCGCCCTGGGGTCTGCACAGGGTCAGGCGAGAGAGGAGTTCTACCAGGAGATTGCCAGACTCATACGAGGCTTCAAATCGCTTGATCCGCCGGAGCTGCCGCCCTGGTTTGTCGGAGTCGGCGCCGCGAGGATGTACGCGAGTAAGGCAACGCACGACCTCAAGCAGAGGGTCGAGGCGCTCAAGAGTGTCATCGCGTGGCGCCGCGGGGTCGAGGGAAGAAAGATCCTCGTGCTGCTCACTGCCGAGCTTCCCCTCAATCCGGCGGAAGAAGCCTTCCTTTACCTCGACGGGATGCGGGATCAGTTTGCGGAAGTGACCTCGTCCGCGCTTGCCGAGTCCCGGCAGTTCGAGTTTCCCTCGCTCATCAATGAGATTACGGAGGTGGCGAACAGCAGTGGTGTGACGCTTTACCCGATCGATGCTGCCGGGAAGGACTCGGGAATGGTGAACCGCGACGCGTCCGGGACTGCCTGGATGACGTCGGCCGGCCGGACAGAGATGGCTGTAACCAGGGCCTCGCTCCGCTCGATTGCAACAGAAACAGGCGGGATTGCGCTGACGGGGTCGGACAACTGGAAACTCGCCTTCGACACGATCTCGAACGACCTCGATACGTACTACTCGCTCGGATATCGGTCGACGGGCGAGAGGCAGGACCGGATGAAGAAGATTGAGGTCCGGCTCAAGGACAAACGACACAGCGTCCGCACCCGACGCGCCGTGATCGAGAAGACGGTTGCGTCGGAAATGCAGGATGCGGTCGCCGCGAACCTGTTCCGTCCGTCGAGCACGAACGAGATGGAGATCGAGGCAGTCACCGGCGCGGCCACGCAACCGAGCGCCGAGGCGGTGCTCATCCCGGTGACCGTGACGTTCCCGATGGACAATCTCACGCTCGTGCCGGACGGCGACGATCTGACGGGACGTTTCGCGGTCTACGCAGCATTCCTGCGCAAAGATGGCGCGGTGTCGAAGGTAGCGCGGCAGGGCGGGGAAGTCCGTTTCCCGGCAAAGGATCTGAGATCCCGTCGCGAGGTGACCGTGAAGATCGACGTTACTACGGACGCGCAGACGAACGGGCTGTCGGTCGGGGTACTCGACGAGATGTCGGGAGCGACAGGTTTTGCAGGGGTGAAGTGGCAGTAGAAGATCGAGCAGAAGAAACGAACGCAGGGCATTCCGATGGCCGCTTTGAAGCCCGGCTGTCCCCAGTTGTAACAGGTCTGTCACGCCTGTGTCGCATCCGCGCCCCGGCGTTCCTATTCACTCATAATGTCATGGTGAAGTTCCCCGTCCTTCTCCTCTGTGTACTCCTCGTTTCCCCGATTGTCGCCGCACAGGAAACGTTCTTCAGCGAGATCATGGAAGTCCGGGTGACGAACGTCGACGTCGTCGTCACCGGACGTGACGGTAAGCCCGTAACCGGACTGGATCGCAATGATTTTGAAGTCTACGAGGACGGCGTCCGTAAGGAGATTACGAATTTCATCGAGGTGCGTGGAGGTCCCTCCGCTTCGCTGACCGCGGCGAGGCCTGGTGAAGCGATTACCGAACCTGTGGCTTCGTCAGACGACGTCCGCCGGCGCGACATCACGATCTTCATCGACAACGCGGTGCTCCACCCGTTGCGCCGGAACCAGATTCTTCCGCCGTTGCAGCAGTTCGTTCGGGAGAACGTCCGCGGCGGGGATACCGTCTCGATCGCGACATGGGGTCTGTCTCTGAAGATCGAGTTGGAACCCACGAGCGACCGTGAGGCAATCGACGCCGCCGTGGCGCGTCTGGGGTCCGCAGCATCTCCGAGCAACATCGCGCAATACCGGGAGGAGTTCTAACGCTCGATCGCGTTGCTGATTCGATCGTTCGCGGATCTGCCTCGGATGGACAACATACCTCGCAAGCCGGAGTGGTGGCTCGGAATCGGAGAAGCGCGTGCCTACGCCATGCGGGCGTCCCATGAGATGAAGCAGCGAATCGAGGCGCTCAAGAGCGTCATCGCATGGCGCCGCGGCGCCGAAGGAAGAAAGATCCTCGTCCTGCTCACCGGCGAGTTTCCCATCAATCCGGCCGAAGAGCCCTTTCTTTACCTTGATGCGATCCGGGACAAGTTTGAAGGTCCATACTCGTCGGCCATCGTCGAAGCCGGCCAGTTCCGCATCCCATCGCTCGTCGAGGAGATTACGTCCGTGGCGAACAGCAGTGGAGTGACGCTCTATCCGATCGATGCCGCCGGAAAGGACTCAGGAATGGTGGACCGGGATGCCTCGTCGGTTCCCCGAGTGCTCGATACGATGGTGAGTACCCAGGCTGCCCTCATGCCGACGCTCCGTCTGATGGCGGAAGATACCGGCGGAGTCGCATTGACGGGATCGGACAACTGGAAACTCGCCTTCGACACGATCTCCAACGACCTCGATACGTATTACTCGCTCGGATATCGATCGACCGGCGAGCGCCAGGACCGGATGAAGAAGATCGAGGTGCGCCTCAAAGACAAACGGCACAACGTCCGCACGCGCCGCGCCGTGATCGAAAAGACCCTTGCGACGGAGATGCAGGACGCAGTCGCCGCGAACCTCTTCCGCCCGTCGAGCACGAATGAGATGGAGATCGAAGCCGTGACCGGGGCCGCCGCGCAGCAGGGTGCCGAGGCGGTGCTCATCCCGGTGACCGTGACGTTTCCGATGGACAACCTCACGCTCGTGCCCGACGGCGACGATCTAATGGGGCGTTTCGCGGTCTACGCGGCCTTCCTGCGCCAGGATGGTGCCGTGTCGAAGGTCGCGCGGCAGGGTGGGGAAGTCCGTTTCCCGGCAAAGGATCTGAGGTTCCGCCGCGAGGTCACCGTAAAGATCGACGTCACGGCGGACGCACAGACGAACGGACTCTCCGTTGGCGTGCTCGACGAGATGTCGGGCGCGACAGGCTTTGCCGGTGTGACGTTGCGGTAAGGATGCCCCGCATCTCCTCTGGAAGTCGGATTCGGAAGTCCTGGCTTCGTGGCCAGGATCCACACCGCTCGAGAGAAGGATGAAGTCGATTCCGGCGCGTTCGAGCAACGCAATGTAGTCCCCCTCTTTCTCGGGACTCGGTTTCCCGCCGTCGGGCGCCGAAATGCTAGGATGCCCCTCTGCGTACGGGCGGCCGGCGGCGGCAAGCGCGGCCCGCGCTTACTTCTAGTTATTCTTTCCAGGGAGAGATCGTGGATATCGCAGTCATCGGTACCGGATATGTTGGCCTCGTCACGGGGGCCGGACTTGCCGACTTCGGGAATGAAGTCGCCTGCGTCGACATCGATGCAGACAAGATTGAGAACCTTCGCCAGGGAAAGATCCCGATTTACGAGCCGGGTCTCGATGCGATCGTCGCGAAGAACGTGGAAGAGGGACGGCTTCGATTCACCACCGATCTGGCCGAAGCGATCCGTTCAGCCCGCGCAATCTTCATCGCCGTGGGGACTCCTCCCCTGCCCGATGGCTCAGCGGATCTCCGTTACGTCGCCGAGGTGGCCCGCTCGATCGCCCAGTACATGGAGGGTCCCAAGCTCATCATCACGAAATCCACCGTTCCGATCGGCACCGGCAGGATGATCGAGAAGATCCTCGAGGAAGCGGGGCGTGGAAACCAGGCGTCCGTCGTGTCGAATCCCGAGTTCCTGCGGGAGGGTTCGGCGATCGAGGATTTCATGAAGCCCGATCGTGTCGTGATCGGGGCGTCCGATGCCCAGGCCGTCGAGCTGATGCGCGAGATCTACGCTCCGCTCCATTCGCTGGACATCCCGTTCGTCGTGACGAATGTCGAGTCTTCCGAGTTGATCAAGTATGCGGCAAACGGATTTCTTGCTACCAAGATCTCGTTCATTAACGAGGTCGCCACTCTCTGCGAGCTCCTCGGGGGTGATGTGCAGGATGTCGCCAGGGGGATTGGACTCGACTCCCGCATCGGGGCGAAGTTTCTTCAGGCAGGTCCCGGCTTCGGCGGTTCGTGCTTTCCGAAGGATACGGCGGCTGTTGCCGACATCGCGCGGAAGTACGGCTACGACTTCCGGATCATCGATGCAGTCATGGATGTGAATCGACGCGTGAAAGAGCGAATGGTTACGAAAGTGGCCGACGCTCTGGGCGAAGTCTCAGGAAGCACGGTAGGCATTCTGGGGCTCGCATTCAAGCCGGAGACCGACGACATGAGGGATTCCCCGACACTGCCGCTGATCCGCGGGCTGCAGGCACTCGGTGCGAAGATCCGTGCCTACGATCCTGAGGCGATGGACAACGCGCGAAAGATGTTCGACGACGTCACGTTCTGCAGCGATGCGTATGAGACCGCCGGAGGATGCGACGCGCTGGTCATTGCGACGGAGTGGAATGAGTTTCGCGCCCTGAACCTGGAAAGGATCCGCCAGGCCATGACCAGACCATTGCTCGTCGACCTGCGGAACCTGTACGATCCGCGTCGCATGAATGAAGAAGGCTTCGAGTACGTCTGTGTCGGGCGGGCCGCTGCGGCCAGGCCTCTGGAGATGCGCGGGGTCTCGCACTGATGGGCCGCACTCTGATCACGGGAGGCGCCGGGTTTCTCGGCTCACATCTGAGCGAGCTCTTTCTCTCGCGCGGTCATGAAGTGATCTGCATGGACAACTTCATCACCGGATCGATGGACAACATCCGGCACCTGCTCGATCGCTCCGATTTCTCCTTTATCGAACAGGACGTCACCGAGCACATCGAGATCGATGGGCAGCTGGATTACGTGCTGCACTTCGCGTCACCTGCGAGTCCAATCGACTACCTCGAGAAGCCGATACAGACACTCAAGGTCGGATCGCTCGGAACCCATAAGACTCTCGGGCTCGCGAAGGAAAAGAGCGCGCGATATCTCATCGCTTCGACCTCGGAAGTGTATGGAGACCCACTCGTTCATCCGCAGACGGAGGATTATTGGGGCAATGTGAATCCGGTGGGCCCCAGAGGCGTCTATGACGAGGCCAAGCGCTTTGCCGAAGCGATGACGATGGCCTATCACCGCTATCACGGGTTGGAAACGCGCATCGTCCGAATCTTCAATACGTATGGCGAGCGGATGCGGCTCAATGACGGAAGGGTCGTGCCCGCCCTCGTGGGACAGGCCCTTCGAAACGAACCGCTCACCGTGTTCGGTGATGGCTCGCAGACCCGCTCGTTCTGCTACGTGTCTGATCTGATCGAGGGCATCTACCGGCTGCTCATGTCGGATGAGGTGAATCCAGTCAACATCGGGAACCCGAGAGAGTTGACGGTTCTGGAGTTCGCCGAAGTGATCCAGAAGCTGATCGGGTCGAATGCTCCCATCGTGTTCCAGCCCCTGCCGCTCGATGACCCGAAAGTCCGCCGGCCCGACATTACGAAAGCCAGGGGGTTGCTTGGGTGGGAGCCCGTAGTACCGCTCGAGGAAGGCCTCGGGAGGACCATCGAATATTTCCGCCGAATCGTTCTGCCTCAGGATGCAGCAACGAATTCGACGAGCTGACGGGGGGTATTTTTGAAACCATTCGCCGAAGCAGGCAATCGATTGCTGTGGGTCCGTCCGTCACCGGACGGCAAGCTTTACAAGCTTCAATCCGGAGATGAGGACGTTGCGGTGCTCCGCTGGGAGAAGAGCACCGGATCTCTTGCGCAGGCGGAAACCTCTACGGGCAAGTGGACGCTCAAGAGGATCGGATATCTTCAGCCGAGGCTCTCAGTCCGGAGGGCCGGCTCGGAGCAGGATCTTGCCTGGTTCGAGCCGGGTGTCGGTGGTGGCGGCGCCGTGCATCTCGCCAGTGGTCACATATTCCGATGGTCGAGCAATTTCTGGCGAGCGGAGTGGGCGTGGGTCAACGCCGCGGGGAAACACGGCGTGAAGTTTCATCGCGAGTTCTCGGAAAAGGAACGCGAAGGCACGGTAGAGATCGAGCCCGGCGTCCTGCCCGAACGTGAGCTGCCGATTCTGATCGTGCTCGGCTGGTATCTGATCATCCTTCAGACCGAAGATGCAGCGATGCTGCCTCAGGGCTGAATCGGTTCGCTGAAGCTGCGGCGCAGAATCGTCTCTTCGCGGCGAGGACCCGTAGACACGATGGACACCGGAGTCGCGAGCTCCTGTTCGATGAATGCGATGTAGTCGCGAGCCTCGCCGGGCAACTCCTCGAAGCTTTCCGTTCCTACCATCGAGCGATTCCATCCTTTGAACTTCCGGTACCGGGGCCGGTACTCCTCGTGCGGCACGGCGAACTCGGGGAACGTTTTCCACTCGGAGCCGCGAACGTCATACGACGTGCAGACCATCAGCTCGTCGAAATCGTCGAAAACGTCCATCTTTGTCAGCGCGATCGAATCGATGCCGTTGAGCATGACGGACGTTCTGAGGACGGGCAGGTCGAGCCATCCGGTCCGCCGGGGCCTGCCTGTAGTGGTACCGAACTCGTTGCCGCGGGCCCGCAGGCGGTCGCCGGTCGCATCGTGAAGCTCGGTGGGCATCGGCCCGCTGCCGACGCGCGTGGTGTACGCCTTCACCACGGCGAGTACTTCGCTGATGTGCTTCGGCGCGACTCCGAGACCGGTCGAGATTCCTCCAACGACGCAACTCGATGAGGTGACGAATGGATAGGTGCCGTGGTCGATGTCGAGAAGCGTTCCCTGAGCCCCTTCGAACATCACCCTCCGGCCACTGGAAATCGCGTCGTTGATGAGCACTGTCGTGTTCGTGACGCGCTCGCCAATCAACTCTCCGAAGCGAAGGTGATCCTCGAGGAGCTGGCCTGGATCGAATCCGTCCTGACCATAGATCGACTTCAGAATCGGATTCTTTTCGGCACAGACGAATTCGATCTTCTCGCGAAGGACATCCCGCGCGAGGAGGTCTCCGATCCGGATGCCGAATCGCCCTATCTTCGTTTCGTACGCCGGCCCGATGCCGCGGCCGGTCGTTCCGATCTTTGCGTCCCCTGCTGCCAGTTCGCGCGCGCGGTCGAGCGCGCCGTGATACGGCAGGATGACGTGAGCAGCCTCGCTGATTTTGAGGTTGCCCTCGATGACCACGCCGAGTGCACGCAGCTTTTCGATCTCATCGAGTAGCGCCTGCGGATCGATGACCATTCCGTTTCCCAGGATGCACAGCTTGTCGGGGTGAAGGATGCCGGAGGGGATGAGATGGAGCGAAAAGTGACGGTCCTCGAACTTTACCGTGTGGCCGGCGTTGTGTCCGCCCTGATAGCGGGCAACCACGTCGAAGGGCTCACACAGAAGATCGACGATCTTACCCTTGCCCTCGTCGCCCCACTGGGCACCGATGACGGCCAGATTCTTCCCGAGAGGGTTCATGCGAGAGGCGGAGACTAGCATATGGAGGAGTCAGGAGTCAGCAGTCAGGCGGGCAGTCGCAGCCCGCCGACGAAGGTAGAGGGTAAGCTCTTTGACTTATGACATCCTCATTCATAATGCTCCGGTTATGACGATCAGGATCGATGGATCCAGCCTGACCCTTGCCGATATCGAAGCAGCGGCACACTGCGCAAGCCGTTTTGAGCTGGCGGATGAGGCTCGCGTGGCGATGGAAGCCTCCCGGAAAGTCGTTGAAGAGATTGTTCACGACGAGAGGACGGTCTACGGAGTCAGCACCGGTTTCGGCATCTTTTCCGAGGTTCGCATTTCTGCCGACAGGGTGCAGCTGCTCCAGAGTAACTTGATTCTCTCCCACTGTGCGGGCTTCGGGGAGCCTTACGCGCCGGAAGTTGCGAGGGCGATGATGCTTCTCCGCGCCAACGCACTCGCGAAGGGGTACTCGGGTATTCGGGTGCAGGTGGTGGAGACTCTGCTACGGCTGCTCAACGACGATTGTGTTCCGATCATCCCGTCCCAGGGTTCGGTCGGAGCTTCAGGTGATCTCGCTCCACTCGCGCAGCTCGCGGCCGTAATGATGGGATATGGGGAAGTCTGGTTTTCCGGCGAGCGCATGGAGGCGAGCGAAGGCCTGCGAAGACTAGGTGTCGAGCCGGTGATATTTGAGGCAAAAGAAGGCCTCGCCATGATCAACGGCACCCAGGCGATCACCGCGATGGGCGGACTGGCGCTTGGAAGGGCATCGATTCTGCTCGACCTCGCGGAGCTCTTTGCGGCGATGTCTCTCGACGCGTTGCGGGGGACCGACGCGGCTTTCGATGAGCGGATCCATGCGGCCCGGCCACACGACGGACAGCGACGGGTCGCCGCGCGGATGCGGGAGCTGCTCAGAGGGAGCGCCGTGATGGATTCGCACCGGGACTGCGGCAAGGTTCAGGATGCCTATTCGCTGCGTTGCATCCCTCAGGTGCATGGAGCGGTGCGCGACGCGGTCGAGTTTGCCGCAGGACGGATCGTGATCGAGATCAACTCCGCAACGGACAATCCTCTGATCTTCGCTGAAGAAGCAGATGTAGTCTCGGGAGGCAACTTTCATGGCGCTCCGGCGGCTCTTGCCTGCGACATCGCTGCGATTGCGTTGTGCGACCTTGCGTCGATCAGCGAGCGACGCATCGAGCGACTGGTGAACCCGCAGCTTTCCGAGCTGCCGGCGTTCCTCGTACGCGAGGGCGGTCTGAACAGCGGATTCATGATGGCGCAGGTGACTGCTGCATCGCTCGTATCCGAGTGCAGGGTGCTGGCTCATCCAGCTTCGGTCGACTCCATCCCCACCTCAGCCAACAAGGAAGACCACGTATCGATGGGACCGATCGCTGCATGGAAGCTCTCGCGGATCGTGGAAAATCTCGCGGGGGTGCTGTCGATCGAAGCGCTCTGTGCCGCACAGGCAATCGAGTTTCACCGGCCGCTGCGCTCGTCCGACCCGGTCGAAAGAGTCATCGAAACGATCCGGACAAGAGTGGATCCATGGGTTGAAGATCGTTTTCTCCAGCCTGATATCGCTGCGGTCGGGGAGTTGCTGTCGGAGATATGGGAGGAGTCGGGAGCCAGGAGCCATTAGTCGGGCGTAGGCACCGATGTGACACCGTAGTGAATCACCCACTTCCAGGAACGGAGAAACGAATATGTCATTGATCGAAACGCTGGACGCTGAGCTCGAGGAGATGCGTTCTGCAGGAACGCTCAAGCAGGAACTGCAGCTCGAAGGACCTCAGGGTCCCCTGGTCGAGGTACGGGGCAGGGGCGAGGTCGTCATGCTGACTTCGAACAACTATCTCGGGCTTGCCAACCATCCCGCAATCGTCGAGGCGGCCGAAAAAGCCGAGCGGGATTACGGGTACGGACTTGCTTCCGTTCGTTTCATCTGCGGCACGCAGACGATACACAAGGATCTCGAGGCGAAGATCTCCGAATTCATGGGAACCGAGGATACGATTCTGTACGGCTCCTGCTGGAACGCGAACGAAGGGCTGTTCCAGGCCGTACTCACCGAAAAGGACGCCGTCGTCTCGGACGAGCTCAATCATGCGTCGATCATCGACGGTGTCCGCCTATCGAAATCGCGAAGGCTGCGATACAGGAACCGTGACCTGGACGATCTGCGACGGGTTCTGGAGGAAAATCGCGACGCGCGAAACACGATGATCGTGACCGATGGCGTGTTCTCGATGGAGGGTTCGCTCGCACCGCTTCCCGAGCTCGTCGCGCTCGCCCGTGAACGAAACGCATTTCTGGTCGTCGATGATTCTCATGGCACCGGCGCCCTCGGTGCCACGGGGCGGGGAACCGCCGAGGAGCTTGGTGTCTTCGGCCAGATCGACGCCTACACCTCGACGCTGGGCAAAGCGCTCGGAGGGTCGCACGGCGGTTTCACCACAGGGCCTGCGAAACTCGTCGAATATCTCCGGCAGAAGTCGCGGACGTATCTGTTCTCGAATACTCTCCCGCCCGCGGTCGTGCTCGGTTCCATCGCTGCGCTCGATCTGGTCATGAAGGAGCCCGCCCTGCTGGATCGTCTCCGCCAGAACACCCTTTACTTCAGGCAGAAACTGACGGGGCTGGGTTTCAACATACGGGAGGGAATCCATCCGATCGTTCCGATCATCATCGGAGACACGGCCAAAGCGATCGCCATGTCGAGAGAGCTGCTGGACCGGGGTGTGTATGTTTCAGGTTTCGGGTTCCCGGTCGTTCCTCAGGGGCAGGCGCGGCTGCGTTGCCAGATCAGCGCAGCTCACGAGCGGGAGCATCTGGACAGGGCGATCGACGCCATTAAAGACGTCGCCGGGAGACATGGAATTTTGGCCTCATAAATGAAAGAGGCTGGAGGCTGTCCGCTTCTGGTCTCGGATCTCTGGCCTCTGGCCTTCCAGGAAATGGAGCCTCGATGCGTAACACAATCAGATTTGCAGCCGGCGTGTTGGTACTGCTCGTTACGAGCGTGACGGCCCCGGCTCAGTTTTTTCCGTACGAAGTGCAGAAGCGGACCCTGCCCAATGGACTCGACGTTATCGTCATCGAGACGCCGGAGTTTGCCGACGTGATCAACGTCAACACGCTGATCCTGGCCGGCTCACGGAACGAAGTGGAGAAGGGTCGGAGCGGTCTGGCCCATCTGTTCGAGCACATCGCGTTTCGCCACCGATTCGAGGAGCCGGCAAACTCCTATGACACGCGCATCGACGCGATGGGAGCCTTCGACAATGCCTGGACCTGGTTCGATGTGACCTACTACCATCCGGTGACGTTCTCGACGAACCTCGAGGCGCTGATCGATCTTCAGGCCGAGCGCTTCGTCGACATGCAGTTCTCGGAGTCGATCTACCGGACCGAGGCGGGAGCGGTGCTTGGCGAGTACCGTCGGATCGCATCCGATCCTTCGTTGAGGATGGACGAGGTTCTGATCGATCTCACGTACGGCCCGGGGCACGGCTACGGGCACACGACCATCGGCTACCTCGCAGATGTCGAGGACATGCCGAACTCGTTCAAGTCGGGGCAGGCGTTCTACCAGACCTACTACCGTCCGAACAACGCGGTCGTCATTGTTGCCGGCGATGTGAAAGCAGACAGCGTGTTCCGGCTCGTGGAAGAGGCATACGGATCCTGGCAGCGCGGACCCACACCGGAGATGCCGGATGTGATGCCGGTCAAGGGTCCGAAGTACGGTCACGTTCCTTGGAATGCCGAGGTACCGCCGCGCATCACTCAGGCGTACCTGATTCCTCCGTTCGTGCCGGGGTCGACGGACGCTGCGGTTCTGGGGCTTCTGCCGGAACTGATCGCGGGGCAGACATCTCCGATCTTCCAGGAGCTTCGGTACGAGAAAGAGCTTGCGACCGACATGTTTGTTGGCCGCCAGTCAGCAGAGGGATTCGATGCGCGTCTGCTCGAGACGAGCCTTCGCCTGGACGATGCGAAGTTCAAGGCGCAAGGAAGCGCGATGTTCAAGGAGGTCGAAGCGATTCTCGACCGGGGTGTGGCCGGTCTGTCGAAGTTCTCGCAGCGTCCGGACGCGGCCGCCACTCTCGCGGCGCTCAAGTCCAGGTACCGGTACGACCTGCTCGCAAGCCTGAACTCTCCCCATAACATGGCCGAAGTCTTCGCCTGGTACTACCGGTTCGATCGGGATCCGCAGGTTCTGGACAAGCTGGTCGCAGCGGTGGAGAGGCTGACCCCCGAGGACATCGACCGGTACGCCGCGCGGTATTTCGTTCCGGCCAACAAGGCAATCGTAACAATGTCGCCTGAAACGGCAGCAGGGGGTGGCCAGTGAGAAACTCCATGAAGAGCTCCAGGATCATTGCACTGATGTTGATGGTTCCCGTGCTGGGATGTGCGATTCCACTCTCACAGCCTCCTGCCTCCCAACCTGCTGCCGGCGATTCTCAGTATGGAGCGTTGTCGACGCTGGTGACGCTCGAGAGCGCTTCACCGCTCGTTGCGGTCAAGATTATGGTGAAGGCGGGGTCCACGGCAGATCCTGTCGGCAAAGAGGGCCTTGCAAATCTGGTGGCGGCGTGTCTCATTCAGGGAGGCTTCGGAAATCCCGTGCAGCCCGTCACGAAGGAGCGCCTCGCGGAGATAACCCAGCCCTGGGGCGAAGGGGCGATGCCCTATGCCCAGGTCGCGGCCGAGACCACGACCTTCCACATGACGATTCCCCGCGACGTGCTCGCCACCTACCTCGCACAGGTGCTGCGGCCGATGTTCACGAGCCCACAGTTCGCGGCGAGCGAGCTGGACCGGCTGCGAAACGAGACTTCCGCGGTGATTTCGGTTGCCCGGTCCGAGGATCTGGAGAATCTGGGACTGTCGGCGATCGAGATGGCTGTCATGGAAGGAACGCGCTATCAGCACCAGCCTTTCGGCGCGGATGAGAGTCTCGCGGCAATCACTCGCGACGATCTGGTCAGTTTCTTTCGCACGCACTACCGACCGGAGAACGTGATCCTCGGCGTGTCGACGAGCGACGAGGCGATCGTAACCCCAATCGTTTCACTCGTGAACGAGATGAACGCCGGAGTATCGGCGGCACCGGCCACCGTCCGGATCGGAGCTGCCGCCCCGATCACCGGAAGGCAGGTCACCGTCATCGAGCAGCCCAATGCACCGGCCGCGTCCATTCACCTCGGATTTCCCATCTCGATCGACCGGTCGCATCCCGACTACTGGCCCCTCTACGTGGCCAATACCTGGCTTGGAACTCACAGGGATTCGACGGGACATCTGTATCAGATGATCCGCCAGGAACGGGGATACAACTACGGGAACTACTCCTACATCGAGCACTGGAACGGGCGCACCGGAAGCCTGTTCCAGATCTTCAATCAGCCGCGCAGCCAGCAGTACTTCTCGATCTGGGTTCGTCCCGTCCAGCATGAGTACGCATATCCTCTGATGAAAGCGATCACCTATGAGCTCGAAGGGCTCGTCGTCGCCGGGCTTACCGATCAGCAGGTAGCCAGGGCAAAGAACAAAGCGAAGGTGCTCTATGTAAACCTGGGCGAGACGGTCAGCCGGCTACTTGCGGCAAAGATGGATGACGCGTTTTACGAAGTGACGCCGGGGTTCCTCGAGGGGTATCTGGAGAACATCGACAGGGTCACGACCGCTCAGGTGAACGCCGCAGTCCGGCGCCACCTGCAGACGCAGGACCTCAAGTACGTGGTCATTACGAACTCAGCGAATGTCGAGTCTCTGGTGGCCCAGATCCGGGGGAACGAGCCCGGGCAGGGTAAGAGTTTTGCGGACTACCAGTTTCCCGAGGTCAAGCGGCCGGATGGCACGATCGGTTGGGAGATTCCGGAAGCGCGGCGTGGCATGGTCGAGCGGGATGCCCTCTGGGCGAGCTACCCGCTGAGCATCGGGACCGTCCGGATCACTCCGGTTGGAGCCATTTACAAGACCGGCACTTTCATCGCAAAGTGAGTCGCCGGGGGAGCGTGTGAATTACGCCCCCCGGACAGGCTGGAGAGAATAATGCAGAAGCCAGTAGTCTGACGCAGCGGAAACTGATAATGTGAGCGTCTAAGGAGAGGAATACATATGCCAGCTTCAAAAAAAGGTGCCAGCAAGGGAGCTTCGAAATCATCGGGGGCCAAGGCAGGTGGCGCGAAAAAGGCCGGTGGCCGCGGATTGGGCGCTGCAGTAACTCCGAGCGCGCAGCTTGCGGAGATCGTCGGCAACAAGCCGATGCCGCGAACGGAAGTCACCAAGAAGTTGTGGGATTACATCAAAGCGAACAACCTGCAGGATTCTGCGAACCGCAGAATGATCAATGCCGACGACAAGCTCAAGCCGATATTCGGCGGCAAGAAGCAGGTGTCGATGTTCGACATGACCGCGATGGTCAGCAAGCATCTGAAGAGCTAGCTGAGGCAGCAGTCCGTCAGCGTTGGGTCGATGCATCGCAGAGGCTCAGGCGACGAACGCGTGTCATTCTGAGCGAAGCGAAGGATCCCATTCACGGTGCGATGCCGTCCATCGTCGGGATTCTGCGCTTCGCTCAGGATGACATTGCGTTAGTGTCGCGGGTTTCTTCCGCGACCTGACGGATTCCTCGCTCAAAGGCGACGCCTGTGGCGTCGCCTTTTTTGTTATGCGTCCGTCAGCCGGAATCGCTCGACTTCGGCCTCGAACTCTTCTCCGCTGCTGAGCAGGTCCTGGACGGTCTGGTTGAATCTCTGGGCTACTGCATCATTGTCCTGAGCAATGCGAAGCATGACCTTGGAGGCATTAGCAATACGCTCGGTCTCCCCCAACTGGCCCTCGAGCAGGTCCCGGATCTCGCGGGCATCGGTGGTCATCTGTTCCATCGCGACGGTGATACCGCGGCTGGCCACCGATTGCTGGTCGGTGGAGGTCCTCACCTGGAGAGCAATCTCCCGAACCCGTTCCGCCTCTTCGGCGAGGAGATTCGTGCCGCGCGCCTGCTCGCGCGTGGAGCGCGTGATTTCCGATATATGGTCGGACATGCGGGAAGTCACCTCGTGGAGATGACGGCTCGCCTTCGACTGGTCGATCAGGGCTGACGAGATTCTGGTTGCCATGTCGTAGGACTTGCCTGCGCTGTCCACGATGGTTTCGAGGGAGCGGGAGGCGTTGTTGGAAAGCCGGACGTTCTGATTTGCGCGATCGACGCCGCCGCGGACCGCGCTGACGGCTTCCTTCGATCCTGCCTGAATCGCCCTGATGATTCCGCTGATCTCTTTGGTCGAGCCCCGCGTCCGTTCGGCGAGCTCGCGGATCTCGTCGGCGACCACATTGAATCCCTTGCCATGCTCACCTGCCTGTGCCGCGATGATCGAGGCATTGAGTGCAAGAAGATTCGTCTGCTCGGTCACTTCTTCGATCACCCGAAGGATCTGGCTGATCTGTCCGACACTTTCCTGCAGGTCGTCGAGAACACGCGCAGTGCCTTCCTGGATCTGCTGCGAGATGTGAATTCCCTCGACTGTCTCCCGCACTGCCTGTCCGCCCGATACCGCAGCCTCGCGCACCGAGTGCGAAATACCGGCCGTCGACTCCGCATTCTTGCGCAGCTCGTCGATGGTCGAATCCATCTCTGCTACGAACGATAGAACCTCATCACCGATCCCCGCGAGAACTTCGGTGCGTTTGGACATCTCGTTTGCCGATGCATTCATCTCCGTAGTCGACGAAGACGTTTTCTCCACCGATTGGAACAGGTAGTCCATGCTTCTTGCGATTTCTTCGGAGGATGCCTGAAGCTCGAGAGCCCGGCTCGAGCTGTCCTGGGTCACATTGGCGACGCTCTGGGCTCGCGCCACGAGGGATCCGATCCCGTTGCGGACCGCGTCGAGGGATCCGGTCGATTCCGCGGTGAGCTCCGCCTGTTCCCTCGAGCGCGTGAGCAGCGCGCCTGTGCCGTCCGTAATGACGTGCACGCCCCGCGTGATGGTCGAACCGCTGCCGCCTATGCTGGAGAGAAGGCGCCGCAGATTATCGCGAGTCTCGCCGAAGCTCTCGACCAGATCTCCGATCTCGTCGTCCGCGAAGATCCGATGTTCGACGGCGAAGTTGCCTTTCGCCATTTCGAAGGTGCTTTCACGAAGCCTTTTGAGGGGACGCTTGATGTCTCTCGAGAGCCAGATCGTAGCCGCGATGAAGATGGCAGTCGTGAAGGCGGAGATCACGAAGGTGTAGAGCGTGATCTGCAGGGGAATGTTCGCGTACGGTTCCCAGGGAATGGTCAGACCGAGGATCGATCCGTCGGGAAGCTGCCGGAAACGAGACACGCGCGGCGAGACGAAGGCCGAACTGTCGCCGCTGCCTAGCGCAGCGATCCGGGCGAGCTCCTGCTCGTCGATTACCGCCTGATCCTTCGACAGGATCCGGCCGCTCCGGCCGATGAGGAACACCTGGTATCCGGCTGGTACGTAGTCCTGCAGTGTATCGATCGTCTCGGCGTCGACGGTCCTCGAGAGAACCGCCGTGTCATAAAGCCGCTCGAAGCGCTCCTCGGATGAGGAGATCGCGAGCCGCTCGAGTGTCATCGAAACGCGCGAGGAAATGAGCTGAACCAGCGCCGCCGACGAGACGATGAAGAAGCCGATGAAAACCAGCGCGATCTTTCTCGCGACGGTCAGGCGCCGGCGCCCGACGTATGCCACATGCCGGGAACCCGAGGCCGCCTCGGTGAGCATGTGCTTGGACGCCCCGTAGTTCCATGCGATCGCCGGCGCAGCGGCGATCATGGACGCTACCGCAAGGTGCCTGATGATCCATACAGATTCGCCGAGCACGAGAGTCGTGACGATCGAGAATACGAATCCGGCTCCCAGCCAAAGGTAGTGTGCATTCTGCAGGCTTCTACGCAGGCAGCGGGACATGGCAAGGGAAAGCCTCTCGCTATCGCTGTGCAGCGCGGCCTCGACCTCCCGCAGGATGGGAAGCATCCGGACTCCGTACCAGAGGATCCCGCCCAGGTACGTCGCGAGAAGCGTTCCGATCACGATTCCCCATTCGCGGGCGCTGAACTGTTCAACCTGCGAGAGAAAGAGAATGGCCAGGGGCACGCTGACGAGTGCGGGCGGAACGAGCAGGATCAGAAGATACTTCGTCGAGAACTTCAATCGTCAGCCTCCGGCTTGCTGGGTTGACTGATTGTATCGTCGATTGAGGACTGCGGATCGAAGCTATCTGTCGGAGGTGGCGAGCGCGGCCCCTTGCTTTTCGTTCAGGACAGGATACTGCCCGGTGAAGCACGCGGTGCAGTAAAGCGACTCTGGATGATCTTCGGCCATCGCGGCGAGCATACCCTCAGCCGAGAGGTACCCGAGAGAGTCCGCCTCGATGTGCTCGCGAATGTTCTCGACGCTGTTCGAGCTGGCGATCAGTTCCTTCCGCTTCGGGGTATCGATTCCGTAGTAGCAGGGACCGGTCGTCGGAGGTGACGAGATGCGCATGTGAACTTCGGTGGCCCCGGCGTCCTTCAGCATCCGGACGATCTTCTTCGAGGTCGTGCCGCGAACGATCGAATCGTCGACCAGGACGATTCTTTTTCCTGCGACGATTTCACGAACCGGATTCAGCTTGACCTTGACGCCGAAGTGACGGATGGACTGCTTGGGCTCGATGAAGGTCCGGCCGACATAGTGGTTCCGGACGAGCCCTGAATCGAAAGGCAGCCCCGACTCCTGCGCGTAGCCCAGCGCGGCGAAAACGCCGGAGTCGGGAACGGGAATCACGATGTCCGCGTCGACCGGATGTTCGCGTGCGAGCTGCGCGCCGAACCGCTTCCTGGCGGCGCCTACGTTCTTGCCGAAAATGGACGAATCGGGACGCGCGAAATAGACGTGCTCGAAGATACATCGAGCCTCGAATGCGGCCGGCTGATGGATCAGAGTCCGGACCTGCGGCTCGCCGGAAGAGCTCATCTCGATCACGACGACCTCTCCGGGCCGGACTTCGCGAACCACTTCTGCACCGATGAGGTCGAATGCGCAGGTCTCGGATGAGGCACAGAGTGCATTGTCGAGACGGCCGATCACAAGAGGCCGGAATCCGTGCGGGTCTCGCGCAGCAAAGAGTTTTCCGCTGGCCAGCGCGACGATGGACCAGGCACCCTGAACCTGATTGAGCGCGTCCACGAATGCCGCGTCCATCCCACCCAGCCTCGAGCGCGCAACCAGATGAACGATTGCTTCCGTGTCGGACATCGTTCCGAAAATCGCGCCATCCCGCTCCAGGGACATGCGCAGCTCGTCTCCGTTTACCAGATTCCCGTTGTGCGCAACGGCGATCGGGCCCTTGCTGGTAGCTGCAACCAGTGGCTGCGCATTGCACAACATCGAGCCACCCGCGGTCGAGTAGCGGACATGGCCGATCGAGGAATCGCCGGGCAATCGCTGCAGCCGATCGTTCGTGAAGATGTCCGCTACGTAGCCCATGTCCTTCTCGACGTGGATCTGCGGGCTTCCTTTCGCGATAAGGCGCTCGCCCGTTCCGGTCGTGCCGGCCGAAACTCCTACCGTCGTGTCGGAGCGGAGCCCGTCCGTGGAGAGCGTCGCGATGCCGGCGCTCTCCTGCCCGCGATGCTGCAGGGCGTAGAGTCCCAGATACGTGAGATTCGCCGCGTCTTTGTGGTTGAAGACGCCGAATACGCCGCACTCGTCTCTGAACTTGTCGACCATGGTGAGAAGAATATTAGAACATGAAGGGCGGGGGAGAAATTCGGGGACTGGCGGGGAGTCGGCAGGCCCACCGGCCTGCTCAAACGATCACATCCTCGACCTCGCCCCGCCCGCGAATCACGTCTTCCACGGAATCCCCGGAGAGCAGGAGCGCGAACGCCGTGCTCCAGATGCGGTGCAGCTCGGGAACGGTACTGCGAACGAGGACCTTACCCTGGCGCCGGATGAGGAACGTTGCATCGACGGTCCGGCCTGCGCTGAACGCCGGAACACCGTGCCTTGCCGCCAGGGCGAGCACTTCGTCGATGCGGTCCGGCGCGCATGAGACGATCGCGCGGGCCTGCGACTCGCTGAATAGAAGCGCCACTGCATCGAGCTCGTCGGCGTAGTTGCCGAGCTCGAGCACGCAGCCGACGCCATTCATGGCGCACTCGGCCAGCGCAACACCGAGCCCGCCGGTCGACAAGTCATGAACACTGTGGGTCAGCCGCTCGCCTCGAAGCGCGCCGAGCAGGGAGATGAGCGACCTCTCCCGGTCGAGGTTCACCCGGGGCGGCTGGACGAGCTCATGGGGTGCACGCAGCTGCAGATACTCGGATCCCCCCATCTCATCGAACGTCGTTCCGAGAATTACGATCGCGTCACCCGCCTTCCAGAAACTCAGCCCCGTGAAGGAGCCTTCGGGCTCGATGATCCCCACCATGCCGACGGTCGGTGTCGGATAGATTCCCCGACCCTCGGTCTCGTTGTAGAACGAGACGTTACCGGAAACGACGGGCGTTTCCAGTGCAAGGCAGGCGTCGCTGATGCCGCGAATGCACTCGGCGAACTGCCACATCGTCTCCGGCCGTTCCGGCGAGCCGAAGTTCAGGCAGTCTGTGATCGCGACCGGTACTCCTCCTGCTGCCGCGATGTTTCTCGCCGCCTCGGCCACTGCCTGCTTTCCACCCTCGTACGGGTCGAGGTAGCAATAGACGGGATTCACGTCGGAGGTGATGGCGAGCGACCGGCCGGTTCCCTTGACCCGCAGGACTGCCGCGTCCGCCTGTTCACTCCGGGCAAGCGTGTTGGTTCGGACCGTCGTGTCGTACTGCTGATAAATCCAGTGTTTCGACGAGAGGTTGGGCGTGGCCAGCAGTGAGAGCAGATCCGAAGTCCTGTCGCCGTCGGGTGCCTTGTCAAGCGAATATTCAGGTTGCACCTTGTCGAGATAGTCGGGCTGTTTCGCCGGTCTCTCGTAGACGGGCGCCTCCGTCGAGATCGGCTCGACCGGGATGACTGCCACTTCCTCGTCATTCCAGAAGAGGCGCACGAAACCGTCGTCAGCGACCTCGCCGATGACTGCAACGTCGAGATCCCACTTCTCGAAAATGGAGATCACGTCCTGCTCCCGGCCCTTGCGGGCGACGATCAGCATTCTCTCCTGCGACTCCGAGAGCATGATCTCGTACGGCGTCATTCCGGATTCGCGAAGGGGCACGCGATCGAGGTGCATCCTGATGCCGGTCCCCGCGCGTCCTGCCATCTCGAAGGAAGAGGACGTAAGACCGGCGGCCCCCATGTCCTGGATGCCGACGAAGAAGTCGTGCTCCATCAGTTCGAGGCAGGCTTCGAGCAGCAGTTTTTCGGTGAAGGGGTCGCCGACCTGAACGGTAGGACGTTTCTGTTCGGAAGTGTCGTCGAATTCCGCGGAGGCCATGGTGGCGCCGTGGATTCCGTCGCGGCCTGTTTTCGAGCCGACGTAGATGACGGGATTCCCGACTCCTTCGGCCACGCCTTTGAAAATTCGCTCGGCGCGGGCGACTCCGAGGGCGAAGACATTGACCAGGATGTTGCCGTTGTAGCAGGAGTGAAAGGAGGTCTCACCCCCGATGGTTGGAACTCCGATGCAGTTGCCGTAACCCGAGATGCCGCGCACGACGCCGTCGACGAGATAGCGCATCCGCGGAGCCTCGAGCTCGCCGAAACGAAGCGAGTCGAGAGAGGCAATCGGTCGGGCTCCCATGGTGAAGATGTCGCGGAGAATTCCGCCGACTCCCGTGGCCGCGCCCTGGTACGGCTCGATGTACGAGGGGTGGTTGTGCGATTCCATCTTGAACGCAGCGACCCAGCCGTCGCCGATGTCGATCACTCCGGCGTTCTCGCCGGGACCCTGGACCACGCGCTTTCCGGTGGTTGGGAACTTTCGCAGATGAATGCGGCTCGACTTGTACGAACAGTGCTCGGACCACATCACGGAAAAGATTCCGAGCTCGGTGAAGTTCGGCTCGCGTCCCAGGATCTGGACGGCGCGCTCGTACTCGCCGGGAGTGAGGCCGTGAGATGCGATGACTTCAGTTGTGATTTCGGGAGATTGCATGGTCAGTCCTCGGAGCGGAGTACGTGAGAAGGGCCTGTGGTGTGCGAGGGGCGTGTCATCCTGAGCGAAGCGAAGGATCCCCTGCCTCGAGGCGATACCGCAAGTCTTCAGGGGATCCTTCGCTTCGCTCAGGATGACACATCCGAGGGCTCCGCCGAGCCAGGTTCATCAGGCGCTGACGCTCGGAATGACACACCGGTCGATTCCTTTAACGCCTATCAGGATTTACGCGCTCGTTCCTGCCTCGATAACTACATCTCCCTCGAGCATGGTTTCGATCATCGCACGCATCGTGGAAGCCAGTTCGTCCTTCTGCCGCACCGACATGCCACTCGTGAGCACAGGCTCGCCGAAGGTCAGTCGCACCGGGCCCGGCCGGATGGACCACCGCCCGGCGGGAAGAACCTCGAGGGTTCCCCGGATCGCCACGGGAATGATCGGGATTCCGGCCTTGAGTGCGAGCAGAAATGCGCCCCTCTTGAAGGGCCTCATTTCGGAGGTCCTCGAGCGCCCCTCCTCCGGAAAAACGACGATCGATTTTCCGACCCGGAGCTGAGATGCCGCCCGGTCGAACGAGCGCACGGCGGTCCTGCGGTCCTTCCGGTCTATCGGAATGAATCCGCTCGCCTGTAGCGCCCAGCCGAAGATAGGAATTACGAACAGGCTCTTCTTTGCAAGAAAACGAAGGGGCTGTCTGACGACCGCCTGGAGGCAGGGGATGTCGAAATAGCTCGTGTGGTTGGCGATGATGATGAAGCGGGGATGGCGATCCAGGACCTCGGCATTCTCGGTCGTGATGTCGATTCCTGCCGCACCGACGACTAGTCTCGCCCACTGGCGGATTGCTCTGTCGATCCACTGCGATCGCGGGCGGGTGAGGGCGAGCAACAACACGGTCAGACCGAACACGACCGTGTACAGGGTGGCCAGAAGGGCGACGTAAAGCGTACGGGCCATGGTGGTGCGCATTGTACCCGGTGGGTGGTAATGCCGGAGCTGAGACCGAGACGGGTAAGCCGGTAAAACCGTACGCTCGGCGCTTTGATACAATTCCGTTCGCATACACACCCGCAGCCCGAGCATCTTCGGACGGACGGGAAGGGAGAAACAGGTGTCTGATACAGAATCAGTGACCGCTGTGCTCGAGCGGGAGGGATCGGTTTCGGGCGGTCCCGTCATCAACGATCTGACTATTCATGTGGCGACCGTGAATGGTTCCGGCTCTCAATCGTCCAACAACGTTCTCATGCGCTCGATCTTTCAGATGGGCGTGCCGGTCAGCGGCAAGAACATGTTCCCGTCGAACATCGCAGGCCTGCCGACGTGGTTCACTATCCGGGCGAATAAAGAAGGCTGGATTGGCCGGAAGAAGGAAGTCGACATTCTGATCTGCATGAATGCGGCGACCTCGAGGGAGGATGTCGAGGCACTCGAGGCCGGGGCGATCTGTGTCTACGATGCACCTCTGCATTGCAGCAGCATCCGGGACGATGTGACGTTCTACGAGGTGCCGTTTGCGAAGTTGGCCGGAGAGCTTTCGACGGATTCCCGACTGAAGAAGCTTCTGACGAACATGATCTACGTCGGTGTCGTCGCGGAGCTTCTCGGCATTGAACGCGATGAGATCGTCATCGCTCTGGAAAAGCAGTTCAAAGGCAAGAAGAAGGCCGTCGATCTCAACGTTCAGGCGGTCGACAAGGGAATGGAGTTTGCGCGAGAGAATCTCGAGCGGCAGAACCGCTTCCGTGTCGAGAGGATGCATGCCACCGCTGGCAAAATCATCGTCGACGGCAACGCGGCTGCTGCGATCGGCGCGATGTTCGGCGGCGTCACCGTCGTGACGTGGTATCCGATCACTCCCTCTTCGTCCCTCTGCGAATCGCTGATCGATTACCTCAAGGACTACCGGATCGACGATTCCGGCAATGCGACATTCGCCGTCGTTCAGGCCGAAGATGAGATCGCTGCGGTCGGGATGGTCCTTGGTGCAGGCTGGGCTGGCGCCCGGTCGATGACCTCGACATCAGGGCCCGGAATCTCCCTCATGGGCGAGTTCGCTGGGCTCGGCTACTTTGCGGAGATTCCCGGCGTGATCTGGGACGTGCAGCGCGTCGGACCGTCGACCGGACTGCCAACCCGAACCAGCCAGGCCGACATTCTTCAGGTCTACACGCTGTCGCATGGCGATACGCAGCACCTGATTCTCCTTCCCGGTTCGGTGGGAGAGTGTTACGAGTTTGCGATCGAAGCGCTCGACCTCGCCGAGATGTTTCAGACGCCGGTGTTCGTGCTCTCGGATCTCGATCTCGGCATGAACAACTGGATGTCCGACCCGTTTCCCTATCCGGAAAAGGACATTCAGCGCGGCAAAGTGCTGAGCCGGGAGAGGCTCGAGGAGCTGGGTGGCAAGTGGGCACGGTATCTGGACGTGGACGGCGACGCCATCCCCTGGCGGACGCTTCCCGGGACGGATCATCCGGACGCAGCCTATTTCACGCGGGGCTCCGGTCACGACGCCCAGGCCCGGTACTCCGAGCGGCCCGAGGACTACAAGGAGACTGTCGACCGGCTCGCCAGAAAATACGCCACGGCCCGCCGGTTCGTTCCCAAGCCGGTGATCGATCGACGGGAAGGGGCGAAGATCGGGCTGATCGCCTATGGTACGACCGATTTTCCGCTCCAGGAAGCGCGTCACCAGCTCGAGAAGGAAAAGAACCTTCAGACGAGCTATCTCCGTCTCCGGGCGCTGCCTTTCACCTCGGAGCTCGAGGCCTTCGTAGCGGAGCACGAGCACATCTATGTCGTCGAGCAGAACCGGGACGGCCAGATGGCCGATCTGATCCGGCTCGCCGTCGGTGAGGATCAGAAGAAGATTTCCAGAATTCTTCATTACAGCGGACTTCCCTGTGACGCCCGTTTCATCACCAATGCTGTTCTCTCGATGGAGGAGGCGTAACCATGGCCGACAGTGTCATCAAGACCACAACGGAGGTTCCGAAGGAGAATCGCCTCGGACTCAAGGCCGCGGACTACCAGGGGGGCAAATCGACCCTTTGTGCGGGATGCGGCCACGACGCCATCAGCAACCAGATCATCCGGGCCTTTTACGAAATGAGTGTCAAGCCGGAGAACGTGACGAAGTTCTCCGGAATCGGGTGCTCGTCCAAGACCCCGGCTTACTTTCTGAGCCGGTCCCATGGATTCAACGCCGTCCACGGACGCATGCCCGCCGTCGCGACGGGTGCGATGCTCGCCAACAAGAATCTGCTTGGCATCGGCGTGTCGGGTGATGGTGATACCGCTTCGATCGGCCTCGGCCAATTCATGCACATGATCAGGCGGAACATTCCGCTGGTGTATATCATCGAGAACAATGGCGTCTACGGTTTGACCAAGGGACAGTTCTCCGCAACGGCCGACGAGGGCTCGAGACTCAAGAGCGGGGTGCTGAACGATCTTCCGCCGATGGATCTCTGCGCGCTGGCAGTCGAGCTCGGTTGTGGCTTCGTCGCGAGAGGTTTCGCAGGGGATCCCAAGCAGATGGTCAATATTCTCAAGGCCGCGATCGCGCATGACGGCATGGCGGTCATTGATGTCATCTCGCCGTGCGTGACCTTCAACAACCACGAGGGCTCCACGAAGGGCTATCAGTACTCCAAGGAGCATCAGGAGCTGCTTCATCAGATCGGCTTCGTCCCCGTGTTCGAGCAGATCGAGGTGGACTACGATCCGGGCGAGGTCAGGGAAGTCACCATGCACGACGGGTCCAGGGTGCTCCTCAGGAAACTCGAGGAGGACTACGACCCGTCCAGCGTGATGAACGCCCTCGCGCGTCTGCATGAGTCCGCTGAAAAAGGGCAAATGCTCACCGGGCTCGTCTTTTTGAGGCCTGAGAAGCCCAGTTTCCTTGAATTGTTGCGTCTGGTTGACGAGCCATTGGCGAGCCTTTCGCAAGATCAGACCAGGCCCGGCAGGGACGCCCTTGCTAAAATTATGGCCGATCTGATGTAGACTGCCGGCTTACCGGGCTTCCCGACCTCCGGGAGTGGCGTGCGAGGCGTGGGTTTTTCCCCAACATATGGATACCTGTTTGGCTTCGAGAGAAGCTGTGGATCCCCAAATTTCTAACACGAGAAGGGGGGTGAGCGGGCAACCCAGACATACCCCAGCCAGCCACATCTCAAAGCAGTTAACTGAAAAAGGAGATTTACCCACATGAAGAAATCACTGGTGCTTACGATCTGTACGCTCCTCGCCGTTGGCGTGATCGCGATCGGTTGCGCGAAGGAAGAGACCCACACCTCCACCGATACCGTCATCATGACCGACACGATGATGACCGACACGATGATGACCGACACCATGATGACCGACACGACGATGACGGGCATGACAGACACCACCATGACCGACACGACGATGACCGACACGACGATGACGGGAACGACTGCCACGACAAACACCTAGTTTCGTGAGCATCACGCAACAGGATGCCCCGCCAACCAAAAGGCGGGGCATTTTTTATGGCTCGGTATTTGCCGGGTTCGCTAACTGGAGGCTGACATGACGGAAACCAGGAAGGTCACCGACAACCCCACAGGTGCGGATTCCAAAGGTGCAGTCGAGGCCGACGTCCAGCGCATTCTCGAGATCGATGGCAGTGAGGTGCTGGGTCACGACGGTCGGGCCCGGGAAGAGCACTCCGGACAGAACTCGCCCCGAAAGAATCCGGAGCCGGCGGACGATTTCGCGGACAATCGGCCCGACCAGATAGATCCCGAAAAAGAATAGCGAATTTCGAGCCGCGCTGAGAGAGTTCTGTGACCGTCACCGATGCACTCGGCCAGGAGCATCGACAGAGGAGCGGTAGCCTCAGGATCATCTCGCTGGTCCCGTCGATCACCGAGACGCTTTTTGACCTCGGCGTCGGGGACGCCCTGGTCGGCGTGACCGACTTCTGCATCTTTCCTGCTGAGATGCCGGATGGGATCGCCCGGGTTGGCGGTACGAAGAACCCCGCCGTTGAGCGCATCCGCTCCCTGAAGCCGGATCTGGTCCACGTCAACCTCGAGGAGAACCTCGAGAAGCACGCGGCTGAGATCCGAGGGTTTTCCAGGCTGTTCGCCAGCGAACCGAAGACTGTCGAAGACGTCGTGAAGCTCATCACTGATCTGGGGCAGCTTCACGACTGTCGCGCTGCCGCAGCTCGATGGTCGGCGGCGCTCGTCGAGGCATCGCTTGCGGCTCCCGGAGAGCCCTTCTCGTTTGCATGCCCAATATGGAAGGATCCCTGGATGTGGTGCGGCGGCGACACCTACGTGTCGAGCCTGGTGGAGACGGCCGGTGGGCGCAATGTTCTTGCAGGGCACCGCAGATATCCCGGCCTGACGCTCTCGGCTGTTCTCGATCTCGCACCCGGGATCATCTTTCTCCCTGACGAACCTTATGCTTTCTCGGAGCGCGAGAGGGAGGAGATCGAGAGTGCGGCGCCGGCCACGAGAGTGATCGGTCCCTTTCCGGGGCACCTGTTCACGTGGCACGGAACGCGAACGATTGCGGGCCTTCGCTACCTGCGAGAGACGCTGCGTTCCGTAAACCGATGAGAAGCCGAGTCCTGTTCGACGTCTGTGTAGAATGCGTCCCATGACTTTCGAGCGTGTCACACCTGAATTAGTCGAGAAACTCCGCGCTGTGATGGGGGAAGACGGAGTTTTCACGGACGCGGAAACACTCACACCGTTCGCCTCGGATTACACCGAGGATTTCGTTTTCATGCCGGAGGTTGCGGTGCTGCCCCGGTCAGCCGAACAGATTCAGGCGCTCATGCGTATCGCGTCCGAGTTTCGAATTCCGGTCACACCCCGGGCGGGAGGGACGGGTCTCAGCGGTGGCGCGCTTCCCGTGCTCGGCGGCATTCTCCTTTCCTGTCACCGGATGAACAATATTCTCGAGATCGATCGAGAGAATCTCGTCGCCGTGGTGGAACCTGGAGTGATCACTCAGGTTCTGCAGGAAGAAGTCGAGAAGGTGGGCCTCTTTTACCCTCCCGATCCCGCTTCGAGGGGATCCTGCACCCTTGGAGGAAACGTCGCCGAAAATGCCGGTGGCCCGCGGGCGGTCAAGTACGGCGTCACGAAGGATTTCATTCTGGGTCTGGAAGCCGTCACTGCATCGGGCGATCTGATTCGCACGGGCGGGAAGCTCTACAAGGACGTCAGCGGCTACAACCTCACGCAGCTTCTGGTGGGCTCCGAAGGGACTTTGGCGATCGTCACGAAAATCTACCTGAAGCTGATCCCCTGGGCGCCACATCGCAAAGTCCTCCTCGCGCCATTCAGCACGCTCGAAGCGGCGGCGCAGGCCGTCGTTGCGGTGTTCATGAAAGGGGTTCAGCCAAGCGCTTGCGAGCTGATGGAGCGCGACGCCGTTCAGTGCGCGGTCAAACAGCTCGGAAAAGAGTGGCCGCACCCCGACGCCGCGGCCCACCTGCTCCTCGAAGCCGACGGCCACTCGGCCGAACGGGTTGAAGAGGAGGCGATGCTCATGGGTGAGGCATGCGTCGAAGCGGGGGCGGAGGACGTTTTCCTGGCGGACGACGAGCGACGCATGCGGGAGATCTGGTCACTCCGCCGTTCGATCGGCGAAGCCGTGAAGTCGATCAACATCTACAAAGAGGAAGACACCGTCGTTCCGCGCGCCAGCATCCCGGAGCTGATTCGCGGCGTGAAGGAGATTGCCGGACGGTACGGCCTGATGACGATCTGTTACGGCCATGCAGGCGATGGAAATATCCACTGCAACATCATCAAGACCGTCGACGATCAGACCTGGAAGGAAGTGCTTCCTGTCGCCATCCGGGAGATGTTCGAATTGACCGCTTCACTCGGCGGACAGGTCTCGGGGGAACATGGAATCGGCTACGTGCAGCGCGAGTTCTTGCCGATCACGCAGGGAAGCGTCGAGCTGGGTCTGATGAAGGCCATCAAACAGCAGTTCGATCCACAGGGGATATTGAATCCGATGAAAATCTTTGAGTGAATGACGAATGACGAATGACGAATGACGAATGACGAATGACGAATAGAGACAACGGAGTCACAGTGATGCGAAAGGGTGTGGGGCGACCAACGTGAGTCGAACTGCACTCCCGAAGTCACCCAGCCGTGACGCCGTCGTCTCTATTCGTCATTCGTCACTCGTCATTCGTCACTCACTTGATTTCCTTTCTGTATTTCGGATCGAGCGCGTCGATCAGACCATCGCCGAGGAAGTTGAGTCCCATCACGGCGAGCATAATGGCGATTCCGGGAAAGATGGCCATGTGGTTTGCGAGCCCCAGATACTGTCGACCGGTCGAGAGCATGGCGCCCCATGAGGGTGTGGGTGGCTGCACGCCGAGGCCAAGGAATGAAAGCGATGCTTCCGCAAGGATCGCTCCGGCGAGTCCGAGTGTGGCCATGACGATGACCGGATTGATCACGTTCGGGAGTACGTGAAGGACGATCACGCGGCCGCTCTGTGCTCCGAGCGCCCTGGCAGCAGTGACGAATTCGATCTCGCGGACCTTCAGCACCTGACCTCGGACCAGACGGGCGTAACCGACCCAACCGATCACCGAAAGGGCGATGATCACGTTATTCAGACTCGGCCCGAGGACTGCTACGAAGGCGATTGCGAGCAGAATGCCCGGAAAGGCGAGCAGGATGTCCGAGATCCTCATGATGACCGTGTCGATCTTTCCGCCGAAGTATCCCGCCAGGGCTCCCAGTGTGATCCCGATGGACGATGCGATCAGGACGACGCTGAACCCGACCCACAGCGATACGCGGGCCCCGTAGAGGATCCGTGACAGCACGTCGCGTCCAAGGTCGTCGAGTCCGAGGGGGTGATCTGCTGTGGGGCCCGCGAGCCTCATCGCAGTCTTCTGTACCGATGGATCGTGAGGTGCGAGCAGAGGCGCCGCCAGAGCAAGCAGAACCATGAACAGAGTCAGAGCCAGGCCGGCGCTCAGCGCAAAGTTCGAGGCAAAAGTCTGCTTGAGTGTTCGCTTTGCCATGTCAGTCGTACTTGATCCGCGGATCGATCACGCCGTAGAGGATGTCGGTCAGAAGGTTGATCATGATGTAGGTCAGGGCAATGACCAGGATCGAGCCCTGCACCTGAGGGTAGTCCCGCGTCGAGATGGATTGAATGAGCAGCCGGCCGAGCCCGGGCCAGGAAAAAATCTGTTCAGTGATGATTGCACCCGTGAGCAGCGATCCGAACTGAAGCCCCAGAATCGTAACCACGGGGATCATCGCGTTCTTCATCGCGTGCACGAAAATGGCTCGGCCCTTTGAAACGCCTTTTGCCAGGGCCGTCGTAAAGTAGAGTTGGTTGAGCTCTTCAGCCAGGCTCACACGGATCATCCGCGTGAGGATTGCGGCCAGTGAAAGTCCCATTGTCAGTGACGGCAGCACGAGCGACCGAAACCCCTGGTCACGTCCAGAGACAGGAAACCATTCGAAGTGAATGGCAAAGGCGATGATCAGGAGCGGGCCGAACCAGAAACTCGGCATCGAAACCCCGATCAGCGCAAAGAACCTGGCGACGTTGTCGATCCACGTGCTCCGGTAAATGGCCGACAGGATCCCGAGGGGAAATGCCACCAGGAGTGCGACGACCATGCCTCCGATCGCGAGCTGGATCGTGGCTGGATAGCGCAGCCAGATTTCCTTCGAGACCGCCTCGCGGGTGCGGAATGAAGTGCCCAGGTCGCCCCGGGCAAGGCCTCCGAGGTACGATACGTACTGTTCCCACAGGGGTTTATCGAGACCGAGTTGCCGTCGCACCTGGGCGACGTCTTCAGGCCGCGCGTTCTCGCCGGCAATCTGAATCGCCGGGTCCCCGGGAATCAGGTGAATCAATGCGAAGATCAGGGTCACGATCCCGAAGGTGATGGGAATCATCTGCAGGAGTCGGCGAATGATGTATTGAGTCATACGTCGGCGGAATCCTAATCGTTTCGACCCACGCAAGAAAGAGACCAGTGAGGAGGGCGAGTAGCCGGTAAAGTCCAGTCGGTAGTCGGAAGAGGCCGCCAGCCGGCCCACCGTTGCGCCCGAAGCCCTCGCTGTGATTCCTACTCCCCGTAATAGTGACACCTCGACGTGCAGGTCTCCTCGATCGTGATCCTGTGAAGAGACGGCAACGAGGGCTGAAGCTGCTGCCAGATCCAGATGGCGAGGTTTTCCGAGGTTGGATTCTCGAGTCCTGCGATTTCATTGAGGTAGTAGTGGTCGAGCCTGTCCAGTATCGGTTTGACGCGCTGCCTGAGTTCACCGAAGTCCATCACCCATCCGGTGACGGGATCGGTTTCGCCGCGAATCGCCACTTCGCCGCGGAACGAATGGCCGTGCAGCCGCGCGCATTTGTGACCTTCGGGTACGTTGGGCAGGAGATGAGCAGCCTCGAATCGAAAATCCCTGACCAGTTCGACGACGTGAGAATTCATGCGGGGATCATAGGGCAAACCAGCGTTGCGGTGTAGGCTGGCAAACGCCGCGGGGGGAGAGCGGCGGCTGGCGATGAACGCGGTCTCCGATGGCGCCGTGGAGCAGCAGGGCATTGGTTTTGCTAAAACTTATAGAATGGAAGCAAATGTGAAGAACCAAGGGGAAAAGACTCTCGGCAGTCTCGTAAAGGACCTGGCAGAAGATCTGTCGACTCTGGTCCGGAGCGAAGTTGCCCTCGCCAAACTCGAGATCAGGCAGACGGCGGCCAATGTCGGAAAAGTCGGAGCGCTCTTCGCCGCAGCACTCTTCTGCGTGCTCTTCGCGCTCGCGTTTCTTCTGGTGACCGCCGTACTCGCTCTGGCTACTGTGATCCAGCCGTGGTTGTCGGCGCTGATCGTTGCCGTGGCGCTTCTGATTGCCGCGGGTGTGCTCGGATTCCTCGGCAAGAGCGGTCTCGAAAAAATCGAGCTGGTGCCGACGTCGGCTATCGAGAGCGTCAAGGCCGACGTGCAATCGATCAAGGCCGAACTTTCTCGGGCCAGGGGAGCGAATCATGAGCCAGGATAGTGATCACGTGAAAGTCCACATCGAGCGGGCCATCGAGCGGGCGCGTCACGGAGTGGGTGAGGGCATCGACGAGTTGGACCGTCGTGTCCGGGACACCATGGACATCCGGCGTAAAGCAGGTGAGTACGCGCCTCAATTGATGGTGGCGGGCGCGGCGCTCGGTTTCATCGTTGGATTTGGCATGCCGAATCTGATCAAGAGGACGCTGCAGGTCGGCGTTCCGATCCTGATCGCGCTCAAGGTCGCTCAGGCGCAGTCCGACGCGGAGCTCGCGGCGACCGTTCCCCTCGAGAGCCTCGACCCGGGCCGATACAGTTAACCGGACCGTATATAGCGCGCGCCCGGGAGGCTTCGTATCGACCCGGCGGCCTCGAGACGCAAAAAATCCTCAGCCAGGTCATGGCCTGCTCGGCCACTGAGCGCAGCCAGCTCGTCGACCGAGAGTCCTTCATCAAACCGGATCAGCGAGAGAAGAGGGTCGTCGTTCAGGCCCGATGCCGTTGGGACCGTTGCCGGCTTTGCGAATGCAGCCAGCGCCTGGATCTCGACGAAGATGTCGTCGACGTCATGAACCAGCTTTGCTCCGTACTGAATGAGTCGATGTGGTCCCGTGGAGCCTGCGTGAAATATCGGCCCGGGAACTCCGAAGACTTCCCTTCCCTGTTCGGCAGCCATGCGCGCGGTGATGAGCGATCCGCTGCGGTCGCTCGCTTCCACGATGACCGTTCCAAGCGAAAGACCGGCGATGATCCGGTTGCGGATGGGGAAATTCAACGCGCGAGGTGGTGTGCCGGGGGAGAACTCGGTCAGGAGCAGACCTGACGAAGCGATCTCGCGCGCCAACTGGCGATGCGAGCGGGGGTAAACCTGATCGATACCAGTGCCGAGGACGGCCACGGTGCGTCCCGGCTCCGTCATCGCGGCCCGGTGCGCCGCTGCGTCGATTCCTCGGGCCATGCCCGAGACCACAGTGACGCCGGCGGCAGAAAGCGAGCGGGCAATCGTCGCAGCCGCGTTCTGTCCGTAGGCGGAGGCCCTCCGGGAACCGACCACGGCGACGGCATTTCGTTCGAGAAGCGCCAGGTCGCCTTCGGTGTAGAGCACGGCCGGAGGGTCGGCGATTTCCCGGAGCAGCGCCGGATATTCGGGATCCATCCATGTGACGACGCGGTTTCGTAGTTGATTCACCGAGGCCCGAATGCTCGCCACATGTAACGGATTCTTCACACATAGAGCAGCATCTGCTGATATGTTCAGTCGCCTCGATATCGCTGCGGTGTCGGCGCCTGCGACTTCTGCCGGCGATCCGAAGTGCTCTCGGAGCAATCGAAGTCTTGCTGGAGTGAGGAAGGGAAGAAAAGAATACGCGATCAGAGTCTTTCGAACGGTGTCATCTTGCATATCCGACATGGTGTCGGTGCAGGAAGAGAGAGCCTTGGTCCGCGGTTGTGTGGAGACAGCGGCCATCATTATAATTCGGAAACGCCCGTGACCAAAAGCCCGCAACAACTCAACTCCCCCTCGGTTCCCTTTCAGGCAGCGGAAACGTCTGCCCGGTCGCCCTCTCTCAAGGAGAACTTTTCAATGCAGCCGTTCCATGCTTCACGATCACTCTTAAGGCCGTTTCTTCTCGTTCTGGTCGTGGCTGTGGCTGGCTGTTCGAGCAATCTCGATCTGAACCAGCCGTCCTCCCAGCTGGACTTCGGTGTCCGGGCAGCTGAGAACGATTTGTGGCGCGAAGCGCGGTTTCGTTTCGAAAAAGCGGTCGAAATGAGTCCCGGGGACGCGATGGCGCGCAATAACCTGGCCGTTGCCTACGAAGGTGCGGGAGAATTCGAAAAGGCGCGTGAAGCCTACGTGGCCGCGCTCCGGATCGATCAGTCGAATCCGTACATTCAGAAGAATTACAGCCGGTTCATGGAGTTCTACACCCGCAACAGGAAACGCGAGGCGGAGGCGATCCAGTCGCCGCAGGTTGCCGACGAGACCCCGGAAGCGGCCGAGCCGGTGGCTTCGGTTCCAGGACCGCCGCGGACCCCGGCTCCCCCCGGAGAAGAGCCCGTGGTGCCAGTCTCGACGACGCCTCCACCCGGCGGAGAGTTGCCCACCACACCTCCAGCCACGACTCCGGCGTCCCCACCGCCGAACGGAGATCTCCCATGAAGCTTCGAATTGCCATTGCGTTACTGGTGCTGTTCCCGGTCGCTGCGGAGGCCGGCGTGAAGGAGATTTCGCTCAAGCTACCGGTGCATCCGCGCCTGGTGATAGGGGCGGATCAGAAACTCGCGGTCGCTCCGTTCGTTCTGGTGACGGAAGATCAGTCGAGAAATCGCGCGGCGCGCGTGGACGTGCAGTCGGAGTTTTCCCGGTACCTGAGAAAAGAAATCAACAAGTCGACGAAAGTCCAGGCGATTGACGTCGGAACGACACGGCTGCCTGGATCGACCATGCAGGAGCTCGAGGCAGATCGGGATTACTGGCGCGAGCTCGCGGCCTCGACGGGGGCGGATTTCATTCTCTCCGGCGTGATCGATTTCGATGTGGAAGACAAGGCCGGATACCGAACCGAGGAGTACGTCTCTCCTCTGGACGGCCGTACCTACTATAGACAGGTGCTCATCGAAAGCACCGGCTTCGTGTTCGACATCGTCGTTGCCATCTTCGACGGCGATACAGGAGAGAAGCTGATCGAGGAGAATTTTCGCGATTTCAAGGAGTTCGATCAACGCAATTACGACGAGATTCTCGGGTTGTTCGAGAATCTCAGGTCGCTCGAGAAACAGCTTCTCGGCATATTTGCGTCGCAGGAGACAACCGCAACTCGTTTTCTGTTCAAGCGTTGACAGAATGCACTCGCCGATTCGAGGCTCTCGATCCGGTCGAGTATGACTCAGGGTTTTGCTGCCGGAATGCCTATGGAGGACGTGTGAAGCGATCAGCGGCATTGCTGTTTTTGATTCTCCTGGCTCTGTTCACGCCGACTTCCGCGTGGGCGTTCGGCAAGAACAAAATCGTCTACGACCGCTTCGAGTGGAAGATCTATCGCTCCACGCATTTCGACGTGTATTTTTACGAGGAAGAAGCGGCGTCGCTCCAGAAGGTGGTGAATCTCGCGGAGAGCGCGTATGACGAGCTTTCGCGGAAGTTCAATTTTCAGATCTCCAAGAAAATCCCGCTGATTTTCTACGCCACGCACTCGCAGTTCGAGCAGACAAACACGATTCTTAATTTCATTCCCGAGGGCGTCGGGGCATTTGCCGAACCGGTTCGAAATCGGATGGTCATGCCGATCGACATGCCGGATGAACAGCTGTTCGCTCTGATCAAGCATGAGCTTACCCACATTTTCGAGTACGAGATCCTTTTTCAGGGTCGTCTGGGCCAGGAGCTGAGGATCCGGCCACCCACGTGGCTGATGGAGGGACTGGCATCCTTCATGGCGCAGGACGAGAGCACCACGGACCGCATGGTGCTTCGCGACGCGGTGGTGAACGACAACATTCCGCCGATTGCGCAGGGAGGCGTGGAGGGGTTTTTCGCTTATCGCTTCGGACACGCCGTCTTTCGATACATGGTGGAGAAGTACGACTGGGACGGCCTCAGAGACTTTATTTACGAGTACCGCAACACCCTGGGAAGCGGTATCGACAGGCCGCTACGGCGCGCCTTCGACATTACTCCGGAAGAGTTCGACACCGAGTTCCGCACCTGGCTGAGGAGACAGTACCTGCCAGCGCTGATCTCGAAGGGTGAGCCCTCGGAGTACGGAAGCCCGCTCACCGCGGACAAGGACATCAGGAGCCAGGAGCTCTCGGCCGTGCCTGCTCCCTCGGGAGACCTGCTTGCGGGAATCACCACGTTCAAGGAGGACGTCGACGTGGTGCTGTTCAACGTCCCGGAGAGAAAACTCTTCCGGGTCCTGACCAAAGGTCTCCCGGACCAGTACGAGTATGTCGTCGGGCAGTGGCTGACGATGGGGCCGGTGATGGGAAGGGACGTTGCCTTCAGTCCGAGCGGCGATCAGATCGCCGTGTTCGTAAAGAAAGATCGCGGCCGATACCTGATGGTGATCAACGCGCTCACGGGAGCGATTCAACGCCTGATTCCGATGGACGTCGAGCAGCAACTGAACCCCACCTTTTCTCACGACGGAACGAAGGTCGCCTTTCATGGCTTCCGTGGAAACCAGGCGGATATCTTCGTCTACGACCTGAACGACGACTCCATAACCAATCTAACGAACGATTCCTTCTTCGACGCTTCCCCGGTTTACTCTCCTGACGGGCGCTGGCTCGTCTACTCCTCGGTCATCGATGGCTATGCGAAGCTGCTTCGGCTGAATCTCGACGATCCTAACGAGCGCTACCAGCTCACGAGCGGCGAATCGAATGACATCGACGCCTGGTTCTCCCCGGACGGACGGCGCATTTTCTTCGCCTCCGACCGCTTCTCCGACAGGCGCATCCTCGAAGCCGCACGGTTGCTCGAACAGTCGGACCGGGAGAGGATTGAAGCGGCCGAAGGGGAGGAGCCCCTTCCGCCGGTGAACGAAGAGAACTTTGCCGCCTACAACATCTACTCACTCGACCTGGACACCGGAGATCTGCTCCAGTTCACGGACGTGGTGGGCGGAACGTTTACTCCGGTGGTCTTCATGGGCCCGGAGAATCGCGAGCGTCTTGTCTTCTCGTCCTATTACAAGGCGCGATGGAGGCTGTACACGACGACCACGGATGCGCCGTTGAGGGTTGCCGAGAAAACGGTGATCTCCACCACGCCGCTGCTGGCTTCATCGCGAGTGCCGTTTCTGCCCCCCGTTGAGGTGGCAATCGATCCTGACAATATCGACAAATATGGAGGCTTCAGACTCTTTATCGACGATGTTCAGGTGAACGCGGGGGTCAACTCCGATCAGACCTTCATTTCCCGCTCGGTGATTTTCATGAGCGACATGCTCGGCAACCGGCGGTTCATCGCCGCGCTGGACTCTGTGTCCACTTTCTCGAATTTCGACTTCATTTATCTCGATCTGACCAGGCGGTTCAGCTGGGGCGCTCGCCTGTTCGACGACAGGACGTATTTCGTCGATCAGAGCTTCGAGCGAGAGGATCTCGTTTCACGCGAACTGGCCTACCGCCAGACAGGAGCCTTCGGCCTGCTCAGTTACCCGTTCGACCGCTACCGCCGGATCGACTTCGGTCTCGGCTACATGGCCCGTGAATTCAACCAACCCTTCCTCGTCGATACGGACGACGACGGGCTCCCTGACGAGAGGCAGTTCTTCGGCATCAAGGATGATTTTCCGATCTTCACGACGACCTTCACCGGCGACAGTGCCCGGTTCAAGCAATTCGGTCCCATCTCAGGGCGGCGGTATCAGGTCACGGCCAACTACCTGCACGACCTCGATGACGGAGGAGCGCTGTCGAGCGAATTCAACATCGATTTTCGCCAGTACTTCCAGCTCACATCGAGGACCGTTCTTGCGGCCCGTGTTTACGGATTCTACGCCGACGGAAACCGGCCGAACTTCACGTACTTCGGGGGACTCAATACGCTTCGAGGACACGACTTCCGGACGTTCGTCGGTAACCGGGCCGGCTACGCGAACTTCGAGGTTCGTTTTCCACTCGTCGATTTTGTAGCCACGCCGGTGATCAACCTGTCACAGATTCGGGGATCTCTCTTCTTCGACATCGGGGGGGCGTACTTCGATGGGGAGGAGTTCAAGTTCTACGGCGATGATGGGCTCGAAGACGGTGCTGCCTCGGTCGGATACGGCATCACGTTCAATCTGTTCGGCCTGCAGCTCCACTGGGACTTCGCGAGACGTACGAACCTCAAGGAGCTGGAGCCCGAAACGCGAACGTCATTCTGGATCGGCCAGACGTTCTGAAAACAAGGATGAAGGATGAAGGATGGAGCCCTCCCGCCCAGTCACCCTTCACCCTTCCCTCCTATCCGACGCGCCCTTGCGCGTCCGACGGCGCTCTTCTCCACGACGGTCGGCGATGGTATGACGTAGAAACCGCAACAGAGCTTTCTCTTCGATGGAGAGTCCCGCCTTTGCCACCGGACTGCCCCGCAGTTGCTTCCTGCCTGTCTTGATCTCATTGCCATCCATATACTCATCCACGAGACGAGGACAGATGTACGAAGCCCGGCAGACCGCAGGCGTGTTTCCCAGCTGTGAGGCCGTGAGCTCGATCGCGGTCTTCAGGCGGCGCTTGCGCTCTTTCTTTGTCGGTGCTTCTCCGTGCTGCAGATGCGATTGCCCCAGAGCCATCGAGCAGAGCAGCGTGCCGGCCCACGTTCGAAAATCCTTCGCGGTGAACTGTTCACCTATGATCGACTGGATGTAGTCATTCACATGACGATCCTTGACGTCGAACACCCGCGAGCCCTGTTTGTACTTGAAGAGCTCATCTCCATCCATTCGAGAGAGCTGGCGGATGATGCCGGCGATCTCGCGGTCCCTGACCACGCGGCTGTGGCTCTTCTGCCACTTACCTACATAATCGAACCGGATTGCGGAGCCATCGACTGAGACATGTCTGGACAGCACGGTCGTGAGCCCGTAGGTCGCCTCGGATTTCGCGCTTTTATCGTTGCCGACTCTGAAAAAACCCTGATCGATCAATCGCACGATTGCCGCGAGGACCCTTTCTCTGTCGAGCCCTTTCCGATTCAGATCAGCCCGGATCTTTCGCCTGAGTTTCGGCAATGTCTCGCCGAACTCGACGACCCTGCGAAACTTGGCGTGTTCACGTTCACTTCGAAATCGTGGATGGTACAGGTACTGGGTCCGTCCTTTTTTATCCACGCCGACGGCCTGAAGGGGAGACTGGCGTCCTCGGGCGATCCGAACGTCCTGCCACGCTGGCGGAATGCGCAAGGCACGGATCCGTTCCAGCACAGCCGGAGCAGACACTGGTCTGCCATCGTGGCTCTCGTAGCGAAAGCCGGCTTCCTTCGTGCCGAGCCGGCGGATCCCGAACTGCTCGAGATTGCTGCGTCGCGGCACTCCCTTTCTCGCCATTCGGCGGTGGGATTTGCGAGAATAGTGCCTTGAGTCCCCTTCCGGAAGACAGAGCCACATCCAATACCAGTGCTCCGGCGAGCGAGCCGGTTGCTCATCCAGGAGGATCCTCTCCGGATAAGCGCGGTCGCGCAGCCATCCGGGAAGTGCTGGCCGGCCTCTTCTTCTTCTCTTTGTCCGTGCTGATGACCTGGCCACTCGCCCTGCATCTCTCTTCGGCCGTGAGCGATCCGGGAGATCCCTGGCTGTTGGCCTGGACGCTGGAGTGGGATGTACGCGGGATGCTGAGCAGTCCGGGTACGCTCTTTCATCCGCCGATTTTTCATGACGCTCCGTGGGCGCTGGCGTTCAGCGAGAACGTGCTGGGCATCGCTCTTTTGACCCTGCCGCTTCATGCCATGGGCGCCGATCCGATCCTCGTCTATAACATCTGTGTGCTGCTCGGCTTCGCCCTGAGCGGCTATGGCGCGTGGGTCCTGGCGCGAATGGTGACCGGTTCGATTCCCGCCGCTTTGCTCGGGGGAGTGTTCTACGCTTTTGTTCCTTACCGGTTCGATCAGCTCTCGCACCTGCAACATGTATGGGGTGGCGTGATCCCGTTGCTCATTGCAGCCACTCTCTGGTACTCGAGGCGACCCGGATGGACTGCCGCCGTCTGGGTCGGAGCTGCATTCCTCTTCAACGGACTGATCAACATTCACTGGCTTCTGTTCGGATCGTTCGCAGCGGTAGCGTCGCTGCTGCTTCTTGCCGCGATCCGGGGAACCCTGCTGAAGGTTCGCTTCTGGATACCCGTCGCAACAGCTCTGTTTGTCTCGAGTCTCCTTTTGCTTCCGGTGCTGATTCCGTATGAGAAGATGTCGGAGCATTACGGAGTGCAACGTGGCAAGGGAGAAGCTGGCGTTTATTCGGCGACCTGGACTGACTGGCTTGCGCCAAGCAGCAGGAACAAGCTTTATGGCTCGTTCGAAATCGTGTCAGCCACTCCCGCAGAGCGATTCCTCTTTCCCGGACTTCTGGCTTTCCTGCTCCTTGGTTCGTGCCTCGCCGCAGTAAGGCGAAACGATCTGCCAGCCGGAGGCTATCCTGCATCCAGCCGAGAGCTGAGCCTGCCGAAGGCGCCGCCTGCCTACCTCCGAATTTCTGAGAAACGCATTCTGCGAATCCTCGACGTGCTAACCGTCATTGGCGTGATTCTCACATACGTCGCGATCACGGATTCGATTCGATGGGTCGTGGATGGACAGGAGAGGTTCAGCATGGACTCCCCCGGTACGCCGGGGATGGCGACCGTTCTGTTTCTACTCCTGCGCTGGTGGATCCGCTATCCGTCGTCGTGGAAGGGAGGCTCGATCCGGGAGACGATCGCCCATTCACGATTTCCCGTCGGTGTGTGGGTTGCGTTGCTTCTCGTGGTCATAGGGGTACTGGGATCTCTCGGGATGAACAGCTTTTTTCATCAGTTCCTTTTCGAGAAAGTCGGTCCCTTTCGAGGACTCAGGGTCCCCGCCCGGTGGGCGATGATCGCCTATACCGGTCTGGCCGTGCTGGTTGCCACTGGGCTGCTGCCATTTCTCAGGAGGCCGCGGCGGGCCCGCGTCCTGGTGGGAGTTTTCGCGATCACCCTGATGCTCTACGAGCTTCGCGCTGCACCGATTCTCTGGTACCTCACTCCTTCACAACCCGAAGTGTATGGCTGGCTCGCTGATGTGCCTGTGAGCGGGGCAGTGCTCGAGTTGCCGATCGGCAGCGAAGCGGTCGATTCACAGCCCTACGTCTGGACGGAAGTCGGCTACGTTCTGGGCAATGCCTATCACCACAAGCCCCTCGTCAACGGCTTTTCCGGCTTCGAGCCGCCACTGCACCAGAGGATCGCTACGCTGGCCAACGCGGAGCACATCAGTGACGAGCTTTTCGGTCTCCTCGAACAGATCGGAACTTCTTTGATCGTCGTCCATGCCGATCGCCTCGGACCCGCCCACGATGCGACGCGTGACTGGCTGGAACGTGGACTCGATTCCGGCCGCCTGGTCTTCCTGCGGCGTTTTCAGCATGACATGAGCGGCGACTACCTGTTCGCTATCGTTGCCAATGAAAGGAATATCGGACTCCTCCGCGGTGACTGGGAAAGCGACATCGCCGGCCGCACGCAGCTCGACAACATGAGGATTTTCCTGGCCGGGGAGGGAAGGACGTACAACGCCGGAGCCTTCGGAACGTTCGATGTACTTCGCAATCACGACGAATTGAAAGGTCCTGCTAAAATTCACGGCTGGGTGCTGAGCGCCGACGGCGTCTCGGCAGTCAATCTTCGATTCCAGAACGGCGCTGTCGTGATTCCCACCGAACTCGTGCATCGTCAGGATGTGAAGGACGTCTATCCCTGGTATCCGCTCGTTGAGAAGCCGGGATTCCATGTCGAGTTGCCAGGCCGTCCGCCAGGGGTGAAACGCCAGACAGACCTGCAACTCGAGATCATCGACGATCAGGGAAGGAGCATCAGGTTGGCACCGCTGGCGCTTACCTGGAAGGTTCGTTGAGCCGCGAACGCGCCTACTTCGGCATTTTGAACGACACGGCCACGGGCATCCACGTGCGGACGCGCTGGCCGTCCTTCATCGCGGGAGTGAACTGCCATGCACGCACTGCGGTGATAGCGGATTCATTGAGTCCGATATTGCGTGAATCACCACGCATGATGCGGGCTTCCAGAACCCTGCCCGTTTCTGAAACCAGAGCGCTCACGATGACGCTTCCCTCGATCCTCCTGCTTCTCGCCAGCGGCGGATAGACCGGCTCGACGGAACGTACGACCGCCGGAGCCCGGTCGACTTTCACGAGCTCGATGAGCTCGCCCTCGCGCGCGAGCGTGACGGGTGGGGGAGTTGCAGCGGGCAGAGGAGTCGCGACGGGGGTGCTGCTCGGGATTGCCTCGCGCCCGACTTCTTCCCTCAGGCGTTCCTGTTCTTCGGGAGCCGCGGCCACGGAAGTCTGTATGGAGGCAACCGGGGTGGCCGTCGTTCGGCGTTCCGGCGGCTTCACCTCTGCTTGTCGCTGGCGTCGTAATTCTTCGTCATGCTTCGCCTGCAGTTTGAGCATTTCCTCCTGCAGCCGCGCGTTCACCGCAGCCTCGAAAGCCGCCTCACGTGCCGCGGTGTCGTCGAGCGGAGGAGGTTCCCCTGTCGTCATGGCCGGCTCGGCGATCACATCCGCGACAGGTAAGGGGACCACGGGAGGTGTCTGCGTCGTCTCGATCGCTCCGGCCTTTTCCTTCGCGACTGGCGGATCCGCTGGAGCGAACCTGAGGTAGGCCGCGGCGAGTCCAGATGACACGATCAGGAATGCTGCCGCTGCATACAGAACTCTGTTACGTTTCGAGCTCGATGGGGCGATGGCGCCAGGAGCGGCGGTCGCCGATGGGCGCAAGCTCCCCGCGGCATTGATTCTCGCCTCCTGTTTCTGCTCCAGCTGTTCCTGTTCGAAGTCCTTTCTCAGCAGGGTATGCAGATAGAATGCGAGATTGAACGTTGTCGGTTCGGAGCTGCCATCGTGGAGCAGGTTTGCGATCGCCTCCCGGAGCTCCCCCGCGGAACCGCAACGTGCGGCGGGGTCGGGCCCGAGGCACCGGATCAGAATCGTCTGCAACCCCGGGTCGAGCGGGTCGCCGGAGAGGCAGCTGCGTCCCTGTTGGATCCGGTCGATGTTCTGTTCAGAAGTGCGGCATTCCGGCAGGACGTCACCGGTCAGGAGAAGATAGAGTAAAGAGCCCGCCGAGTAGATGTCAGACAGCGGAGTGGGTGCGTCGCCGCGGACCACTTCGGGCGCGAGAAAGGGGCGAACGAGAGACGCTGTGCCGTCGACTTCCAGAGCGGCCTGCGTAACGCGCCCCAACTCCTGACCGGTGACGCGAACATCGCCGTCTCCCGTGATCCAAACGAAGTGCGGAAGCAGGCCGCCGTGAACGAGCTGATTTCCGTCGTACGTCAGATCGTGAGTTGCCTCGAGTGCCAGGGCGATCTTTTCTGTTATGGCCAGCGCCAGGTCTAACGGCATCGGAAGCCGACCACCGGCACTATTCTTTGCCCGGTCGGAGATCAGCGCGAGAGACCGGCCACCTTCATGCTCGTGGAGGAGCAGGTTCGTTCCGTCGGCGGGTACGATGCGCTGGCGCCGTGCGATCGCAGGGCCTCGTAATCCGGGAAGTACGGCCTCTGCTCGCGCCGCAGCTTCGCGCATCGCGGCCGCTGGGATGTGGGGAAACCGGCGCAGAGCGAAGGGCGCCGCTCCCGGCTCTGACGTCACGTCCAGGGCGCGCCATGTCTCGCAGACCGCGTCCGACTCGAGCTTCCCGAGGAGCAGGTAGCTGCCGGATTGCTCAATAGTCTTGGCACGCAGGCGCATCAAATGGTCCGGGACGGCTTGCAAATCAAACTAACACCGGGTCGCGTGAGCGTCAATCATGCGACAGGTCACGGTGTCTGTGCAGCCTTCTTTTCCCGTTCGCGCCGTTCGCGCCAATAATCGCGCTGGTAGGTCTGGACCGCACGATTGTGCTCGGCAAGCGTCCGTGAGAATACGTGCGAGCCGTCGTTGCGGGAGACGAAGTAGAGGAAGTCCGTATTTGCGGGTGCGGATGCGGCGCGAAGGGATGCCAGTCCGGGGTTGGCAATGGGTCCGGGCGGAAAGCCCCGCTTCACATAGGTGTTGTAAGGGGAGTCGAGCTTGAGGTCATCCTTTCGGATATTGCCTTTCCACGTACCGTTGAGCTTCATGGCGTAGATGACCGTCGGATCTGCCTGGAGCGGCATCCTGATCCGAGTGCGGTTGAGATAAACCGAGGCGACGATGGGGCGCTCATGCTCGAGGCGTGCTTCTGTCTCGACGATCGAGGCGAGCGTGACGGTCTCGTGCAGGTCGAGACCGGTTTCTATGAATGCGAGCTCGCCACCGAACTGTTTGCGGAAATTCTGCACCATGGTCCGGACGATCGCGGCAGGCCTTGTGCCCGGGGCAAGCGTATAGGTATCGGGGAAAAGATATCCCTCGAGACTCGTAGCCTCCGGATCGAGGTCCCGGACCAGCTCAGCGTCATCGGTCAGATCACGCCATTCGTCCTCGCTCCCGAAGCCCTCTGCGGCCATGATTGCAGCGATCTGGAAACGGTCGAGTCCCTCGCGAATCGTCACCGAGTGAAGTACGACATCACCCTCGATCAGCTTCTCCAGTACGGCCACCGGAGATGCAGCTCCCGAGAATTCGTAAACGCCGGCCTTGAGCGAATCGCCACGGCGGATCGTCTTGAGGTAAATCAGAGGGACGAAGTCGTCACGAAGGACCCCTGCGGTCCGTAGGTGCTCGAGGATTGCACCGCTGTGCAGCCCCTTCCTGACTTCAACCCGCACTTGCGGCTCATCGAAGTTCTTGTAGGGCGTCGTCATCGCGCGCCAGAGAAAGAAGCCCAGCGCTACGGTGAACAGGACCCCGAAGACTGCGAGGATCATCAGCGAAGTCGCAAGGCCTCCGCACCCGCGGCGTTTCTCACCTTTGTAGCGACGCGGGCGGGCTATGACGGCCTCCGGTGCCTGGCATCCAGGTAAGACTGAAGAATGACGCTGGCCGCTTCCATATCGATCCGTGAGTCGAGTTTTCGTCCTTTTTTGCCTGCACTTCGAAGGCGGGAGGTCGCTTCGACCGTTGTGAGCGCCTCATCCCAGAGGACGACTTCTTTGCAGGTTCTCTGCCTGAGGGCTTCTGCAAGCGATTCAAACCGCGCCTCAGTCGCTGACGCATCCATTCGTTTCGACCTGGGAATCCCGAGCACGATGGTCCCGACCTCGAGCTCGTCGGCGAGTTCGGCGATCGCATCGAGGACGCCCTGAAGATCCCCTCGATTGGCGATCACCGAGTGTGGCGTGGCCAGGACTCCCGATACGCTCACAGCAATTCCGACGCGCCTGCTTCCCATGTCGACTGCTAGAAATGACATTCCGGCAGCCATTGTAACGGCTGTACAGATCGCGACCGCGGGGACGCTGGCCCTGGCCCTGGCCGTGGAACCTGCGGTTCGCTTTGACGTTGCGCTGACGCTGCATGGCGATACTCCTCCCATCAATTGCGGCGCGGGCCGCCCGATCCCATGAAAAACTTCAATCTGGACGCGATTCTCGAAACGATGCTCCGCTCTTCCGACCGGGTGTCGGATCTGAATTTCTCCGTCGGCCGGCCGCCGCAGGTGGAGGTCGATGGACAACTCGTTCCGATCACCTTTCCCGGCCTGCCTCAACTGACTCCGTTCCAGACCGAGATCATTGCGCTGCATATGCTGCGGGGTGATCGTGATCTGACCCGGACTCTCCTCGCTACTGGCTCGGTGGATCTCTCATACGCAATTCCCGGGAAGACGCGCTTCCGTGTGAACATTTTTTCTCAGCGCGGCACATACGCGATCGTTCTTCGTGTCATTCCTGTGGGAGTTCCGACGCTCGACGAGCTCGGGGTGGCGCAGGAGCTGAAAAAAGTCTCCAGACTGAAGAACGGTATCGTCCTGGTCACTGGTCCGACAGGCTCAGGCAAGTCCACGACGCTGGCTGCCATCATCAATCAGATCAACCATGAGTCCGCGTACCACATCGTAACGATCGAGGACCCCGTCGAGTACCTTCACAGACATGTCAAGTCGACCATCAACCAGCGGGAGGTCGGCGCGGACACCAGGTCCTTTGCTCTGGCTCTTCGTGCGGCTCTCCGCCAGGCACCCAAGGTAATCCTCATCGGAGAAATGCGTGACGTGGAAACGATCGAGATTGCCATGGAGGCTGCGGAGACGGGGCATCTGGTGCTCTCGACCCTCCACACGATCGATGCGGCAAAGACAGTCGACCGTATCATCGGAGTCTTTCCCAAGGAGCAGGAGCAGCAGATCCGGACACGTTTCGCGCAATCGTTCCGGTATGTCATTTCTCAGAAACTCCTTCCAAAGGCCGGTGGAGGGCGGCAGGTGCTCATGGAAGTGCTCAAGTCGAGCATGCGGACACGTGAATACATCATGAAGGGTGAGACCGACGGCAGGTCGCTCACCGACGCCATGCACGACGGATCCACCGATGGAATGCAGACGTTCGATGATGAGCTCGAGAGAATGTGGGAGCAGAAGATCATCAGCCGAGAGACGGCGCTCGCCTATGCGTCGAACCCGACGAACCTGGCGCTCCGCCTCACCTCCGAGTCGGAGGAAGAATCCGGCACCGAGGAACCTCAATCAGATTCGATGTTATCGATGCTGGAGTAACCATGATCGCGATCACCTGCAATTCCTGCCGCAAGCCGCTTTCCATCGACGAAACGAAGCTTCCGATGAAGGAAGTGTCCTTCCCATGCCCGATCTGCGCCGAGCGGGTAACGGTCGATCGCCGGACGTTGCAGCCTGCGCGACCGGTTGCCATACCCGAAGGCGAGCTCGAGATAGTGAGGCCATGTCTGGTCGTGGGCGCTGACGATCCCGCCGTTGCCGAGGCGTGTCATGCCCTCGGATTCCAGCCGCGGCATTTCGCTTCGGCAGATGCCGCGCGCGAGTATTTCATTCAGGAGTTCCCCGCCCTCGTGGTGCTTCGACCGACCGAAATGACGGCTCCACCGCTTGCTGGCATGCTGCCCGTGACATCCATGGGCCCGTCCGATCGTCGGCGGGCTTTCATTATCCTGGTGGCGGACAATCTGCGCACATTTGACGGTAACGCCGCATTTCTCTATGGAGTGAATCTAGTCGTCGCCACGAAGGATCTGGGCGCAATCAAGCAGATCTTCAGGGAGGCGGATCTGCATCATCGCAGGCTGTACCAGGGAATGACGGCAGCGTAGAAAGCGGATCGAATTCTTTCACGGGCGGCGGACTTCGCGGAGATTTCAACCGCGCTTTTGTCCGGGCGCCCTGACTCACGGGCTCTGGGGTTTCGAGCAGTACCGGATGAGCGAAACCCTACCGTGGAATCGTCAACTGGATTGGCGGCTCTTGTTCCAACTCCGCGCGATAGGCTTCGAAGCAAGCGCGGCAGCGAGCTTCGTAGGATGCGTCTCCCACTTCGACCTGCGCATCTCCGCCCGAGAGCCGCTGCGAGTAGTGCGCTGAGCCTCGGCATCGGACGCACACCGCGTGCATCTTCGAGACTTCCTCTGCGACAGCCAGGAGCGCCGGCATCGGGCCGAAGGGACGGCGCATGTAGTCCTGATCGAGACCCGCTGCAATGACGCGAATCCCTGCATCCGCGAGCTGCATGCAGACCTCGACGATCCCGTCGTCGAAGAATTGAACCTCGTCGATCCCAACGATCTGAACTCCGACCTCCACGCGTGTGCGCAGAACTTCGGACGTCGGAACGGAAATCGCCTTGAGGCGCCGATCGTCGCGCGAGACGACCTCTTCCAAGCTGAAGCGGTCATCAACCAGCGGTTTGAAGACCTGAACTCTCTGGCGGGCGATGACTGACCTGCGGAGTCTCCGAATGAGCTCTTCCGACTTTCCGGAGAACATACCTCCGGCGATGATCTCGATCCATCCTCCTCGATAGGTGTCCAAAAAAGGGCCTCCGTGCCCGCTCCCTCACATCCGGTTGTGGGATGTGAGTGGGTTCTGAGTTCTGGGTTCTGGGTTGACCCTCTCCGGGAGTCTTGCAGTCCGCTGTGAAAGGATATCAAAACCCGCCTCGCTCTCGCGTCGTGTGTGGTGCGGGCTTTCCTTCCTGGATAAAAAAAGGTGCCCCCTTCGCGGGGGCACCTGAACTGCCGCTGAGTTCCTGGGCGTGCTGCTATGGGATCAGGAGGCGGACTACAACTCGACGGTTGGCCTGGCGTCCTGCCGCCGTGGTGTTGTCACCGATTGCTTCCGTCGTTCCACGTCCTTCCACGGTGATCCGGGAAGCGTCGATACCGTGACGGCTGACGAGATAATCCCGGGTTGCTTCGGCGCGCCGGCGATCAAGATCGCGGTTTGAGCCGGTGTTCTCACGGTCGTCGGTATATCCGATGACGATCGCGGTGGCTGCAGGTTCCTGCTTCATCCGCAGGGCCACGTCGTCGAGGATCGCCTTTGCGATGTTGGTCAGGCGTGCTGACCCCGCATCAAAGCGGAGCTCGTCGGTGCGCAGGTCACGCGGTGCAGCCGGCGGAACTACTGGCGGCGGCGGCGGCGTGACTGGTGGTGGCGGTGGTGGTGGCGGAAGCGGTGGCGGCGGCGGTGGCGCCACTGCGGCCAGATGAACCGGAGCATAGTGGAGTCCGACCAGTCCACCGTGCGGGCAGTGGTCGTTGTCGCTGCTCCACATCGTGAGGTTGGAACGAACGGCGGCGCTCATGGCCCAGCCGCTCGTACCGAACCAGTGACGGATGCCCGTTACTGCGTAGACGATGTCGTCAGGAGAACGGTCGCCTCCCGTGTGGAAGATTGTGTTGATCTCGCTGACCCAGTTGGTTGACGGCGCGAAAGCCAGAGGGATGTTCAGGCCGGCGTCTAACCGGAATTCGTCCGATACACTGAAGTCCCCGCCGTGGAAGAAGTCCAGGCGGTTTGCAGCGGTAGCGTCCCGATCGCCGCGAATCTTGTACGTCCCGGCGAAACTGAACTGGCGGTAGTTCCAGTGCAGCCCCGCTCCGAAATCGGTGCTGCCGGTCGAGATTCCGCCGTCATCGTCACCCGTGCCGATGTCCGCGAAGAGCGAGAGTGCCAGTCGCGAGGCGTACGTGTTCGGGTCGAGAAGTCCGAACTTGGTACCGATGTGGAGGTTGCCGATGCCCGAGTCGTCATACTGACCCTGGAACGGATGACCGTTCACGAAGCCGGCAAAATCGCCTGCGTTCTGATCGAGCCAGACGTACGGGATCGATGCGACGATCTCCCAGCGGTCGGTGATGCCGTAGCCGATCGAAGCACTCAGACGTGAGTCTTCGATGTCGGCGTCGACATACGGACGGGCGCTCGGAATCCGCATCGCAAGCGGCGCGGGCGAGGCCAGGTAATCGTAGTTATTGAAGTAGATGCTGAACGACCAGTCGCCCTGGCGAAGCGTATCACCAGTGATGATGTTGAAGAGTCCGGTCTCACCGCTGGCAGTCGGGGCCACCAGGTTGAGCCGATCCTCATAAGTCAGTGTCTGGGCCGTGGCACCCGGCACCAGCAAGGCAAAACACAGCATAAACAGCAGAGTTCGTGTCACCTGACGCAAATCACACCTCCTAAAATTCTTCGCACAGTCTCAGCGGCGTATTACAATTGGTGCGGCGATACAAAACGTGTGCCATGACCACCCCTTGGGACGTCCGCTAAAACTTTTAATGCGTGAGTTTAGCATAGCGGGCTCAAGAGGGTGGCCCGCGATCTGCTTGAGGCTAATAAATGATGCGACGAGCCGGTGAACGAATCTAGCTCTCTCCCCCGCGTCTGCCTGATACTCGCCACGTTCCTCGTGCTCGCGCTGCCGCTCTCCGCGCAGAGCGTTCCGGAGCCGGAGGCTCCCGCCGGTTCCAGCGAAGCACCGCCGCCGGGGCGGGCGATCCAATCTTCACCGGAGGTACCCGAGCCGGATCCCGAGTCCGTTCCCCCGGCCACGCCAGATGAGGATCCGATCGAGACCCCTCTTCCCAGTCCGGAGGACCCGCCGGAGGTTACCTCGGTGTCCCCTCCGGATCCCGCCCCCACCCCGTCCCCGACCAGGAGCGAGCGGCGCGATTCCTTCCCGAATCTGAATATCTACCTTCCGGAAGGAGAATTCGACATACGACTCAGGCGACTCATCAAGAATGTGTTGTTCGAGGGGCAGGTGAGCTACAACTTCGTGGATGGGGACGTTTCTACGTTTCTCCGCTACAAGTATTACGCTCGGAACCTAACGTACAAGATCGGCCTGTTCGACTCACTGGAGTTCGAATCGATCGATGATACGAGTGGAGACTTCGATCGGGTCCGAGGCGCGCTGGTTCAGTTTGAACGGCCCGTCGATTACAACAACCGCTACCTTCTCCTGCTCCAGAATGACCGGCTGCAGTTTGGTGACGTGAACGATCCCGACAACAACAAAAGCAACAGCTACGCGAAGATTGCCTACCAGTTCGGGAGCCCGTTCGATGAGCGTCTCAATGCGCTCGCCGGAGAATCCCGAGGGAGGACCACCCCCGTACTTACGGCGTACCGCGAGCTCGGCCCGCAGAACACAGCTCTCGCGATCGCGCTCACGCAATCCTTTGAAGCCGGCGGCGACTACAGCTACACAAAGGTGGAAGCGGAGGGGCTCAAGCGCTGGGAAGTGGGAAGCACGACGTTTCTCGTCTCGCGCGTGCATGTCGGTTCGGTGATCAGCCGCCAGGACTCCGGACTTGTGCCGGATATCCCCGAGGATCCGGACCAGCAGGAGCTCTTCCGTCGGGCATCGGGCCTGTTCCTCATCCCTCGCTATGACCTGATCCGCATCGGCGACCGGGGCGCGATGAAGGCAATCGAGGGGGATGCCCGCGGCACCGACTCCGCGCACATGACGAGCGAGCTTTTTACGCCGATCTTCAGAAATCGTGACCATCGGACGGGCATCTTCACCTGGACTAACCTCTATGGGATCCTTTATGCCGGTGTCGGCACGGTCGGCTATCGCGACCGAGTTGCCGAGGCGCTCGTGGGTTATGAATTCGGCGATCTGCTGGTCGACGCAGGGCTGGGATTCGAAGTCAGCCTGTTTGTGCGGGATTACGAAGTCTTCATCAACTGTGTCTACGCCAGAACGGTTTCCACCCCACAAAGTCTGGAAGGCGATGACATCCGTTTCTCCGTGCGTACGGCGCGATTCTGAGATTTGGCTACACTCTGTCGAGCGCCGCGTTGACGCTCCGCACGCCGGAGATTCTGCGGATCACCTGCGTCGCGAGATCCTTCTGCAGTTCTGATTGCACGGTTCCGCGCACTGTGACCACTCCGTCGCGCGATGCAACGATCAGGCGGCAACCCTCGAGCGAGCGGGTGAGTGCCAGCTCGCGCTCGGCGTTGAGTACGATTGCCTCATCGTCGGGCAGCGGAACTACGCTCACCAAATTGGCCACGCGAGGGTACCCGAGGTCTGCAACGATCTGCCCGATTCGGGACGCCTGGTCGGCTCTCGATACCTGCCCTCGCACGATCGTGATGCCTTCCGACTCGACGATCTGCAGTCGGCTGACGCGAATGCCCTCCTCGGTCAAAGCGGACTCGACAGCAGTGGGAGCGGCCGAGGCGTCGGTCGGTACGAAGAGAAGGACGAGAGCGGCAGCCAATGCCAACGCTCCATATCGGCTCATGAAGGGGGTCATGGGGGCTCCTGAGAAGAGAGGTGAAATCTGGAAGCTCATGCCTTCCCATAATCCACGTTTCATGCCAAAGAAAAACCCGCATAAATATGCGGGTTTTCAATAGTTTACGATGTTGCGGGTACGAACTCAGAACCGCAGAAGCGCCCCGACTCCTTCGTAGTTCAAAAGGGGCGAGGGGCCGGGAACGAGCTCCACCTGGGCGCCTTCCGTTTCGGCCGCCGCAATGAGTTCTTCGCCGAGGTCGACGCTCCGGACGCTCCTGCCACAGGCAGGGCAGCTGAGCGGAACCTGGTGGCCGATCGTGCTGCAGCTCGTGCACTGCCAGCCCGCCAGGACCGCGTCGGTATGAAGGAACAGGTGAAGGATGCTACGCATGTTTGCAGCGGCCGTGACCGATTCCGGTCCGAGGGCGCCGCGCTCTTTCTTTCGGCCGGCCTCTTCCAGGGAGACGAGCCGTTCTCCGCGCGTTCGAACCTGATGCTGTCGGATCAGGGTCAGACAAGCCTCGGTGATTTCACCCTGCTCACTCCGTATATCGAGGTGGAGAGTGCCGATGACCCTGTCATCAACGCGCTTTGGAAGAAAGCTGCGGAAGTTGGCCAGGTTGCGCTCCTGCCCGCTGATGATCACACACGGAAACCGTTCGCTGTCGATCATCCGTGCGAGAACCTCCGCGACCTCCTTATGATGGCGGTCGATGTGGTCCCTGACGTGTCGCTGCATATTCGCCTGGGACCAGCCGCCCTGATCGTGCGACCGGGGCGTCTCAGGATGTTCCAGGTCGATTTCGTAAAGAATGCGCCCGAATGCCAGCTCGAATATGCGCGCGTACTTGGCGTCGACCATCACCAGGGCTGCGGGCGGATACTCCTGCCGCAGCTGGGCGAGCGGTTTGAGATGGGGCCGGTTCCCGATGCTGACATGTGGCGTCAGCGGAACCGGGAGCTCGATCGGAACGAAGAACTCCTGGGCCGGACAGCAGAACATGGCCAGGCCGCGCGTCGCGGGATCGAGCGACTTCGCGACGTACTCTTCGATCTGTAGAGTCGCCCGTTCCACCTCGCGCTTGTGACCGTTGACGCTGAGCTCGTCTCTGACGCGCTTGAGCTCGTCTTTGAGATAGAGCCGGAGGCGGTCTTCCTGGGCTTCGTCTCCCCTCGTGGTGTCGAGGTAGAAACTGACGAAGGCATCGTCGCTGCCTCCCAGGGCTGCAAGCTGCCGGATCTGTTCGGTAATCATTCGGGACTCCTCTCGGGTGATGTTGGAGAATGGGGAAGCGACACGGACTCCAGCTCGTCGCCTAAATGCGGAACGAGAGTACGTGCACGATGAAGGTGCACGGTCCAGATCAGCAGAAGTAACAGGACGACCAGCAGGCCGATGCCGATCAAAGCTGATAGTCTTCGAATCATCGCACCGTGTAGCTCATGAGATTTTTAGCAACGGATGTGCCACGGAGGGGAAGTACACAGTACACACTACACAGTAGACAGAAGGCTGTGAAGACTGAAGACGACAAACTCCGGTCGCTCCTGTCGACGCCCTTCGGTCTCCTGTCTCCTGCCTGGCTGATCAGATGAGGTTCCATTGAAAGCTGTCGTCATTCGCGAACATGGTGGACTCGAGCGGCTCGAGCTGGTCGAACATCCCGATCCTGATGACCGGAATCGGGCCATCATATCCGTTCGGGCGGTAGCGCTGAACCATCTCGACATCTGGCTCCGGCGAGGTGTCCCGGGACACAGGTTCCCGCTGCCGATGATTCCAGGCTCCGAAGTGAGCGGGGTGATCGAGTCGCTCCCGTATGAAGCGGGTCCATTCGTTCCGGGAGACGAAGTGATCGTGGCGCCCGGAGTCTCATGCGGACTCTGCATTGCCTGTACGAGCGGCAACGATCCTCTCTGCAGGGGCTTCGGCATTCTGGGAGAGACCGAGAACGGCGGGTGTGCCGCACGGATCGCCGTGCCGGTGAGGAATCTCGTCCCGAAGCCGCCGTCTCTCTCATTCATCGAAGCCGCCGCTCTGCCGCTGGATTTCCTCACCTCGTGGCACATGCTCGTGGCGAGAGCCGCAGTCAGGCCGGGAGAGACCGTGCTGGTGCATGCCGGCGGGTCCGGCGTGGGTAGCGCGGCACTTCAGATCGCAAAGCTCTGGGGTGCGGTTGTCATCGCCACCGCCGGAACGAAAGAAAAAATCAACCAGGCGCTCGAGCTCGGAGCAGATCACGCCATCCCTTACCGCGAGGTCGACTTCGTTGCCGAAGTGAGAAAGCTCACCGGCAAGCGAGGCGTGGACATCGTAGTCGAGCACGTGGGCGCCGAGACGTTCGACGGTTCGATGAGGTCGCTCGCGAAGGGTGGACGTCTCGTTACCTGCGGAGCGACGACCGGCGCAGAGGTGACGATCAATCTTCGCCTCGTTTTCTTCAAGCTGCTCTCGATTCTCGGCTCTACGATGGGTAGTATCGGCGAGCTGCATGAGATCATGAAACATGTGAACGCCGGCAGACTGCGTCCCGTGGTCGGAAAGGTGCTTCCGCTCGATGCCGTCGCCGAGGGACACCGCCTTCTGGAGAACCGCGAGGTGTTCGGCAAGGTCGTGCTTGAAACCTGAATCTGTCTCTGAGTTGTGACGGGCTCCGAGCTACAACTACCCACAACCAACATCGTCCATGTCTCCCATCCACGTGCTTCCTGATGCATTGATCAACCAGATCGCCGCCGGCGAGGTGGTCGAGCGTCCCTCCTCAGTCGTCAAGGAACTGGTGGAGAATTCCATCGATGCGGGTGCGCGGCGCATCGAGATCGTCCTCGAGCAGGGCGGCCGGAAGCGGATCGAGATCCGTGACGACGGTTGCGGTATGAGCGAGAGCGATGCACTCCTTGCAATCGAGCGCCATGCAACCTCGAAGATCGCACACTTCGATGACCTTCTCGCCGTCTCCACGCTCGGGTTCCGCGGGGAAGCCCTCCCGTCCATCGCCAGCGTTTCGCGCTTCACGATGCAGACCTTCGACGGCCTGAGTGAATCCGGAATCGAGATCTCCTCGGATCCGGCGAGGGGACGGTCGGTCCGTCCGATTGCGCGGGATCGGGGAACGACCATCTCGGTCCTCGAGCTGTTCGAAAATGTTCCAGCCCGGAGGAAGTTTCTCAAAAGCGCCGATGCCGAGTTTCGCGCGATTGTGTCAGTCGTTTCATCGTATGCGCTTCCGGAACCCTCGCGCGCCTTCCGGCTCGAGCACAACGGCAGGGTCGTGCTCGACCTGGTTCCCGTCGCCACCCGAAGGCATCGAGTGCTTCAGATCCTCGGCAACGAGGCCGATGGGCAGCTCGAAGAAATCGATATGACGATTGAAGACTGTACGGCGAGCGGATTCGTGACCCGCGGTCTCCGCTACGGTAGCCGGCGGAACCAGTATTTCTTCGTGAACGGCCGTCTCGTGAAGGACCGCGTGCTGACGCATGCGGCGAACCGTGCTGCCGATGCGTTCGATTTCGACGGCCATCCGGCAGTCTTCCTCTTTCTCGACATCGCGCCCGAAACCATCGATGTCAATGTGCATCCGGCGAAGACAGAAGTGCGGTTCCGCGATTCAGGCAAAGTGCATGTAGTCGTCGAGCAGGGCGTCCGACGGGCCCTCGGAGGAGCCGAGGAAGGAAGAGGGCTGCTCCGGCCGGCTGAAGGGCCCGCCCGCGCGGACTTTCCCGATTCGGAAGTGCGAAACGGATCCTCGGCCGCCTCACCAGCCGGAAGTTCTCTTTTTTCTTCCGTAAGTACGAACCAGGGAGTGCGGGAATATGTCGTTCATGAGGTGACACCGCTTTTCCAGCAGCGTGCCGTCGTACAGCCGCCCGTTGCGTCCTCACCGGACCGCCTTGGTTCGCTTCGCGGCCGGGTGATCGGCCAGTACCGGCTCAGCTACATCCTGCTGGATACGCCGGACGGCCTCCGCCTGGTCGATCAGCATGTGGCGCATGAGCGGATCCTGTACGATCGCTTTGCCCGGATGCTGGAAGCGCGCGCTCCCGAGACGCAGCGCCTGCTCACCCCGTTTTTGTACGACGCAGGAGCCGCCGAGTGCGCCATCCTCGAGTCTCACCTCGACGAGTTGCGCGGGGTCGGTTTCGAAATCGAACGATTTTCAGGTAACACGTTCGCCGTGAGTGCGATCCCGCTCGCGATGCAGCGAGAGCGCCTCGAGACGTTCTTCGGCAAAGTGATCGACGCCTCACTGGACGAGAAGGGCTCACATACGACCCGGCTTCGGGAACGGGTCATTGCTTCCCTCGCATGCCAGGCGGCGATCAAAGTGCACAGGCCGTTGTCGGGTGAAGAGATGTCACGCCTGGTGGAAGAACTGCTCGAATCATCGAACCCCTACGCATGTCCGCACGGAAGGCCGATCATCGTCGACATCCGCCACATCGACATCGAGAAACACTTTCACCGCAAGTGAGCATCAGTTGAGATTCTTCAGCGTGCTTCGTTCAGCAGCCAGCATCGCTCCGCGCGATCTCGGACGTGCGGGTGAGTCGAGAGGTGTCTGGTTCTACCGTTGGCGGGGTTACCGGATCGTGGCGAGAAATCTTCGCTCGAGTGACGGTGAGATCGATCTGGTCGTCACGCGGGGGAAGACGATCGCATTCGTCGAGATCAAGTCGCGGCAGACGAAGGACAGAGGGTCGCCGCACGAAGCAGTGAACCGGGCCAAGCAGCTGCAGGTTGCAAGGCTGGCCGCACGGTTTCTCGCGTCGAGCGGGGAACGGGAGGCCCGCGTCGTCCGATTCGATGTTCTGTCGCTCTACTGGAACGGAAGAAAGTTCGAGATTGAGTGGTTCCCTGCCGCCTTTGAACTGCAGGCAGACCCCTCCCGCCCATGGAAGCCTAGGTGAACATCTCCTCGCGCTCGGGGCTTTCAACGGATCCTCGTTTGCTCTGCGTTGCCGCCAGAATCTGTGCGACGAGCAGGAGCATCGCCACGTCGCGCAGGAGCACAGTCTTCATCTCTCCGATCAGAACTTCTCGCGGCTTGTCTGCCGAGGCGAGGTCGAAGCATCCGCAATTGACCGGATTGTTGCGCGCGAGGTTGATGCCGATCCCGATGATGAAAACGAGAAGCATCGCTCCGATGAAGACCGCCGCGGTTCGCCGCCAGATTCCGAGAATCAACGCGATGCCCGTGAGCAACTCGATCCAGGGGAGAATCAGTGCGACCAGGTTTACCAGTGGGCCTGGAAGCAGGCGGTAGTTGTAGATCATCTGCGCGAAGCTGGGCGGGTCGACGAGTTTCGGAAGCGATGCCACAACAAAAATCACCCCGAGCGCGATCTGCACGCGGACCGTGAGCCAGGGATGAAGGAGCCAGCGTGAGACGGAGCTCACTGCTCCGGCCCGCGGGCAACGGCCCGGCCACGCCTCTGCCAGTCCGGGAACCCTTCCCTGTAAACGAGCACGTTGTCGAAGCCGACTCCCCATAGCTTCTGTCCGAGCATGTGCGAGTCTTCGCACTCTCCGCCGCTGCAGTAGATGACGACCGGCGCATTCTGGTCTCGACCTTCGTCATAGAGTGCGGCCACACGCGCGTCCGCGTCAGCCTCCCAGACCGGTATGCTTCGCGCGCCGGCGATGTGACCCTGGTTGAAAGCGTCCGTGCGGCGCGCGTCGATGAAAAGGGACTTGCGTCTGTGGAGCTCGATCACATCTTCAGGGCTGATTTCGACCCACGGTCTTTCAGGATCAGGCGGGAATGCCTTCGGCGTCGAGGCCGCGACGGCGGAAGCGGCCGTCGCGGTTGGAGAGGGGAGCGAGGCCGGTTGGGGCTCGAGGCGTAAAGGCAGGCCCGGATCGGATTGCGGCACCGCTGCCGGCGGGATGGCATCGAGAGCTGGCCGCAGAATCTGTGCTTCCGGCGGAGCGGCGGTGCTCGTGGCCACGCTCGCTGGAGCCGGAGCCGCGGCGACGGGGACGACGAGAGCGTTTGGATAATCGGCTCGCCACGCTACCTTGCGATTCCGCGCGGCGACGGCGTTGGCAACCGTCGCGCAGAGCACGGCGATCACGATGATTGCGACGGCTTCAGCTGCAAATCTCTTCTTGTCCATCGTCGGTTACGGTGGCGGACCACGTTGAGATCAACGCACAGAGTGCCGGACTCATTCGCGGAAGCAAAAATGAGAGGGGCCGCTCTTGCGGCCCCTCTGGCTGGATACGATTGGAGCGGGAAACGGGATTCGAACCCGCGACATCAACCTTGGCAAGGTTGCACTCTACCACTGAGCTATTCCCGCTAACGGCTTGTGTACTCTAGGCATTGGCCCGAGAGCTTGTCAAGCGCCGTCCATAACGGCCGGTCGGCTCTGCGGTATTCCCCCCCGTGGGAGTTCTGAGTTCTGAGTTCTGAGTTCTGAGTGGTAGTTCCGGCGTTCTGGGTTCTCGGAGCCCGGGATCCTTCCAGGATCTGCACCCTCGAGGAAAGAAATCGTCCGCTGCGCTCAAGCATGACACCACGCTCGTACCACTCAGAACTCAGAACTCAGAACTCAATTGGGTCGCTCCACCTGAATTCCATATGCATGGAGTTTGCGGTAGAGATTCGAGCGTTCCACCCCGAGTGCGTCGGCGGTGCGGCTGACGTTGCCGGAGTGCTCGCGAAGGCGGGTGAGGATGAACTCTTTTTCGAACTCTTCCCGCGCTTCGCGCAGGGTCATGTCGGATCGGACAAGGACGCGGCTCCCTGGGCGGTCTCCGCCGAGCTCGATTGCGTCCCGCTCGATCGTTTCGCCGGGAACGAGAATCGTGAGACGCTCGATCAGGTTGCGCAGCTCGCGCACGTTTCCAGGCCACGCATAACCGCGAAGGAGTGCTGCTGCGGACGGAGAGAGTTTCTTCGGTTTTCGCCCGGTCTCTGCAGCGAAGCGGCGAAGAAAGTGTCCGGCCAGAATGATGACGTCATCGCCGCGGGCGCGCAACGGCGGAACATGAATCGGGATCACATTGAGGCGGAAGTAAAGGTCCTCGCGAAACGAGCCGTTCGCGATCTCGACGTCGAGATTCTTGTTCGTGGCGGCGATGACGCGGACATCGGCCGAGATGGTCTGCTGGCCGCCGACTTTCTGAAACTTCTGTTCCTGGAGCACGCGAAGTACTTTTGCCTGCGTACGGAGGCTCATGTCGCCGATCTCGTCCAGGAAGAGCGTTCCACGGTCCGCGAGCTCGAACTTTCCCTTCCGATCATCGATTGCGCCGGTGAATGCTCCCTTGCGATGTCCGAAGAGCTCCGACTCGATGAGCTCCTCGGGGATAGCCGCGCAGTTCACATCGACAAACGGGGCATCGGCTCTTCGGGACTGGCGGTGCAGTGCCCTCGCGACGACTTCCTTTCCGCTGCCATTCTCTCCTGTGATCAGCACGCGGCTGCTGGATGGAGCCGCGCTCTCGATCTGCTGCTCGAGACGTTTCATTGCTTCGCTCTCTCCGATGAGTATTTCCTCGAGCGACAGATGCTCCCGCAGGTTGCGGACTTCCTCGCGGAGCTTTCGGTCGGCGAGCGCGTGATCGACTGTCAGCAGGACACGCTCGAGTGAGAGAGGCTTTTCGAGGAAATCGTAGGCGCCGAGACGCGTAGCCTTCACCGCAGTCTCGACGGTGCCGTGACCGGAGATGAGCACGACCGGAGGAGTTCCTCCGACGCTTTTAAGCCGCTCGAGAACGTCGAGGCCGTCGACACCCGGAAGCCAGACATCCAGCAGTACGAGATCGAAGTCCTCCCGCGCGTAGGTGGCAAGTCCTTCTTCCCCCGAATCACACAGCACGGTCTCGTGGTCTTCGTCGCCGAGAATGCGCGCGAGTGTCGTCCGGATCGCCGGCTCGTCGTCGATGATCAGTATTTTAGCCATGACATGTGTATGCGATTTCTGAGTTGCGGTTCCTCGAGCCGCCTCAAGCAGGAATCTCGATCTCGAAGCGCGTTCCGCGGGGAGCCTTGTCGTGAACCGAGATGCGTCCGTCGTGGTCGTGAACGATTCGATGAACGATCGCGAGGCCGAGTCCCGTGCCTTCGCGCTTGGTCGAAAAGTAGGGGAGGAAGAGCTTTTCCTTGTCGGCATCGGGGATGCCTCGTCCCGGGTCTTCAACGGTGATGACCAGAGAGTGTTCCTGGGTAGTCGCGCTCAGGAGAATCTCGCCCTGATCTGTGGCTTCGATCGCATTGTCGATCAGATTGATGAGCGCCCGGCGGATCTGCTGCGGGTCGAGGATGACGCGGATCGCCGGATCGCAGCGGACGATCAGCGACACTCCCGGTTTGACGTCGCGATAGAGCCGCGCGACTTCCTCGAAGATTTCTGTTATTGCCGTCTGTTTGAGGTCGATTGCCGGCATTCGGGCGAAGCGCGAAAACTCGTCGACGAGCCGCTTGAGCTGCGCGACTTCGGACACGATGGTCTCGCAGCCTTCGGTGACAGCGGCTGCCGTGTCGGGATCGCCATTGCGGAACTTCTTCGCGATGCGTTCGGCCGAGAGCTGGATCGGCGTGAGAGGGTTTTTGATCTCATGGGCGATTCGCCGGGCCGCTTCGCTCCACGCGGCAAGCTTCTGCGCCTGCACCAGTTCGGTCAGATCTTCGATCGCCATCACCCAGCCGCCGCGACCTCCGCTGCCCTGAAGCGGCGCCACGGAGATCTCGAGGTAGCGAAGCTCCCCGCCACGGATCAGCGTCAGTTCGCGGGTTCTTCCTTCCGTGGGTCGTTCCGTGAGATGTTCGCTGAGAATCGACAGATCTCCAGGAAACGCGACATCGAGAGTGGCGAGCGGCGGTGGTTCGGCGATCTGAAGCATGTGGAGCGCGGCCTGATTGATGCTGAGCAGCCTGAGGTCTTCGCTGAATGCGAGAATTCCGGTCGACACGCTTTCCAGGACCGTCGAGAGATAGGCACGCTCCTCGTTTATTTTCCGATTCGCCTGCTGGAGCTCCACGTTCGAATCGGTCAGAGCATCACGCTGCGCTTCGAGCTGTGAAGCCATTCCGTTGAATGACTCGATCAGCACGCCGAATTCATCCGTAGCCTTCACGCCAATTCGATGGCCGTACTCACCCCGCGCCAGCGTCTGTGTCCCTTCTGCCAGTGCCTGTACCGGAACCGTGATCCTTCGCGATACGAAGATTGCCGTCCAGAGGACTCCGAACAGGATCGAGAGGGTCACGGTGAGGAACAGCGAGGTCTGTGATGCTTTCAATGCGGCCCGCTGTGAATTGAGTTGCTGAAAGTTTGCGTATGCGACGATGTTCTCATCGAGCATCCGGCTCAGGCTGTTCGGCAGGAAAATGCCCGCGATGGCGACCTGCTCGCCTTCCGTGCCGACTCTAACCGCATACCGGATCCATTTACCGCTGTCGACGACGTCGATCTTGCGCGCATGACCGTTCGCAAGCACCTCTTCGAAGAATCGGGACGGCGGCTCGGAGATCTCGTGAACGGGAATCTTGGGATCCGCCTGCAACCTCATGATCACGCCGGAATCGTACGCGCCGACCAGATCTACGTCGTGGTGTGTCCGGACATGAGCCAGAGCCTGATCGAGAGCGGCGGCTCCGTCCCGCGCGACGATGCTGGCCACTTCGCCGGCGGCCTTCCCCGCCTGAGCTCCGGCGCGCTCCTGAAGTTCCTGTGCGATCGCTTCGCTGTTCTCGAGAAGCGAGCTTACGGGTGTGTTGAACCAGCGGTCGATCGAGACCCGTAGCAGATCCGTCGCGACGAAAAACAGGACGCCGATCGGCAACAGTGACGTGACCAGATAGGTGGCCACCAGCTTGGAGCGGAATCGCGCCCCCAGGATGCCCCGCTGGCGCTCGAGGAGCACCTTGAGAATCGCGCGCAGAAGAACGAAAACGATTCCCAGTATGAGAATCAGATTGATGTTCCAGAGAACGAACAGAAGCAGACGGCTGCTCAGAGCTTCCGTCGTGAGCTCACGGCCACGCTGTATAACGTAGTAGATCAGGCTCGTGACTGTGATGATCAGAAGCGGCGCGCCGAATACGACGCGCGGATCCTTGCGATAATCCAGTAGCGATCGGTTCTTCATCGCGCGGTCCCGACGCGGGCCTGCTCCCAGCCGGTCGAGATGTTCCAGGGAACGATGTGCAGCAGGTAGCCCTGCATCAGGTCCGCCCGTACACGAACCCGTACCTTTTCAGGTCTACGACCTTCGAGCGGCAGCAGTTGCGTTTCCGAGATGACCGTCATCTCCCGCTCGAGCGCATCGAATCGTGTGAACACCTCGGTGCGGATCAGCCGTCGGTTCCGGCGGTAGTTCAGCAGGTACTCCTGCGTGATCGAGTTGTACGTCGCGATGACCTCGACCGTCGCAGTCGAGATCCGCTGATCGAACCAGTTCGGACGCTTTCTGATGAGCTCGAAGTGGTAGGTGAATCCCGTGGATACACCACTGCGCAGGGCGTCCAGGATCTCCGGCCGCGAGAAGCCGTTTTCCAGCTGGAAGGTGACGTTCACGTGACTCCCGCCGGCGGACCCTTTGAGTTGGACGATCCGCGCCTCGCTGTCAGCGCGCAGAGTTCCTGAAAAGAGGCCGGCCGCGAGAAACAGAATCAGAAGACGCCTCATGTGGCTTTTTTACCACAGCAAGGCGTAACAGCGAATAAAATCTGCGATCCCCGTCAGGAAGCCGACAGGGTGATCAGCTCAGCAACCAGGTGTTCTCGACGCTGGACAGGGGAACCGGTACTTCGTCGGCTGCATCATCGGTGGTCCAGCAGTGCGGATGATCCAGGATTGCACCGACCAGCTTCGAGTGCATCGCGTGGCCCGCACGGGTCGCGATGACCTCCCCCAGCAGAGGGCGCCCCAGGAGCGCCAGGTCGCCCAGAAGGTCGAGGATTTTGTGGCGCACGAACTCGTCGCGGAATCGCAAAGTTCCGTTCACGACGCCCTGATCGTCGAGCACGATGCAGTTTTCGACCGAGCCGCCTCGCGCCAACCCTGCGGCCCGAAGCTGCTCGACCTCCCGAAGGAACCCGAAGGTTCTGGCCGGAGCGATCTTGCGCGCGAACTGATCCCCGTCGAGCTGGAAGTGCATGGATTCCCGCCCGATCAGCGGATGATTGAAGTCGATTTTGTAGCGGACTGCCAGTCTCGAGGCCGGCACGATCCGGATGGATTTCACGCCGTCGACCACCTGGATCGGCTGGGTGATGCGAAGTGCGCTCACCGTGGAACCGAGGTTCCTCACGCCTGCTGCATCGAGCAGGTGGGCGAAGGGCAGCGCGCTGCCGTCGACGATCGGAACCTCCGGACCATCGATATGAATGTCGAGATCGGTGATTCCATATGCGAAAACGGCAGACAGGAGGTGTTCGACCGTTCCGATCGAGACATCGTCTTTACCCACCGTAGTGGCATAATCAAGTGATGTGGTGCACGCCTGCAGCGCTGGAATCCGCAGGTCATTCAAATCCGTGCGGACGAACGTGAGCCCGCTGCCTGCTTGCGCGGGGTGCAGTTCGACTTTGGTGTAGATTCCGGAATGGAGGCCGATTCCCTCGATTCCCACGACAGCGGAAATGGATTTTCGTTCGATTAGCATGGACCCTTCGATCAACGGTGGACTCTGCAGAGTCACAGAGCAGGGGCGGTGCCACAGGACAGTAATCCGGTGAATCGTAGTAACATCTTTGAAATCATGAGTTTGGTGGATCAGGCCCCGAGGGTGTCGTGGCGATCTCTGTAGCAGAGTTAGGCCAGTGATGTAGCGGAAAAGGCACACTAACGGTTTCGCGACCGTACGTGTGCGGAGCTGAAGCGAAAATGACCTCAGAATTCGCCACGATCGAGCCGAAGCTCAAGGAGATTCTCTACCGTTGCCTGGAGGATATTCGCGCTACGAAGGCGGCCCTGTACCTGAGTAACTCCGAGACGACCTATGCGATGGTCACGCAATACGGCTTCCGCGATCTCGACCGGAAACAGATCGAAGCAAGGGACGACCTGATCGACCGCCTCATCGTGAAACGCACGCCGTTTTATGTGAATAGTCTCACCGAGGAGCCGCGGTACTCGCAGACGCTGTTCTCGTCGGGCACCACGCGGATGCTTCTCGCGCCGATTCATTCGCGGGGTCGCCTCATCGGGTTTCTCGACCTTCGGGACAAGGCCGCACAGCAGCCGTTCAATACGACCGACATTTCGGACGTGCAGACGATCATCGATCAGTTTCTCGATTTCTTTGCGGAACGCGGCCTCTATGGCCTGAAGACATCCTCGAGCGATGTTTCCCGGGTCTCGCTTGCCCCGGTAGCACAGCCGAACACCGCGATGAACAGCATCGATGATGCACGCCGGGCCGTGGCGCGCGGCATCCTAAGGGCGCGGCCCATTGCCAGCGTCCTGACCGAAGCGCAGCTCGACGCCGGAGCTGCGATCCTTCCGGCAGTGCTCTCACTTCCGGGCGCCGAGGTCGCCGCTCTCTCTTCGTTCGGCCAGAACACGGGCGGACGGAGAATTGCCGCCAGAGCCGAACTGTCGGTCGACGCGAGTGAGAAACTCGAGGAGAAGCTCGTTGCATGGCTCCGCAAACGGGGCGAGCCCGAGACCGTCACGTCGTCGAGTACCTCCTTTCCACTCGGGAAAGCGCCAGCGATTGATGCAAACAGGCTCGGCGCAATTCTCAGCGCCTCGATCAAGCTCGGTAACTTGCGCGGTGTGGTTCTGACCGCCGGTTTCGACGGCCAGCCAACCGTTCATACCCGCGGTCTTCTGGCCGGGATGCTCAAGCAGTGCACCGAGATTCTCGGTTACGCCGTCGAGCACGAGGCAAGCCGGGCGAGCAGGACCAGGATCGCAGAAAAGCTGCTCGAGCCGGATTTCCAGCGGTTCCCCCTGCTGGCCGCTCACTGCAAACGCGTGTCGGAACTTGCCGAGCGCCTCGCCATCTTTGCAGGTCTTACAGCGGAAAACGCCGAGCACGCCCGCCTGGCGGGTATGGTTCACGACGTCGGCATGCGGTTGCTGGACTATCACCATCTCTATCGGAAGGCGACGGTGACGGCCGAGGACCTGAAGATTCTCAGGGAGCATGCCGTGGTGGGGGCTGCGCTGGTAGCCGACTCGGCTCTCGGGCCCGAGATCGCGAACATCGTCCTGTGCCATCACGAGCGCCCGGACGGCGGAGGCTATCCCAACGGGCTGTCGGGCGACAGCATCCCGGTTGTCTCGCGGGTAATCCATGTCTGCGAGGCGTTCGATGCAATGACGGCCGCCGATTCGTACCAGACGGCCGTTCCCGTGCCCGCTGCCCTCTCGCGGATCCGCCGCGTGGCCGGCGCACAACTCGACGAAGATCTCGCAAACAAATTCATCGAGATGCAGACCACCCAGCCGCGGCTGCCCTAGCTTGCCCGCCCTCCCTCCCGGTTGTGGGTTCTGCACGCCCAAGCGCCCATAAGCCCGCACGGGTCTGGGTTCTGCACACCCACCAGGCCGCCGGTTCTGGGTTCTGAGTTCCCACCCTTCCCCTGCGTTGGGAGGGCGGGAACCCAGAACCCACAACCGTGTGGTGGGTGGGTGTGCACAACTCACAACCGGTTGGGCGGTCGGGCGGTCGGGGGGGGAGGCGGTGTAGAATCCCCTCCCCGATGGCTGCAACCAAGGATTCGGGCGAAAAGCTCATCGCCAGCAACAAGAAAGCCTTCCATGAGTACTTCGTTTTGGACAGGTTCGAAGCGGGGCTCGTACTGACGGGTACGGAGGTCAAGTCTCTGCGGGACGGACATGCGAACTTCAAGGACAGCTATATCCTTCTCAAAGGTGGGGAGGCGTTTCTGTTCGGCGCGCACATTTCTCCCTATTCGCACGGAAATCTCGAGAACCATGATCCGGAGCGCACCCGGAAGCTGCTGCTTCACCGGCGCGAGATCGAAAAACTCACGACCCAGGTCGTGGAAAAAGGCCTCACTGTCGTTCCGCTGCGCCTTTACTTCAAAGGTGGCCGCGTGAAGGTGGAGATCGCAGTGGTGCGCGGAAAGAAGCTCTATGACAAGCGGGAGACTGAAAAGCGGCGCGAGATGGACCGCGAGACCGCCGCGGCAATCAAGTCAGGTCGATGAGCACGAACGGTTCAGATCTGAAGAATGAAGCTTCGAGCAGTGGGCTTCAGTCTTCAACTTTGAGCCTTTGACTTCACACTCAACTTTCGGGAGACCATTCAGTTCATGAAGAAGAAAAACATCGTCCACGTTGTCGGTACCGGCACGATCGGAGAGCCGCTCATCGGACTTTTCACCGATTTCCAGGAGCAGTGGGGAATCGATGAGGTCACATTTCACAAACGCACACCCAAAGCCGACGATCGTGCAATGGTCGAGCAGGTCCTTCGCAAGGGTGCCAAGCTCGTGGTCGACGAGAACGCACGGCCCGAGTTCGAGTCGCTGGGTCATCGCGTCTCGTTCGATGCGGAAGAAGCGATCGATCGCGCCACCGTCGTGGTCGACTGTACGCCCGCGGGAAATGACAACAGGGCGCGCTACTACGACCGGATGAAAGGACCTCTCGGCTTTATCGCCCAGGGTTCCGAGTTCGGATTCGGAAAGCCCTACGCGCGCGGAATCAATGATGCCGTGGTCTCAGCCGACGAGCGGTTCCTGCAGGTCGTGTCATGCAACACCCACAATATTGCGGTGCTGATCAAGACGATCGCTGAGACTGACGGAACGATAGCCCTCGAAGGTGGCAGGTTCGTCTGCATGCGCCGCGCAAACGACGTCTCCGATTCGAAGTCCTTTCTCGCGGCTCCCGAGGCTGGCAAGCACGATGATCCCGAGTTCGGCACGCACCACGCCCGCGACGCCTACCACCTCTTCACTACGATCGGTGAGAAGCTGAATCTCTTCTCGTCCGCCATCAAGATCAATACGCAGTATATGCACACGCTCTGGTTCGACCTCGATCTTCGAAGGGATACTACGCTCGAGGAAGTCCGGGCGGCTTTCCGGAACAATCCCCGTGTTGCGATTACGAACAAGCGCTCGTCGAATCAGATCTTCTCGTTCGGGCGCGACCACGGATACTTCGGGCGCATCCTCTCGCAGACGGTCGTCCCGATCCCAACGATCGCCGTTCCGAACTCGCGCAAAGTCGTCGGCTTCTGTTACACGCCGCAGGACGGCAACTCGCTCTTGTCCTCGGTTGCTGCAACGCTTCAGTACCTTCATCCGGAGGGTTTCGAAGAGCGCCTCGAGGTCCTCAGGCCGTACATGTTCCGGGAGATCTGAGCTCTCTCGCCGCTCGCGGCGTTCCAGCTGGTGCGACCGGCACGGCGGACGGGTTGTGCCTGCCTTTCGCGCGTGGAACGGCCTGCCTGCGACGTGTTAAAGTCCCCTCTCCATGGCCTGGTTCAAGAAGGAAAAGAAGCCGAAAGAGCCCGTCGAGCAACGGGCCACGATCCCGGAAGGTCTCTGGGTCAAGTGTGACGACTGCAAGGAGATCGTCTACAAGAAGGAAATCGAGGTCAACCAGAACGTCTGTCCGAAGTGCGGCCATCACATACGCCTCTCGGCGCGCGAACGCTTCGCGCAGCTTTTCGACGACGGGGCATACAAGGAGTTTGCCGCGAACGTCAAGTCAGGAGACCCCCTGGAGTTTCGCGATACGAAGCGTTATCGGGACCGGCTCAAGGTTTACGAATCGCGGGTCGGCCGGGGGGATGCTGTACTCTGCGCCGAGGGGAAACTCGAGACGATGCCGGTCGTGATCTGCGCCATGGAGTACGCATTCATGGGGGGGTCGATGGGCTCGGTGGTCGGCGAGAAGATCACCCAGGCCGCCGAACGCTCGCTCGACAAGAAGATTCCTCTTCTGATTGTCTCCTGCTCCGGGGGAGCGCGAATGCAGGAGGGAATTCTCTCACTGATGCAGATGGCGAAAATTTCCGCTGCGCTCAGCCGGCTCAGCGACGCCCGGATCCCTTACATCTCGATCCTTACAGACCCGACCACTGGTGGCGTTACCGCTTCGTACGCCATGCTGGGCGATCTGAACGTCGCAGAACCGAAGGCCCTCATCGGCTTTGCCGGCCCGCGCGTGATCGAGCAGACGATACGGCAGACGCTTCCCGAAGGATTCCAGCGGTCCGAATTTCTCCTCGAGCACGGAATGGTCGACGTCATCACGCCACGCTCAGAGATGAAGCAGGTAATCGCGAAGTTTCTCCGGCACATGAGGAACTGAAGAATTCAGAATTGAGAATTCAGAATTCAGAAAAGCGCGGAACACCAGTTGGAGATCTTTTCTGAATTCTGAGTTCTCAATTCTTGATTCTTCCAGCCATGTTCGGACTCGACGAGCAGCTTCGGTATCTCGATTCACTCCAGGCGAGCGGAATCCGGCCCGGACTCGATCGAGTGCGCGCGCTGCTCGAGCTCGCGGGCTCGCCAGAGCGTCGGTATCGCTCTGTGATCGTAGCCGGAACGAACGGCAAGGGCTCCACCGCTGCGATGCTCTCCGCCATTCTCACGGCATCGGGTTACCGCACCGGCCTCTACACATCACCGCATCTTGTCGACATCCGGGAGCGCTGGATGATCGGGGGCGAACCGGTCAGCTCCGGTATCCTGCTCACCGCGATTGCGCGGCTCCGGGAAGCCGATGAGCGATGCGACTTTACTCCGACATACTTCGAGGCGCTGACCCTCGTTGCCTTCATCGCATTCGAGCTCGCCGGTTGTGACGTCGCGGTGCTCGAAGTCGGAATGGGCGGACGGCTGGATGCTACCAATGTCGTGGAGCCCCTCGCATCGGTGATCACGCCACTCGGCATGGATCACACGGAATATCTGGGAGCAACGATCGAGGAGATTGCGTCGGAGAAAGCCGGCATCATCCACAGGGGCTCGATTGCGATCACGTCCAATCGCGATCCCCGAGTCCTGTCCATCCTCAGTGATCGGGCCCGCGACGTCGGCGCACTGTTGCACCGCACGGCGGAAGAGGCAGTCATCACCAACGTGAGCTCGCGGATTGACGGGGTGCGGTTCGACCTCCGGACTCCTGTCGCCGGATACTCTCTCGAGAGTCCTCTGCCAGGTGATCATCAGGTGAACAACGTTGCACTGGCAGTGCGGGCGGCCGAGCTTCTTGCTCCATCACTGACGTCGATCGGCGTCTCATCGATCGAGCAGGGTGTGGCATCCGTTCAGTGGAGAGGCCGGCTCGAACTGTTTCACCACGGCGATAAACTCGTCGTCGTCGACGGGGGACACAACTCGCATGCAGCGACTGCCATCGCCACGTTCATCAGTGCGCACCTGCCGCCGCCGCGCACCCTGGTGTTTGGCATCATGAGCGACAAGGATGTCGAGCCGACCGCGGCGGTCCTCTTCCCAATGTTCCAACGCATCGTGGTCACCAGACCCGATCCCGATCGGGCGGTGTCGCTCGTCGCACTTTCAGAAGTCGCCCGACGCATCGGCCTCGACGTGGAAGGAATCGAGGCGCCCGAGGATGCCATCGCTCACGCGCTGTCGCTCGAGCCGACGGCTGTGGTGATCTGCGGTTCGCTGTATCTTGCCGGGGCGGCAGTGGCCTTTTTTGACCGTAGAGCGACGACGAGGGATGCGAGGACGAGTGCCATCGACAGAAACCATGACAGCGCGACGAGCGTGTGACGCCTTCCGAACTGCAGGACGATGTCCGTGCTTCCCGCCGGGACGATGACACCGAGGCGATCGAGGTTCAGAGGAACCGTTTCAAGTCGTTGCCCGCCATTGCTTGCGGACCAGGCCGAGAAGTAGCTCTGGTTAATGAGAAGGAGGCCCGCTTCCGGTGCGTCCACTTCGATGAGGACCTTCTGCCCTGCAAGTGCAACCTTGTTCACCGTGACCGCTCCCGTCGGGATTTTCCGGCCGAGCGGACCGACGGTCTGCTTCCGCTCGTCGAAGCCCGGATGTTCGATGGTCCGGACGGCCTGTTGGATCGAGCCAACGGGCGCCAGCCCGCGGACGGGGAAAACCATGGGCAGAGGATCGGCTACCCGATACGCGTGCAGCTCGTTTCCGTTCACCTGAATGCTGCCGAGCCTCGCCATTCCGGGGCTCGCCGCGGGACTACGGGTGAGCACTGTTCGCGTGCCGGTGAGCCTGAGATAACGGGATTGGAGCCATGCGGGCGCCGCGCTCATCCGCTCGTTTACGATGCGCGAGAGGCCGGAATACATGCCGTCCGGTGAGCGGTCGAATGTGTAAGCGACGCCGAACGAGGTGCCGAAGAGAGGATCGAGCATCGCCGCAGCGATCCGGTATCGGGCCCGCGCATGGGGCTCTGCCAGCTCGAGCGGTTCGGTACCGACCGTGCGCCAGACGGGTGAGGCGACGGCGGCGAGCAGTGCCGGCTCTTCGCGATAGTGACGGGCAAAGTCGACCGGTGCGGCACGCGCTGCCCAGTAGGCGAGCAGGGGAAACGTCAGCAGCAGCACGGCAAGATTGCGTCGCGTCGGTGAACGAAGCTGCGCGGCGAAGAGCGTTGCCGCAGCGATCGCTGTTCCAGCGATGGTGCGGAGCTGTAAAGGCGGCGGAACAACCTGGCCAATCAGGGCAGCAACCAGAACGACGAGCAGCAACGCGCCGGCCGTCCGCAACAGAACGATTTCTCTTTTTCTCAGATCCGTCGTGGCCAGCCATATCGAGATCAGCAGCACGATCAATATCGTGATGTGCAGCGAGAGCTTTTCGGGATAGCGCAGCGCCCGGAACAGCTCGAAACGCTCCACCAGCCAGTTCATGATCGGATTGAATCTGCCCAGGGCGATGAAGAGCAGAGCTCCGGCGGCAGCTTTGAGCCGCATGCGGGGTGCGCCGCCGGCGATGAGCGACGCCGCGGCGATGCCGCCGATCAGGAGTGACGGAAAAAACGGCGGCCAGCCGCCTGCGCGCCCTCCTGTCCTGTAGCCGGTCTCACCGTAGTCGAGCGCGAGTCCCAGGTATGGACCGATGAGCATCTCCAGCAGCCTCTCTGGCCGCAGAGAAGCTGCGAGTACGGTGCGTGCGGAATACGTATGCATTCCACGTTCGACCTCGCCTGCGATTTCGCCATAGGAGATGAAGAGAGGCGAGGCGATGGCGCAGGCGACCAGGGCCGCGAGGGCCACCTGCCGCAGGCCAGCCCACGTGAGCCGGCCCGCGCCCAGTATCAGAACGATGATTGCAGTTCCGAATATCGTCACGGGCTCGGTGCCCAGCGCGAGTAATCCGCACGAAGCTCCCAGAAGAAGCCCGCTTCGCAGGGTCGGTGCGGCAAGCAGCTGTTCCGCCGTGAGCAGGACCAGAGGAACCAGAGCCAGCGCGGTCACGAAGTTGTAGAACGCGAGGCAGGACATCGCGACGCCGCTGAGCAGATAGATCCCTGATGCGATGCCTGCGTTCGTCTGCGTGGCACCGAACAGGCGGGCGAGTGCGCGCATCGTGAAGAACGCTGCCACCAGATGCAGGAGAAAGTGAAGATTGAATGCGACCATGGGCGAGAAAATCAGATAGAGCAGGTTGTCCGGGTAGAACGTGAGCGTGTTCGGATTGCCGGCGAGCGGCTGGCCTCCCCCCGCGGCGAAGTTCCAGAACGGAATGTCTCCGCCGCGCATCACAGCCGCCGAATAAACCTTCACTGGGTAATGCGTCGAAAAGTTGTCCCGGAAGTAAAAGAAGAGGGTAGAACTGCAGAGTCCGATCGCGATCGCGACGATGGTGAATCGCAGAGCTGGCACCGGAAGGCGCGTCGACACACCGGCATTATCACCTGTGGCCGCGCGCATGGGCTCGTTTTAGGTCCGCGGCCGGTCCGAATGAAGGAATCTGGCGCCGGCGGTTCGCACCTCGTTCTGCATTCTGTATTCTCAATTCTGAATTCTCCACCCATGTCGTAAGATCACTCTGGCGCTCCGGGCGGGCGCATGGAGAACAGGAACATGTCGAAGGTTGAATCTTCCTCGGCTACCGGGCACGACTTTCTGGAACGTGAGCTGCTCGCCGCCGATCCCGAGATCGCGAACGCGATCGCCCTGGAAACGAAACGCCAGAATGAAACGCTCGAGCTGATCGCCTCGGAGAACCACGTTTCGAAGCCCGTCCTGACCGCTGCGGGCTCGGTCTTCACGAACAAGTACGCGGAAGGGTATCCGGGAAAACGCTACTACGGCGGGTGCGGTCCCACGGACATCGTCGAGACCATCGCCATCGAAAGAGCCAGGGAGCTCTTCGGCGCCGAGCACGCGAATGTGCAGCCCCACTCCGGCTCCCAGGCGAACATGTCGGTCTACTTCGCGATGCTCAAGCCGGGCGACGTAATCATGGGGATGGACCTGTCCCACGGCGGGCATCTCACGCATGGGCATCCTCTTTCGTACAGTGGCCGGGACTTCAAGGTCGTAGCGTATGGCGTGAAGAAGGACACCGAGACGATCGACTACGATCAGATGCAAAGACTCGCGGAAGAAAACCGGCCGCGGATGATCATCTGCGGAGCTTCCGCCTACTCCCGTGTCATCGACTTCGGCCGGATCCGGCAGATTGCGGACAGCGTAGGCGCTCTGATGATGGCCGACATCGCGCACATCGCGGGCCTGGTCGTCGCGGGCGAGCACCCTTCGCCCGTTCCCCATGCCGACTTCGTCACGACGACGACGCACAAGACGCTCCGGGGTCCACGTTCAGGCCTGGTTCTCTGCAAGGAGAAGTTTGCAAAGGAGCTCGACCGCGCCGTCTTTCCCGGAGTGCAGGGAGGCCCGCTTGTTCACATCATAGCGGCGAAGGCGGTCGCGTTTCGCGAAGCGCTCACCGACGAGTTCCGTGAGTATCAGCGTCAGATCGTTCGCAACGCCAAAGTGCTGGCGCAGACGGTCGCGGATGCAGACTTCCGTATCGTGTCCGGCGGGACGGACAACCATCTTTTCCTCACCGATGTCTTCTCGAAGCAGATCACCGGGAAGGAAGGGGAGAAGATGATGGAGGATGCCGGTATCACAGTGAACAAGAACACGATCCCGTTCGATCAGAACAAGCCGATGATCGCTTCGGGACTCCGGATAGGGACCCCGGCCGTTACGACTCGAGGGATGCGGGAAGAGGAAATGAAGGAGATCGGCGGTCTGATCGCGCGTGTGCTCGATTCGAAAGGGGCGCCGGATGTCCTGGAGAGCGTGCACGATGAAGTGCTCGCACTCTGCAGGCGGTTCCCGATCTATTAGCGTTCCCTGCGAAGTAGGCTCGTAGCCGAAGCCGTCGTAGGTTGCGGTCGTACGTCGCCGGTTGGGGAACGTAGCCCGCTCGATGCGCGAGATCACCGCGGAGGCTACGTTCCGATTGGGAAACGGAAACGGAACCGGCCACAGTGACGGCTGCGGCGCGCCCTCCGCCCCCCTCACCGCTCTCATCCTCACCCATGTGCGAAAATGGCCGTAATGCCGAAAAAGAAGGCGCCGTACTATCCGATCTATCTCGACATCGAAGATCGTGATGTGCTGATCGTCGGAGGCGGCGGGGTCTGCGCGCGGAAGGCGGCCGTTCTGCTTCGGTACGGAGCCCGGGTCACTGTCGTCAGCCCCGTAGTCGCCGAGGAGGTTCGGCGGATGGCAGACGCAGGGCAGATCGTGCTGCTGGAAAAAAGCTACGAGCCGGACGACCTCGCCGGCAGCACGCTCGTGATCGCCTCGACCGATGATGCCTGTGTCAATGCCCGCGTGGCGCGCGATTCCAGGCGGATGCGCATTCCGGTGAATGTCGTTGACGTGACCCATCTCTGCGATTTCATCGTGCCCTCGGTCGTCGAGCAGGGATCGGTCCAGATTGCAGTTTCCACCAGCGGAAAATCGCCCGCGCTCGCAAGGGAGCTGCGGGCAGCGATCGAAGCGTCGATTGGCCCCGAGTGGAGTGAGGTCAACGACCTCCTGGGCCGCCTCCGTCCGATCGCGAAGAAGGCGCTCGCCTCGGACCGCGATCGGAAGGAACTGTTCGACTCGATCCTGAACTCCGGCGTGGTCAATCTGATCCGCGATGGCAGGCGCGACCAGGCCATCGAGCGGATCGCCGCCCTCTGCCGCGAGCGGGGAGTGCCTACCGCGGAGCTCCTGCCGCCCATCCCGGACTGAGGTATGCGAAGCGATCGCAAGGCACTTCTCCTGGTGGTCGCGGTATGGGCCATCAGCACGGGACTCTGGCTCAACCCCGGAATAACGAAGCCGGATGGAGTCGGCTATTACGTGTATCTCCCATCGCTCCGGATCGACGGCGACCTGCTGTTCTTCAATGAATGGGATCGCTTCGGGATGATCGACCGGGGAGTGATTCTCCACAAAGAGGTCACCGCGACGGATCATCTCGGCAACCACTGGACGATCGGGAGTGCGCTCTACTGGTTGCCCTCGTTCCTGTTCGCTGATCTTCTGCGGACGATTCCGGCGCTTGCGCTGTTTCCGCCCGACGGGGTCTCTCTTCCGTACAACGTGGCAGTTGGCTTCGCAAGCGCGGTTGCCGGACTGCTGACACTCCTGATGGGATTCCGCGTTGCACGGGAGTTCGTGCCGGTATTTCCCGCTGCTCTCGCAACGATGGGGCTCTGGTTCGGATCGCCGCTGCTTTTTTATTCAGTGAGGAATCCGATTCTCGGGCATGCGACGTCCGCATTTGCGTGCGGGCTTGTGTTGCTGCTCAGCCTCCGGCTGCGAGTCGAACGGGCAGCGTTCTGCTGGTTTGCTACGGGGCTTGCGGCCGGTTTCGCATTCGCGGTGCGCCCGCAGAACGGAACGTTTCTTCTGATGCCATTCGTGATCGCGGCGGGCTCCGAACGCCCGCCTCTTCAGCGGATCGGTCTGGTTCTCAGCGGCTTCGCCGTGGCCGCATTGCCGCAGGTGATCGTCAGTTTCGTGCTCTACGGTACTCCGTACGGATTTCTCACGGGTGGCGGCGCGGCAAAGCCCTTCGCCGCGTTCGAACGGATATGGATCTGGGAGCCGATCCTCTCCTGGTACCACGGTCTGATTCCATGGAGCCCCATCATTGCGCTGGGGCTCGCGGGGCTCATCCTGCTCTGGCGACGCGACCGGCTGCTGGCAGCCGCGGGGCTTTACGCGTTCGCTTCGCAGTGGTTCGTCAACGCGACCCTCGAGCGATCGTTCTGGGGTGCGCATGCGTTCGGTCAGCGACGGTTCGACAACTGCACGATCTTCTTTCTGCTCGGCGCCGCAGTGCTTCTCTCCCGATGGCCGCGCGCAGTGCAGGTGAGCATCGTGGCAGCGACCTCTGTCTGGACGATGTCGATATTCTTCGCGGCGATGGGGCCTCTCGATCTCGGTGCGTACTACACGCCGGCTGAGCTGGCTGCCCTGCAGTGGGCGTCCCTTTCGAGTGTAGCCGGCTACCTGAAGCCGTTCGCCTCGGTTCCTCAGGCGATGAAGGGGATTGTCGCGCTTGTCTGCCTCTGCCTCTGTGCTGCATGGGTCGCAGCGGGCGTTCTGCTGTGGCGCTTCCGAAAAAACGGCGTTGCGCCGATTGCCGTCTTCGCCGCGGTTTACTTCCTCGTCATGAGCGGTGTCCTCGCATTCGCGGGAAGCACGGGACGAAGCCGGCTGATTCACATGCAGTCGCTGATCGGCTTCAACCGGACGGTCAGCGCAGCGCTTGGCGGAGCCGACGCACGGACCGGTCTTCTGGCGGACGAAGCGAGGTACCTCAGAAAGGCGGGTCGCATCGAGGAAGCTGAGGCAACTGAAATGGAGTTGGCCGCGCTCGAACGCGCGCGGCGCGCCGGCATCGAGCGGCTGCGCGCGATGGCAGAGGAGGAGCGAAGGTGACGCGGTCCCGACTCGTGCTCGCCGCATGGCTGATGCTGGCACTTCTGCTCGTGCCGGTCTTCCCGCACTTCATTTCTCCGAACGAATTCAGCCGCTGGGCGGTTGCCGCCGCCGTCGTGGAGCAGCGAACCATCGAAGTCTCGACGCTCTTGCCCATCCTCGGCTCACGACTCGAAGATCTCTCGGAGGTCGATGGACGGATTTACTCCAACAAAGCGCCCGGAGGGGTTCTCGTCGCCCTGCCGGGGTACCTCGCCGCCCGCGTGATCGCCGGGCCGCCATCCGCGAGCTCGCTGCGGCCCGTTGTCTACGCGATGCGATGGGCGGGGTCGACCCTGCCTCTGCTGGTGCTGGCCGTAGTCATGGTGAGGCTCGCCCGCCGCTCCGGTGCGAGCGAAGACGCCGGCGCCTTTCTTCTGCTCTCCATGTTGTTCGGCACCATTTGTTTCACGTATGGCCTCCTTCTCTTTTCGCACGCGCTCATCGCCGCGGCCCTGTTTCTCGCGTGGGTGCTGTTGTACACACGAAAGGCTGGCGGCGTCGGAGGCGATTATGCAGCCGGTGCCCTCGTGGGGCTCGCCGTACTCTCGGAGTATCCGGCCGCAGTTCCTGCCGCGGTTCTGGTGCTCGGTTCGTTTCGCCGTCACGATCCCTCCAGGCTCGTTCGAATCCTGCTCGGCGGCGCGCCATTCGCAATCATGCTGGCTGCGTACAACACAGCAGCCTTCGGTGGGCCGTTCCATCTCTCGTCGGGATATGAGCGTGCAGGTGAGTTCCGGGAGCTCGCGGGCTCCGGCCTCTTTGGAATCGGGCTGCCTTCTCCCGCGATCCTGCTGCGGCTGCTCTTTGACCCATCGAAGGGACTGCTGCTGTTTTCACCTCTGCTTCTTCTCGCGCCGATGGGATGGAAGCCTCTGCGCGCCGCCCTGGGCCGGCGCGCTTTGTTCACCCTGGTTGCTGCGCCGCTGTCGATCCTGCTTCTTTATTCGGGATATCCGAACTGGCACGGAGGCTGGACCGTCGGTCCGCGCTATCTTGTAGCGGCGTTACCATTTCTCTGTTTTCCGCTTGCATTCGTCTGGCGGGGGCGACTCGCCGCCTGCCTTGCTGGATACTCCGTGACGGCAGTTGTGGTCACGTCTCTGGTGTTTCCCTTCGTGCCGCCGGCGTTTCCTTTCCCCTGGGGATCGTTCGCGTTTCCTCTCATGCGTGACGGTCTGATCACGCCGAATGCTCTGCATTTCGTTTCTAGCGGGCTCGCGGTGATCGTTCCGGTGCTCGTGGTGATGATCGCACTGGTCGCGGTTTTCAGGAGCCGGGAGCTGCTGTTTGTAGCGGCGGGGATTCTTTTCGCGATGGCCATCGGCCATGTCGCCGAGCGTCATGTCGATCGATCGATCGGTGTGAGGATTCAGAGAGGTTACGTAGCGGAAGTCTACTTCCTGGATCGGGGTGCGCTGCCGGAGAGCGCCGGGCCGGGTGTGCCCCTTCCCGCCAGGCTCATCGAACGGTTGCGTTATGAAATGACGTTGCCGCCGACATCGTGGCCTTTCGAGGACTGAGCCGAGGGCTTCCGGCAGAATCGCCGCGCACGTTCGTTCCGTCAGGAGCGGTTGGAAACCTGTTCGGGGACCTCGGCTGGAACCGGAGGCGTGTCCTGCACTTTTTTCGTCCGGAAAATCGGATGCGAGTAAAGCTGCTTCTTGTGCAGCTTGTAGAAAAACATCGTCTTGAGAATTCCCAGTCCGTAGCGGGAGGCGCGCCAGAACCCGATCTGGGAAGCCTCCGGGAAATACCGCGTCTGGATGGGGACCTCGCGGATCACCATCTTGCTCGCCACTCCCTGAGCGATGATCTCAGTGTCGAAGATGAAGTCGTCCGAGTTCGCCTCGAGGTTGACCGTCTCGAGATAGTGGCGCGAATAGGCGCGGAAACCGGAGTGATATTCGGAGAGGAAGACGTAAAACGTCGCGTTCTCGATCATGGTCAGAAAGAGGTTGGCGAAGTACTTCCACTTCGGCATGCCACCCTCGATGGGGCGGCCGCCCAGCATGCGCGAGCCGAACACCGCGTCGCATTCATCGTTGAGCAGGGGCTTCACGAGCTCCGGGACGATCGTGGGGTCGTACTGGTGATCCGGATGCACCATGACCATGATCTCGCCGCCCAGCTCATCCATCGCGGTCCGGTAGCATGTTTTCTGGTTGCCGCCGTACCCCCGGTTCCGGGTGTGAACGACGGTGCGGATGCCGAGCTCCCTGGCCACCTCGACGGTCCGGTCGCGAGAGAGGTCATCGACCAGAAGGATCTCGTCGACCCACTCCTGGGGAATGTCGTTGTAGGTCGCGACCAGGGTTTTTTCCGCGTTGTAGGCAGGAAGGACGACCACGACCTTCTTCGAGCGGCGGGGAGGAATCTCGTCCATATGAGGAGGGCTGGAGAATATCACACGGAATGCAGGAGGACGGAATGCTGAATCCTGCGTAAAGAACCGAGTCGCGCGGCTTTACTACTGCAGCGCCATCGGTTATACGAGAGCCCGTGAAGCCCGGAGGGAGTCCCATTCAACATTCTGCATTCCACATCCAACATTCCGTCCGCCGTTTTCAAACTCACCAATGAACATGATTCCGGGTCAGAGGCGTGACTGGCTCGCGGTCCTGCTATTGCTCGGACTGGCCACGCTTTTTTTTGCCGATGTCCTGTTCCTCGGCCGCAGCCTCTACCTGCGGGACCTGACCCGCTACTACTATCCGACCAAGAAGATCGTTCGCGAGGTGATTTTCAGCGGCGAGATGCCGTACTGGAACCGCTTTTATTCGGCCGGCCAGCCGATGGCTGCGAATCCGGAGTACGAGATCTTTTACCCGCCGCAGTGGCTCGTCCTTCTGCCGTCGTACGACTTCGGCTACAGACTGCACATCGTCTTTCACGTTTATCTTGCCATCGCCGGGATGTACCTGCTGCTGCGTTCGATGAATCTTCAGATCCGCACGGCCTTCTTCGGAGCGGTGGTGTTCGCGCTGGGGGGCGTCTACCTGTCGCTGGTGAACCTGCTCCCGATCATGTTTGCGGTCGCCTGGATGCCGCTGATCTTTCTGTTCACACGGCGGTGCTTGTTGATGCCGAACCTGAGAGATTTTTCGCTGGCGGCGCTTCTCATGGGTCTGCAGATGCTCGTGGGAGAACCGACGACACTCGTTCAGACCTGGTTCCTGATGGGCTGTTACGGACTTTACCGGGCGTGGCATAACCCCGGCCGGCTCAGCGTCGTTGCGAGAAACACGCTTCTCATCGGACTGCTTGGCGTAGCCGGACTGCTCGTCGGCGCCGTGCAGATGTTTCCGGCGATCGATCACGTGGGCGACTCGATCCGCTCGCGCCCGTTCGACTTCAGCCTCGTCACGGCATGGAGCATGCCGTACGCGAAGCCATTCGAGCTCATCTTTCCAAACGTCTTCGGACACATGGCAAAAGACAATGTCGTCTGGTACTGGGCGAGCGGCCTGTACAAAGGTACCGGCTCGGCGTTCCTCTACAGCATCTATCCAGGGCTCGGAACCGCAGCACTTTTCCTTGCTGCCATAGCGGTGCGGCCGCGGGGCGGAGGTCTGGTGCTGGCCATCGTGGCAGCCTCGACCGTGCTGGCCCTCGGCGGCAACACGCCGCTGTTCCGGTTGCTCTATGACCTGAAGCTGGGCACGTCCGTCCGGTATCCGGAAAAATTCGCAATGATGGGACTCTTCGCGCTGCTGATGCTCGGTTGTTTCATGTTCGAGCGCGTGCTTCGCCGCGACCGCGCCGTGATTCAGGCGGCAATGGGTATCGCGCTCGGAACGGCGATCGTCGCCGGAGCGATTCTGATCTTCTCCTTCACCCCCTGGTACCAGGAGGCGTTCTCGAAACTGTGGGGAACCCGCGCTACCGGTCCGGCGAAGATCATGGCGGATATCTATCGGATCGACTGGGCCGTAGCGCTTGCGAGAGGGTTGATCCTGGTGGGACTGCTGTGGTGGGCAAAGGAAAAGGGGACTCCGACCCGGTGGTTTGCAGCCTTCATGCTTTTCGTCCTGCTTGATCTCGGAATGATCGGAAAGGAGCTGACGCCGACCCATGGCCGCGATTTCTTCACGCCCCCTCCGGTGGCCGCAACGTTCGATCAGGACAGGGAAAATTACAGGATCTTTCACGAGGCCGACTGGTACGGCTCGACCGACACGGCCCGGAAGTATTTCTCGACGGGGAGCTCTGTCTACTGGGTCGTGCGCAATGGCCTCTACCCGATGACGCCCGCGACGTGGGGATTCTCCATGGTACTCGAGCGCGACTATGACAAGACGGCGCTGCTTCCCACCGTCGATCTGGTCGACGCGATGTGGAAGGTCAAGCAGGAACGGCCGGATGACTGGAGCGAGATCTTCATGGCTATGTCGAACGCCCGGTATCGCTCCGCCTTCGTGCCCTTTGAAGAGGAAGCGAAACGGGTCAAGGGCAATCACAGGATCTCACGCCCCATGGAATTCGAGCGCGTGGAGGCGTGGCCCCGATATTACTTTGCCGAACAGATGGTGCGCGTCGAGGATGCCGCCGAGTTCACGAAGATGCTGAGCGAGGCCTCATGGAGCCGAAGTGTCGCTTTCGTCCACATCCCGGCCTTCGAGCCCGCGGAGGGAGTCGTGAAATCGGTCGAGGAGACGAACAACACGGCTCGAATCGAAGTCGAGAGCGAAGGCCGATCGTTTCTGGTCATGAGCGTGACGCCGCATAAGTACTGGAGTGCGACCCTCGACGGCACGCCCGTCGAGCTGCATGTCACGAACATCGGGTACCAGGGAGTTGTCATTCCCCCGGGCCGGCATGTCGTGGAGATGCGCTACCGGAATGATGTCGTCGTTGCGTCCGGCGGCATTTCAGTCCTCGCGACGTTGTGTCTGATCCCCATGGCCATCTTCCGGTGCAGGGCAACGGGCGCGGCCGAGCCGCGCGCGCATTCGCAGGGTGTCGAATAGCATTCGGAGAGAATCGCGAACGATCCTCACGCGCGAATCGCTCGAGTTGATCCAGACCACGGGTACCTCCCGGATTCTGTAGCCCATCTGGCACGCGATCATCAGCATTTCCACGTCCCATGCGAAGCGATCGACGGTGGCCCGCTCGAATACGCGCTTTGCTGTTTCCCGACGGAGCAGTTTGAAACCGCACTGCGTATCGGCGAACGGCAGTCCGGTGATGGTGCCCATCAATGCGTTGAAAACCTTTCCCATGCGCTGACGGTACCAGGCCTGACGCACCCTTACCTCGGATTGTTCGAGAGCTCTCGATCCGATGACCAGATCAGACGACTCGAATGCGTTGAGTAGTTTCGAGAGCTCTTCGATCGGTGTTGACAGGTCGGCGTCACTGATCAGTACGGCTTCGCCGGTAGCCTCCATGATGCCTCTGCGGATCGCGTATCCTTTCCCGGCATTGGACCGGTATCCGACCAGACGGAAAGGAACGACATCCGACGATGTGGCGTTGACGACTGCGGCCGTTTCGTCGCGGCTGCCGTCATCGACGATAATCACTTCATGGATGTTTCCCTCGCGCGCTGCAAACCCGGCGATGCGTTCGATCGTATCCGGAAGGCGGCGCGCCTCGTTGTACGCTGGGATGACGACCGAGATCGATCGTGGTGAGGAATTCATGCCGGGAAGGGTAAACCAGATTTGAAGCGTGTGCGTCTGTCCCGTGGTTTCTACGTTGCCGTATTGCTTGCGGTCTCAGTGACCCTCCTGATCGCCGGCTGGTCGCTGTATGTGAAAAAGACGACTCCGGAAGAGCTGCTCTACGTACCGAAGCGGGCAGTCATGACGCCGGAGCTCGAGCTGCTGCGCCGGTACGTGCAGATCGATACGACCAATCCTCCGGGCAACGAAACGGAGGGCGCCACGTTTCTGGTCGATGTACTGAAGCGCCACGGTATCGAGTCGGAGCTCATCGAATCGGCTCCCGGCCGCGGAAACGTCTACGCCCGCATCGAGGGACGCCGTCCCGGAGAGGGACTGTTGCTGCTCAATCACATCGACGTGGTGGCTGCTGATCCGGAGCGATGGAGCAAGCCTCCATTCGAGGGAGACGTGGAGCACAACATGATGTACGGGCGGGGAACGCTCGACATGAAAGGCGTTGGCATTACCCAGCTCCTTGCATTCATCGAGCTTGCGCGTTCCGGCCGCGTTCCGGAGCGCGACGTTGTTTTCCTTGCGACCGCCGATGAGGAGCAGGGAAGCCGGCTTGGTATCGAATGGCTGCTCGAGCATCGGCCGGATGTCATCGAGGGTGTGCGCTACGCGGTCAATGAAGGGGGAATCACCGAGACCATCAAAGAGGAAGTCGTCTATTTCGCCGTGGAGATTGGTTCGCGGCAGATGGTCTCGCTCAGGCTCAGCGCCTCCGATCGCGATACGATCCGGCGGATCCGGCTGGAGCTCGAGCCGGAGTTCACCTCCAGGGATCCCGAGCGTGTTCTTCCCGAGGTGCGCGAGTATTTCCGGTCGATTGCGCCGAAGAGGCTGGCCTTCGCCCCGTATCTTCAGGACATCGACGGTACCATCGGGCAGGGCGAGTTCTGGAGGCTGCCCGAGCCCTATCGAGCCCTGACGCGGAACGACATTCTCATGGACGGCCCGTCGGAGCGAGGCGAGGGGTTCGAAGCCGATCTCTATCTCATCAATCTGCCGGACGAAGATCCCGATCAGGTAATCGCCCGGTTCCGCGAGCGGCTCTCGGGTCACGATGTCGACATCGAAGTCGTGCGCAAGATGGGCCCTGCGCCAATTTCCTCGACCGATACACCGATGTTCCGTCTCATCGTCGAAACAGTGCAGCGGGAGTACGGCAGCAACGTGACGGTGGGGCCATTCATCCTTCACGCCGGGACGACGGATTCACGCTACCTGCGCGGAAAAGGCATCGATGTATACGGCGTCTGGCCCTTTCCGGTCGACTATCACCAGTCGCAGGGTATTCATGGAGCAGACGAGAGAGTGCGTCTCGACTGGTTCATGAGCGGAGTGAGCATGATGAAAAATCTGGTTCGCGAATACGCCACCGTCGAGTGAAGGACCGTGTGACCGTCTCACACTTCATCGTTCGACCTGCATCCTGAGTCGAACGCGCAGCCGCCCGAGAACGTGTTCAACGTCCGATCGTCGAAAGGTCTGAGGACTCGCGAGGCAGGGAATCGACTTACAGTATTCCGCTGAGCCCGATTGCCACTCGTTGGCAGAAACGGGTGACGAAAAATGTCATACGCCGCGTCCCATGTGTCTTTCTGGTTTTGTAAGTGTTTGTAAACAAAGAAAGATTTTGGCTGGCCAAGGTTGGTACAACCCTTGACTATAGGGAACCCAGAATCGGTCTCAAACAGGCGACAATTCAACCCTATCAACAGGAGGCTTTCACATGATGTCCCGGAAACAGAAAGGTTTTACCCTCATCGAGCTGCTCATCGTGGTCGCGATCATCGGCATTCTCGCCGCCATCGCCATCCCGAACCTGCTCACCGCCATGCAGCGCTCCAAGCAGAAACGCACCATGGCTGACATGCGCGGCATCGCCACCGCATGGGAAGCCCGCGCGGTCGACGAGAACCGTTACAACGCCGCGGGTGTCACGTTCCCCACAGTCACGCCGACGCAGGCTCAGATGGCTGGCATGCTCTCCCCCACCTACATCAAGACCCTCCCGCCCAATGACGGCTGGAACAACGCGTGGGACTACTACATCGATGCGGCTGTCGGTTCCACCAGCGCCTCGGCCCAGAACTACTTCATTCGATCCAGGGGCCGGGACAACCTGGCGATTACCGCTCCTGTCGATGGTGCGACGACCAACTTCGATTGTGACATCGTCTACACCAACGGCAGCTTCGTGGTCTATCCGGATGGAGTTCAGCAGAACTGAACGGGTGATCTTCAGGTATCGTGAGGTCGGTGAGAGGGCGTCCTGTGGACGCCCTTTCTTTTTGTGAGATCGAGCCGGACCCGGCAGGGACGTCCGCGCGTGCCCGTTCAGGAGGAGATTCAATGCGACGTTCCACTGAGAACAGCAGCGGGTTCACCCTAGTCGAGATGATGATCGTACTAGGCGTCGTGGGGGTCCTCGCTGCAATAGCGGTTGCCGCTTTCGGCAACGCGATGAATCGGACCCGCCAGAAAAAATCGATGGCCGATATGCGGGCCGTCGCGATTGCGTGGGAGTCGCGCGCATCCGACCACGGAAGGTACAACGCCGCCGGGTTCACCTACCCGTCGGACGATTACAACCCCGGTGACATGGTGGGCCATCTGACACCAACCTACATCCGCCATCTGCCTCGTGCTGACGGATGGGCGAACGCTTTTGATTTCGCGGCCGACGAGTCGCTCGGAGCCGTGTCCGAGGTGCAGACCTACGCGATCCGTTCCCGGGGACGGGACGGTATTGCCGAGGGTCCGGTCTATGCGTCGACTCAGACGACCCGGTTCGACTGCGACATCATCTTCTCGAACGGCAATTTCGCCGTTTATCCGCAGGGCGTGACGCTGGAGTGATTCGCCTGCTCGTGGCGAACCTGCAGCGGAGGACGGTCATTGTGGCGAGCGAATGAACCACTCATCGGTACGTTTCCGCGGAGCAGGCTTCATTAGCAGCGATAATGGCTGACGCCAACGTGGCGAAAATGGACCGGCACGCGGCGTTATCCGTGCACTCCCGCACGTCCCCGTGTAAGCTGTAGGTTGTCCGCCTCATGACATTGCCTCGACGCTTACTCGGATGCCTCGCGCTGCTGCTGATCGTCCTCTCGGGCGGCTCCTGCAGGAAGTCGGAAGCCGTGGCGGAAGATCCCGCCGATCTCGAGGCGGAGCAGTACTTCATCAGCTATCTCCGGATCGATACGTCGAACCCGCCGGGCAACGAGACCGCCGCCGCCAACTTCTTTCATCAGATTTTTCAGAAGGAAGGAATCGAATCCCGACTGGTTGGCCCGAACCCCGCCCGGATGTCGGTATACGCGCGGCTGCGCTCGGGCGGTTCTGCGCCTGCGCTGGTGCTCATGCACCATCTCGATGTCGTGCCTGCCGATGACGCGCACTGGACGGTTCCTCCGTTCGAGGGAGTCTCGAAGGGCGGTTACATCTGGGGCCGGGGTGCGCTCGACATCAAGTCCATGGGCGTTGCAAACCTCATGGCGATGCTCGACCTGAAACGATCCGGAGCCACCCTGAATCGCGATGTGATTTTTCTCGGAGTCGCTGACGAGGAAGTGGGTGGAGCCATGGGAGCTCAGTTCCTGCTCGAGAAACACCCCGAGCTCTTCGAGGGGATCGGGTACGTGCTCAACGAAGGAGGATCGAACGAGACGATCGTCGATTACGTTTCGTACTGGGGAATTGAGATCGCGCAGAAAGTTCCTCTCTGGGTGCGCATCTCCACGAAGGGAAGGGCGGAGCATGCGGCGGTTCCCCCCGACTCGGGCGGCAGCGCGGCGCAGCTGCTCGATATTCTCCGTGACCTCCAGGCCATGCCGCGGCCGTATCACCTCACCCCCGCCGTGCGTGACTACTTTCTCTCATTGGCGAAAGCGAAGAAGGGAGAGAAGCAGGAGATGCTGCTGAATCCCGAACGTTACGAGAACAACCCGCAGCTCGCCGCGAGGCTCCCTGCCGGCAGCCGGTCCCTTTTGACCCATACGATGGCGATCACGCGACTTCAGGCGGGCAGTGTGATCAACGCCATGCCCACGGAGGCTTCCGCATGGCTGGACTTCCGTCTTCTGCCCGGTTCGTCACCCCAGGCGATGGTCAGAGAGCTCGATAGAGTGATTGGAGATCGGGGAGAGCTCGAGGTCGTGCTCGCGGGGATCACGACGCCGCCTGCGCCGTCGAATACCGATCTTTATCAGGCACTCGAACGTGTGATGCGGCGCGCCGAGCCGCGCTCGGTAGTCGGGCCGCTCGTTTCCGCGGGCACCTCTGACAGCCGCTTTTTCCGTGCGCGCGGAGTTCCTACCTACGGGATCTCTCCGTTCAAAGTGAATTACTACGATGGAGACACTGTCCACGGACCGGATGAGCGGATCCGGAGGACGTTCTTTCTCCAGGGTGTCGGGGTGATGAAGCAGATCGTTCGCGAATTCTGTGTCGAACGGGGATGAAGGTTCCCGGAATCCTGAGCCCGCCGGGCCGGACAGGAGATGTTCGACCACTCGAGGTCGCACCGTGAGGGCCAGATTTCTCTACGCTGCACTTGTTGCCCTCGCGCTCGTCCCGTTTCTTCCGGCATTGATTCGTGGCGAGGTCTTCACCCTCCGCGATCACAGCGACTACTTCATTCCCCTGCATCAGTACACGACGGACCAGATCCTGGCCGGAGAGCTTCCGCTCTGGAATCCCCTGAACGGGAACGGTGAGCAGTGGCTGGCCAATCCGCAGACGGCGGTTTTTTATCCGCCCGCGCTCGTGTTCCTTCTTCTGCCGTTCGCAACGGCATACGTGCTCTTTCTGGCGCTGCACGTCGCAGTCCTTGCCGCGGGATCTTTCCTGCTCTTCAGGCGATGGGTGGATCGAGGTCCCGCGTTCTTCGGTGCGGTGTGTCTTTCGCTTTCCGGACCGACGCTCTCTCTGCTGGATGTATCGAACAACCTGCGAACGTTCGCATGGATCCCGCTGGTTCTCTGGGCCGCACTCGAGAGAACAGGAACTGAGTCCCGGCTGCCGGTGACAGTTCCCTCGACGCTTCTCGCCCTGCTCTTTCTGGGAGGCGAGCCGTTTCTGGCCCTCGTCGGGGCGTTGCTGTTCAGCATCATCGCCGTAAGCAGAAAGCGTTCGGGAGCGCTGCGGGAAATCGGTCAGGCCGGCATCCTGGCGGCGCTTCTCTCGATGGTACAGATCATTCCATTTCTGGGGATGCTGGCCGGAAGCGATCGCGCGAGCGGCTTCGAGCGCGAGCTTGCCTTCCGCGAGTCGCTGCATCCCGCCGACTGGTCGCTCCTGACACTTTCTCCAGCGCTGTCGGGAGGCGAGGGTCTGATTGAGTCTTCGCAGAGTTACATCCCGATCCTTTACGCCGGTACGGCGGTAGTCTTCCTTGCACTCCTGGGCGTGGCAGGCGCGCTGCGACGCGACGCTGCGCATCGGAGCGTCGTGTTCGCATTCACCGGTCTCTTCGCCGGCGTTGCCGTAGTTGCGGCGGGCAGCCACCTCGGTTCTGCAGCCGAGGTACTCGTCGCATTGAAGGTGACGGTGAACCGGTACCCGGCACGCCTCATCCCCTTTGGAGCTCTGGCTGTTTGTGCGCTCGCGGCCATTGGGGCTCACTCGCTGCGAATGTCAGGGCGGGGAACGCGCGCTGCCGCGCTCGCAGCGCTTGTCGCGCTCGTGGCGTATTCGGTCAGTAATCATGACCCGGTAGATCCGGCGGCGGTTCCGCTGGCGGCCGGGCTTCTGGCCCTGCAGGGTCTGCTTCTCCTTCTCATGATTTTGAAGCCGGACCGGTTGCGTCTGATCGTGCCGCTGGGGCTCCTGGTTGCCGCAGACCTCCTCGTTGCTGCACGGCCTCTGCTCATGACGGGCCCACATCCGGCAGAACTTCCGGCGTTCGTCGGCGGGATCGAGCCGTCGATGAAAATTGCGCGCCTTCCGGACCTGGACCGCCGCAGCGACTCCTCGCGCCTGGATTCATTGCCCGGCTACACGAATCTTGCGGCGGAAGTCCACAACATCTCGACGGCGGCTCCAGTGAGCGATCGCCGCGCGATGCAGCTTCACGACCAGGCGCTATTCACGCCGGACGCCGCGTTGTTGCGATTCATGTCGGTTGGCTATCTCATTACCAATCGGCCGTTGAGTGCGCCTGGTATCGCGCCGGTTGCAACGTCGGGTGCTGTACGGCTCCATACCCTTGCGGGTGCGTGGCCGATGGCGACACTCTGGAAGGACTCGCGCCCGCTGGAAGCTGTGCTGAACAGCTTCGAGTCACCAGGTGCGGCAATCCATCTGAAGCCGGATGGCGAGGCCCACATTCAACGGATGGGCAGCAGCGAGGCGGTCGTGCGAATATCGACGGATGCACCCGCAATGCTCGTACTGAATCAACTCGATGCAGCAGGATGGACAGTTTCCGTGGATGGAGAACCCGCAGAAGGATTACGGGTGGGCGGACTCTTCCGCGCCGTGCGCGTTCCGGAGGGAGATCACCTCGTGCACTGGCGATACGCGCCTCCGTTTTTCACGATCGGTCTCATGATTTCGCTGTTGACTGCGCTGTTTCTGGTCATGATGACAATTCATTTGTCACGCAGCGCGCGAGGTGTTGTAGGATGGCGAAACAGACGCGCCAGACGTTGAAACGCTGTGAATCATGATTCATAAAGTTCTCGCAATGATCCCGGCGAGCCCGTAGTAGAATGTCGCACTTCCGATCCCACATCCGAGGAAGTTCATGCAGAGCATCGATGATCGTCTGAATCAGATAATCCGCGAGTTGATTGGTAACGGAATTACTCTGGTGCAGGCAGTGGAAGCCTTCGAAGGCAAATACATCGTGGCCGCGATGGAAGCGAATCGCGGAAACATCACCAAAGCCTCGCGGCTTCTCGGCGTGCACCGCAACACGCTTCACAATAAATTGCGTTCGCAGACGATGCTCAACGGTTTCGCGGCATCCGCTCGGCCGGTGCGGCGCAGAGTTCAGGCGAGAAGTGCCAGGACGGCATCGGTTCGCGAGACGCCGCGTAAACCCAGAAAATCCAGATAGCTTTTTCCTTCCCGAGGTTCTCTGTCTTCCGTGTCTGATCTCGAACTGAAAGAACAGATCACCGCATTGCTGCGAGCGAAGGGCAACCGGGTGCTTGCCATCCGGGACATTCATGAGCGGCTCGGCGCGTCCACCGGAGTCGAGCACGACCGCGAAGAGATCGAGCGGGCGGTCGAAGAGATGGAGCGCTCCGGACAGCTCATCGCCGTTCGAGGCAAACGCTATTCCCTGCTTGAGTTTACGCCCTATGCGGCGGGGCGGATCCGGGTGTTCTCAGACGGCGATGCCTCGGTCGGCCCCTCCGATCCCGAGTCCCTGGGATACCACATCTCGCGACGAGCCCTGAAGGGCGCGATGAACGGCGATCTCGTAATGCTGCTGGTCGACCGAAAAAAGAAAGCAAAGGAATTTCGCGGGCGACAGCTGCTCGAAGCCGAAGTCTCGAAGGTTCTTCAGCGCGCGCATCGCACTGTGGTCGGAAGATTCCATCTCGACGATCGCCCATGGGTGACGCCCTTCGATAAGAAGCTCGATTCGGACATTCGGATTCCGCCCGATGCGACCATGGACGCGCGTGACGGCGAGATGGTGAACGTCGAGATCGAACGGTATGCATCCCAGAACGCCGACGCAAGCGGCCGCGTGGTCGAGGTCCTGGGTATGATCGGAGATCCGGGCGTCGACATCGAAATCGTCATCCGCAAACACGGCATCCCGCATCAGTTTCCCGACGATGTTCTCCGGACAGCGGATTCGATTCCCTCGGAGATCTCTGTGGACGAGATCGCCGGTCGTGTCGATCTTCGCGAGCGCGTCATCATTACGATCGATGGTGAGACCGCGAAGGACTTCGATGATGCGGTCGATGTCGAGCGGCTCGACAACGGCAACTATCAACTCGGCGTACACATCGCCGACGTCTCGCACTACGTCACAGAAGGTTCTCTGCTCGATCGTGAGGGTTTCGAGCGTGGAACGTCGGTTTATTTTCCGGGCCGCGCCGTGCCGATGCTGCCGGAGCGGTTGTCGAACGGAATCTGTTCGCTCAACCCACGCGTCGACCGCCTCACATTCTCCGCAGTCCTGGAGATCGACCCGAAAGGCCGTGTGCTCGATCGCAGGATGTTCCGTTCCGTGATCCGCACGAGCGAGCGCATGACGTACACCGATGTGAATGCGCTCCTGACAGATCCGGATCCGGAGCTCGAGGAGCGGTATCGCAACATCCTGGACCATCTCCGGCGGATGCACGAGCTCTACGAGATTCTGAGGAAGCGGAGAACGGCCCGCGGATCGATCGACTTCGACCTGCCGTCGGCGGACGTACTTCTCGGCGAGCAGGGAGAGATCGAATCGATCATCGCAACTCAGAGAAACGTCGCGCACCGGCTTGTTGAAGAATTCATGCTCGCCGCGAACGAGGCTGTTGCCCGCCAGCTGGTCCTCGCTTCCCAGCCCGGACTCTTTCGCGTGCACCAGCAACCGGATCCTCGAAAGCTGGAAGACCTCAAGAGCGTCCTCGAAGAGTTCAAAGTGCCGCTGCGCGGAGACATCGAAGAGATCCGCCCCGGTGAGCTCCAGCGTGTACTGAACAAAGTGGCGGGAACCCCCGAGAGCCTGTTCCTCACCGAGCTGGTGCTGCGTTCCATGAAGCGCGCGTTCTACGCTAATGAATCACTCGGGCACTTCGCCCTGGCCCTTCAGCACTACTGCCACTTCACCTCTCCCATCCGACGCTACCCCGACCTGATCGTTCATCGACGACTGGGAGAGCTCGTGGCGGAAGGCCCACTCCATGGCGACCAACTGGCCAGGGTGGAGTCGAAGCATCCCGCCATCGCGCTGCAATCGAGCGAACGCGAGCGAAGGGCTGAAGAGGCGGAACGGGAAGTGCTCGAATGGAAGAAGGTCGTCTTCATGCGCGACAAGGTCGGTCTCGAGTTCGACGGCCGGATCACCGGGGTGATGCCCTTTGGTCTGTTCGTGGAGCTGGAGGAAGTCTTCGTGCAGGGGATGGTCCCGGTTGCGACCATCGGAGGCGACTTCTGGGTCTTTGCCGAGCGGGAGCACCGGCTGCGAGGGGAGCAGAGCGCCCGCGAATTCCGGCTCGGGGATCCTGTTCGTGTCCGAGTCGAGAGCATCGACGAGGACCGCCGTCAGATCGAGTTCCGTCTGGTCGCTTCGGGTGGCGTTCCGATTGCACAGCGGGAACGTGAATCGGGGCGCCGGAGACGGTGAGCCTGACAAATGACGACTGCGGCGTCATTCGTCATTCCTTCTTGCCCCTTTCTGCGCAATTGGTTATCTTCATGATGAGAGTGACGGAAGATGGCGGATCAGAGAGACATTGAAGCGGAATTTCAACGGCTCGTCGCGCGGCGGCTCAACCTCGAATCGCGGCTTCAGAAGGTTCAGGGTGACTTGTCTGCCGAGGCTCTCGACGAGCACGATCATGCATACGCGGGAATCCAGCTCGGCCTTCTCAAGCTGTTCAAGGCCTCGAGCGGTGATCCGGAGCGGATCAAGATCATGCTGGAAGTCATCCGGATCATGGAGAACAAGCTCGTCTACCTGCAGAACTTCGTGATCGAGCCGACCCCCGAAAACAGAAAGCTCGCATCCCTCGTCGGGGACTTCGTTCTCGACATGGGATCGACCGCCGACGGGCTCACGCAGCTCGAAGTCACCTACTACACGGGAGTGACGTCACTGTACGCGGGGGAGATCGATCACGCGCGGGAGGCATTCCGCCAGGCGTGCGAATCGGAGGAGTCCGACGAGGCCAACGACATCAAGTTCAAATCGTATGTCATCCTCGGGAATCTGACTCACGAGCGGCACGAGTACGAAGCGGCGCGCGCGCTCCACGATGAGTCGCTCCGTTACTCACAAAACAACAACGTCACAGCGCAGGCCCTCGCGCTCAAGGCTCTCAACTCGTACGCTTTGAAAGAGTACGACGACGCGCTCGCGATGTTCGAAGAGTCGCTTCAGCTCTTCGACCGGGAGGAGGCATTCTTCAACTCCTACTTCCATCGGAACGCCCTGCTGTTTTCGGCTTCGATCTATTCGCAGCGGAAGGAATACGCCCGGGCGGAGTCGTATTACCGGCAGGTTCTCGATGAGGCGCAGCCGGATTCCTACGACCACTTCGACGCGCTCTCACAACTGGGCCGAATTTACTACTCGACGAACCGTTACGACGAAGCGGCTCGAACGTTCTCCGAGGCGATAGCGACTCACAACGCGACGGAGAACGAGTACCTGGTGGATACCTACTTCTGGCTCGCGCGCACTCACATAAAGCAGGACGATGCCGTTGCCGCCAGGACATATCTGGAGAAGATTGCCGCGTCGGACGTCAAGTACGAGAGGCGCGGACAGGCCGAGGAGATGCTCGCCAGGGTTTCGTAGCGTGAGCTCGCGTCATAAGGTCGCTCAAAGGTACGTCGTACCTCGCCGCCGGACACATGCGGCGGCAACTGAGCGCGGGCAGCCGTTTCTCACTCAGACGAATCGCACGAGGATGAATGCGATGTCGTCGCGAAATTCGTCGGTGGCCGAAAAGCTCGTCACGTCGTCGTACACAGCGTCGTAGACTCTTGACAGGTCCTTCACGTCTTCCCGTTCCAGGATGGCCGCAATGCGATCGATCCCATAGAACTCTCCGTCGACCGTACGCCGATCGGTGAGGCCGTCTGTGTAGAGGAACATCAGATCTCCGGGCGCCACCTCCACCTGATGCTCCTCGAATCCAAGCCCTGGTCTGGCTCCGACCAAATGGCCGGGTCGTTCAGTGGCAATCGCTTTTCCTTTGCTGGCCTCGTAGTGAAGGAAGGGTGGATGGGCTCCGTTGGAAAAGGTGATGTTTTTGCCCGAGGGATCGAGCCTGAGAATCTGGGCAGTTGCGTACTGGGCCGGAAGACTGGCGCTCACCAGATAGTCATTCAATCGGGCCATGAATGCGGCCAGGGAGGGAGAATCGACGGCCTCGGAGTGAAGAAACGTCTTGAGAAGCGACACCAGGATCGCCGCGGGCAAACCGTGTCCGGAGACGTCGGCTACGAACATGTAGAGCGAGTCGCGCTGGGTGAAGTAGTCGTAAAAGTCGCCCGAGAGCGTCTCGGTCGGGATGTACGATGATCGAATTTCCGCGTGGGGCGTGGAGAAGTTTCTTTCAGGCAGCAGAGCTTCCTGAACGCGGCGGGCGATCTGGAGATCGCTGTTGAGGCGCTGATTGAGCTCCATGATCTTGTCGGACTTGTAACTGAGCTCCTCATAGAGTTGCCGGAGCTGTGCGGCCTGTTCGACGATGCGGTCCTGGTAAGCCTTCACCCGCAGGAGTGCGCGCACGCGGGCCAGAATGACCTCGATATCGGATGACTTGGTGACGAAATCGTCCGCTCCGGCGTCGAGGCCTTCGATCAGATTTCGAGACGAATCCGCTCCCGTGAGCATCAGCACGGGGATGGTCTGGAGTGCGGGATCGTTCTTGATCCGGCGGCATACCTCATAGCCGTCGAGTCCCGGCATCCGGTAGTCCACCAGAACGCAATTCGGTGAGACGTCCGGAATGATCCGCAGGCCTTCCTCTCCGGAGGATGCGCAGTCGACCTTGTAGCCGGCGTTCTCGAGAACGCGACGGATCAGCTGCGCGTCGTTCGGATTGTCGTCGATGACGACGATGCGGTCACTCTTCATGAAGGACAGCCATCGTAAACGCTGGCCTTCGCGGTGTAAACTCCGCTCGGGATGGCATGGGAATGAAGTTGATCGTGGGGTTGGGAAATCCCGGCGCGGAATACGAGAGCACACGCCACAACATCGGGTTCCGCGTCGTCGAAGCATTCGCCGCCCGGTACCGGATCGCCGTGGACCGCCATGAAAAGAACGCGATGGTCGGAAAAGGGCGGGTGGCGGGCAATGCCGTAGTCATTGCAAAACCGCTCACGTTCATGAACGTTTCCGGCTCGGCCGTGTCCCTGCTCGTCAGGGCGCATCTCGAGGCTCCTTCGGACCTGCTGGTCGTCTATGACGATGTCGACCTTCCTCTCGGAAAGATCCGAATCAGAGAAGGCGGATCGCCAGGGACGCACAATGGAATGAAATCGATCGTAGACGCACTTGGTACCGACAGGTTTCCCCGACTGCGCTTCGGGATTCGCGGCGAAGACTTCGACGGCCGCCGGGATCTCGCGGATTTCGTGCTCGACCGTTTCGAGGAGGACGAGCAGGAGCAGGTCGCCGCAGGCGTTACCCGTGCCGTCGAAGCAGTTTTTCTGTTTGCAAGAGATGACCTTCGGCGGGCGATGAATCAGTTCAACCGTGATCCCGTTCCCGTCGAACCGGAGACTACCTGAATGCGACATCTTCCCGCCACACTCGGAGAGCTTCGTGCGTCAGGCTACCGCCTGCGCAGTATCAAAGACGAATTGCGCGAGAACCTGCTTGGACGCCTGACCGCTGGCGAGCCGCTGTTCGAAGGAATTCACGGCTACGAACGCACTGTGATCCCGGCCATTCAGAACGCGATCCTCTCGCGCCATGACATCATCCTTCTCGGGCTCAGAGGGCAGGCGAAGACACGCATCCTCCGTTCTCTCACGGACCTGCTCGATGAGCACATTCCCGTGATCGTAGGCTGCGAGATCAACGATTCCCCCTTCGAGCCTATCTGCAAGTCCTGCCGGCACAAAGCCTCGGAAAAAGGCGAAGAACTTCATGTCGAGTGGCTCGAGCCTGCCGAGCGTTATCGCGAGAAGCTCGCGACCCCCGATGTCACCGTGGCCGACCTGATCGGCGACATCGATCCGATCAAAGCGGCAAATCAGCGACTGACTTATGCTGACGAAGAATCCATCCATTACGGGATCATTCCTCGAACGAACCGCGGCATTTTCGCCATCAACGAGCTGCCCGATCTCGCTCCACGGATTCAGGTCGCCCTGCTCAACATTCTCGAGGAGCGCGACCTGCAGATCCGCGGATTCCCGGTTCGCATCCCTCTGGACGTGATGCTGGTCTTCAGCGCCAACCCCGAAGACTACACGAGCCGGGGAAACATCATCACACCACTCAAGGACCGGATCGACTCGCAGATCCTCACGCACTACCCCGCGAGTGTCGAGACGGCGATGCGCATCACGCGCCAGGAGGCCTGGCTCGAACGGAAGGGTCTCGAAGCGACGATCGAGATCCCTGAGCTCGTCCATCAGCTCGTCGAACATGTCGGCTTCATAGCTCGCGAGTCCGAGCTCGTCGATCAGTCGTCTGGAGTCTCGGCCCGGATGTCGATCTCGGCGATCGAGATCCTTCACTCGAATCTCGAGCGCCGCGCGGCACTCACTGGCGACTCGCTCGTCTACCCCAGACTCGCCGATCTGTCGATGATCCTTCCAGCAATCACCGGGAAGGTCGAGATGGTCTACGAAGGCGAACAGCAGGGCTCCGAGGTCGTTGCAAGGAAGCTGCTGGGAGAAGCGGTGCTGCGGTTGTTCAGCGAGAAGTTTCCGCCGGTGGAGCGTGCTGGCAGATCGGCTGGCCCCGAAAGGCAGCGCCGCGGCTACGGTGAGCTCAACTTCGACGACGAAGGGAACTTCGGCAATCAGGAGAGAAAGAAGCCGGCGGCCGCGAGAGCTGACGCGGACTCCGGGAGTCCCCGGGTCCGCGGTGAAGCCGATTACGACACGATCGTCGAATGGTTCATGCAGGGAAACAAGATCACGCTCTCGGACGAGCAGCCTTTCGAGGTCTTCTTTGCCGAGCTGTCGCGTGTGCCGCTCCTTGCCGAAACGGCAGGGAAGTTCATGAATCCCCGGCATGACGGAGAGCTCGCCCTTGGGATGGAAATGATTCTGGAGGCCCTGCATCAGGCGCTGCGCCTGACCCGGGAGGATCTCGATTCCACCATCACGTTCTCGGAACTGATGAAATTCAACATCCTCCGGACGGTGACCTGAGCCATGCCGCGTGTCTCTACCCGGATCTCGGGCAGTCTCGCCAGACAGATGGATCGGCTGGTTCGGGAGGGGTGGTATCGCGATGAAGAAGCGCTCGTTGCAGCCGCTCTGGAGCACTTCGTCGAGCACCGTTCGTTCCTTGGTGACTCCCCGGAGCTACTTGCTCAGGTCGCCTCCGATGCACTCGAAAATTCAAAGCCGGAGACCGCCCTGAAGTTCGCTGTGCGCGCGCTGACCCTTCTGGGGACGGGTCCGGGCGTCGATCTCGAGCTGTACAAGACACTCGTCGAGTTGAGGGTGCAGAGTCTGCTCGTCCTCGGACGCGATGCCGAGGCGAGAAGCTGCCTCGAAGAAGCGCGGGAGAAGTTGCCCAACAGTCCGGGAATCACAGGATGGATGAGACGAATGACGAATGACGAATGACGAGTAAACCCGCAATCCGCAACCCAGAACCCTGACATGCGCCATCGCTACGGTTACCTCGACCCCGAGCTTCTCCAGCGCCTCCTCAGCGAAATCGGACTGCGGCGGCTGTTCAACCACCTGCTTCTGCAGACGGGCGGAGACGTTGACGAGGCGATGGAATGGATGCGTGCGCTGCAGGAGAGGGGGTTGCTCGATCCGTCGATCGACCTCGATGCATTCTTCGCCAGGCTGATGGATCACAACGTCATCGGCAGGGATGGCGAGGGAAACCTGACGCTTACCGCCGAAGGTGAGCGGTCCATCCGGCGGGACGCGCTGGACGAGATCTTCGGCGGACTCAAGAAGGCCAGCGCCGGCTACCACTCGGTGGCTTCTGCGGGTCAGGGAAGCGAGCGTCTGACCGAGACACGGGCGTGGCGTTTCGGTGACGACCCCACCTCCATCGACGGCGTCCGCACGCTGCAGAATGCGCTGAGAAACGGCGACCCCTCGGAACGGATCACGATCACCGAAGACGACTTCGAGGTGTTCGAAACGGAGCACAACAGCAGCTGCGCCACGGTTGTGATGATCGACATCTCCCACTCCATGATTCTTTATGGCGAGGACCGGATCACACCAGCCAAGAAGGTGGCCCTCGCCCTTACCGAGTTGATCCTGACGAAATATCCCAAGGATGCGATCAACGTGGTGCTGTTCGGCGACGAGGCGACGGAGGTGCCGATCTCCGAGATCTCCTACGTTCAGGTCGGTCCGTATCACACCAACACGCGCGCGGGCCTCCAGCTCGCGCAGAACATTCTCCGGAGGCACAAGCATACGAACAAGCAGATCTTCATGATTACGGACGGCAAACCTTCGGCTCTCACCGAGAGCGGACGTCTCTACACCAACTCATTCGGGCTCGACATGAAAATCGTGAATCGCACGCTCGAAGAGGCGGATCGTTGCCGCCGCGCGCAGATTCCCATCACGACCTTCATGCTGGCCACTGACCCCACGCTGGTCAATTTTGTCGAACAGCTTTCCCGGATCAACCGGGGGCGGGCGTTTTACACATCTCCCGACCGGCTCGGTGAGTACATCCTGGCGGACTACATCCGCAACCGTCGCAAGTTCGTGCATTAGGGAGAGTGAGCAGTCGCGCCGGGCTTTGCAAGGTCACTCCGAGCTCAGGCTCTACACGACAGACCGGAATCCGCCGGTCCCTCCGCGCTGTTCCCCATCCCGGTGCGTTCCTTTCTCCCGGCCTTCCTCGCGTTGCTCCTCGCGCTTCCTCTCACCGCGAACGATCTGGTCTACAGGCAACTTCAGTCGGGACGCTCGAACGGCCCGGCAACGATCCACGAGTACGGGCTTTTCGGCGAAGGTGAGATCATCGCAATTCTCGATACCGGACTCGACTACGATAGCTGCTACTTCGCCGAGCCGGATGGATCGCCGCCTCCGGTCAATCTCTCACTTCCCGGCGGCGTTCTCCAGAGAGCGAACGTAGACCACAGGCGGCGGAAGGTCATCGCGTACAACTTCCTTTATTCCTGTGCTGGAAATCCCGGCGCTCCCGGTTGTGAGGATCCTTCGGATCCGCGTGCGTACGATAATCAGGGACACGGTACGCATGCGGCAGCAGTTGCCGCCGGGGACCGAGGCCAGCCGCTGATTCACGATCTCGCCGATTCAATCGCGCCGGGCGCGCAACTGGTCATCCAGGATGCGGGATTCATCGGCGGCGACGATTGCACACAGCGTCCGGGGCTCGGGTGTCCACTTCGCGACCTTGGTCCGGTGCTCGAGCAGGCATATGAGCAGGGCTCACGCATCCACTCGAACTCATGGGGGGACCGGCAGGGCACCCCGCAGCCTATGACTCCGCCGACGGCGAACTATTCAAAGGCAGCCGCGGAGATCGACGCGTTCGTGCATGAACATCAGGACATGCTGGTGATCTTCAATACGGGGAACGCGGGCCAGCTCGGGTCCTCATCCGTGTCGGCGCCAGGCGTGGCGAAGAACGCAATCCAGGTCGGAGGGGTGATCTCGTTCGAGGGGGAGCAGGCCGTCGCATCGTTCAGCGGCCGAGGTCCCACCCGGGATGGTCGAATCAAGCCCGATCTCGTCGCGCCCGCAACCATTACGGCCGGAGACAGCGACTTTGACGTCACGAGCGGAAGCTGCGATGTATCCCGTCAGACAGGGACCTCATGGTCCGCCCCCGCAGTTGCCGGCGCGGCAGCGCTCATAAGGGATTATTTCGCGAGTGGTTTCTATCCGGGTGGGTTCCGCTCGAGCGGCCCGCCGATGCGCGCAAGCGCCGCGCTGGTGAAGGCGGTGCTGATCGCCTCGGCCCGAAGCGTAGCGTGGGATGCGGCTACCGGACGTCTGATCCCGAGCGGCGCGGTTCCCTCGTTTCAGCAGGGCTTCGGCATGCCTGCACTCGACGATGCCCTCCATTTCGCAGGTCAGCCGCGAAGGCTGCTGGTTCTCGATCTGCAATCCGACCGCGGGCTTGCAGCCGGAGACGGGATGTCGATTCGATTACACGTGAGGGCGGTCACGCCTCTCAGAGTCGTCCTCGTCTGGACGGACCCTCCCGCGGAACCGCGCGGCCCGAGTGACCCGGCTCCGGTACTTGTAAATGATCTCGATCTCAGCATCCTCACGCCGGATGGCCGACGGCTGCTGGGCAACGATACGGCAGACAGTGCGGCTCGTGACCAGGTGAACAACGTCGAGGCAGTACTGATCCATGAACCTGTGCAGGGAGACTACGTGATCTCGATCTCCGGCGAACATCTGGCGCTCGGAGCACGCCAGGGCTATTCTCTTGTCGTGACCGGCGACATGGTGCTGACTGCGCGAAGCCGTCCTGCCCGCCGGTAGAAAGGCAAGTCGTCACCCCGCTTCCATCTTTCCGCTATCATTCACGGCCATGATTTCCCGTGAATATCTTCGTGAGAATGCAGACGCCTATCGCGATGCGCTGCGGAACCGGGGCGCGTCGGTCGACCTGGATCGCTTCCTGGAACTGGACGCCGAGCGTCGCCGCTTCATCGCGAAAGTCGAGACGCTGAAGAACCAGAGGAACGTTGCATCGCATGAGATCGCCAGGCTACGAAAGGCGAAAGAGGACGCCGCCGCCCCGATCGAAGCGATGCGTCTGGTTGGCGATGAGATCAAGGAGCTCGACCGGAGCCTCGCGGAAATCGAGCAGGCGCTCGAAGAGCTCGAGCTCGGCTTTCCCAACGTTCCACACGACTCGGTTCCCGTGGGTGCCGATGAGTCTGCGAACCGCGAAGAGCGCGTCTGGGGCGAGCGGCCATCCTTTTCATTCACGCCGAGAGAACACTGGGAGATTGGCGAGCAGCTCGGCATTCTCGATTTCGACCGCGCGGCGAAGATCGCCGGAGCCCGCTTCTCGGTGCTTTTCGGTGCGGGCGCGAAGCTCGAGCGCGCTTTGATCACGTTCATGCTCGACCTTCATTCCGGACGGCATGGCTACACGGAAGTCTGGCCGCCGGCGATCGTCAACGGCACGTCGATGCGGGGAACGGGACAGCTGCCGAAGTTCGAAGAGGATCTGTTCAAGCTTCGCGGCGATCGAGACCTCTATCTCATCTCCACGGCCGAAGTGCCCGTAACGAACCTGCACCGTGACGAGATCCTCGGAGCCGAGGAGTTGACCATCTCTTATTGCGCGTACACCCCCTGTTTCCGGAGTGAGGCCGGGTCGTACGGGAAGGACACGCGAGGGTTGATACGGCAGCACCAGTTCGACAAGGTCGAGCTCGTGAAGTTCGCGCGTCCCGAGGATTCGTGGGATGAGCACGAGAGGCTCACGGAAGACGCGTGCGAGGTGCTGCGGCAGCTCGGTCTGTATCATCGCGTCGTGACGCTCTCGACGGGAGACATGGGTTTCGCAGCCGCAAAGACATACGACATCGAGGTCTGGCTCCCGGGGCAGAATACGTTCCGCGAAATCTCGTCGTGTACGAACTTCGGCGACTTCCAGGCACGGCGGGCGAACATCCGTTACAGGCGCGACGAAAAGAAAACCGCCTTCGTTCATACGCTGAATGGCTCGGGCCTCGCAGTGGGACGCACGCTCGTGGCGATCCTGGAGAACTATCAGCAGGCGGACGGTTCGGTCGTCCTTCCGGAGCCGCTCCGGAGGTACATGGGAACGGACCGACTCACGCCCACGAGGAAAGCCTGAGCTCGAGCCTGGAAGAGGAGACTTCCTGATGACAACACCTCTGATCGGCATTGGAGCAGACGTGAGGGATTCCGGTTCACGGCACGGCGAACAGGCGTCTGGTCAGATGTCGTATATACAGTCGCTGCTGCGTGCCGGGGCGATTCCGCTGCTCGTTCCGCCGCAGCCGGAGAATATCGGGCAGCTGCTGGAATCACTTGACGGAGTGCTGCTCACCGGGGGGAGAGACTGTGATCCTTCCCTCTGGGGAGAAGAACGCCACCCTTCCTTCAATCCGATGGATGTCCGCCGTCAGGAGAACGATCTCGCGCTCGCCCGTGGCGCGCGGCAACTGGGGGTCCCTACCCTGGGCGTCTGTCTGGGAATGCAGATCATGAGCATCGCAGCGGGGGGAACTCTCATCCAGGACATCCGTTCGGAGATCGATTCCGGAGTCGAGCATGAGAACGGGCCGGAAGGACGCAGGCGGCATGAAGTGCGCATCGAAGAAAAGACGATCCTTTCGTCAATCCTCGGCAGGCCTCGTCTGGAAGTGAATTCCTCCCATCATCAGGCCGTTCGGACCGCCGGTGAAGACCTTCGGATCACAGCGTGGGCTCCGGATGGCATTGCCGAAGCGGTGGAGGACGGTAAACTTCCGTTTTACATTGGTCTCCAGTGGCATCCGGAGGACATGACGGGTGAGGATTCGGCAGAACGAATCTTTCACGCATTCGTCGCGGCGGCGAGAAAGCGTGCAGATTCACGCACACTTCACGTCGCTTCTGCAGAGCAACTCGTCTGACAAATCCTCGGAATAGCTGAGTATGGAAGCAGGTTGGAGCCGTTCGGAACCTCGAAGGAAGACTGATTGACGAAGAGAATCCTGATTCTGGTGCTCGCCGCATTCCTGCTCAACGTTGCCGAGCTCGACGCGAGCAGCTTCCTTACCTCGCTCGAGGCCGCGAAGGCCGCGGCGAAGAAGAAGGACCAGATCATCTTCGTCGATCTCTTCGCCGACTGGTGTGGCTGGTGTCACCGGATGAAGCGCGAGGTGTTTCCGTCGGAGACATTCCAGAACGCCACAAAGGACATGGTGCTGCTGCGGGTCGATACCGAAGATCGGGGAGAAGGCGCGCAACTGGCGCGCGCCTACAAGGTTCGCCAGCTTCCCACGTTTCTCCTGATCGACGCCGATGGGCTGCTCGCCGGGTCACTCTACGGGTACTCGCCAGCCGAGAAGTTCACCAAACGTCTCATTGCCGCCTATTCCGACTACGAGGTTTTCAAAGAGACGCTCAGCCGTGAGTCGACGCTGGGGTCCGACTATCCGAAACGGCTTGCGATCGCTGAAGAGTTTTTAAGCCGCGGCGGGCATGAACAGGGAGAGAAGCGGCTGACCGCGCTGATCAGCGAACCCAAGGTGCCTCACGAGATCCGGGACCTGTCCTTCTACCATCTCGCCGCGAGCCAGCTCGCCCGGAAGGAGTACGCACCGGCGCGCGAGACTCTTCAGAAGTTTTTCTCGGTGCAGACTTCGGGTGACTCACTCGAGCGGGCGCGGCTGATGATGAGCCAGATCTATTTCGAAGAGGGCAACTATCCGAAGGCGCTCGCGGAGTTGAAGGGCTTCAAGCAGAAGTTTCCGGCGTCGCCTCTGATCGAGCAGGTCGAAGCGATGCTCCCGCAGCTCGAGAGCGCGGTCGCGAGGAAGAACTGACGGTTTGGACGTCCCGCGAAAATCAGCGGTAGCAGCCCTGCTTTTCCTCGCTGCGGTGAGCGTCACCGCGCAGATATCACCGTTCGGTTCCCCCTCTGCACCCGCTCCCCGCATCTCACTCGAAGTCAGGCTCGATCCTGTCGGGAGCGGCGACCGGCTCACAGGGCGCGCGATCGCCACCATCGAGGACGGGTGGCATGTCAATTCTCATACACCTTCAGATGAGTTCCTCATCCCCACGGTGCTCTCGATCGACTCGCCTCTGCTTCGGGACCTTCGCATCACCTACCCACCGCACGAGATGCGGACCTTTGGCTTCGCCGAGGACGAACTGGCCGTCTACGAAGGGCGCGTGAACATTCCTTTCACCGCGACGAGGACCGGCGGTGGAAGTGTGGAAGCGAAGCTTCGCTATCAGGCTTGTAACGACACGATCTGTCTGCCGCCAACGACGGCGCTTGCACGATTCAATATTCCGGCCCCTTCAGTCGCCGGACCCGACGCAGGCTTACCGGAATCCACGCCGGCGTCGGTTGAAACGCAGCCAGCTGCCGCGGAGCTGCCGGACTCGTCCCCGGTCGTTCCCGCCACCCCTCCGCTCGATCCTGAGACATTCACCCCGCTCTCGAGCGCCCCTTCGGCCCCCCCCGGTCTTTTCGGGAGCGACGTATCAGCTACCCTTGCGTCGCGTGGGCTGCTCCTCACTCTTGTGTCGGTGTTCGTGCTCGGCCTGGCGTTGAACCTCACTCCTTGCGTCTATCCCCTTATACCGATCACGATCGCTTTCTTTTCTTCTCAGAGCGAGGGAAGCCGATCGCGCCGTGTCCTTCTCTCGGTCAGCTACGTTCTTGGTATCGCCGCGACCTACTCGGCCCTCGGAGTATTTTCTGCGCTGACCGGCAGGCTCTTCGGAGCCTGGCTTCAGCTTCCGTCCGTATTGATCTTCTTTGCTGTCCTGATGCTCGTGCTTGCTGCATCGATGTTCGGCGCGTTCGACATCCGGGTGCCGCACTTCATCTCGGACCGTGCGGGTGCCCGGAGTGGAGTCGTCGGAGCACTCGTGATGGGACTGCTCGTCGGGATCGTCGCCGCGCCGTGCGTCGGACCATTCGTGATTTCGCTCATTGCCCTTGTGGGCCAGTCGGGCAGCGTACCTCTGGGATTTACCCTCTTTTTCGTTCTCGCTCTCGGTCTGGGCGTTCCTTACCTTTTTCTCGGTATCTTCTCCTCAGGCCTCGACTCGATCCCCCGCTCCGGAATCTGGATGGATCACATCAAGCGGGCGATGGGATTCGTTCTCATCGGCATGGCGTTCTATTTCGTCTGGCCGCAGACCGGCGACACCGTGTTTCGTCTCGGGGTTGGTCTGAGCCTTCTGGTAGGCGCCGTTTTCCTCTTTATCAAGGGCAGGCGTGCGCAGGCGGGTAGAGCCGTCGCCATCGTTTGCGGAATAGTGCTGCTGGCAGCTTCAGCGTGGTTCCTGTATCCACGACCCGTTGCGGAAGGAGTCGAGTGGACTCCCTACGATGAAACGCTCCTGGTTCAGGCCCGGGAGAGCGGCAGTCCGGTCATCATCGATTTCTACGCGGATTGGTGTCTGCCCTGCAAGGAGCTCGACGCGAGGACGTTTACCGATCCGGCGGTCATCGCTGAGTCGGAACGGTTTGTCCGGCTGAAGGCGGATCTGACCCAGGCGGAGGATCCGCAGACCGTCCGCCTGACCTCGGAGTATCAGATCATAGGAGTCCCGACGATTGCATTCATCGACGGGAGCGGCACGGAAATCCTGCCGATCCGCCTGACGGGTTTCGAGAATTCCGAGAAGTTCCTCCGGCGAATGCAGCAGGTGCGGTGAAGGTCCGCCCGTCAACGGCCAAACGTATACGAAGCCATCAGCATCAGCCGGTTGCTCTCGAGCTCGATGCCGGGATCGAGCAGGCTCGAGCGGTCGGTTTCGATCCGTTCGTACTCGATGGCCGGAATGATCTGCCACCCGCTCAGGCCGAGAGGAATCTGGACACCTGTTTCCACCCGAAAGCCTGTGGTATCCGTGTCCGTGCTCACGCCGAGAAGGTTGAGATCGGCCGTTCCGAGGTAACCGCGAACGAGTCCATACCATCCGATGGGGCGGATTGTCGGTGTGTGCAGATTGATTCCGAGAACGAGCGCCTGATGATCGAATTCGAGGTCCTGGCTGAAGAAGAGGATTCCGCCGAACTCGACCGAGTCGACACGTACGCCGCCCTCGATGTCTATGAAGGGTGTGACTGCATATCCGAGTGTTCCTTCGAAGCGGCTTCTGGAGTATTCGGCAAGATCGATCGGGAGGAAAGAAAGGGCGATGCCGGATGAATCGTCACGGTCGTAGCTGCCATGCACAACCGCACGACCGGCCCGATACTCTCCGAAGATGCCGAAGGAGCTTTCCCGGCCAGTGTCGAGGGTGACGAAGTCGAGGGCCTGAGCCTCGATCTCGGTCGCGTAGTTCGAATAGCGAGCGCCGAGCGTGAAGTTCTGCGCGAAGGCTGTGGTGGTCAGAAACGTGAACGCGAATGCAGCGAGGGCGAGGGCTGGCTTTTTCATGCATGGTCTCCGGCTGTGGCCATTGCACGCGCGCTGCCAGCGGTCGGATCAGGGAAGACGGATCTTCGGCTTGTCGGGATGAGCTTTGTAAAGAAGGGCGACCTTGCCGATCGTGCCGACGAGCTCGGCGCCTGTCTCGGTTGCGAGAGATGCCGCGAGCGCCTTGCGTTCGTCGCCATCATCGAGCTCGAGTCTGATCTTGATCAGTTCGTGAGCATCGAGCGAACGGCGGGTTTCCTCGACGACCGGCGGGGTGACCCGGCTTCGGCCGACGCGCACGATCGGTTCCATCGGGTGGCCGAGCGCTTTGAGAAAACTTCGTTGCGTCGCCTCGAGTGACACTCAGCGTTTCCTGTTCCCTTCGCTTTGGACCGAAGTCGGGTCTGTCATGGCCGGAAGGAGGACTGGCTCGGGCTGTATTGCCTGGATCGCGTCGGGCTCTCGTTGCTCAGGCTCACGGGCTGGCGCCTTCCGCACATGGGTGGCGGGGGGGCGGCGCTTAGCGTAAAAGTCCCACGAGGCCTCCACGCGCCTGCCGGTCCTCCGATCCGTTCCCCACACCAAAGCCCGCTGGACATTCTCCTCGAGAGCTTCCCGGATCACCATGGAGATCGAACCATCGCGCGGATCGTAGTCGTAAGGGGTGGTTCCCAGGCTCAGCACGGCCAGCTGTACGGAGTTGGGCTCGAGATCCTCGAAGTTGGCGATCTTCGCCGAGATGATCGGAGCCTGGCGCGCAAAGACGTTGCCCGGAGATGGGCTCGCCTCCTCGAGCGCGAGGGGCTGAGTGCCGAGCAGTCGTCGGAACTCGTCGAAGGAAGTGTTCTTGCGGATTACGACGCGCTTCATCCGGAAGGGGTCAGTGCCAGGCTTGACGGGCCCGAAGTCACAGGTCAGCCCTGCTTCGTATCCCGCGGCCGAGGTACTCCGCGCCACGTCCTCGTTGTAGTCGCCGTAGGGGTAGGCCAGATAGCGGACGTCTCGTCCCGTCTCCTTCTCGATGATCTTCTTGCTCCCGACGAGCTCATCCTCGAGCCATCTCCTGTAGGCCGTCTCACTCAGGGACGGCTGTCGTGCCCGCGTGAGAAAGGCGTGAGAGAGCGTGTGACTTTCGATCAGGGCGCCCTCATCGGCCATCTCCCGGATCTGATTCCAGGTCAGTGCGTACGAGCCCTGCCCGATGAACTTTGGGTATACGAAGATGGTGAAGGGAAACCGATGTTTCTTCATCACCGGGAACATCTCGTCGTAGACCGAACGGTACCCGTCGTCGACAGTAATGACGACGGCGTTGTCCGGCAACGTTTTCCGCCGGCCGGCAACATATTCCGAGAGCTCGTCGAGCGAGATCACGTTGTAGCCGGTCGCGGCGAGGTACTGCATCTGCTCGCGGAAGGTTTCCCGGGTGATCGAGAACTCGGTGTCGTAAGGCGAGTGGATCACGTGATAGCAGAGGATGATTGCGGTGGGAGGCTCCTTTACGGCTGCGTGGACGGCTCCACCCAGGCCCAGCAGGCCAAGTGTGAGAAAAAATGCGCGCGCGATCATCCCGATTCTCCCCGACAAGTTCCTGCGATGGCAGTGCAACATCAGTGCCGCGCCGGTGCCATTGTAAACGCAGTTCCGCTCTCCCTCGTCGGGTCCGCCTTGCACGAAATTCCTCCTGTTCCCGGGTGTTGATAGCGTTCGAGCCGGCGTCTCCGGCGTTGACCCGGTTCCCCGCCTCGGCTAGAGTTCGTCCGAATTTCAGGAGGTTGTTCCCCGATGTCCGATCGTCCCACTCGCAAAGAGATGAAGCGCAACAAGTTTGTCGAAGATGTCGGCACTGCCTATGACTACGCAAGCAGGAACCGAAGGAACATTCTGCTGAGCATCGCGGCTGTGGTCCTGCTGGTCGTCGTTTTCTATGGCGTCGCCGCCTATCGCAGCGGACAGGAGCACAAGGCGCAGCAGCAGCTTGCCGAAGCCATCGCCGTGATGGATGCGACGTCCGGATCGATGCCCGGCGTCCCGGAGGCCGAGGTCGAGTACAAGAGCGAAGAGGAGAAATTCTCGAAGGCCCAACCGCTTCTGCAGGGCATCGTAGATGAGTACTCGGGAACCTACGCAGCGGATCTCGCGGATCTTTACCTTGCCAACATCGCAGCTGCACGGGGCGATATGGACTCGGCCCGTAGCAAGCTCGAGACTTTCGTGCGCCGGCATCCCGGCCACCTGCTTGCCGGAGCGGCACAGCTGAGCCTTTATGAGCTCCGTCTGCAACCGCAGGAAGCGCCCGCTCTGATCAGCGAGCTCGAGAAAAAGATCGCAGAGGGAGAGCCGTCCGTCCCGAAGGATGCCCTTCTGTCAATCCTTGGGCGGGCCTGGGAGCTTCAGGGAGACCGGGCAAAGGCACGCGAGGCGTACGAGCGTATCGTTACCGAATTCCCGGATTCGAGCTACGCACTCGATGTGCAGCGCCGCCTCGCCACCGTGTGAAGTTCGCAGGATAGCCGGTAGTCAGTGAGTGTCTGCCGGTTCCAGACCCCAGATCAGCAGGAGATCGACCGATGACTACGGACAAACCATTTCTGAGCGACATCCAGGAGATCCGCCGACGGGCGCGCCAGCACATCGAAAAAGGCGCGGTAACGGGCGGCTATCGTGGCGACCGCGATACCGTGATCCGGCTTCTCAACGAGGCGCTGGCGACAGAGATCGTATGCGTGCTTCGTTACAAGCGTCACTATTTCATGGCCCAGGGCATCCACGCCGACCCCATCGCAGCTGAGTTTCTCCAGCACGCGAACGAAGAGCAGGCCCATGCCGATGAGATTGCCGGGCGCATCATGCAACTCGGCGGCGAACCGAACTTCAGCCCCGAAGGTCTCCTGGCCCGAAGCCACTCGGAGTATGTCGAGGGCACCTCGCTGGTCGATATGATTCGTGAAGACCTCATTGCCGAGCGCATCGCGATCGATTCGTACAGCGAGATGATCCGCTACATCGGAGACGATGACATCACGACCTCGCGCATGCTGGAGGGGATTCTGGCCGTCGAGGAAGAGCACGCGGACGACCTGGCGAGCTTTCTTGCCGATCTGGACGGGTGAGGACGCCCTGCTGACCGCTCCCTCAAACCGGCTCTCTCTGCCGGAAATATGGTACATTTCGACAGTGTTTGCTTCGAGCCAGACGTCGGCGAGTGACGGAGCCGCGGCGGGAAGGTAAGCATGTCAAGACCGATCGAACGATACGCAGAACTCCTCGACCAGATCCTCCTCCCCTTCGATCTCACCCACGATTTCGGGCGGAAGCTCGCTTACGAGGCGGCGATCGACCACGCCCGTGAACACCTGCTCGAAGATCCTCACTGCAGCGAGTTCCTCAATGCGGCGGCAAAGCGTCTCGGATTCGCTCCCGTAGCGTTCGATACCCTCGAGAGCCGGGTCAAGCTCCCGAAGGGTGCGTGGCTCGACCTCTGGATCTCAGACGAGGACGACGAGATTGCCCTGACCGGCACCCGCGATGGTATTCAGTATCTGATTGATCTTCTGACTCAGCTCAAGAATTCGACCGATCGTGATGCGCACATCCACCTCGACCGTTCGTATCTCCCTTTGACCGAAACCTCAGCGAACCTGGTGCTGTTCAAAGAGGATGAGTCCTGGTTCACGGGTTCCGCTGAATCCGAGATTGAGCGGTTTCCGAGGCGGGAAGTGGATACCAAGTCGATCTACGCAGTGCAGTTCATTCATTACCCGCCCGACGATGTTCCGATCACTGCTCAGAGGCTCTACCGTGTGCTTCGCATCGAACAGGGTGACCCGGGTGCGACGACCGTCAAGGAGTTTCCCGAGGGCAGCCCCGACCGGTATCGGCGCTTCACCTTCGTGGCCGACAGCGGCGAGCGGTTCACCTACTCGTTTCACCTCGATGACCCGGGAGTCAATTTCTTCACGCACCGCGAGATCATCTCCCTCGCAATGCACCAGGTGTGATCCGCCTCCCGCCGCCCGCCCGGTTCCGAGTTCTGGGTTCTGAGTTGTGAGACCCACCCTTCGAGGTTGACCATCCTGCGTCGAAAGCGAAAGGGCTGGTGCGATGTAAGATAGCGCCGTGACCTAGCATGAAACCCACAACCCACCGCTCGCAAGCCACATCCCGGAACGCACAACTCAGAACTTCGTGTCGCGTGGCGGGAGCCACTCACAACTCAGAACTCACAACTCAGAACTTCGTGAAGGTGGGGGCATGATCCGGCAAATCACCGTGATCGGCAGCGGTACGATGGGACGCGGCATCGCGTACCTCTCCGCCGTTGCGGGCTATGAGACGTTTCTTCATGACGTCGAACAGGACCTTCTCGACACTGCCGTCTCGTCCATCGAGTCGCTGCTGGCAAAGGGAGTCGAGCGGGGGAAAGTCACGGCCGATCAGGCGGCGGCATCCCGCGATCGCATTCAGGTGACAACCGATCTCGAGACGTCCGCGCGCGGTGCCGATCTGATCATCGAGGCGGTGCCCGAAGACGAACAGCTCAAGCGAGATCTCTTCTCACAGGTGGATCTTTATTGCGGCCCCGAGACAATTTTAGCGTCCAACACCTCTTCAATCTCCATCTCATCCCTGGCCGGTTCGGTCGAGCGGCGGGACCGGTTCGCCGGGATGCATTTCTTCAACCCGCCTCATGTAATGAGACTCATCGAGATCGTCACCGGGGAGCGCACTTCCGACGAAACCGTGGCCGAGATCCGTGAAGCCGCCGAGCAGATGGGAAGGCAGCCGATCGTCGTACGCGACTCACCCGGGTTCGCGACATCGAGACTCGGTGTTGCCATCGGACTCGAGGCCATCCGCATGCTGGAAGCTGAGGTTGCCAGCGCCGCGGACATCGATCGCGCGATGGAACTGGGTTACAACCACCCGATGGGACCGCTCCGGCTTACCGACATGGTCGGACTCGATGTGCGGCTCGCGATCGCGGAGTATCTCTCTTCGACGCTCGGCCCGCGGTTCGAGCCTCCGGCCCTCCTCCGGAAGATGGTCGCGGACGGTCTGCTGGGGAAGAAAACGGGGCGGGGTTTTTATGATTGGGAGGGGGAGTAACCTGAGCCTCCCGCGGGGCGATCGATCCGGCCGGCCTCCCGAGCCAGCCGCGTTTTCATTCATAGAGCCCCCTGGCCTGCCGTGAGCGCGCACGCGGCACGCGACGTCTACTTCGAGTTTGCCTGGGCCTACGATCAGGCGCTCGGCCGCCGCTTCTTCTCAGCCGTCTCGCCTCTTCTCGACCAACTCCTGGCGAAGTATCCGACGCAAGACCTTTCGCATCTCGACCTTGCCTGTGGAACGGGACTGGTCCTTGCGCATCTTCATGCCGCCGGTTACCGCTCCACGGGGCTCGACGGCTCGCTGGCGATGTTGAACGTGGCGCGGAAGAGGGCTGCCGGACTGATTGCAGCCGACTATCGCGCGATACCTCTACGCTCCCGGTTCAGCCGCATCACCTGTCTGTACGACAGCTTCAATCACCTTCTGGAACACGACGATCTGGTTACGGCCTTTCGCGGTGTCGCCCGGCTCATGCACGCCGAGTCGCTGTTTTTCTTCGATATGAATCATCCCGATGTCTATCCGCGGATCTGGGGTCTTCGTGAGCCTTTTGTTTCCGCGGGTGCGGGCTATCGCCTTGTCATGCACACGCGCTACTCCGCTGCGAAGCAACTGGGTGTTGCCGACCTGACCGGATGGGCCGATGTGTCGGGACGCCGCGTCAGGATCCGGGAGAGTCATCAGCAGCGATCCTGGTCGGAGGGGGAGATTCTGGATGCGCTCGAAAGGGCTTCGCTGGAAGTCGTCGAGCAGGTCGACTTCGACCCATTCAGGGAGAGCGGCGGGGGAGGGCCGGGAGTGAAGTGGTTCTTTGTCGTCCGCAGGCGTACCGATTCCATCGTCAAGCCGTAGTTGGGGTTCAGCGACATCGCAGGGTCGGGATCATGCTCTTGGCATTGCCATTGCTGACTTAACTGTATCGGCTGACGAGCCGACCTAAAAACAGGAGGAGAGATGAATATTCTTTGGTGGATTCTGTTCGGTCTGGTAGTCGGCGCCATTGCCAAACTTCTCATGCCCGGGAAAGATCCCGGTGGCTGGATCGTCACGATTCTTCTCGGTATCGCCGGGTCCTTCGTCGGAGGTTTCCTTGCGCAGACGTTCATGGGGGGCGCCAACTCGACAGTAGGCTTCATCGGGTCGATTCTCGGTGCGATCCTGCTGCTCTTCATCTATCGTCTGGTCATCGGGCGTCGCACGGCCTGACGATCTCGAGAGATCCAGTTAAGACACCCGCGATTCGCGGGTGTTTTTTTTGGGAGCCATGCCGATCTTCAGGCACGAGCAGCCGCAACCGGTCAGGGCGGCATAGAATGACATCTGTACGCTGCGATTCGCGCGTGCAACGGAGGCGAGTTTTGGCCAGGCGAATTGGAATCCTCACCGGGGGTGGCGATTGTCCCGGACTCAATGCGGTCATCCGTGCTGCTGTGAAGAGCGCGATTCTCAACTACGGATTCGAGGTCGTCGGAGTCCAGTTCGGTTTCGACGGAATCCTCAATGAAAAGACCCTTCCCCTCACTCTCGAGACGATTCGAGGCATTTTGCCGAAGGGAGGAACGCTCCTCCGCACGACGAATCGAGGGAATCCATTTCAGTATCCGTCGGACGTCCCGGGTGGTGCTCCAGTGGACCGTTCGCAGGACCTGGTGACGAATTTCAGGAAGCTGGATCTCGATGGGCTGCTGGTCATCGGTGGCGACGGCACACTCAAGATCGCAGCGGCCCTGGGCGATCTCGGTGTTCCCGTCGTCGGGGTTCCGAAGACCATCGACAACGATCTGCAGGCGACGGATTACACATTCGGTTTCATGACTGCCGTTGCGACCGCGACCGATGCGGTCGATCGCCTTCACAGCACGGCCGAGAGCCACAATCGAGTGATGATCCTCGAGGTGATGGGACGCAATTCGGGCTGGATTGCCCTTTACGCCGGCATCGCAGGCGGCGCCGACATCATTCTCATTCCGGAGATCGATTACGATCCAACGGAGATCGTGAAAACGATCCAGGAGAGGCACGAACAGGGTTCCGAATTCGACATCATCGTCGTGGCCGAAGGTGCCCGCCGTCGCGGGGGGGAAGAAGTCTACGTTCACAAAGAATCCAGGCGACTGGGCGGTGTGGCCTACCAGGTGGCTGCCGACATCCAGCAGATGATCGACCTGGAGATCCGGGTCACAGTGCTGGGACACGTCCAGAGGGGAGGATCGCCCATTGCGTTCGACCGCCTGCTGGCTACCCGGTACGGAAAGTGCGCCATGGACCTGATCGCCCGGCGCGAGTTCGGCTGCATGGTCGCCCTTCAGTCCGGAGCTATCGCTGCCGTCCCCATCAAGAACGCAGTATCTGGACCCAAACTCGTCGATCCCGAGGGCGAACTGGTCCGAACAGCGCTCGGCCTCGGGATCGCGTTCGGGGACGGCAAGTAATCGCCCGATTGCACGACCTCTCTTCGTCACGCCGTGTGAAGACGACCGTGATATAGAATCCTTCGAATGAGTGAAGACCTGATCCTTTACCGAGTGGAGGACGGCGTAGCCGTCATCGAGCTCCATGCACCTCCAGCCAACACCTATACCTACGAGATGAATCGCGCTCTCGATACGGCGATTCTCGATGCGCGGATGGATGATGACGTGCACGTGATCGTCCTCCGAGGCGCCGGAGAGAAGTTTTTCTCCGCCGGCGCCGACATCCGGATGCTCGACGCAGTCACTCCGGGATTCAAGTACTACTTCTGCCTTCACGCGAACGAGACGCTCAACCGGCTCGAGCAGACGCCCAAGCTCGTGATAGCCGCCATGAACGGCCACTGCGTCGGTGGTGGTCTGGAAATCGCGATGGCAGCCGACATCCGGATTGCGCGCAAGGGCGCCGGCAAGTGCGGGCTGCCTGAGGTTTCGCTTGGAGTCCTTCCGGGAACGGGGGGGACGCAGCGGCTCTCGCGCCTGGTCGGTAAGTCAAAATCGATCGAGCTGATGATTGAAGGCAAGCTCTTCGATTTCGAAGAGGCCGAGCGGCTTGGAATCGTGAACCAGGTCTGGGAGGATGGGCAGGACGGTGTCGTGTGGTGGGACCGCGTGATGAAGTATGCACGCAGCTTCTGCCCGCCCGGCAGGGCATCGCGTGCTATCGGAAGCATCAAGCGGGCCGTCCAGACCGGATGGGAGATCCCGGTCGAGTCCGCCCTCGCTCTGGAGCGCGAGCTCCAGCAACAGCTCTTTCAGAGTGAAGACGCGCGGGAAGGAATTGGCGCCTACAACGAGAAGCGCAAGGCGCAGTTTGCAGGAAAGTAGACACGGAGGACATCATGCGATACCGAAAACTGAACGGAACCGATCTCGAGCTTTCTGAGCTCGGATTCGGAACATGGACGCTCACGACCGGCTGGTGGGGCAACTACACAGACGCTGAGGCCGAGCGTCTGATCCGCCTGGCGATCGATCGGGGAATCAACTACATCGACACCGCGGACGCGTACGGAAACGGCAGGGGAGAGACGATCCTCGCACCGATTCTCAAGGACCATCCCCATCTGATCATCGGCACGAAATTCGGCTACGACTTCTACAACAATCCCGTCCGTCCCCGCGGCCAGCGAGAGCTTCCCCAGGACATGACTCCGAAATTCATCCGCTTTGCGCTCGAACAGTCGCTCGAGCGTATGGGCGTCGAACAGATCGCGATCTATCAACCGCACAACCCGCGAGTGACCACGCTCGTGACCGATGAATTCTGGGAAACGATGGAACAGCTCAAGGCCGAAGGCAAGATTCTCACGCATGGTCCGTCCCTCGGTCCTGCGATCGGCTGGCGCGACGAAGGCGTTTACGCGATCGGTGAGCGGAAGGCTCCCGTAACTCAGATGATCTACAACATGCTCGAGCAGGATCCGGGGCGCGAGTTCATGCTCGCGGCCGAGACGGCTGCCTCGGGCGACCGTTACGCTGGAGTCGACCAGGCGGCGCGGGGAGAGAGTGGAAACAAAATGTGCGAGCCGAGTGCATCCTTTGATGGAGAGTTCCGCCCGTGGAAGACTCCATCGCTGGCCGGCAGCGGACCGCAGTTTCTCATCCGGGTCACGCATTCGTCAGGGATGCTCGAGGGCAAGTACACGATCGATACGAAGTTCGACGAGAGCGATCATCGCTCGCACCGGCCGCGCGCATGGCTCGTGGAAGGCTTGCAGAAAGTCGAGCGGCTCGAGCCGCTCCGCCAGTCTCGCAATGTCACGCTTGGACAGCTGGCACTGCTCTGGCTCTACGCGCAACCATCCATCGTCTCGGCGCTTCCGAACATTTACGGCGAGGAGCAGATCGAGGAGTTCGTCAAGGCGTCCGAACACCCGCCGCTGAGTGACGACGAGATGGAGCAGGTCGATGCCCTCTACCGGCGCGGTTACGACGTCACGCCGTACGTCGAAGAACAAGCTGCTGTTCGATGACGCGTGGCGAGGTAGCCAGCTCGTCATCCTGAGAGGAAACGAAGGATCATCCCCGATGGGATCGAGGGTTGCAGGATGATCCCTCGCTTTGCTCCAGAATGACGGCCCAACAACACGATCAACGGAGAACCGATGACTGTCGAAACCCGGACTGACGCTTCCATACAGAACAAACTCTTCATCAACGGCGAATTCGTCGACGCGAAAAGCGGCGAAACCTTTCGGACGTCGAATCCGGCCACTGAAGAGCTGATCACAGAGGTGGCGTCAGCCGGCGACCAGGACATCGACGCTGCCGTTGCCGCCGCCCGTGCCCAGATGGAGCCCGGTTCAGAGTGGCAGAAGATGAAGCCGCGCGACCGCGCGAAGATCCTCTGGAAGCTGGCGGACATTCTCTCCGCGAATGCCGCGGAGATCGGCCGCATCGAGACTCTGGACAACGGAAAGCCGATCTTCGAATCGCAATACGTCGATACACCAGCCGCCGCCGAGTGCCTCTATTACTTCGCCGGCTGGTCGGGGAAGGTCACCGGAGAGACGATCCCCGTGCAGGATGGCGCATTCACCTACACCCTGCGTGAGCCTGTAGGCGTCGTCGGTGCGATCACGCCCTGGAACTTTCCCTTGATGCTGGCCGTCTGGAAGATCGCTCCGGCCCTCGCTTGCGGAAACACGATCATCAGCAAGCCGGCCTCGAACACCTCTCTGTCGCTTTTGAAGTTTGCCGAATATGCCCGCGAGGCCGGTGTCCCGCCCGGCGTCTTCAACGTGGTGCCGGGCCGTGGAAGTGTGGTTGGCAACGCGATGGTCGATCATCCCGGGATCGATTCCATCGCATTCACGGGTTCCGCCGAGGTCGGGCGTGAACTGATGGCCCGCGCGGCGAAGACGCTCAAGAAGATATCGCTCGAGCTCGGCGGCAAGTCTCCGAACATCGTATTCGCCGACTCCGATCTCGATGCCGCGGCCAAAGGCGCTCTCAACGCGATTTTCTACGGCAAGGGAGAAGTCTGTGCTGCAGGCTCGCGGCTCCTCGTCGAGGAGGCGGCGCATGACGAGCTGCTCTCGAAGATCACCGAGCGCGTGGCGAAGATGGTGCCTGGTGATCCGATGCATCCGAAAACCCGCCTCGGTGCCATCGTCTCAAAGGAGCAGATGGAATCGGTGCTGGGCTACATCGAAGCCGGAAAGAGCGAGGGCGCGAAGCTCGTCGCTGGCGGAGAGAGGGGCGACATCGGAACAGGCAAGGGCTATTTCATCAAGCCCACCATCTTCGACGACGTGGACCCGTCGATGAAGATTGCGCGTGAGGAGATTTTCGGGCCGGTGCTGGCGACCATCCGCTTCGATGACATGGAAGATGCCATCGCGAAGGGCAACGCGACCGTCTACGGTCTGGCTGCGGCGGTCTGGACCCGTGACATTTCGAAAGCGCATCGGGTCGCCCGCGCGATCAAGGCAGGAACCGTCTGGGTCAACACCTACAACCTCTACGATCCGGCGCTTCCGTTCGGCGGATTCAAGGAGTCGGGCTTCGGCCGCGATCAGGGCCGCGACGCGCTGGAAAAGTTCACGCAGACCAAGTCGGTATGGGTGAACCTGGGATGAGGTAACGATGAAGGATCAAAGGCGAAGCCCGTCGCCCCGCTGACGGGCCGGATGGCGGCTTCATCTTTCACCGCATCCTTCATCTTTTGATCCGGCTCGCTATACAATGTGCGTCCCGGAGCGGGGGATCCATGAACTCTTGACCAGAAATGGGTGGAAATCTATGAAACGACGCATCTTCTTCGCGCTGCTGACGCTCTCGATTCTGTCGCTTGCACTGTTTTCATGTGCGCCCAGGGAATCTACTACGGGAGTCTCGTCCGGCGCGGCCGGAAACGAAATCCCCGTCGGCGAGTACGGCTCGCTCACAGGCTCGACTGCAACCTTCGGCCAGTCGACGCACAATGGAATCGTGCTGGCGCTCGACGAGGTCAACGCGGCGGGCGGAATCAACGGAAGACCGATCCGTCTCTTCACAGAGGACGACCAGTCGAAACCCGAAGAAGCCGCGAACGTCGTGCAGAAGCTGATCTCGCAGAACCGGGTCGTCGCAGTTCTCGGCGAGGTCGCGTCGTCGCGCTCGCTGGCGGCCGCACCGATCTGCCAGGCGAACCGCGTTCCGATGCTCACTCCATCCTCGACGAACCCTCAGGTCACGCAGATTGGCGACTACATCTTCAGAGCCTGTTTTATCGACCCTTACCAGGGTGAGTCGCTCGCACGCTTCGCCATCGAAGAGCTGAAAGTCCGGCGCGCGGCAATCCTGACCGATGTGAAGAACGACTACTCGGTCGGGCTGGCAAAGTTCTTCAAGGAAGCATTCAACAAATTGGGCGGGCAGGTCGTCGGGGAGCAGAGCTACTCGGAAGGTGACAGCGACTTCAAGGGACAGCTCACGGCGCTTCGAGCCAGCAACCCCGACGTGATTTTCGTACCGGGCTACTACACTGAGGTGGGTCAGATCGCGATTCAGACCAGAGACCTCGGTATGACCATGCCGATGCTCGGCGGCGATGGCTGGGAATCCCCCAAGCTTCTCGAAATCGGCGGCAAGGCACTCGACGGCAGCTACTACTCGAATCACTATTCGCCGGATGACCCCGATCCCGTCGTCCGGACGTTCGTCGACAAGTACCGCGAGCGCTTCGGCGCGAATCCCGATTCACTGGCAGCCCTCGGTTACGATTCGATGAAAATTCTCGCCGAGGCGATGACGCGTGCTAAAGAGATCGACAGCACCCTGATCCGCGACGAGCTCGCGAGAACGGCCAACTTCAAAGGCGTTACCGGCACGATCACCATGGGCCCGGATCGCAATCCGATCAAGAGCATCGTGATTCTCGAAATTCGTGACGGCCAGATCACAAAACGCACTGAGATGCACCCGCCGGGGATGGCTCCACCGCCAGCTGCCGCCGGTGCGCCGCAGACCACCACCGGGGAAGTTACTCCGGGGTCCCCTGCGCCGGTCACGGAAACAGCGTCGACCCCGCCGTCTCCTGTGGCAACTCCGTAGACTGTCGTCTGGGGATTTTCTCTTTACATGAGCCGGTCCGGCGGGTAGTTTTCGCCGGACCTTTTTTCTCGCATGGACACATTCCTACAGAATCTGCTCAACGGGATCGCCGTAGGTTCGATTTACGCGCTGATCGCTCTCGGTTACACGATGGTGTACGGGATCCTCAAGCTGATCAACTTCGCTCATGGCGACGTGTTCATGCTGGGTTCTTTCGTCGGCTTTTACTCGGCTTCGAGAGTCGGACAGTATCTCGGGCAGTCGCAGGGCGAACCCTCCTGGATTACGGCCGCAGGCGTGCTTCTGCTCGCCATGGTGATCTGCGGGTTGTTCGGCTATCTCAACGAACGGATCGCGTACCGTCCGCTGAGAAGTGCGCCGCGCATCGCGTCTCTGATCACCGCGATCGGTGTCTCGTTTTTCCTCGAGTACGGCGGGCAGTTCGTCTTCGGGCCTGATCCGAAATTCTTCCCGCGTCTGATCGAGAAGCGGTTGATCAATATCGGCGGCGCGACGATCACCTCGGATCAGTTGATCGTATTCTTCGTTGCTCTCTTCTTCATGCTTGCACTGCAGTACGTGATCTTTGGAACCAAGATCGGCAGGGCCATGCGTGCAGTCTCATACAACTACGAGACGGCCTCGCTGATGGGCATTCCAACGGATCGCATCATCTCGTTCACGTTCGTGGTCGGCTCGATGCTCGCGGCGGTGGGTGGCATTCTGTGGGGGCTCTCTTACGCCAAGATCGATCCGCTGATGGGGATCATGCCGGGCCTGAAGGCTTTCGTGGCCGCCGTGCTGGGAGGAATCGGAAATGTACCCGGCGCCGCGGTCGGAGGTCTGATCATCGGAATCGTCGATGCATTCGTGGGAGGCAGCCGGTTCTCGACGTATCGCGATGCGATCGCATTCGTGATCCTCATTCTGATACTTCTGTTCCGCCCCGCCGGTCTGTTCGGTAAGTCGGAAACGGAGAAAGTATGACGCCCTCCCACCCGGTTGTGAGTTGTGCACGCACCCCCTCCCGCCCAGTTGTGAGTTGTGCACGCCCGCCCGCCCCTCCAGTTCTGAGTTGTGAGTTCCCCCAGCCCGCCCGGGTGGTGGGAACTCAGAACTCAGAACTCAGAACTCAGAACTCTCTACGGGCGGGAACTCACAACTCAGAACTCACAACTCAGAACTCTCCCCGGGTGGCCGCGTGAAGAAGTGGTGGGCTCGTGATCTGGCCGCCCTGGGGATCGCGGTGATTGTGCTGATCGCACTCTCCTACGGGCTCGAGCGTATCCCTCTTGCCGGCATGGCGTACTACTTCCGCATCATCATGCTCGCGGGCATCAACGTCATCCTCGCGGTGTCACTCAATATCATCTTCGGCCATGCGGGCCAGTTCTCGATGGGACACGCCGGGTTCATGGCAGTGGGCGCGTATCTGTCCGCATTTCTCACGTTCTTCTACGCGAACCCATGGCTGAGCGGCGTCGAGGAAGGGCCGGGACGCTGGATCCTGCAGAACCTGTTGTTCCTCGCTGCGCTGCTTGCGGGCGGCCTCGGCGCCGCTGCCGCCGGCTATCTGGTGGGGCTTCCCTCTCTGCGTCTGCGTGGCGACTACCTCGCAGTCATGACACTCGGTTTCGGTGAGATCATCCGCGTGGTCTTCCTGAACATCGACAAGGTGGGAGGCGCTCGCGGACTGTCGGGTGTGCCTGCCTGGTCGAACTTCTTCTGGGTGTTCTTCTTCGCATGGGTCACGATCCTGGTCTCGCGGCGCCTTGTGGCCTCGTCGATCGGGCGGGCCTACTTCGCCGTGCGCGAGGACGAGATTGCGGCAGAGGCGATGGGTGTCAATACGACTCATTTCAAGGTGCAGGCCTTCGTCATCAGCTCGTTCTTCGCCGGCGTGGCGGGCGGGCTGATGGCGCACTACCTGTCCTACCTGAATCCCAGTATGTTCATGTTCACCAAGTCGTTCGAAGTCATCGTCATGGTGGTCCTGGGGGGGCTGGGATCGATCTCGGGGTCGGTACTGGCTGCCGTTCTTCTGACGTTTCTTCTCGAGCAGCTTCGATACGTCAAGGCCTGGCTCAACCTCACCTCCGAGCCGCGCATGGTGATCTACGCGCTGCTGTTGATCATTCTGATGCTCACACGCAGACAGGGACTCCTCGGACGGCGTGAGATCTGGGATTTTCTTCCCCGGCGGAAGGACAAGATCCCCACCGATTCCTCGGAAGAGGGGGATGGGAAGATGGACAAGACCTCGGGCCCGGAGATCCGATGACGGCGACGACTCCACTTCTCGACGCGAAGAACGTGACGATTCGCTTCGGCGGGCTCACCGCTGTGTCCGATTTCAATCTGCAGATCGCACCGAACGAGCTCGTCGGTCTGATCGGACCGAACGGCGCCGGCAAAACCACGCTGTTCAACATGCTCACGGGCGTCTACCAACCCACTGAAGGGTCGATTGCCGTCGATGGCGTTCCCACAGCGGGACGGAAGCCCTACGACATCACGCGGCTCGGGGTCGCAAGGACGTTTCAGAACATCCGGCTGTTCAAAGATCTCTCCGTACTGGATAACGTAAAAGTGGGCGGACACATCCACTACGTTTATTCGATCCGCGCCGCCGTGCTGCATACCAATGCGTTCAGTCACGCCGAAGAAGAGGCCGAATACCAGGCGTACGAGCTGCTGCGGCTCTTCAACCTTCACGGGCGGGCCAGATACGCGGCAAAAAACCTGCCCTACGGCGATCAGCGACGTCTCGAAATCGCGCGAGCTCTGGCCGCCCGGCCAAAGCTGTTGCTACTCGACGAGCCGGCGGCCGGGCTCAACACAGGCGAGACCATCAGTCTCATGGATACGATCCACGAGATCCGGGAGCGCTTCTCACTGGCGATCCTCCTCATCGAGCACAACATGGAGCTCGTCATGGGAATCTGCAGTCGAATTCTCGTTCTCAGCTACGGAAAAACCATTGCGCAGGGAACGCCTGCAGAGATTCAAAACGATCCGGTGGTCATTGAGGCTTATCTGGGCGACAGCACGACGCTGGACTGATATCTATGACTGAGCCGATTCTTTCAGTGAAGAACATCGAGGTGTCCTACGGCACCGTGCCCGCGCTGCATGGAATCGATCTCGATGTGGCGCAGGGGGAGATCGTGACCCTCATTGGCGCCAACGGTGCTGGAAAGACCACGACTCTTCGTGCGATCTCCGGGCTCCTGCGCCCACGGCTCGGAGAGATCCTGTTCCGGGGAAAGTCGATCACCGGAGCCCGTCCGCATGTCATCACGGGCATGGGAATGTCGCACGTGCCGGAGGGCCGAGGAATTTTCGCCAACCTCTCGGTGGCCGACAACCTCGAGCTCGGTGGCTACCTTCGCAAGGGCAAGATCCCCACCGCAGAGTACGAGCGCATCTATACGCTGTTTCCGGTTCTCGAGCAGCGTATCCGCCAGAATGCGGGAACTCTGTCAGGTGGAGAGCAGCAGATGCTGGCGATCTCTCGCGCTCTGATGTCCAAGCCCACCGTGCTGCTGCTCGATGAGCCGTCTCTCGGGCTGGCGCCTCAGCTCGTCCGAACGATCTTCCGCGTCATTCGCGAGATCAACGAAGAGGGCACGACCGTGCTTCTCGTAGAGCAGAACGCCCACATGGCCCTGGAGATCGCCCACCGCGGCTACGTGATGGAAACGGGCAGGATCGTCCTGACGGACGAGTCGAAAAATCTGCTCAACTCCGATCGGGTGAAGAAGGCCTATCTTGGAGGGTGATGCCCGACCCTCCCCCCGCCCGGTTCTGGGTTCTGGGACACGCCCGCCCAGTTGGGTGTTCAGAGTTCTGAGTTGTGAGTGAGTGCTGGATTGTGCGTCCACTGGGAAATCCGACGGGTGGGAGGGAACCCAGAACCCAGAACCGTGAAGGAGGGAGGGGTGTGCACAACTCAGAACCGGGCGGGTGGTGGTGGGGGGACTGACTCTTGCATGAGTCGTATCCACTCTGTCCCGCGGTCGCCCGCGTGCTGCAACCGGCTGCACGTGTGGGACCCCCGCAAGAACAGAAGGAGGAAATGGATGTCCAAGAAGAAACCATCGAGAATGATTCTCGTTCTGGCTTTTACTCTGGCAGCTTCGCTGCCACTTGCCGCGCAGACAACGACGCCGGATTCGAACTTACAGGCTGCGGAACTTGCCCTGGCTGCTGCAGAGCAGGCGGGTGCGCCACTGTACGCCAAAGAGCTTTACGCAGAGGCGCAGAGCCGGCTCGTGTTCGCGCGAACGAATTTAAACTCTTCCAATGCCGAGACCCGGCGGATTGCAGGCCTCCGCTCCCTCGAGGCTTTGAGGGCGGCTCAGGCGGCCGAAGCGAGAGCGCGTCTGGTGCAGAACGCGACGGAAGCCCGCAACCTCACCGCCGACATCCAGCGATGGGGCGGAACAACTCCGGATGTGGTCGTGAATGAGCCGTCCGGACTGCCGCTCAACCGTGAGGGTATGTCGGCCGACCGGGTCGCCCTCGCCGAGCGGGCGATCGGACATGCCCGCACAGCCGGAGCCGAGTCCGTTGCCCCGGATCTGCTTGCCGAGGCGGACCAGAATGTCCGTACCGCGAAGACGATTCTTCGCAATCAGAAACAGAGCGATTCCGCAGACTATCTGGCCTTCAACGCCGAGATGCTTGCCCGTAGGGCCGAATACATGGCGCTCGCCTCGGGCACGGATCGCATGCTTCCCGGCCTTCGGCTCGAGCGCACGCGCCTTGCGAACGAAGCGAGCATGCGGGAAGCGGAGGCGGAACGTCGCCGCCGCGAGGAAGCAGAGCGACAGGCAGCTGACCTGCGACAGCGGCTTGCGAATGAAACAACCGCTCGCCAGCTCCAGGCCGAAGAGGCCAAGAGACTTCGCCAGCAGGTGCTCGCCCGTGACCAGGAAGTGCGGACTCAGCTCGAGGAAGACCGCCGCCGCCGAATCGAGGCTGAAACGCGCCTGGACGAGCTCCGCGCCGGCTACGAAGCCGCGATTGCCCGCGCGGGAAGCGCCTCGGAAGTCGATATGCTCCGGCGCCAGCTGGAGGATCAGCGGCTTGCCCTGGGCAACCTCCAGGCACAGGAGATCCGCAGTGAAGAATCGATGCGCGCAGAGATTGCACGTCTCCAGCAGGCTCTCGAAGACGAGCGCCGCAGGGGTATTTCCGGAGCCTCTACTCGCGAGGCCGAGCTGGCGCAGCGCCAGTCAGAGCTCGAGCGTATGAGGATCGAGCGCGAGCAGAATGAACAGCGCCGCGCCGATCTCGAACGGGCCCACCAGCAGGCAATCGCAGACGCTCAACGGCGACTGATGGCCGCGGAGGCTGAATCCACTCAGTTGCGCCAGCAGGTGGAGCAAAAGGAAACTGAGCTGCAGGAGGCGCGGGAAGAAATTGCCCGTCGTGATGCCGAAGTGCGTGAACGCACCGAGAGGATGCAGGCCGCCCTCGCTGAGATCGCGGAAATCCGCAAAGACAGTCGTGGCCTCATTCTGACTCTTCCCGGCCTTCTTTTCGATGTCGGTCAATCCACGCTCAAGCCGGGAGCCAGAAACGTCCTGACCCGAGTCGCCGATCAGCTCAAAGCCAACGAGAGGGTCCGCGTCACGATCGAGGGGCATACTGACAGCACGGGCAGCGACGCGCTGAATATGCGGCTCTCCGAGCAGCGGGCTGCCGCGGTCCGCGACTATCTGAGCAGTCAGGGAATCGCGACCGGCAGACTGTCGATTCAGGGCATGGGCAAGAACGCCCCGATCGCAACCAACGATACACCGGCTGGGCGCCAGCAGAATCGGCGCGTCGAGCTCGTCTTCGTCGAGCAGCCAGCAAACTGATATCGGGCGAACGTTCCCTTCTCCCCCTCCCCGCATCCGCGGGGAGGGTTTTTTTGTTCCGGGGAAGTCTCGTTCCGGCTTCCGTGTTATTTTTGCGACCGAGCCATCCGGCCCTTGCAATCCATGGAAGACGACGATCCCATACATCCCGCGGTGCGGGCCCTGAGAACCGTCTGCCGGTGCAACAACATCAAGTACCGGACGATCGAACGGGCCATTCGTGACGGCGCGCACTGCGTTGACGCCATTGCGGCGAAAACCACGGCTACCACCGGCCATTGCGGCGGCACCTGTACGCCGGTGGTTCAGGACATGATCGAAGAACTTGCTGCCGGGAGCGGAACTTGAAGAAACCACTGGACATCTATCTGAAACCGAGTTGAACCAGCTGCCGCAAGGCCGTAGCTTACCTGGAAGGTAAGAATGCAGAACTGGTCAAACACGATCTGGCGAAGGATCCACCCGATCGCAGACTGCTCGAGCGGCTGATCCCTGCTGATCACGCGGCGAGCTTTCTCAACAAACGCAGCCCCGCATACAAAGAGCGGAATCTTGGAGCGAGAACGCTGACGAAACGGCAGGTGATCGATCTGATGCTCGAGGAGCCGAATCTCATACGGCGGCCGCTGGTCGTCCGGGGAACCAGCGCGGTCTTCGGATACTCGCCGGAGGAATACGAGGATCTGGTTTGAACCTCACGATGTTCCCGCTTCTCGCCATGACGGTCATGCTCTGGATTCTCTGGAGCGACACGGTCCGTCCTCGCAGAAGCTCACGGATCGTCTATTACATCCGGATGCTTCTTTTCATGGGAATGATCGGTGCCTTGTACTACAACCTCGCCATGTATCCCGCTGCGTTTGACACCAACGCGCGCGTGCTCCTCGGGCTGGCGACGGTGGTGGGCCTGGCAGGAGTCGTTTACTTCTTCCTGAGGGCGAAGGCGGCGGTGGGGCAGTGAGGGGAGCCGAAGCGAATGTTGAAGTGTGAATGTTGGATTGAGGAACCAGTCCAGCTTCTGATTCAACATCACCATTGGTTTCCGTCAACTCCCGTTCAACTTTTCAGCATCATCGCCGTTCGCGGACAGCTCTTCCCAGATTTCATCGAATGTTGCACCGACAGGTGGGCGGAGGAGTGGTCCGTCAACAATAGGGTTCTGTGTTGTGCCATCCCTCCCTCCCGCCCGGTTCTGAGTTGTGCACGCCCGCCCCTCCTCACGGTTCTGGGTTGTGGGTTCCCACTACCCGGGCGGCGTGTCTCAGAACTCAGAACCGGCGGGCGGGCGGGGTGGGCGTGCAGAACTCAGAACCGGGCGGGAGGGGGCCATCACACCTCCACTACTTCCTCACTTTCGAAGTCGATGTACCAGAGCAGCCCCCGGCAGGGATTGCCTGACATGCGCGATACGGCGCTGCAATAACGCGCGACCTGCTCTCGATCCTTTGCACTGCGTTCCGGAGTCGCCTTGCCGCTCTTGTAGTCGAGCACGACGTACTGGGAGCCTTCGCGCAGGAGGAGGTCGATCCGACCCTCTACGACGCTTCCATGCTCATCCACATAGGCAATGGGCACTTCATTGGCGCTGGCCGTGCAACTCCGCAGCCGCGCGGCGAGTGCCGAAGCAGAGATCGTAGCGAGCCTCTTTCCGACTCTGGACACAACGCTCGCGTCAGCCTGCTGCTCGATTGCCAGACGATCAAGCAGAGGTTCGAGCTGGCTCTCGTTTCCATCCCAGACTTCGAGAAATCGATGGAGGAGAATCCCCGCAGCGCGATTCTTCACGCCCGCGCGCCGCCGCGCAATCTCGGCCGCAGTCATCGCTTCGCTCTCCTCGCTGATCGCGTCCTGCTCGAGAACCTCTACGCCGAGCAACGACTGAATCCCCTCGTTCACGAACGGTTGCCGGACGAGAACATCCTCCATGGTCGGCGCGATCGTCTCGAATGCGCAGCGCACGGGCACGAACCCGAATGCAACATCCTTCACGATCCTCTCGCCTGCAGCGGGAAAGCGTCCCGCAATGGCTCGGGCGTCGAGGCCCGTGATCCGGCAGAACGACTTCCAGAATCCCTGCGATGAGTCCCTCGAATCGACGACAAAGACCACATCCGACTTTGCCCGGGTTACTGCCACATAGAACAACCGATCGACTTCGGCCTGTGCGCGTGCGTCGCCGATGTCCCCCAGCGGCGTATCCTCGACCTTCCTGAACTCTCCCGCCAGGTTGGCAATTCTCCCTGAAAAGAGCAGCGACGGTGGATCGTCGATCGCCAGAACACGCGTGGTGTCAGTCCGGAGCGGCGATCCCAGGTCGGGGAGAATCACCGTGTCGAACTCGAGTCCCTTTGCAGCATGAACAGTCATCACCGACACGGCGTCTTCGGATTCCAGGAACGCAGGCTCTGCATCGTTCGACTCCTCCCGCCGGCGCGTCATCTCTGCGACGAACTCTCCGATCGATTCACCCGCCCGCAGATCGAAACTCGCGGCTATGTCACGCAACGCGTCGAGGTGCAGAAGAGATCGCCGGCCGTTCCTGAGCGCGCTGTAGTAGAGCTCGATCCCGCTGTCGGCGATCAGCCGGTCGATGAGAGTCGCAACGTCCACGTCTCTGGCAAGACCCGCATAGTCCTCGATCCTGCGACGGAACCGTTCATACGGAGATCCTGCATCGGCCGGTCCACCAGTCAGCAGCCGCTCGACGATCTCTCCATCGTCGAGCGCGAACCAAGGTGTGCGCGCCGCTGCGATCATCGCTCCGGTGTCGAACGGGAATGCGATTGCTCGCAGAACTGCGATCAGGTCGACCGCTGCCGGCCTCTCGAGAAATGCGCGCGTCGGGGGAAGAATGTACGGAATACCGTAACGGTCGAATGTTTCGAGATAAAAATCGACATTCGTCAGCTTCCTGAAGAGAAGCGCAAAACGGCGCAGCGGAGAGCCTTCGGCGTGCCTCGCCCGGATCCACTCCGCGACGGCCACGGACTCTCGCTCGTCGACACTTCCATCCTCCGGTTCCTCACTCCGGAGAAACGTCACGCGGGCGTCGAGTTCCCGAATGAGACCGGGCCTCTTCGCATTCAGAGGTTCGTAGGACGGGCGCGCCACGCTTGGCGTCGAGGGAATCGAGAAAAGCTCGGCGAACATGACATTGAGGTTATCGACCAGAGGCGCATCACTCCGGTACTGATCCGGCAAAACTCTCCGCTCGGCGCCGTCGCTGAGGAAGCCCTGCACGGTTCTCTCGTAGGTTTCCGGATCGGCCCGGCGAAAGGCGTAGATCGACTGCTTGGGGTCGCCGACGATGGTGACCCGGCCGGGTACCAGAGCTCCCCGTGAGTCGCGAGCGAGTTTGTCGACGATCCCTGCCTGTACGCGATCCGTATCCTGAAATTCGTCGACGAAGATGTAGTCGAATGCCTTACGGACCTCTTCCAGAAGCCCCGGGTTCTCCAGCAACCGGGCTGTTCGGAAGAGCAGGTCGTCGAAGTCGACGATTCCGAGACGCTGCTTTTCTTCTTCGAGGAAGGCGTTGAAGCGTGTGGCGAGACTTCGGACCGTCACGGCGACGCGATGGCGCTTGAGACGCTCGAAGATGGTGTCGCCGCGGTCGTCGCCGCGAAGGAATTTCATGTAGGCCTTGAAGCTCTTCGCCCGGCCCAGGTTTGCGTCCGCAAGTGCATCCGCGATGGGAGCGAAGTATCCGAGCCAGATCTCCACGGTTGCGTCGGAAGGAGCTGCATGCGTCCGGACGTAGTCGAGGAATTGCCGTGTCGGAGCATCCGTGACTTGTGTGACCGCCGATGCCTCCGCAGATCGGATGCCGGCGAGGACGCTGTGCAGCAGCGGCTCGGCCTCATCCATTTCACCGAGGGAGTAGCGGGGGTCGTCAATGAGATCGCGCTTCGAGAGCAGGGCGAACAGGGTGCCGCGTATATTGTCCAGGCGGCGGTAATGTCCGAAGACCGTCTCCCATTCCGGAAGGTGCGCGTCGCCGACGGAGTCTCCCGTCTCGGACTGCAGCCACCGATCGTAGATCTGATCGTAGACGCGTTCTCGTTCGAAGCCCTCGACGATCGCGAACTGCGGGTCGAGCCCTGCTTCGATGGGAAAGGCGCGAAGGATCCTCTGGCAGAACGAGTGGATCGTCTGCGCGGCGAATCGTTCGACCTGAGCGAAGTGTCGCTCGACGGCGGGGCGCCTTGCTTCGCGCTCACCGCCTGCGATCATGAAAATCGGATTCTCGGTGGGCCAGGACGGCTCGGCGAGATGGAGGTTTGCATGAAGCTCAGCGATCGCACCGCGGACGCGCGAGGAAAGCTCTCCCGCTGCTTTCTCGGTGAACGTGACGAGGACCACGCGCTCGGCAGCGAGCTCTGGATGAGACGTCAGAATCCCGAGCAGTTCCCGAACGATGCTCGTCGTCTTGCCTGTGCCTGCGCCCGCTTCGATCACGAGTGCCTTCCGCTGACCGCGTGCGGGCGCGCCGGGGGGCACCTCGAGCGGCCTCGCGAAAGGAAGCTCGATCTGAACCGGTCGCCGTTCAGTCATCGACGCCTTCGTCGAGAAGTTCGATCGCCGTTTTGTATCGCCTCATGCGCCGGCGTTCCTCCGGGTCGTGACGGCTGCGGCAGGCGAGCTTCATCGTGCAGTATCTGCAGGCTCCCTCGTCGTCAGGCAACGCAGGAAAGTGTCCCGCGAGTATGCTGCTCGAAAAGAGCGACAGGTTTGCGAGCAGCGTTTCCCTCTCGCCCAGCTCGAATGTATGGCTCGCCTTCGGACGGTCGCTCCCGATCGGGCGAATCGTTCCCGAAACGCGCGACCGCTCCGCGTCGAACATCGACGAAGCGGCCAGGGCATAGAGAGCGAGCTGCAGCTTGTGCCCCGCGTCGATCTTTTTTCCGAGAGTCGTGTGTCCGGACGCCGTTCCCGACTTGTAGTCCACGACACGGTAGTAGAGCTCGCCTTTTCGGTCGATCCGGTCGATCGTTCCGCGAATGCTGATGCCGGCCGGTTCCAGGTCGATCGTGACGGGGGATGGATGATCCGCCGGTCGATGCCGGTCTGTTCCGAAACTGAACTCGAAATACGCCGGCCTGAAGCCCGAGGCAGCCATTTCTTCCAGGTCGCCGAGGATGAAGCGTTCGAGATTCGAGCGGGTGCTCACTCGCTCGAAGTCCCGGATCCTGCGGTTGAACGGAGGAAACTCCTGATCGAAGCGGTCGAATTCTTCGTCTACGATCCGGTGTAGCTCGTTCTTCAGGTCCCCAGGGAGCTCGGAACACGCTGCCGCGTCGACTGTGAACAGCCGACCACCAGTCTCCCGGTAGAAGCGCTCCAGGATGCGGTGATCGAGGCCTCCCTTGTCCCTGTGATTGATCTGAGGCTCGTGTTCCGGATCTTCCAGCTCGTCCGCGCGAAGCAGTCGACGGAAAAGAAACTTCTGAGGACACTCACCGAAATCCTCGAACCATGTGGGACTCACGATCTCGAGCCGCCGCCGTACTTCGGCCGCGGAACGCTCGCTCAGCTCGATGTATCCGTCGTAGCTCGAACGAAGTCCCACGGAACTAGCCAGTCTCAGCTTACGCACGAAGGAAGCGGATGGAGAGAACTGTTCCGGCGATGTCGTCAACAGCGCGATCTGTCGCTCGATCGGACTCAGCGTGGCGTCCTGCCGCGGGGGGCCTGACATCGCAGGCTTCGCTCCGCCATCATGAAGTGTTCCGTCGCGCGGGCCGGCTTCTTCGGCCTCGACCGTCCATCCTTCGACCGCGCGTGCGAGGAACGGTGAGGGTCGCAGCACCTTTCCAAACCCGTCGGAACGTGCAAAGGAGAGAACCACTTCATCGCCGGCCGCATCGAGCATCAGCTGAAAAAGCAGCTCCTCTTCCTCGCGACCGTCGCCAATGAGCGGGAGGCCCGCACTCCCGCGCTCGCGATCCGAGAGCAGCGGGTCGGGGACGCGTCGCTGCGGGAGCTTGTCTTCCTGCATTCCGAAGACGAACAGATGGCGGAACGCGCGGCCCCGCATCGTCATCACGTCGCCGAACCAGACGGCCGGTGCCGTCGGAGGCGAGTCGACAATGAGATCCTGCATCGCAGCGACAATGTCCTTCGAGACCAGATTGAGCTCAGCACGCTCGAGCGATTCGAGCTGAGACGACAGCATTTCGATCGCTTCGATTGCCTGGAGATCCTGTTCGGTCCTCGGACGGAAAAGGAGCGCAAAACCGCGAAGGAGCTTGCCCCATGCATCCCCGGTTCCCGTCGGGGGGATGCCGAAAGTGATGCGCTCGATCTCGCCTGCGGCCGCTGTGTAGCTGGCGAGCTCCGGAATCGTCTTTTGCTCGCGCGTTTCGACTCCCGTGGCGGCCCTCGCCAGCTCGGCTCCTGTACCTCCGGCGATCTGATGTTTTCTCGTCGCGTGGTCGATTCGGTCGATCTCGCGAGCTGTGAGTGTCGGGGCAATGGACAGACCGTCGCGGAGCAACCCGATGACCATGTTTCTCGGAAAGTTCCGTTCGGTGATCTCGAGCAGCCGGAGAATCGAGCGTCCGATGCGGTGCGAGCGCAGAGGCCGTTCTTCATGTATCTGAATGTCGAATCCGAACTCCCGGGCGTATTGCCTGGCGAGCCTCGATGAGGCGGGGTCGACTGATCGGCTCACGATGCCGATCTCATCGATCCTCGTGCCCTCGTCGAGCCTGCGTCTCACTGTCCGGCAGATCTCGCGCATCTCCTCGCGTGGGGTGAACTGCATCCGAATGCTTCGCCGCGCGGGTGTGGCGTCTTCGCGTGATGTCGCGAGAGCTTCGACCCCGCCTGCTCGAACCCTCGCGGCGAAGCCGGCTGCATAGGCATAGGAGGGAGGAACCGAGTTCCCGTCCAGGGGAATCGGAAGCCAGATCGAATTCAGCAGGCCTCTGCGCCTGAGAGCTTCGAGAAGTCTTTCCTGCAAACCGGTCATATCGTAGAAGCCGAAGACGATCTGTGGCGGGAGGCGGGAGCCATCGTCGAGGAGTCGGATTGCACGCTCGAGAAGATCCGCAGGCTGCGGAAGGGCGAGAGCACGAAGATACTCCTCGTAGAGTCTGCCTGCGGCGAGAAGCGCTGCGTGACGATCTTCGAGGCGGCCGGAGGAGTCCGCGAGGCGCGCTTTCAGTTGCTCGAGTGAAGCGCCGCTGTCGCGAACGTCGCGGTGGCTCCGCCCGATCATCGAATCCATTCCGTGGGCGGTGAGGAGTGGGTGGCCGGCGCTCTGGACGGCTTGCTTCATGAGGATCTGGCGCTGGGTCTCTTCGAGCTTTGGGGGGTATTCGCCGGCAAGATTGAGAACGCGGCGCGCCAGTGACTCCGGCGAGTTGAAGTAGATGCCGGCGAATCCGTCCGCCCTGTGCGCAAGGATTGCGCGTGCGACACCTGAAGCGGCCGAACGGGACGGGACGAGCAGGTGCACAGCCGGGCCGTCCAGCGGATCCCGGCTCAACTCGCGATGGAGGCGCTCGCCGAGGGCTGCCGCGATGTCGGCGTAGCGTCCGGAATAGAGAGGGAGGTTGTCGTTCAGTGGCCAGTCAGCTCGCATGGGCGATTGAAGTTGCTTCGATCAGCATGCCATATCCGCCTGCCCGCCGACACAGCCGGCTCACGGGAAGCAGAGGCCGCTGCCGCCCGTGCATATAATGGCTCCCCATGCCTCGGCGACCGGAACGGCTCATCGTAGTTGGCAAGAAGACCACCGCGGCGCTGCTGCTGGTGGTCACGCTCGGCATGCTGGGCCTGACGCTCTGGATCTCCGGCAAGGCTTACGCGAAAGTCGACGCGGTGCCCTTCCGTGATTTCCGCGTCCTGATGAGCCGTATGGGGGAAGGTCCGGTTCCGGTCCCCACCGTGATTGCCCTGATCACTCCGCTGATCTTCAATATGCTCCTGTTTCTTCCCTGGGGGTTCCTGGTGTTCGTGCTGATCGAGAGCCCCCGGCGGCCGACCGGTCAGGCCTATCTGCTGACGTTCCTTTTCGCGGTGGCGTTCAGTTCTGGGGTCGAAGCGTGGCAATACTTTCTGCCTACGAGGGTTACAGACATCAATGATGTGATCGGCAACGTCTCGGGCGCGCTAGTTGGCGCGATTCTTGGTCATCTCCGGAAACGAGTTCGCATATCCTTCGAATGAGTGGGAGACGGAATTGATTCTGATCGTTGAAGACGATCCACAGGTAGCCAGGCTGATCGCGCTGGTTCTCGAGCGCAACGGCTTCGAAGGGGAGATTCTCGCTGACGGCCAAATTGCGCTCGCGAAGGCAAAAGCCGACCGCCCGCAACTCATTTTCGCGGATCTCACGATCAAGGGAATGGCGGGTGACGTGCTCTGCACGAGCCTCAAGCAGGATGAATCCACCCGCGGTATCCCTTTTGTCGTTCTCTCCGGCGACCGCGACATCGCCGAGCGGGCAAAGAACTGCGGAGCCGACGACCATCTCGGCAAGCCTTTTGAATTCGAAGATCTGATTCGTCTCGTCAACAAATATGCAAAAAGCAACGACGGTTAAGCCGCCCGAGTTCCCGACGGACTCCGATCCGGTCACTCGGTTGCTCGAGGTACTGGAGCGGGAAGGATTCCGTTCGCTCAGCGAAGAAGACGGAGGACTCGCCGCTCTGGGTGAGCGCGTGTACCACCGTGCTGAACGCGTCTCGTTTGTTCGAGGCGAGACAGTCTTCGTCCTGATCGATTTTCCAGCGCTCACGGAAAAGGTGCTCAGTCAGGCGATGGAAGGCATCACAAACCTCTTTCGGGCAAAGCGGCGAACCGACAAGGCGCTCTCGTTCTTTCAGCCCACCACGGTGTATGTCTGCATCATTGCGCGCTCGGAGTCGCCGCACACGGCGAGCCTCAACCGCTACATCTCGACCGCGGGCGGGGCAATCATCATCCCCGTCATCGTCATTCCCGACATCAATCAGGTTGTCTATCCCTCGGTTGAAGAGAAGGTCGGCACCGTCCGCCCGCGCGTGGAATTTCTGCAGTTCGTCCTCGGCGAGCGACGTGAAGCGGTTCAGATTCACGAGAAAACCGTGCGAACGTTCTACGTCTCCCTCTTTTTCGTCACCATCCTTCTGATCGCGGCGATCGTCACGTTCTTCGTCTGAAGAATTGCGAAATCAGAACGCAGAATGCAGCATGACCCGCGTCCGGCGGTCCCGAGTGCGCCCGGCCGCCAGTTCCACTGGAAACGATCCCGAACCTCATGACGACTGAAAAAAAGACATTCTTCGACAAGCTCAAGCGCGGGCTCTTCATGACGCACACCGAGATTATCGAGAAGGTGAAGGAGTCGATGACTCCCGGGCTTCCAATCGATGCCGCGGCCCTCGATGGTCTCGAGGAGGGGCTTCTCGGCGCCGACATCGGGGCTGAGCTCACCACGCTGCTGATGGACCGCGTGCGCGAACGCGTGCGCACCGAGAAGATCCTCACCGTCGAGGCACTAACGGCGGCACTCCGCCAGGAGACGCGTGCCCTCGTGCCGTCTCGCGCCGGCGAGGGCATCGAGATTGATTCGTCCAAACCCTTCGTCATCCTCGTCGTCGGCATCAATGGAACCGGCAAGACGACTACCATCGCGAAGCTCGCGCAGAAGTGGAAGGACGAGGGAAGAAGCGTGCTGATCGGCGCCGCCGACACGTTCCGCGCTGCCGCTATCGAGCAGATCCAGACCTGGGCCGATCGCATTGGCGTGCCGCTGGTCAAACACCGCCCCGGCTCCGATCCGGCCGCCGTGGCACATGACACCATCGCTGCTGCGCGGTCACGAAAGAGCGACGTAGTCCTCATCGATACGGCGGGGCGGCTTCAGAACAAATCCCACCTGATGCAGGAGCTCTCCAAAATCCGCCGCGTGATCGAGAAGGAGATGCCGGGTGCTCCCCATGAAACGCTGCTCGTCCTCGACGGCACCACGGGCCAGAACGGAGTGGCGCAGGCCGCTGCGTTTCTCGAGGCCGCGAAGGTTACGGGCATCGTGATCACCAAGCTCGATGGAACCGCGCGGGGCGGCGTCGTGCTCTCGATCATGCGCCAGTTCGACATACCCGTGAAGTTTGTCGGTGTCGGCGAGAAGCCAGGCGACCTGATCCCGTTCGTGCCGGACGACTACGTCGAAGGACTGTTCTAGTGAAGAGAATTGAGAATTCAGAATTCAGAATTCAGAATTCAGAAAGGAACTGTCCGAGAAGTGGAGTAAAGAAGGCCCTCGAGCGCAACGACAGGTTCACTTCTTCGCCGGCTTCTTTCTGAATTCTGAATTCTCAATTCTCAATTCTTTATCCTCCGCCTTCTCCTCATCCCCCATCACCCCTCTGTACACCCGCAGCGCGGATTTGACATCCAGGCCCGAGTACACCGTTCCATCGGGATGAACGACGATGTTTGGACCGTAATCGCAGAGATCGAGGCAGGAGACGGCACAGATTCGAGCGGTCGGCTTTCGACCCAGCTTCTTGTTGAGGTCCTTGAGCTCGGCGCGGATCTCCTCGCCACGGTCCTTCCCACGGGAGGCGTCATTGCACCGGGCGCCCGTGCAGACGAGAAACAGGGTCTCGAATGGATATTTCATGGAGAGAATTGAGAATTGAGAATTGAGAATTGAGAATTCAGAATTCAGAAAAGGGAACGAGCCCACGTTTCGTTCGGCTCTTGAGAAATCTCACTTTGCCCGCTCTTTTCTGAATTCTGAATTCTGAATTCTCAATTGTCCTCTTACGCAACGAACTTCTTCGCGCTGTCGATCATGCTTTTGAGATCTTTCGGGCTGCAGGCCTCGGCGTAAATGCGCGCCACGGGCTCGGTGCCCGACATCCGGAAGAGCAGCCATTTGTTGTTCTCGAACAGCAGCTTGACCCCGTCGCTGAGATTCACGTCGAGCACTTTGAGTCCATCCAGCTCCGAGGGAGGATTCGCCAGTTTCGCGGCGAGCGCCTCTTTGATCTGGGGGGTGAGCTTCATATCGATCCGCTTGGAGACGTACGTTCCGAACTCTCTGAACATCTCCTCGGTCAACTCGTGCAGCTTCTTGCCGGTAGTCGCCACCATTTCTGCGACGAGAAGACAAGCGAGTATTCCGTCTTTCTCCGGGAGGTGGCGGTAAATCGAAAGGCCCGCGCTCTCTTCTCCGCCCAGGGCGATCTTGTCCGCGAGTATCAGTTCGCCGATGTACTTGAAGCCGACGGGCGTCTCGTAAAGAGGCACATCGAGTTTCTTCGCGATGGCGTCGATCAGATGCGTGGTCGCCACGGACCGAGCCAGCCCTCCGGGAAAATTCCTTTCCCGCTTCAGGTAGATCGAAAGCAGGGCGATGATCGTATTCGGCGTGACGAATCGGTCGCGCTCGTCGATGATGCCGAAGCGGTCGGCGTCGCCGTCGGTGGCGAGCCCCAGATCGAAGTTCTCCGCCGAAACGATTCTTCGGAGCTCTCCGAGGTTCTTCGGGTTGCACTCGGGTGAGTAACCGCCGAAATAGGGATCGCGGTAGTTGTGAATGATTTTGACCTCGATACCGGTCTCGAGAAGGAAGTAGTCGAGATAATCGCGCGCGGTGCCGTACAGCGAGTCGACGGCGATGCGGAGTCCGCTTTTGCGGATCGCGTCACTGTCCACGCGCGCGCGGAGCTCTGCGAGATAGCGAGCCTTGGGATCGATGGTCTCGATCAGTTCGGATTTTTCGTAGACGTCGATCGGAATTTTTTCGTCCTCGAGCGCGTGAATTTCCTTCTCGATGCCCTTCGTCACTTCGGGAAGCGCAGGGGCGCCATTGGCGGTCGAGAACTTCAGGCCGTTGTACTCGGGAGGGTTGTGGGATGCTGTGAAATTGATGGCTCCGTCGGCCTTCCGCCGCACGATCTCGAAGGAGACGCACGGGGTGGGAACATCCCGGTTGCACAGATAGGCCTGGATTCCGTTGAATGCGAGAATTCGGGCTGCTTCCGATGCGAACTTTTCCGATAGAAATCGGGTGTCGTACCCGATGATGATTCCCCCTTCGGTCGATCCGTGTTTCCTGAGGTAGTTTGCGATCCCCTGGCTGGCGATCCGAACCTTCTCGAACGTGAAATCCTCTCCGATGACTCCTCGCCAGCCTGAAGTTCCAAACGTGATCATCTTGTGAATGCGCTCCTCTCGAAATAGGCTGTGAACGTTAGCACAACCCCCGCCCACCCGGTTCTGGGTTGTGCACACCCACCCTCCCGCACGGTTCTGGGTTGTGAGTTCTCGCCCAACCCCCTACCGCCCGGTTCTGAGTTCTGCACACCCACCCCACCGCACGGTTCTGAGTTCTGAGTTCTGAGTTCCCTCCCGCCCTCCGGTGTGAGGATGGGTTGCAGAACTTGCACCGCCACAGCGGGGCGGGTGGGAACTCACAACCCAGAACCGTGCGGTCGGGCGGGCGGGCAGAACTCACAACCGGGTGGGTGGCGGTCCTGGCTTGTTTCCCGCATAATTGGCACTTCACATGCGCAGCAGATCGATGGTGATGATCGCTGACGATGACCCGGACGTTCTCGAGCTGCTGAAAGTTTATCTCCGTCCCCTGGGATGCGACGTGATCACCGCGACCGACGGCGAGCAGGCCCTCGAGATGGCGCAGAAGGAACTTCCGGACGTCGTACTGCTCGATGTCCTGATGCCGAAGCGAAGCGGCTGGGAAGTCTGCCAGGCCCTTCGCGCGATGCATCGCACCTCCGAGATCGGCATTGTGCTGATCACCGGGAAGGGGGAGGTGAAGGATCGCCTCACGGGCCTGCAGGTGGGCGCGGACGACGACCTGGTCAAGCCTTTCCATCGCGGAGAGGTGCTCAAGCGCGTCGGAGAGCTGCTGGCGAACCGGCTTGAAGGCGCTCCGTCCGAGGAGCGGACCCCGCCGCCTGAGCCCGCCGGGAGGCCGAGGCTCTCCCAAGATCCCGCCAGCGGGCTCCCGACGATCTCGATGGTCATGGACCGCCTCAAGGAAATGATGATCGATCAGTCTCAGCTCGGAATCATCTACGTCGACATTGAGCAGTTCGAAGCGATCGAGGCCGATTACGGCTGGGCCTTCTTCGACGAGTTCATCCGGAGGGTGGGAGATGTTCTCACGACCGAGGCGAAGGGCTGGTTCTCCGAGCCGGTGGTTGCGATCAGCCGCGTTGCGGGCTCGAGTTTCTACATTTTCGTGGAGACGGCATCCGGCCGGTCGCGAGAGAGTCTCGAGCAGATCTCCGAGCGCCTCCGCGTCCGGCTGGTCGAATCGCTCCGGGAACGATTTCCGAAGATGCAGTCGCGACAGATCGGCTTTTACACGGGAGCGGCATTTCTGCAGTACGAGCCGCAGATCCGCCTCGAGCGCCAGATCTACAACGGCATGCAGACCGCGGCCGACGCCGTCCGCACTGCCGAGCAGCAGCGCAAGCGACAGCTCCTCCGTGAGCTGCGCGAGATCATTCGAAAAAAGAAAGTCACAACATTGTTCCAGCCGATCGTTCACGCCGCCGACTCCTCGCTTTTCGGCTACGAGATCCTCACACGCGGCCCTGCGGAGTCCTCCTTTCGAAACTCCGACATGCTCTTCTCGTTCGCACGCGAAACGAAGCTCGCATGGGATCTCGAAGCTCTGGCTCTCGAGAGCTCGCTCGACCGGCTCCGCAACATCGACCTGGGCGATGACAAGTTCCTGCTCAACCTCGAAGCCGAGATGTTCGAGACCTCCGAGCTGCGCTTTCACGAGATGGTCGATTTCTTCGCCGGAAAGCGTGGAAGTTTCGTCTTCGAGCTCACCGAGCGGGCAGCGATTCAGGATTACGGCGTCTTTCGCGAATTGCTCGAAGAGTTCCGCCTGAAGGGAATTCAGATTGCGATCGACGATGCAGGGTCGGGCTATGCATCGCTCGAAGCGATCGCCGCGCTCTCGCCCGACTATCTGAAAGTGACCAAGGGGCTGATCTCGACTCTGGCGCACGAGCCGATCAAGCAGGACCTGCTCAAAATGCTCGTCGAGCTGGCCCGCAAGATCGGAGCTCGCACGATCGCCGAGGGAATCGAGACGGCCGAGGAGTTCCAGTGGTGCCGCGATCTGGGGATCGACCTGATTCAGGGCTACTACATTGCCCGCCCACAGGTGGACCTGATCGAAGGCAGCAGGGTGCTCACCCCCGCGGGTGAGTAATCAGGATCGCACGTCGCACGCCCCGCAGGCAGGGTTCATGGAAGCTTCGCTCAGGCTGTGTATAATCCCGCCCGGCAGAAATAATCACTCTGCATTCTGAATTCTTCATTCTGCATTCCGTCACATGGGGCTGTAGCTCAGTTTGGGAGAGCGCCTGAATCGCACTCAGGAGGTCGTCGGTTCGATCCCGATCAGCTCCACCAGTATTTTCAACAACTTACGCCGGCTCACAAGGCCGGCGTTTTTCGTTGGCGCTGTTCAGTTGATCGGCGTCCTGCTGATCTTCCTGTGAATCTCCGGCGATGCCATTAGTGACGCCGAGCCGTACCAGGGGATGTAGTCGACGACGAAGATGCCGGCTTCGATTGCCGGATCGCTCGATGCCAGCTCCCGTGCTTCGTCGACGGACGCGGCGTTGAGGATGAACATGCCGCGGAAGCTCTTGTCGTTCTCCCCAAACGGTCCCGCCACCGCGAGTTTCCTTCTTCGGCGAGCCGCCCCATGTTCGCGAAATGGCCGGCGAAGAGTTTCTTGCGCTCTTCGCCTTTGATGTTCGTGTCCTCGGGGCCGGTCTTCAGGATCGCCAGCACATAGCTTTTCATTCCCCGCTCATCGGCTCCAAGCTTCCGGGCAAGCTCCTCATCGAATGCCGCGTTGGCTTTCGGAGGGTCATCCGGCTCGGCGGCGAGGGCGAATCCAGCGCACAGCGTCAATGCAAGTGCGAGGGCGAGTCTTTTCTTCATCGCGTCGGCTCCTGTCAGGTGCGGTCCGATTCTAACGGGTCATTCTAAGGATCTTTTGAAAACCTGCCGTCACGCCTGGAGGCGGGGGATCCTTCGCTCGCTCAGGATGACACGTTGGTATCAAGAGTTGTGTTCTGGTGGCTGGTTCGCCGATATTAGGGGATGTCTCCTATGAGAAAAGGGCTCTTGGTCTGTGCTGTGATGATTGTGGTCAGCCTTGCTGCGCGGGCTTCGGCTGAGCTGCCCACCTGGCGGCCCACCGTGCAGACCGATCCGCTCGAGTTCGGATCGCTTCGCCTCGAGACGGGCTTCGCCAACATCCCGGAGCCTGGCGAGTGGGAGGTTTCGTTCACGGCGACCCAGTTCAACGTCTGGAGCCACACATGGCACACCTTCGCGCTCCATCGTGAACACGATCGGATCGGACAGGAGATCACATCGGAGCAGCTGCGGCAGATCGAGAGCAACTTTCCCGAAGACGACGCATGGCATCTCGATCTCGAAGGATGGCGTTCCGACCTGATCGTTACCCGCGGCCTGGCGAACGGGATGAGCGCGAGCGTCAAGTTCCCCTACATCGAGCTGGGCAGGCCGCACTGGGATGCATTCGCGGAAGAATTCCACGAGTTTCTGAGCATCAATACGCTCGAGCGGGAGATCTTTCCGCGCCATGACACGCTCATCTACATCAAGGACCGCGACAACGAGCACATCGTCGAAGCGAGAGAAGAAGTGAATGGCTCGGGAATCGGCGACGTCAGTCTCGGTCTTGCGATGCCGCTGCGGGATCGATGGGGCGCACGGCACAGGCTCGTTCTTTCCGCGGAGCTTCCGACGGGCGACCGCGACAGCCTTCGGGGGAGCGGCGGAGTCGACGCGAACGTCAGCTGGTTCGCACGATGGGAGTTCATGAAGCCGCGCGGCACCCGTGCGATCACTCTCGCCGCAGGCTATACATGGCTGGATCCCAATGGTGAGTGGCTGGGATTTCAGCGCACCGAGCATCTCGGACATCTATCGTTCGGAATCGATCAGCCGCTCTGGAAAAATCTGTACGCAACGTTGGCCGTGCGGCTCGATAGCTCGCCGCTCTGGAGTATCACCGAAGCGCGTCCCGGGCTTCCGGCGACGTTCTTCCGGCTCGGTCTGATGGCGGGGGCGGGACGGGCCGGCTGGATCGGGTTCGAAGTGGGCAACGAGCTCCAGCCGCAAACCGGGGGAGAGGCTGACTGGAGCTTTCATCTGATCTGGGGACAGCGGCTCGTAAGGTGAGGCGTTGGGTCCCCGCTTTCGCTCCGACGACGGAGGGTACGCTCGATATTTCTGCCTGCGCTCGTACGTTCCGGCCTTCTTTCGCGCCGGCAAGTCATCGACTCTGCATCAGTCCCGACTACCGGTCGCTTTCGGTTTGACTTTCCATCGGGAGTGAAAGGCCAGCCCCTCTGTTTCACATCCCAGCTCCCGCAGCCACGCTGCGACGACATGGTTGGAGTTCCGGAACCAGGTGTAGCGGCGCGGATGAGGAACGAACTCCATATTGAACGATTCCGCCAGCGCCACCTTCGCCCCTTCGCTGTGTTCCCGGTCCAGCCGCGCGCGAAGCTGCTCGACGTCTGACAGGCCGACAGTGATCGGATGTAGGTTTACCCAGGCGTCCGAGCCGAGCCCCTGGGGCAGGGACGCTTCTACCGGAGGGCCGGAGAGTTCCTGGCGTCCGAGCGCTCCCTGAGTGGGAAGAAACAGAGCCCGCCCGCCCGCGACCGGTCCGGTGTTTCGCAGCGCGTACCAGTTCCAGTCGCCGTATGCGTAACGTGTCATACCGCCGTCAGCGCTCGGAAGTACGAGACTCGGAGTGCGGCCATGGTCGAGCAGATAGACGGAGATGGGGTGAACGGGCTGAGCGGGTGGAATGATCGTGGTAGTGCAGCCGGCAGTGAGGAATACGAGCGCGGCCAGGGCTGAAGTCCGGGACGACCGGGGCCGGGACATCAAAGCTCTACGGAACGAAGCGAAAAGCTCCTGGAGATAGATTGCCCGCACGAAAGCTGCTCTGCGCAAGTCGCATGCCGCAAGGGTGTAGAGAGCGATTGAAATCCTCCGGACTCGAGGGTCGGCAGCGGTCTTGCTCCGTGCGGATTCGACAGATTGTCATCGGAGGTTATGATGGCGCGACCGTGGCCGGCCGGAGGATGAGCGATGTCGACTAGCAACCCGAAGAGCGATCAGGCAGCAGGAATCGAATCGTCCGGATGGTTCCGCCGGATGCTCGATATCATCGAGCGGCTTGGAAATCTTCTGCCTCACCCCGTCACGCTCTTTGCTCTCTTCGCCCTCGGAGTCATCGTCGTCAGCGGTATTGCCGGTTGGTTCGAACTGGCTGTTCCGGATCCGCGTCCGGAGGGAGCGCGGGGACGGAGCGAGACCGGCTTCATCGAAGCCATCAGTCTGATGAACGGCGAGGGTCTTCGGCGTATCGTCGAGAATCTGGTCACCAACTTCACAGGCTTCGTTCCGCTCGGGACCGTGCTCGTCGCCATGCTCGGTGTGGGCGTTGCAGAGTCGTCGGGACTTCTGAGCGGCGCAATTCGCGCGCTGGTCCTGAAAGCGCCGGCGCGCCTTGTCACCATGGCGATCGTTTTCGCAGGGGTGCTGTCGAACACCGCCTCGGAAATGGGATACGTCGTTCTCGTTCCACTCGCCGGGGTGATCTTTCTCGCGCTGGGCCGGCACCCGATCGCGGGCATGGCCGCAGGCTTTGCCGGCGTCTCGGGCGGCTACAGCGCAAACCTTCTGATCGGCACAGTCGATCCGCTGCTCGCCGGAATCACGCAGGAGGCCGCGCAGCTCATCGATCCCGGCTACACGGTTCATCCGGCAGTGAACTGGTACTTCATGGCGGCCAGCACGTTTATGATCACCGGTGTCGGAACGTGGGTCACTCACCGGATCGTAGAGCCGAAGCTGGGTAAATACGACATCGAGTTCGCCGAGAAGGGCGTGAACACGACATCGATGGATCCGATCAGCAGAAAGGAGAAGCTCGGATTGTGGAGCGCCGCGCTCAGCGTGCTGCTTCTGATCTCGATCGTCGCCATTTTGGTCGTCCCCGCCAACGGCATTCTGCGAAATCCCGAAACGGGGGAGGTTCTCAACTCTCCATTTCTTCGCGGACTCGTGGCGCTCATCTTCATATTCTTTCTCGTTCCGGGTTTCGTCTACGGACGCGTGACCGGAACGATGAAGAACGATCGCGACGTGATCAACGGGATGGCAGGCGCGATGAACACGCTCGGGCTCTACATCGTTCTCGTATTCTTCGCAGCTCAGTTCGTCGCGTTCTTCAACTGGACGAACCTCGGTGCCATCTTTGCGGTCCAGGGGGCAGCCCTGCTGAAAGCCATCGGCCTGACCGGACCGCTCGTATTCATCCCCTTCATTTTGATGTGCTGCTTCGTGAACCTCATGCTCGGAAGCGCGTCTGCACAATGGGCGGTCACGGCGCCGATCTTCGTCCCGATGTTGATGCTGGTTGGCTACTCGCCTGAAGTGATCCAGGCGGCGTACCGGATCGGCGACTCGACCACGAACATCATCACTCCGATGATGAGCTACTTCGGGCTGATTCTGGCCTTCGCCACCCGCTACGACAAACGGCTCGGCATCGGAACGATCATCGCCACGATGCTTCCCTACACGCTGGCCTTCCTCATAGCGTGGACGATGCTGTTTTATGCCTGGGTGTTCCTGTTCAACCTACCCGTGGGGCCTCAGGCTCCCACCTATTACACGCCGACGATCGTACGGTAGCGCTCGCAGACGATTGCGGTCGAACCAAATGAGCAGCGAGGCGAGCAGATAGTCCACGGAAGCAGTTACTAACCTGGCTCTGATCTTGATAGCGACAGGATTGAGGAGGCGACTATGGGACTTTTTGGAAAATCGATGGAAAAATCAGTGAACAGTGCCCTCGAAAAGGTTCGCGGTCAGTTTCCGCAGTCGAGCATTGCGGCGACGGTGGACGACAAGACCGTGACGCTAGAGGGTCGTACTCCCGACATGGCTACCAAGACCGCGATCATGAGCGCATTCAACGATCTGGTGAAGACCGAGAATACGATCAATCAGATCCGGATCGAAACTGCCTCACCTGCCTCGACAACGGCTGCTGCGCCCGGAGTCGCGACGGGCAGCGGAAATCCACGAGTTCATAACGTGGTGTCCGGAGACACCCTGAGCGCGATCGCAAAGAAGTACTACGGTAACGCATCGGATTACATGAAGATCTTCAACGCGAATCGCGATGTGTTGACTGATCCCGACAAGATCAAGCCGGGTCAGAAGCTGACGATCCCCGAATAGCGGGTCCGCAAGGCAAGCTGCGGCGGTGGGCAGTGATGTCGGGTCGCTGGTCCGCCATCACGTCTGCCGCGAGCTTCGCCAGCGCGGATTCACGACGCCGGGTGATCGGCCTCAAGCTGAAAGCCGAAGATTCGAAGAGGACATCACATCATCACGCTTCACGGGACCGGCTACAAGGCCGTCCCGTAGCCTGCAACGCTTACATTCCGAGAGCCGACCTCTGAGACCAGATCTCGAAAAGCGGCTCACCCCTGCTGTTCTTTCCGTCGTGATGCCACGCGCCTTCGACCAGGTCGTAGCCGAATTCGAGACGCATCCCGCTTCTGGTGTCGTCGCGTGAAAAGAACTCGATTTTCTCGGTATAGCGCCCGTTTTCGGTGGTGTAGGTTCCGCCGCCCGTGCCGGAGAACTCCTTCGTCTCGACGTTGTAGGCGATCCACTGGAATCTCGTTCCGGAGAGGATCTTCATCGTTCTGCGGGCCGCCGGGTGGCGCATCCGGATTTCGCCGTCGCGTCGGGCTCCGGTCATCAGCCACGCGCCTTCGAGGTCGCCAGGTGTGCCGTCGTCCACGCGGGTCCACGCCACTTCATCGATGGTGAACGTCTTCTCTGCGAGCTTCACAGCCGGTGTCTGTTCCGTTCCCACGAGATCGGGCGTAGTCGTGTGAAATCGGCAGTGCTCGAGGCGGGAGTCATCAATGTGATGACTGCAATCGTGAAATGGAGCAGGATCATGGGCGTTCCCCTTCCGCGCATTACCTTATCATCTGTTCGAGGCGGGACAAGCCCTTGGTTCATCCTTACCGCAATGAGATTACACGCCGTCCGATCAGAAGGGACGCAATCATGAGCTCTGAATACATCGATGACGTTGATCAGCTGCGTAGTCTTTACAAGGCGCCGACGGATCGCGCCGTACGGAAGCAGCTCGATCGTCTTGACGTCCATTGCCGGCGATTCATCGAGCTCGCGCCATTCGTCGTGATCGCGACAGGTAACGGCGAGAACATGGACGCGTCGCCCCGAGGCGGAAAGCCCGGCTTCGTAAGAGTCGTCGACGACGTGACGGTATGGATCCCGGACTCTCCTGGCAACAACCGGCTGGACTCACTGGCGAACATCATCACGACGGGGAGAGTCGGGCTGCTTTTTCTGATTCCAGGCATCGATGAGACGCTGCGAGTCAATGGCTCTGCTCGCATCTCAGCCAGCGACGGAAAGCTTCGATTACTGGCGGATGAGAAGCGTACGCCGGCGGTTATCGTCGAAGTCGGCGTCGAGGAGGCCTATCTTCACTGCGCAAAGGCGCTCATGCGATCGAAGCTCTGGTCGGACGAGGCCCGCCAGGATCGCCGCGTGCTGCCGACGATCGGGCAGATGATTTCCGAGCAGACGGGTTCGAACAGTCCACCGGAATCACAGGAGCAGATGCTGGCCCGTTACGCTAAAGATCTCTGATGTGCCGCGCCTGCGCGCGCCGCGTGCTGGGTCATTGTCGCCACAGTGGCGTCGGCCGTCTGCTCGCTTCGGATGACCTCCCTGAAGACGAGTGCCTTACGAGAGCTTGTCATCCTGAGCGAAGCGAAGGATCTTCTTCATCGAGGCGATACGGCACGTCTTCAGGAGATCCTTCGCTGCGCTCAGCGTCAGCGAATGCTACGGCTGGCGCCCTCGCGGCTTGAGATCTCGGTGATCAGTTCGGGATGCTCACGGCGGAAACGCTCGGTCGCCTCGCAGCTCCAGCAGACCGGAAAGTGGGTGTCGAGTACCTCCGGAAGTGTCTCCGCAGCGATGTCGCTCCACTCGACGAACTTTCCCTCAGCGTTTACCAGCGATGGTCTGTGATCATGCCACTGGATCGGTCCGAAGGTCTTTCTGCAGAAGACGCAGGGTTTGCCGCGGTACCACTGCTCGAGCTGAAAGCGGACGCCGCATTCGCCGGGCGCTGATTCGATCTGCGCGAGACACTCCTGGCCGCAGCCTTCTCTTTCCGGCCAGCGGGAGCAGGAGGCGAGGCGAAGGTCGGGCTTCAAGTCCAGGAATGCCGCCTTTTCGGCGCGTTTCAGGTCGATGCTCACGCCGGCCGGCTTCCGAGTTTCGGGGCAGATCACGACCTGTGGGCCGCGATACTGTGCCCAGACGCTCAACGCGCGGCGGAAGGCGAAAAAGAGGAGGACGAAGAGGGACAGCGATCCGACGATGGCGATGGCGATGAAATAGATGTCAGGAACCATGATGGTCTCCTCTGGTGCAAGTTGACTGCGATGAGCTCTCCGAATCTCCTTACGGAACGGGCGCGACGCGTCGGAGGCGGTCCTGCCTTTCCCTCTTCACACAATCTAGTCAGTTTTGCTACCTGGAGGTATGCCCGGTATCACGTCGCAGGGTGCTGGCGATCACCGGGCGATGTAGCAGGATTGCAGATGTGGCAGGGCGCGCCCTGCCTTCTCCGTTCTGTCGGTCCATAGCCGGCCACCAAGAGCGCCACCGGCACGCGGCGGGTTCCACGCGCAGGGATGAGCAACGTGCCGTGGAGCTAACCCGCGGGAGCCGCGAGTTGCACGGCTTCCGTCACTGTCGCGGTCGAAGGGGAGGTCGAGTCGAGAGGCGCAGTCGCGCAGGCGGAGAGCAGAAGCAGCGCGAGAATGATGATGGCTCGAATCATGACTCTTCCTCCCACAGCACGGCGGTTCCGTAGCATAGGATCTCGGCGGCACCGGTCATCACCATCGATGTCGTGATGCGGACACCGACGACTGCATTTGCGCCGAGCTGTTCCGCCTCGTGAACCATGCGGTCGAGCGCCTGTTCGCGGGATTCGGCCATCAGTTTCGTGTACTCCCGCACTTCGCCTCCGACGATGTGGCGGAGGGTCGCCTGGATATCGCGTCCGAGATGACGTGCGCGGATCGTGTTGCCGCGAACGAGACCGAGGACTTTTCGGATTTTGCCGTTGGGAACTTCATCAGTTGTCACGACGATCATCGCTGCACATCCTTATACCGTTCTGATTTCCACTCCCGATACTGTTCGTATCCAATGGCGACGAGAAGCAGGATCAGGCCCGTCAGAAGTGCTGTCGTCGCCGCCCACTCGATGGTCAGTTCGCTCCGGAACCAGCGGACTACAGCCAGCACGATCCAGACGAGAGCTCCCGATAGAACGAACAACCATCCCGCCGGCGTCGTGAGGCGCCGGTTTACTGCGGACCACAGATCCTTTGTCTGACTCGATTGCATGTCCCGCATCGCTCCTTTCAGATCGCGGACTATTGCCAGTTCTCGTACGCATTCAGTGCATGTCCGGAGATGTCTTTCGATTTCTGCGGCGGCGGTGGTGTCGAGCTCTCCGTCGGCGTATGCCATCAGGAGCTCACGTGGATGACCACTCATCGTAGGCCTCCCTTCATGGGAATCCCTCGCCGTTCGAGAGCCTTCCTGAGCGCGGCGCGAGCGTGATAGAGCCGGCTCGCCACGGTCCCCGCGGGGATGTTCATCGCTTCCGAAATCCCGGCGTAGCTCATGTCTTCCATTTCCTTGAGTACGAGAATCTCCCTGTGCTCGGGTGAGATGGTCGCCAGTGCCGTTCTGACGGCGCCAGCGAGTTGCTCACGCTCCATCGCGCCGGGAGCACTCGGTTCGCTCCATACGTTGCGATCCACGACTTCGGAACTCCACTGATCTTCCGGAGGCCGGTTCACTCGCAGACGATCACGGCAGTGATTTCGAACGATCGAACGGAACCACGGGCCGAACGGACTTCCGGCGCTGAGTCTGTCGAGCGCCCGGAACGCCTTGACGAACGCCTCTTGAACCGCATCGGCAGCATCTTCGGCGTTTCCGAGAAGAGCCTCGGCGATTGTGAGCGCCTGCCGCTGATGATCCCGGACAAGAGGCTCGAAGCTCGCTGTGCTCCCGCCGCGGCACCGCCGGATCAGTTCCCATTCCATATCAGCGTCCACAATCTACAGAACGAGTATGTGGGGGAACTTCTTCAAAAATCTTGCTGGGAGGCTCTCCGGAGGCTGCGCTGCGCTTGCCACCGGCTACCTTCTCTTGCCCCTTCGGGGCAACGATGATGAACGATTCGTCGTCACTCGACCCAGCGCGCGATGAAAAGGTTTGTCTGCGATCCTCCCGGATCGGCGCGGTTCGATGCCCAGACGAACCACTTTCCGTCAGGACTGAACTGGGGAAAGCCGTCGAATCCGGGGGTGAAGGTAACCTGTTGTGGTTCGCCACCCTCTTTGCTGATCATCCAGAGGTCGAACTCGCGTACGATCGCTCCCGCGTTCGAACTGTAAATGATCCGATTGCCGTCGGGGTGGAAGTAAGGGCCGAAGTTCGCGGCGCCGTTGAATGTGATCTGCCGCTGCTGCGAGCCGTCCGCGTTCATGACGAAGAGCTCCATCTCCGAGGGTTGTACCAGTCCCTGCCTGAGTAGAGCCTGGTATTCGGCGAGTTTCTCTCCAGTAGGCCGGCTTGCGCGGAAGACGATCTCCGAGCAGTCGGGGCTGTAGAACGCGCCGCCGTCATAGCCCGGCGTGTCCGTCAATCGCTTCACATCTCCTGCCTCGTTCATCTCATAGAGATCGAGATCGCCATCACGCATTGATGTAAATACGAACTTTCCGCCGCGGTGACACCACGTTGCCTCCGCGTCGTATCCGGGAGAGTTCGTCAGGCGCCGCGCATTCGAGCCGTCCACGTTCGCCTCCCAGAGTTCGAACGTTTCGTAGACCGGCCAGGTGTATCCCTGGGATCGATCCGGCGGCGGGGGACACTCTGCTCCGCCGCTCTCAGTGGACGCGTAGATGATCCGGTCGGCCTCCGGAAAATCGAAGTAGCCACAGGTAGTCCGTCCTCGTCCTGATGAAACGAGAGTATTCTCGCCGGTAGCGAGATCGAGAATGTACTGCTGGTCGCACCCGCCCTCCTCGAGCGTCGCCTGATAGATTAGTTTCGTTCCATCAGGACTGAAGTATGCCTCTGCGTTCTCCCCACGGAATGTCAGCTGCCGGATGTCCCTGAAGTGCCTTTCGAGTTCGTGCGTCGAATCGAACGGTTTTCCCGCGACGATGACGAAGTCCTCACCAGGTCGCCTGTCATAAAAGGATGGTTGCTTCTTCGCGGGCTCCTGAGATGTGGTGTGCGGCGATACCGGTGCAGCATGCGGCGAGGGTGCGGCACTCGGAGCCACCGCGGGTGCAGCATGCGCTGGTGCGGTTGGAGCGGCCGCCTGAGGTCGAGGGGCTGCAGGAGCCCGGCGGTCGGTGAGAGTCGCGCGAAGTGTGAGCTCCTGCCCGTCGCGGATCACGACCACGTCGATGGTGTCGCCCGGTTTGTGATCCTGCAGCGCGAAGGTCATGTCGTAGAGGTTTTCGATCCGGGTGCCTGCCATCCGGACGATGCGGTCGCCGCCTCGTATGCCGGCCCGGTCGGCAGGACCTCCGGCGCGCACATCCGAGAGAAGCACTCCGCCGCCTTCGGCTTCCATCGAACTAAAGTCCGGCACAGTCCCGAGGTATGCGCCGTAGCCGCGGCTGTCACCTTCCATCACCGGTGCGGCCGATGTGCGCGCATACTGCGGTCTCTCTTCGAGCATTGCCAGCTGCATTCCGAGCGCAGCGGTAAAGAGCGTTATCCTCGCGCCGCCTTCGGCATTGATCGTTTCCGGGTCGTCCTCCGGCGCGTGATACTCCTCATGCGTTCCCGTGAAGAGGTGGAGCACCGGCACCTGCGCGCCGTAGAACGACGCATGATCGGAAGGTCCGTAGCCGTCGCCACGGGTCGTGATCTTCAGGTTCATGTTCGTCGATGCTGCTGAGACGAGGTCGTTCCACTGGGGAGCTGACTCGACACCGAACGCGACGAGCGAGTCGTCACGAAGACGGCCGACCATGTCGAGGTTGACCATGGCTGCAACTCTGCCAATGGGAAACGGCGGCTTCCCGACGAAATATGCAGAGCCGGCAAGTCCCACTTCCTCTGCCGCGAAGAGCACGACCGCCACGGTGCGCCGGTTCTCGTGCTTGATGAGCTCCGGGAGCATCCGCTCGACTGCGAGCATCGCCGCCACCGTACCGGACGCGTTGTCGTCGGCGCCGTTGTGAATCTCCTTCACGTTCGGCTTCATCGAGCCTTCACCGCCGTAGCCGAGGTGATCGTAGTGCGCTCCGATGACGACGACCTCGTCCGCGAGCGGGCCGCGCCCCGGAATGATTCCCGCGAGATTGACCGCTTCGGCGAATCTCGATTCGAGAGAGACAATGCCGTCGATGGTGACGCCGGTGCTCGCCCTCGAGCGTGGGGTGAGATCGCGGTCCACCGATTTCTGGAACTCGAGGAGGTCGATCCCGGTGCCCTTCATCCAGCGCTGCGCGACGGTCGACTTGACCTGAATCACGGGAATGCCGGCCGGGCTCTCGGGACCGTCGTTTTTCAGAGCGGGGAGCCGGTCGCTTTCCTCGTCCTGAAGGGGACCGGTCGCGAAGATCACGGCGGTCGCTCCGCGCTCGCGTGCCTGCAGTACCCGGTATCGGAGAGCGGACCAGCGACTGGGCCTGCTTCCATTGAAAGGAGATGCTTCGTCCCGTTCCTGCGGCTCGTAGCGGAGCATGAGAACGACTTTGCCTTTGAGGTCGAGTCCTTCGAGCTCGCGATAACTTATCGGTGGCGCTTCAATCCCGTAACCGACGAACGCGATTTCGCCACGCACCGGTCCGGAGCTGGAGAACCCGAGGGGAATCCAGTCGGAGGCCTCGAGACCCTCGATCCGGTTGTCGCCTTTGAGCTCCACTCCCGTCTTTACAGGGAACGGTTGGCGATAGGACTTGCCGAAACCCGGTTCGAGCCCTATCGACTCGAGGCGTGCCTCGATCCAGTCTGCTGCGAGATCAATCCCCTTTGTTCCGAGACCGCGACCCTCCATCCGGTCGGATGCAAGGATCTCGACGTCATTTCGAAATCGCGACTCGAGGGAGGACTCATCCGCGACCGCTGCGAATGCGATGAGCAGAGATGCTACGAGCAACAGGTTTTGCCTGAGCGACATGGGCAACGTTACCTCTTCGATTTGGTGTAGGCTAACGACAATGAACTGTCGTTGCGGCCATGCAGGCCAGGAACATCCTACTACGCGACCATGCCAGGGACAGATTCACTATCCCTCGGAAGAATACCCCTGCACCTGTCCGGAATTCAGCAGCGATGGATCGGAAAAGTGTTCATCGTGCGAGCATAAAACCGAGCTCCACGTCCAGCGGCGCCGCTGTTCTCACGAAACTTGCTTCTGCCTGAACTACGCCCCGGAGTAAGTTGCGCGACGCCGACGCTTATTGACTTACCCAGCTTCCGTCCCGCGCATCTCTTCGAGTAACTCCACCAGCGCGGTGAGCCGCTTCGCCGGCATGTGCGAGAGCATCTGTTTCATCGACTTCTGAAGAGGTCCGTTAGACCGATCTGAAAGACTCGGGTTATCCTGAGTTTCGCCGCGCCTCGCCTACGGCTTTTTCTCTCTCAGCGGCTGCGCGTTGTAGGCGGTGGACTGCTCGGGCGGAATGCTCAGCGAGTCCCATTCGCCCGGTTTCGTGAGCACTCTTGCGATGAGGACGATCTGCCCGACGTGGTAGGCGACGTGGCTTGCCGAGCGTGCCAGCGCTTCATGAACGGTCAGCGAGACACCTCTTATCTGCACCGTGCGATCGAGATCTTCCGGCGAGAGCTGGCTCACTGCGTCGTCGAGCGCCCGCCACCCATCGGACCAGACGCCGTCGAGTTCTTCCTTCAAATAGCGACTCTCCGCGAACTCGGCGTCCCTGTTGCGCCATGGCTTCTCGCCATCCTCGGTCAGGAAGTCGGTGAATCTCGATTTGAGATTCCCGCCGAGATGCCGAATGAGCATCGCAACGGAATTCGTCGATTCCGCGAGCAACCGATTCAATGCATCCTCATCCAGGCGGGCGAAAGACTTCTCGGCCAGCGTACGGTAACGACGGAATTCGTTGGTGATTGCCTGCAGCTCGTTCAAGTTCAACCCTCGCAGATGTGAATTCTTTCGTAGCAGGTGCATTCGCAACGGTGGATCCTCTCACAGAGATCGTGGCCCGGGGTCGAGTCTGAACCCGCGGAACCTGGGTTTCCATATTTGCCGCCTTGCATTGCTGTCACGACGACGCCGGCAATTCAATGTCTGAAAAGGTGACGTCGGTCTGTCGACGGATTGCGACAACCTCCGAGGGCTTTGTGTACCATCTTCTCATCAATCGTCCGGTGGGCGTGGTGTCCGCCTGGCTTGCCGCCACGTCAGGAGTGATATGGATGACATGTCCGAAATGCGGCCATGAGCAGTCGAATTCCGTAGAGTGTGTCCGCTGCGGGGTCATCTTCGCAAAGCTTCGCCCGGTTGAAGAAGACATGCCGGATGCGGAGCGGTTGCCGGATCGTTTCTCTCCCTCGCCGATGCAGCGCCTCGTTGGCGATACGAAGCTGTTGCTCGTCGACCAGAATCCACGGGCTTGGCTAGAGATTCTCCTCAACTGGGAGATGGCCAACGAGTATGCCGTTCAGGACGGGAGAGGCGCAATACGGGGATACGTAGTGGAACAGGGGCGCGGCTTCTGCGCGGCGGTCAAGCGAACGCTTCTCGGATCGCACAGGCCTTTGCATCTCGCCGTCTTCTCGACATCGGAACGTGAAGTGGTCCTCGACCTGATGCGTCCGTTCTATTTCTTCATGTCGAAAATGGATGTGCTCGCGGAGGGCCGGCGTATCGGTAAAATCATTCGGAGGTTCGTATTCCTCCGCGCGAGATACGAGTTGCACGATGACCGGGGCCAAATATTTGCGATAATCGTCAAGCCGCTGCTGAACATCTGGACGTTCGAGATTTACGATCGGAACGGACGGCGGCGTGGCGAGATCGCGAAGAAGTGGACCGGCCTTGCCCGCGAATGGTTTACGGATGCCGACAAATTCCGCGTCATGTTCGATGACGATGAGTGGACACTGAATCAGAAGGCTGTGCTGGTGGCCGCGGCGCTTTCGATCGACTTCGACTTTTTTGAGAATAACCACAATAGGTGAAGTAGGCAGTACACAGTAGACAGTAGAGGGATCAAACGTCAGGCACGGATGCTCCAGCAAGCTCGGCGAGTTTCAGCACCGTCCGCCAGTTTCGGGTGGTGACCGGTGATCCGGAGATGCGATCCAGAAAGGCAGGGGTGAGTTTCGTTCTCGCTGCGCCTCCCCCATAGTAAACCCAGAGCGCATCTCCCACGCGAGTGACCCGCTCCAGCTCGGCAGCCCGGCCCTGCAGAGTCTCCTCCGCCTGATCCGCAATCGGAAGCTTCGAGAGAGCAAGCATGACCTTATTCGGTTCCTGTTCCGATGCTTCAGGGAACGGATTGCCGGCAACGTACTTCGACCACTCGGCAGCGCTGCGCACGAGGACCGGAATCGTTAGTCCGAAACTTCGCTCGATCGCCTGCTCGACCGCGGCTTCCATCCTTCGCTCCTTGCCGCGCGCGCTGAAGAGAACATTGCCGCTCTGAATGTAGGTCTCAACATCATCCCATCCGAGCCCGGTGCACAGAGAACGCAACTCGAGCATGGGGACTCTGTTGTGTCCTCCCACATTGATACCGCGCAGTAAGGCGATGAATCGAGGCATTCGCTGATCGAAGCTTGCAAGCACGTTCGTCTTGATGGAGGGATCGAGCTTCACGATGCTGGCTTTCTGCTAAGTGCAACGACTTCTTCTGCCGTCAGGCCGTAGAGGGGAGGTGCTGGAACGCCGAGGATGGAGAGATAAGTGTAGATCTGCCCGCGGTGGTGCGCCTCGTGTTCGACCATCGATCGCAGCCACTTCCAGACGGGCATCGTCGCCTCGCCGGGAGTTACGCACGTTGCGAGCATTCCATCGTTTCCGATCGAGCCAAGCATCGACATGGCTTCCTCATGAAGACCACCGATGTATGCGAACGTCGCCTCGCGTCCCTCGGCAAGGCCGGAGTGGTGGCCGGGGTAACGACTCGGCCTCCCGACGGCGTTTTCGGCAAACATGTACCGCTCGAGACCCGCGAGGTGCCGGAGGATCTCTCCGAACGTGAAGCCTTTGCCGGTCGGTGAGGTCTCGAAGGCTTCCTCCGGAATGCAGGCCGCCACGCGGAGCGTGCGCCCTCGTACCTTTTCGAAGTAGTGGAGGAAGCCCCCTAGGTCCTGCATCGATCGATCCCTTCAGACCCCTGCCGGAGGATCACAAGGCGCGTGCAACGTCTCTCGCGACCGACTTCGCCTTTTCCAGGTCTTCGTTCAGGTCTGCGCCAGTATTCACGGTGATGTGGAAGATCCGGTTACCCTCGACCACGCTGAGCTGCCGCAGTCTCGCTGCCCACATCGCCTTACGGCCGATCCCATCCACTGGAGTCACATCCGCCTGAAAGGTCATCTCGACATCCTTGTGGGAAGCGGTCACTCCGTCGGAAAGCCGCTTCATCGCAGTATCGAACGAGGCGACCGCCTTTTGCGGAGAGTCGAACTCCGGCTGATAGAGTGTCAGGCTCACCTCGTTCTCCGTGCGGAACGACGGCATCTTCACGTCCTCGCCTTTCATCTTTCTCTGCATGTAGTCGGACATGGCGGACGCGGTATTTGCCTCGATCTCAGCAGCGTTCGGCTTCGGCCAGCTGACCGTACAGAGAGGATGGGGTGAATATTTCGAGGGTTTTCTCGACAGCTGGACGTCGGGCGCGATGTCGAACGATGCCCGGACGAGTCTGTCGTTTAAGACCTCGCACGGAGTCGTGTCGGTTGAGGGCTTCGCCCCGGTCTGCTTTTCTACTGCATCGAGGACCTCCTTCTCGATGTCTTCCGGTACCGTGACGGCTTGGGCGGTCGTGGCGTCGCTCTGTTCACCGCAAGCGAGGATCGTGGCAGCCAGGACCGCAGCAAGGATGAGCGTTCCTCGGTTTCTCATATCACCTCCTGATCGGTTTGGGATGGACCCTCACTCTATAAAACGAGGTGGGCGGGGTCAAACTCGACAGATCAGGCGGTGATGGGACTCTGGTTCATCGCGCGAGAAAGACCTGGAGAAAGATGAGTGCGATCGCTCCATCGTGCCATCCCCAGGCGATCACTTCGTGGGCTTCTTCTCGGAAACTCGCAGAGCCACCGTCACGAGCTCCTCCGGATCGACGGGCTTCTTGAGGTATTCATTGAATCCGGCGGCCAGAACGTTCCGCTTGTCTTCGAGCCGGCCGAAAGCCGTCAGGGCGATTACCGGCGTGGTCTTCCACGGAGCCGGAAGCGCCCTGAGTGCGTGGATGAACGCAAAACCATCTTCCCCCGGCATTGCGAGATCGCAGACGACGACATCCGGGACCAGGAGCTGGAACTGTCCGAGGCCCTGCTGCACCGAGCTCGCAACCTGCACCTGGGCGCCTGAATGGCGGAAAACAGCCGAGATCAGATCGCGCGTGGATTCGTGGTCGTCGATGACCAGGGCAATCAGACCGTTCATCGATGGCAGCTCGGCTGTTCTTGGTACCTTCGATCGACGGGAAGTCTTCTTGCGCCCAGGTGTTCTGACTGCGGGCGTCGACTCGATGATGGGCAGATCCACCGTGAACGCCGCGCCCTTTCCGGGGCCGTCGCTTGTCGCGCGGATTCGTCCGCCATGCAGTTCGACGAGTGACCGCACGATTGACAGGCCGAGACCGATACCTTCATGCGCCCGCGTCATCGTCGGGTCCTGCTGGCTGAATGCCTCGAACACGTGGGAGAGATAGTCGGACTCGATCCCTCTTCCACTGTCCTGGACGGCGATGCGCAGAATCGATCCGATGTGTGCAGCGCGTATGGTGATCGTTCCCCCTCTGGGCGTGAACTTGACCGCGTTCGACAGAAGGTTCCAGATGATCTGCTGCAGACGTCCTTCATCGCCGAGGATCTGCGGCAGATCCGGCGGCAGGCTCGCGAGAATCTCGATGTCCTTGGCTGCGGCCGCAGGGTGAACGGTCGTCAACGCCGCCTGTACAACGGGAGCTGGATCGATCGGAATTGGTGTGAAAGTCATCTTGCCGGCGACGATTCGGGAAACGTCCAGGACATCGTCGATGAGCTGAGCCTGGATCGCTGCACTCTTTTCGATTGCGTCGATCGCCTCCCGCGCTTCATCTTCCGGAAGGCCGAGCTTCAGCATCCCGGCCCAGCCGAGCACAGCCGTCATCGGTGTGCGAAGTTCGTGCGAAAGCGTGGCGAGAAACTGGTCCTTTCTCCGACCGGCGTCTTCGAGTGCTTTCTGCGCAGCCAGCTCGTCCGTGATGTCTCGAAACTCGAGGACTGCCCCCGCGGCGCGCCCTTCCCGCTGCAGAGGAGAGAGCGAGCAGGAAACGGGAAACGACGAGCCGTCTTTTCTGACGAAGATGTCGCGAAGTCTTCTCAGGGGTACGAGGTGTTCGCGGGCCTGACGAAGCGGACATGCATCGATGGAGTGACCGCCTCGTTCCGGTGGTGCGTGAAGAAGGGCGTGAAGCGGCGCGGAGGCGAACTCTTCGGGGCTGTATCCAGTCTCCTCGATGGCAGCGGGATTCATGTAAGTGGAAATATCCCGTTCGTCGACCATGACGAGCCCGGACGCGGCATTCTCGGCGATCGTGCGGACGAGCTCATTGGCGCGCTCGAGCTCGGCCGTTCGCAGTTCCAGGGCTTCCTTCGCTGCGAAGAGCTCCTGTTCGGCACGCTGGCGGGCAAGAAGAATGCTCTGCGCATTTTGAATCGCCACCGACCGGAGCAGGTCCTCCTCGTTCTCGGATGGTCTGCCCACTCAGCCTCCGAGTCGTTCCGCCGCCATGGCTGTGCCGAGCACACGCGCACGGATTTTCGCGAACGCGGTATCGCGCGTTGTCGACGTGTCGTCGCTGAAAGGTGAGAAGCCACAGTCATCTGTCGTCCCGAGCTGCTCGACCGGGATGTACTCGGCGGCTTCCAGAACCCTCTCGCGCACTTCCTCCGGCGTTTCAATGTGCGGATTGATCGGCGCGACCACTCCGACGAAGATGCGGTGTTCCGGTTTCATGTATTTGCGGATGATCTTCAGAACGTGTCCTCGGTCCTTCTCGCCCGCGAGAGCGATGTAGAAGTTTCCCGCCTTCAGCTGAAAGAGGCTCGGAAGCAACTCCGCATAGTCGACTTCCGCGCTGTGCGTAGAGTCGCGGTCGCCGCCCGGACACGTATGGATACCAATCAGGGCGCGCTCGTTCGCAGAGAAGCGGGACAATGCGAGGTTGTTCAGATCGATGAAACTGTGAAGAAGGCCGCCGGTGGGATCGATCTTCACGGCCAGACGCCCCTCCGTGAAATCGATCTGCACTTTGTATGCGCCTTTGTCCAGGCAGCGCCGGATCTCGGTTTCGTGCTGGCTGAGCAGATCCTCGATGAACTGCTCGCGGGGGTAGTCCTCGATGCCCTCAGCGGGGTACATGAGGCTCAGCGCCGACGGGGAGATAATGGCCTGCTTGACGGGAACGTGCGCGTAACGCAGCGCGACGTCCAGATAGCCGTCAGCCAGCCTCTTGTATCGGAAGGGTCCTCGGGTCAGCCTCGGCATGCGGCGCGTGTGTCCCGCCGAGAAGGGGATCTGGAACCCGTCCGGGGCGGTGTTCGGCAGGCCGTGCACCGAGTAGGTCCAGAAGTTGTGATATTTCCGCTGCTCTCCGTCAGTGACGACGGGGGATCCGGTCTCTTCGAAGCGGGCGATCGTGTCGCGGATCGCCGCGTCGTAGAGCGCGTCGAGTTCGGGATCGTCCGCGTGGCCGTCCGCGACGGCCTCGATCAGCTCAAGCGGTCTGGGGATGCTCCCAATCGGTTCGGTCGGAATCGTGACCATGACCATTCTTCCTTTGCATTGCCCCCGAGGACCAGTCTGGCGGACAGGTATCCGTACGGCACGGCGTATCATTCTACGGATAAATGCTTTATTTCGTATTGCAAAAGAGAGACCCCTCAGCCGTCGTCGCGCAAGTGACGCTGCCTGTAACGATTTCCCGTATCCTGATCGAACGTGGAGGGCTGTGATGCGCGCTGTTCGTCTGAGCCGGACAGGACAGCCGCTCGAGGATGTAGAGATCGACACCCCGGTTCCGGGCCGTGGAGAAGTCGCCGTGGCGATCCGCGCAACCGGCATCTGCCATAGCGACGTTCATTACTGCACCGAGGAGGGTCGCGCGAGACTTCCGCTGATCCCCGGGCATGAGATTGCGGGAGTGATCTCGGATATCGGACCCGACGTGGGAGATCTCGCGCCGGGAGATCGCGTCGCGATTCATTATCTCGTCGGCGAGGAAATGATCGGCAAGGAGCTCGATGGAGGTTACGCCGAGTCCATCGTCGTTCCTGCCTCCAACGTGGTTGCGGTGCCCTCGGAAGTTCCTTTCGCGCACGCGGCAGTGATGATGTGCTCGACTGCCACGGCGTGGCACGCTCTGAAAATCGCGAACCTGCGAGCGGGCGAGTCCGTCGCGATCATCGGTTTTGGCGGCCTCGGCGCCTCCGCCGTCCAGCTCGCCCGGATTCTGGGTGCCGGACGGGTGATTGCCGTCGACGTCGTCGATGCGAAGCTGCGGATGGCGGAGGAATGGGGTGCGATCGCAGTGAATGCGGGTACTGGCGATCTGACCGCTTCGCTCCGAGGCGTCGACGTCGTGCTCGACTTTGCGACGCATGGCCCGACGACCGTTTGCGCACTTCGCGCGCTCAATCCGAGGGGACGTCTGGTATTCGTCGGGATCAACCTGCGAAGCCTCGAGCTCGATCCGTACAGTGATCTACTGGTTCACGAGCGCATCGTGACTGGCAGTTCGGATCACACTCGCGACGAGCTGGTGGAGATACTCGATCTCGCGAGTGAGGGGCGGCTCGACCTGGACCGGGCTATTACGCTCCGGGTCCCGCTTGCCGCCGAGGCGATCAACCAGGTCCATCGCGATCTTCAGCAGGGAACGCGGCATCTCCGCACGGTGATCGAGATGTGAGAGGGGGATTGGGGAGCCTGATCTGCGGCAGGGATTCCGATCCCTGAATGACGTGACGTTTATGACCGTCGGATCAGGCGCCAGAGTGTGCTGCCCCAGATCGTCGCGAGCAGGGGGAACACGATTGCGACCCTCCAGTTGAAGGCGATCGCGCGGCCGAGATCACCGTGCAGGACCGCGCTGATCGCACGCGTCATCCCACAGCCCCAGCACTCGATGCCGGCGATGAGCCGTGACAGGCAGACCCCCGGACCCCGTTCGAGCACCTCGGTAGGTACGCTCATGCCCACAGCCGGAAGGAGGAGCAGTGCCGCTATCAGCGCCGGGCGAAGGGACGCATCGACCCGTGCCGATGCGCCCCACGAATGCGTTTCGCCAGCCATGTCCGGCGAAGGATCTGTCAGCTCTTGCGAAGAGGCTGACCGCTGGCGTCCGTGAACTTATCTGTAATGATCATGATCAGATCGATCAGTGCCCAGATGCCGCAGCCTCCCAGTGTGAGGAGCTGCGCGATGCCGATTCCTGTGTGTCCGGTATAGAAGCGATGACCGCCGAGGGCGCCGAGAAAAAGACAGAGAAGCAGAGTCGTCAACCATTCTTTCGGTTCGTTCACATCGTTCTCCTCAAATGTAGAAATACGGGGGTTGGGGAATTATAAGCGGAACAGCGCCCCAGCGCACAAAGAGTTTCGATGCGGAGGGTCAGTTGACGCGAGTTGCGCTCACGATGAACCGGTCGGGTGCAGGACCGAGAAAGCGGAAGGGATAGCAGGTCACGAGAGTGAGCTCCTCGATTCCGTTGGAGTCCATCACGCTCGTCTCATCTGGCGCCACGACTCGAAGAGCTGAGACCCGGTACTCATACGTGTGCGGCGGAACGACGAGGCGAATGCGATCGTCAACTTCGATTTTGCGGAGGGATCTGAAGAACGTATCGCGATGTCCTGCAAGCACGACGTTCCCGACGTCACCCGGCTTTGCGGTGCCTGGTACCAGACCAACAGCACGAGCGAGCGTTTTTTCATCGGCACCGTCGCGCACGATCGCAGTGAGGCCGAGTCGCGGAATTTCTATGCGCCCGAGTGCGGACGGATCTGCGACAGTTCTGTTGCGATGGGTATCCGGTCGCTGAGGTTCGGCCTTTGCTCGTTCAGCCAGTGGACCCTTGTCGCGGTCGGCGATGGAAACCTGCTCTGCCGTGGGCTGCTCCGGCCCAGCCGGTACCGCATAGTGCACTGACCCTTCAGAAGAAGACGGTCCAGCGATCCCCTCCGGCCAGTTTGACGACAGCGTCGCCATCGCTGCTGTGCGCGTCGAAGGTTTGGCGGGGGAGAACAACGCCTGCTCCTGCTGCGCCTGATACTGCCAGCGGTCGACAGTCGCCTCGAGGGCGACGGCGAGCAGAGAAATCCCGACGATCCAGAGGGAAATCTCAACCCGGCGAAGCCACCTCGAGGCGCGCATCGTCATCGTGTCCTAGCGGACGAAGCGGACGGCAACAGCACCGACAACTGCAAGAAGTCCGAGGAGTGCGACCATCGGCACCCGGCCTGCGGTGGCGGGTAGCTGCATCGGACGCGACTCGGCGACCCGCACCGGAGCTGGCCTGGTCTCAGTCACGGTGTACGTTTCAAATGTTTCGTCAGGCGTAACCACCCGGAGATCGGTCGTGCCGAAGTCGGCCTCAGCAACCTGGCCCGTGTAGGTGACCACGCGTGCGTTTGCCGCGCGCGCCAGCTGTCTTGCACGCGATTCTTCATAGACGATGTCGTGTCCACCCTTGCTCACTGCGTCTGCCGCGAACCAGGTGCGGAGCGCACGAGGCTGCCCGGCTGCGGCCGGATAGAAGACGAACATCGTGTTCGGCAACTTTTCGCCAGCGGCCAGCTGGTGCGGAACGCTCAGCACGGTTGCGTGAACGGTCTGGCCATCCTGACTCCTGACCTGAACGATGTTGCGATTCGAAAAACCGGGAACGAGTTGAATCGTGTAGGTGCCTGGCTGCAGAAGCGTTTCTCCGATCAGGAGCGGCTCATCCACAGGAAGGACGGACGCCTCGGGGATCTGCGCGAATGCGCCGGGAGCGGAAATCATCAGCGCGAATGCGCCTGCTATAGCTAACTTCATTATGCTTTTCATTGGAAGAACTCCTTCTGGTTAGTAGTGTTGCGCCGGAGGGCCCGGCTGTTTTGCACAGAAAATCTGGAACATTACGAACATTGGACCGGGAGGTCCGGGTTCGTGTCAGGCCTGCGCAATTGGCTTGAATTGCATACGCGGGGCCAGATTTGACGAGCGCGACAGTTGGGGGAAGGATGCCGGCTTGGAGATGCCATGTGCGCTGCATCACATTACTTGGTGACTGCAGACATCTCGGGACGCCTGTCATGCCGACACAATCGACACATGCTCAAGCCGGTCGAGTTGGAAATCGAGCTTTTCTGCCGTGGAATTCGGATTGGATCCTCATGCACCCTTTCGGACGACGGCCGCCGCATCGCACGGACCCGTGCGGGCCTGGGATCGGGTTTCGAGCTGGTGATTCCCTCGAGACCGAAGAACATCTGGATGAACGCGCCGGTGATCGAGAGGTTTGTTGCCGCCTCGCCATTTCTGCTCGAAAAGACCCCGGACGGATATGTGGTCTGCGATGAACGCGATGGCTGCCAGTACGCGGTGAGCATTCCCGAAGAACCGGCGTGGTATTCGCGCGTGACGAGCTCCGGGGCCGAGATGAGCCGCATCGGAGTCCTTCAGGGAAACTATCTCGGCATTTACGTTTCGAACCGCTGCATGTACTGGGCGCTCAAACCTGCGGCGGCGTGCAAGTTCTGCACGACCGGCAAGAATGTCGGAGTGGCCGAGGAAGAACGGAAGAAGCTGGGCGACGTGGTGGAAGTTGCACAGGCCGCGCAGCGGGAGTCAGGCTCGATTTTCACTCACCTCAATACCGGTTACCACTTCGAAGACGTCGACAAGCGGGAAGCGATTCACGGTCTGCGTCAATGTGAACCGTTCGTCAAGGCGATCCGCCAGAATGTCGGCGGCTTCATCGGAGTGCAGGCGGTCCCTGTTCCACGCGCGAAGTTCCATGCATACGATGAGCTGATCGGCGCGGGTGCGGATCACTTCTCGTTCTGCTACGAGTTCGAAGATCCGGAGGTGTTCGCGCGCCTTTGTCCCGGCAAGGCGCAGACCATGGGACAGCATGCGTTCTTCGAAGCGATGGAGTACACGGCGCGAAAGCTCGGCCGAGGACGGGTATCGGGAGAGATCATCGCAGGGCCGGAGCCGATCGAAGCGACCAAGCGGGGCATCCGGAGAATCGTCGACGCAGGTGCATTCCCGACGGTCTGCATTTTCCGTCCGACCATCGGAAGTGAAATGGAGAACGAACCGCCACCCGATCCGGAGGCGATGAAAGAGGTGTTCGCCTGGATGCATGAAGTCTGTCGTGATGCCGGGCTCCCGGTCGGCGTGCTGCCGATCGAGGTCTCGCTCGTCGTACAGCCGGAAGAAACCGCTCAGCTGGTCACGCCGAACTTTTCGTCGAAGAGGTATGCAGCGAAGAACTGGGCGCTGCGGCAGATCGCGAAGCCCTACGTGGCGTGGAAGCTGCGGCCGACGCCGGCGTAGCAGATCCGTGTGTCATCCTGAGCCGGCGAGTGACGGGCCGGTCATTGTGGCGAGCAATGAACCACGGTGTCATCCTGAGCGCAGCGAAGGATCCCCTGAAGACTTGCCGTATCGCCTCGAGGGAGGGGAGCATTCGCTGCGCTTCATTCTTCGCCAACAAAACAGTTCTGTCGTTCCCTTCGCTCACAATGACACTTGGTATCAGTTGTGAAAACCGAGGTGACTTTATGGCCCAACTGGTCCACGAATGCGACTTCCAGGTAACTGACGAGGCTGGCGTAGTGTATTGGGTCGCGGTGATGGCCGAGCAGCGTGACCATGTCTGGGTTGGCTGGCTGGAGTTTACCCCGGCCGTTGGTGACACCCTCCGCACCGGTGAAGAAACCTCCCAGCCCGACAGGAATGCGGTCGCGTACTGGGCTTCAGGCCTTCAGCCCATTTATCTCGAGGGAGCTCTTCGCCGGGCCGGCTAGTGTCGCCGCGGACGTCTCCATTCCCCGCTCACTTCTGTCTTATGGCAACCCATCCCGCGAGCGGCACCAGAAGAAGTGAGAGGGCGAGCACGAGAATCAGGGGAGTGCTGAGCTGAATCGAGTCGATCACGCCGCGGGCGGCGAAGACGACATCTGCCCCGAAGAAGGTGATCACCAGGACGATTGCAATGGTCAGCGTGACCGCCTGTCCGACCATCAGTGATTGCCGTGCTCTTCCCTCGGCGTCATGCCGCTGGCGGAGCCGAATCCGCCACCACATCCCGCCTGAAGTCGGAATCGGTGCTTCGGCAATCGACTGAGAACGGTCGTCGAGCAGCGTGCTCGCGACGAGATGGAGCTCACTGCACGAGTCGCAGCTCGCGATGTGCTCCTCGATCTCGTTGCCGAGGAATCCACGTCCGAGTGCGTCGAGAAGCTCGTCTTCCCGCTGGCAAAGTCGTCTGCTCATGGCTGCGCCCCCTGCGAAGGGCTCTTCCTGCCCTCGCTGAGAATCCCGGCAAGCTTTCGCCGGGCACGGAGCAGCGTCGTCCGTATGCTCACCGTCCGCAGACCGAGGATCTCGGCGATCTCCTCATGCGAGGAGCCCTGCGCATAGGCAAGCCACAACATCTCGCGATGCAGCGGCTCGAGCTGTGCCATTCCGCGCTCCAGGTCCGTCCGGATCGCGGCCTGTCTCTCCGGGACCGGAGCCTGGCTTCTCGGTGCAGCCCCGGGCCACGATTCTTCCTCGAGCGGGACATCCTCGTGATGCCTGGCCCGACGGGCGGAGTCCCTGACGATATTCGTAGCGATCTGAAACAGCGAGTTGCGCCGGTGCGATTCGCTCTCGTGCCTGGCACCCGCCCGGTAGAAACGGTAGAAGGCCTCCTGCAGGACGTCGTCCGCCTCGTTGCGGTCGCCGGTGATCCGCGACAGATATGCCCACAGAGGTCGTGCAGTCCGATCATAGAACGCGCGAAACTCCTCCTCGTCCATCATCAGGACGCGGCTCTCCAGCTCGAGGGTCTCGGAGATCGTCGCATCGCGCATCACCAGTGGCAGGATCATCTTTCCGATCATCTCATGATTCCTGGGTCACTCTGCGAACCAGGGGCAGCATCGTACGCCTTTGAATCCTGCCAGAGGCCCAGCCGGTGCGAGAGAACGAGGGAAATTGCGGCCGAGGCCACGAATCCTGCTCCTACACAGAAAGCGATGACTCCGAGGGCGAAGAGTTCTTCCGCGGCTTCGGCATCGAGACGCAGGCTGACCAGCAACATGCCCACAGCGGCGGCGGCGAGGACCACGCCGATCTGAATCGACCAGATGACCCTCGTCAGAGGCGGGTTCTTCGGAGAGATCTCAGCATGGGTTGGGATTGGAGCGGCCTCGAGAAACCTGGATCCGGCTGGAGTCTTCACGTAGGCAAGCACCTCCTCGGTGGAGCCGAAACGGTCGAGAATCTTGTTATGCACTTCGGTCTGGGTTTTGTACAGCCGGTTCCACCGCTTCTGGTCGTTCACCGTACGGATGAACCAACCGAGTGCGAACGCAACCAGGCCGATTGTGGCGACGATCCCGAGGACCTCAAGAACGTCGCCGAGCACGCTGTTCCGCGGCGGCGGCGATGCCTCGAAATTTTTTAGATAGTATCGAGGGTGACGAAGGATTTGCGGATTCTCCCGAAGAAATTGCGCGAGCGTGGGATAGGCGAGAAGGAACTCCGCATTCGACAAGAGCGAGGGATCGAGCACGAGAAGCCGCGGAAGCTCATCCGGGCTCTGCCGCAGCAGACGGGTGAACTCGTTGCGGATTTCATAGCTGGGCTGCGCAACAGGTTCCTCGATGGGGGCTGGCTCCTGTTCTCCGTTACCGGTCTCCGTCGGGATGGAATTCGGTCCGGTGGAACCCGAGACGGTCGCCGCGGAATCTGCTGTTGAGGTCGCTGCGGCCTGAGCGTCAAGCCCTGCCGCGATGGCCAGCAGCATGGTCAGGATCAGAATCGTTCGGGTTGGAAGGCTCATGGCGAGGTGAATCTCCTTTGCCCGGTGATACGCCCTGAACGGAAAAATGTGCACAGCCGGGAAGGAAAAATGGTCGCTGGGGCGAATCTCCGTGTCGCTGACGTTGGCGTTGGCGGTCTTCCTGGCATCACGGGTAAGGCTTCTCCGCCCCGGCCATCACGCGAGTCACGCCGCTGTCGTTCGGGCTGGTGATGCGAATGGCTGGTACACTCGTAAATGATGGTGCCGGCCGTAGAACTGCAGGAGTAGCGGATGCGCATCCCGTCCGGCGCCGCCATTCGAGCCGTCGTCGGCGTGGTCGCCTTCGGCGCAATCCTCGCCGGTACGTTTCAACCCTTTTATATCCAGCAGGTCTATCGCGGCCGGGAATCTCTGGCCGTGCAGCTGACCGCTCTCCGATTCGGAAAAGCGCCCGAGCTTCGCGGATTGCTCTTCGAAGTGCGGCAGCGAACTGAGCCCGGCGATCGCATCGCCCTGATTGCGCCCGTACATCGCTGGCACGAGGGATATGCCTACGCATATTACCGTGCCTCCTACGAGCTCGCGGGGCGGGAGGTCGTGCCCCTCGTCACATGGTGGGACGAACAGGTTCCGGACAATCTCCGTTTCGCGAACTATGTGCTCGCGTGGAAAGGCGCCTTCGATGTGCCGCAGTTCGAGCCGGTCTGGACGGGCGAGGCGGGAACGCTTTACCGGAGGCTGGAGTGATTGCGGTGGCGGCGGTCATCGTGGCGGCGCTCGCCGTCGGCTGGCCTGCAGCCAGACTTGCTGGCGTGCGAGGTGTCGTTGCAGTCAGGCTGGGGACAGCCTGCCTCCTGGGGGCAGGCATCGTAGCGGCTTCGCTTTTTCTGCTATCGCTGCTCGGACTCGCATGGAGCCGGACATCGATTCTCATTCTCCTTTCCCTCATCGCGTCGCTGCTGTGGTGGTACGCGTTGAAGAAAGTGGAGCCCGCCCAGGAGCTGCTCGCTCCATCCGATCGCCGTTTCGTCCCTCTGGTGATGGTGGCCGATCTGTCGACAGTCCTTCTGGTCGTCGGCCATGCGCTTTATGCCACGGCGGCTGCGCCGTTCGAAACCGACTTCCTTTCGATATGGGGATTGAAGGCTCGTGTCTTTGCTGAGAATCAGGGCATCGACTGGGTGTTTCTGGCTTCGCCGTGGAACTTCTTCAGTCATCCCGATTATCCACTGCTGCTGCCGCTTCTGTTCGACGCCGCGGCCGTGACCGGAGGCGGATGGGACGATCGCTGGCTGGGGTTGTTCACCACCGCTTTCGGTGCGGCGGCGCTGCTCTCGATACGAGGACTGCTTCGATACGAAATGGCGGCGGGATTTGCTGCGATGATCACCTTCGTTCTCGCGTCGATGGTCCTCTCACCGTGGATCGGCATGGCGGAAGCTCCGATGATCGCCTTCACAACGGTGTCGTTGCTGTTTTTCAGGCGCGCGCTCCGACTATCCGCGGGCGCGCACACACATGTGCCGGGGTGGACAGCCGCGGCATGGCTACTCGCCTGCGCGGTGATGACCAAGAACGAGGGATATGCGCTCGTGATCGCGGTGGCAGCGGGGGTAGTGATCGCTTTGCGCGGAAGACGCCTGGCGAATCTCGTGCGACTCTGGCCCGCGGTGGCCGTAGCCGGGGGATGGATGGTCGTGCGGGCGCTTCTGGGGCTCGAAAACGACCTGACAGTCGGTTCGCCATGGGCCAGGGCCAGGAGCGCAGACCCCGTCGAGATGATACGGTTGCTCTGGGTGCATGGTGGCGGTGCGATTCCCTGGGTCGGCCTCGCGCTGGCCGCAGTCGTGGGAGCATTCGAGTCAGTCAGGCGAGAGCGGTTTCTGCTCGCCGTCGTCGCTGTACAGCTGGCCTTCTATCTGGCGGCGTACGTGATCACGCCCAACGGGATGGAGTGGCAGATCCGCTGGTCGTGGGGACGGCTTGTGACGCACTTGCTGCCGCTCGTTACGATTGCGCTGCTCGTCTCCGTAGCCTGGATGCTCGAACGAGCCAGGCTGCAACACGACCCACCGGATCGGTCCTGAGCGTTCGCGAAGGGCCGGCAAACTAGTGGCCTGTAACGGTGAAATCGCTAGCGGCGCTGATGGAGCTTGCCATGCAAGATCAAGGACCGAGGTGGTGGCGATGCGGTGGCCTCGTCGACGACGAGTGACGCAGAGATTGCGTGGCAACCTCCATCAGCCCTACGGGTTGCAGGCGGCGCACCGACATCTGCTTCGCCCTCGCTCCTCAGCGATGCCCCACATCGCCTGCGTCGCGACGGCTCGCATCTGGCAGCGCGACGCCTGCAACGCCACTAGCGATTTCACCGTTACAAGACACTAGTCGTGCCGCAGGTATCACAGTCGGCATGACTCTTTAGGGAGTAATGATCATGGCGCTCCGCCAGGAGATCTTCGTGGCGTTGCTGATTAGGTTAGAGCTATGTTGGGAGCCGATTCCGTTAATTTGGACGCTGCACGCCGCGACGCCGGGAGGGAGGAGGCTCAGCGGATGGACATCTACTCTGCCCCGGGCAGACCATCCCATGTCGAATCGAATACTGTTCAGCTATGAAGAGATTGCCGGAATCGTCAAAGGCAAGCCCAAACGGATCGATCAGTCTGGTCTCAGACGCCGTTCCATTCTCGAGTCCAGGCAGGCCCGCGACGCCGATGAGCGTGGTGACAACTCCAGCTGGGGTGATCTTGCGAATCGTATGGTTTCTGGAGTCGGAGACGTATAGATCGCCGAGACCGTCGATCGCCACACCTGTAGGAAGATTGAACCGAGCCTGCTCGCCAATCCCGTCCGAATTGCCGGTCTGTCCCAGACCCGCAAGAGTCGTCACGGTTCCTTCCGGGGTGATTTTCCTGATGTGATTGAGGTCTGCGACATAGACATTACCCGAGCCGTCGAGAACCAATCCTGAAGGGGTATTGAACCGTGCATTGGAGCCAGTCCCGTTCGAGCTGCCTGCCTGCCCCGCCGATCCGGCGAGTGTGCTGACCTCTCCTGCTGGGGACACTCTGCGGATCGTGTGATTGCGGGAGTCAGAAACGTAGATGTTGCCGGCCCCATCGAGTGCAACATTGGCGGGAACATTGAACCGCGCTTCGGAGCCGAAGCCATTCGCCGTGCCTATCTGCCTCGGCTCACCCGCCAACGTCGAAACTAACCGTGACGAAGTGATTTTGCGTATGGTGTGATTACCCGAGTCGGCGACATACAGATTGTCGCTGCCGTCAATCGCAAGTCCAAGGGGTAGACTGAACCGGGCCGCGTCGCCAGCGCCGTTCTGGCTGCCAGCCTGCGCCGGTGCACCAGCGAAAGTGCTGACGACGCCCGCCGGAGTGATCTTCCGGATCGTGTGATTGAGATAATCGGCGACAAATAAGTTGCCTGCGCTATCGACAGCGGCACCTCGAGGCAAAAAGAAGAGGGCGTCTGAGCCTGTCCCATCGATGACACCTGTTTCGCCGGCTTTCCCGGCGAAAGTATCGACACGACGCTCAGGGGTGATGTGGCGAATCGCCTGGTTGCCGTCAGCTACATAAAGGTTGCCGGCGCTGTCGAAAGCAAGGCCCCGGTTGAGGGAGAATCGAGCCGCAGGGCCAGTTCCGTCAGTACTTCCCCGCTGTCTCGCCGTTCCGGCAAAAGTGGAAACCAGACCCGTCGGTGTGATCCTGCGGATGGTGAAATTGTTATAGTCCGCGACATATACATTTCCAGCGCCATCGACCGCGACTGCTTCAGGGCGATCGAAGCGTGCGGTGCTGCGATCCCCGTCCCCGCTACCAGGCTGGTCGGCCAGTCCGGCAATCGTGCTCACAGCGCCTGACTGGGTGACCTTCCGAACGATGTGATTGCGAGAATCGGCTACATAAAGATTCCCGTCCCGGTCGAGGGCCAGCGATGAGGGAACGTCGAATCGTGCTTCAGCGCGCAGGCCGTCAGTCGACCCTGACTGGCCCGCAGTACCCGCCAGCGTGGTCACTGCTCCGGATGGAGCGATCTTGCGAATGATGTGGGTTCCAGCGTCCGCTACATAAATGTTACCTTCAGCGTCAGCCGCGAGACCTCGTGGAAAACTGAACCGAGCTGTTGATTCCGTTCCGTCACTGCTGCCTGTTTCCCCGGGCGCGCCGGCCAGTGTGGTAACCGCCCCCGCCGGACTCAATTTGCGGATCGTGTGGTTTCCTTCATCGGCGACATAAATATTGTTCGCAGAGTCGACCGCGACACCTGATGGCAAGTAAAACCGCGATGCGGACCCGATGCCGTCCTGGCTGCCGGGTTGGCCGGCAGCACCGGCAAGGGTGGTGACCACGCCGGAGGGGGTGATTCTGCGGATGGTGTGATTGTTGGAATCGGCCACATACAGATTGCCGCCGCTGTCGAACGCCAGGCCGAACGGTACGTGAAACCGCGCTGAGCGGCCAACTCCGTCTCGAAACCCTCGTCCTCCATCCGATCCGGCCAGCTGCGTGAAAAAGAACTGTTTTGCCGCGGCCGGCGCCGTCGTCACGCAGGTCTCCGCGGTTTCAGTCGACCCGCATCCGCTCGATGCGACTACCCGATAACAATATCGTCTGTCAGGCGCGAGCAGCACGTCGTCAAATACGCGGCTTTCGCCAGAGTGAAGAACAGCGCCGTCTCGGATAAGCGAGTATGAAGTAGCTCTGGCAACTGAACTCCATGAGAGTCTTATGGAGGAGGATCCGATGTCTCGGGCAAGCAGATCAGGAGCCGATGCAGGAGCCTCGCATGTGGCCTCGGTTGTGGCGCACACGGGAAGTGACGGCGCGGACGCGCCGCATTGGCTCACTGCCTGGATCGTGTAGCAGTAGCGCGTTGCCGGCGCTCGACCGCTGTCAGTGAAGCTCAGGCCGGAGCCCTCATGAATCTGCGCCCCGTCCCGTGCCAGTCGATAGGCTGTCGCATTGGGGACGCTGGGCCACATGAGCCTGACTGCAGAAGTTCCCTCCGCCGCCACCGTCAAAGTCGGTGCACTGTTTGGCGACGTACAGGTCGGTGGTGTCGTGACGCAAACGGGGGGCGAGGGAGGCCCTTCGCCCGTTTCACCAATACTGCGAACGGTGTAACAATATTGCGTTCCCGCATTCAGGTTCGTATCGAGGAGCCGCCTTTCAGACCCGACAAGGAGCTCGGAGCCTCCTCGGATGAGCCGGTACTGAAGTGCTCCAGGCACGGCGTTCCAGCTCAACTCGACAGAAGAGGGAGATAGTGTGACAGCATTCAAGGACGGTGCCCCGGGCGGCGGCGCGACAACGACGCGGCACTGAAAGCTCACCGATCCGGGCGAACCGGATCCTGCTAGGGTGCCGATCAATCCGGCAAGTTGAGTCTTCACATTCGTCACCTGGACCATGGTTGAACCCGCGAACGAACTCGAGGAAACCCTGAATTGCAGGACACCCAAAGGTGAATCGACCGTCATAGCCGCCGGTGGGCGAACCCGAATCGTAACAACGCCTCCTTGCGGGACTCCGGGATCGATGTACCATGCCGCCTGCAACGTGCTGTTCAGTTGCATCGTGAAGAACGAGAGCCGGGCAGGGTCGTAAACGACGGTGAACTCGACCTCGACGAAACTCTCGGCTTCCCGGAGAGAAACGGCCATACTCAGTGTGCTGCCACATTCCGCGGAAACCGAGCTGAGCGTAACCGTTGCAGCGCTGGCAGCAGGGGAGGTGAGAGCGGAGAAAAAAACAGCGAAGCATATGCTAAGCAGCTTGCGCATCTAAAACCTCTCTGAAGACTACACACAATGCAAGGGATCGTTCGCAGCCCTGCTAAAGGGATTTTATGTCTGAAATGACGGAAGACCCAAGCCCAGCCGGACCACTGCTAGCTTCAGGACATAAATGGCTATTCCCAACGGGCGCCGTAACATTGCTCACGAAATTCACCGCTGGCGCTCCAATGCGGCGAGTACTGGCTCGGTCACGCTAAAAGCTGTCAGCGCTTGAAATACCAAAGCCAGAAATACTGTCCGCCAGCCCCACTCCGATATCGCGCTTCAAAGCCGCACTGGCTCGCCATCTCCACTGCCTCGGCATCTGAAAAGGGCACGCCCACCCACGTATCGTCCGGTAAGGTCTGCAGGCTCGTATCACCCTGTACCTGAAACTTGAGCAACGCTCCGGCCCGCAACAGGCGACTGACCTCCTGCACGTACGAGAAAATCACCTCCTTGCTCGGAATATGTTGAAAGACGATGAAGGAAAACGCAAAATCGTAAGGACCCGGCGGAACGACGGATAGGTCTTTTCCGTTATTCTTATATACATGAGCGTTCGGGCAATCCGCAAGCACACGAGTCGCCTGTTCAATCATTTCGCCGCTTAGGTCTACTGCGTGAACTTCGCCAAAAAGTCCGGCCAGCGCCCGAGTTACTCGTCCAGCACCACATCCAATTTCCAGGACCTTCATCTGTTTCGGATCTTTTCCCTGGCAGATGTTCGCCATGTCCGTCCGAATAAATTCGTCGGCTGTGCGTTCTCCCGATTCGAAAAACTCATGGTCAGACCAATCGATCTGAGATGTCGCAATGTAGTGCCGTGCGTTTTCCCGGGCACGCGCGTCCCAATCGCGCTCCATTTTCGCGAGCTGGGATTCGATCGGAATGCGCGACATGGTAAGGCTCTATTGTAACCCGAGCGATCGGGGCGTCGGCCAATGATCGATTGTGGTCGATCCCGATGAGGAAGGACGATTCTTCACTCAATCCAGCCGAACACCCAGTCGATCGATTCGATCATTGTTACAACGTTTGTCGGAACGCAATCGAGCCGCGGCCGAGGACAATAGAGCCCAGGTAGCTGATGAATCCATAGCCGATCAACAGGAGAAGCATGAGCAGAGACAGGGAGATAGCAGCGGCTGCTCCAACCCCCTGATACCCCAGCAGAAGGATGAGCGCTCCGTCGCGCGTTCCGAGCCCGAGAATCGAGATCGGAAGGATGGCCAGCAATGCGGTGATCGCCGAGACGGCTGCGACATATGAAAAAGAAAGCGTCATATCGAGGGACCTGGCGAGCAGGTAGACTGCCAGCCAGTTAATGAGCCACGACGCGCTGGTGTACACCGATGCAGCCGCGAGTGTTGATGCTCTCATGTCCCGCACCAGCCGTGCGAAACCGGTCGCATGCGCCACTGCGGACGCACGCCACCGTCTCGGAACGAACAGGCTGAGGATCTTACTCGCTCGCTCTCGAAAACGAAGGACGACCAGAAGCGCTGCAGCCAATCCAGCGAGAACCACGATCCCACCGACTGCAAGGTGTTGCAGGGGAGGCGCAGCCCTTCCGACCAGGACGAGCGAGAAAATACCGAACAGCAGGAGAAAGAACACATCGAGAATCCTGTCGACGAGCACCGACCATAGAGCCGGTCCGGCGGCCATGCCCCGGTTTGTGAGATGCGCTGCCTTCGCGAACTCTCCCAGTCTTCCCGGAGTGAAGGTACCGAGAAAGACCGAATAGCCGTAAACCCTCAGCGCCTCCGTCGAACTGAGTACCAGTCCCTGGTCTCGAACGAGCAAAGCCCATCGGAGGGCGCGCAGAATGAGAATCGGGACGACCAGAACGAGCGCGCCGAGAGCCAATATCAGGTCTGTCTTGCCCAGCACTTCTTCTACTGCAGTGAGTGGAACCCGGGTTAGCAGCAACGCGAGGCCAATCGGACCGATGAGTCTCGGCAGGAACCTGCGCAGTGATGGCGAGAGTTTCAAGGCAGACGGCACCGGCCAAGATAGTACAACGTCGAGTTCAACTCGAATACACTGCTCCCACCAGCGGACGTGAATTTGACTTTGGCAGAGCTCATCGATGTCAGCTTCATCAGCTTCGCAGTCCGTCACCTTCTCGTAACGGCACTCCTGGCGATGCTGAGCTATGCGGTTGGTCGGAACATTCTGTCGAGGGCGAGCTTTCACAATGTCGCAGAAGAAGTCGCATTCTGCGCCTCTCTCGGTCTGGGGATCATTGCCACTACCGCCTTCCTGATGGGTCTCGCCCGCGTGCTCTATGTCGAGCTCGTCATGCTACTCGCAGTTTTGGCGATGCTGGGAAGTTACCGTGTACTCAGGGATGGACTCATGCGATTGCGCGCCGCGGTCGCCGGCGCTTCGAAGGCCAGCCTCGCACGCTTCGCGGCGGCGGTGATGATCGCTATCGCACTGGCTTCCTTCCTCTCAATCCCTGCTCTTTATCCTCCACGTCATCACGATGCGCTCAGCTATCATCTCGCTCTCGCAAAGATCTATACAGCTGAGCATCAGGTCAGACCTACCCCATATCTGCGGTTCTGTGTGTTCCCGCAGCATTCGGAGATGTTGTTTACTCTGATGTATGCGCTCTGGGACGATATATCGGCCCAGCTGACACAGTTCCTCGCATTCATACTCACGGCACTGGCGTTGTTTGGATGGGGTACCAGATGGTTCTCACGTCGTGCGGGTATCTGGGCTGCAGCGATCTGGTTGGGCACACCGTTCGTAGTACGTATGGCGGGAATGGCTTATGTGGAACTCGGAGTCGCGCTGTACGCGACTCTTGCCATCCTGTCTCTCGAAACATTCCTTCGTACCCGGCAATCGGTGTTCGTGATCCTCGCGGGAGTGTTCGCCGGCTTCGCCGCCGGTACCAAGTACACCGCCCTGTTCCTCGTTCTCGCAGTTGGGGTATGGATGCTCGGAGACGCAATCGTCCGGCGAGCATGGAAACCGCTCGCGCTCTTGATCGTCGGGTGCAGCGTCACCATGATGCCGTGGTATGCCTGGAACTACGCGCATACAGGAAACCCGGTGGAGCCGTTCATGCAGAGTATTTTCGGCTCCGAGCGTTCGTGCTGGCTTCCGGGCGATCTGGAATCTCATCAGTCGAACTATGAAGGACGTGGCGCTGGCACCGGGTTTCTCGATTTCCTTGCACTACCCGCCCGGCTTGTGAATCAGCCTGCGGCGTTCCGGATCGAAGAACCGTCAAGAACGCTTTTCCTCGCGCTCCCACTTACTGTACTGATCGCTCTCGTCGATAGGTCCGGCGCCAGAATCCTTCTGTTTGTCCTGGCTTATCTCATCTTCTGGTTCAATTCCGCACAGGTTGTACGATATCTGTTTCCGGTGCTACCGCTGGTTGCGCTGCTGGAGGGCGCGGCAGCTTCTCGTATCGCTCTATGGCTTCGCCTGGATCGTTTTAAACGGATGAACGCAGTTGTCACGTTAACGCTCGGCATCGTTCTACTCATCCCGTCGCTTCAACTCGTGCAGGCGGAAGTCACGCAGCAGGGCTCGCCCCCCGTTTCGGAAAGTCAGCGCGAAAAATTTTTCACCGCCCTGACGCCAGCCTATCCATGCTTTCAATGGCTCAATGCACGACGTGGATCGGATTATCGGCTGTATGCGTTTTTTGCATCCAACCTCGCGTATTTCACGGATGGTACGCACATGGGCGATCATTTTGGACCTGCCCGTTACCGGGACATCGACGCCACCTCGGCCGCTGGCCTCCATCGTTCCCTTTCTGCGCTGGACACTGACTACCTGCTGGTTCTCAAAGGCCAGGGTTTTCACAAAGATCCAGAACGGATTCAGTCATTCATGGCGCCGCTGATCATCGATGCGAAAGCCTTCACAGAGCGATTCCATCTTGTCTGCACGGCGCCCGACGTATATCTGTTCGAGCTTCAACCAGAGCCTTACCAGCTGCGCCGTGGCCCGGAGCTCATCAGAAACGGAGGATTTGAGGAAGGATCGGGAGCAAACCCTGTCAACTGGGCAGTATCCGGCCACGCCCGACGCGAAATTGATATGAACAAAAGCAGCAGCCCACGGGCCTCCGTCGCGCTGTGGAACAAAGGGAGACTTTCGACCCAGGTCAATCTGGACGGCGGTAGGGTTTATCTCGTGACGTTTCGCTCCAGCGGTGATGCCAGCGGTGGGATGGACGTAATCTTCCGATGGCTTGATGCATCGAAAGAACCCCTCATGACTCAGGTCGAAACGGTTGAGACTGCGATGGAATCGAAACGTACGAATCTGTTTCTATCCGCCCCGCTCGAAGCCGGATTTCTGGAGCTCACGTTCGAAGGCCCTTTCGCTGATCGGATTCGCGTCGAGGACGTCAGTATGGCTCATCTGATTTCCACTCCGAGCGACTTGGTAGAAAATTTGGTCGATCCGGAGATTCTTGTCTCAATCTGGAGGCCGGAGCCGATGCAAGCGAGCGCTGTCCTGGGTAAAGGTGCGCTCATCGCGAACCCGAACCCTGTCCCCGTCTGCGACGGGTCCGGGTTGGGCGTGACCACTCTGTCCTGGACCGTCCCTCCTGGTGTGGGCGCGGTGGAGGTTCGGATAGGAAGTGTCGACGGTGCGCTATTCGCCCGTACGAGTCGCGGTTCTTCCCAGTCGACTGGTAAGTGGGCAACGGATGGAATGAAGGTTTTCTTGCAGGATAGGAGTGGCGGACGGCCACTCACGAGCCGGAACACGATTGCGATGCTGGAAGTAGGCGTCGACTCTAAGAACTGCCGGTGATATGGATCAACGCCACCAGCTCTTGATGATGGTTCGTGCGAAGGACAATCCGTACGTCACGTGCGCCCCTTTTTTGCTGACGCCACTCAGTCTTTTTCTTACCGTCACGGGAGCCTCACCGATGCGAATTCCTCGGCGGCCGGCGTCGATGATCAGTTCAGATGTGTGAAACTGATCCTGTTGAAGGAGAACCTGGCTGAGCTGCTTCACTCGGAATGCTCGGAAGCCGTTCGAACAGTCGGTGATCCGTACTGTGGTGAGCAGTCGGATGATTCCATTGAAGAATCGAATCCCCACGTAGCGCACCAGACTGTCGCGTTCCCGTTTCCCCAGAATGCGGGAGCCGATCACGAAGTCTGCCTGGTCTTCAAGAATAGGAGCCACGAGTCGTTCGATCTCTGCCGGAAGATGTTGCCCGTCTGCATCCATGGTTACGACGATCTCCACACCATGAAGCCGAACGATGTCAAAGCCTAGCCTCAGCGCTGCGCCGCCTCCGCGGTTTATTGGGCTCCGAACAGTCAAGGCTCCCTGGGCACGCGCCATCTCAGCAGTCCCATCAACACTTCCGTCGTCGATCACAATGACCGAAAGAGGTCTTCCGCACACCTGCGTGGGCATCTGAGCGAGAACCTGCGCGATGTTCGACTCTTCGTTGAAGGCGGGAATCACAACTGCGAGAGGCGACAGGCTCAAACCGGGATAAGACGCATCGAACTGATCTACACCCAATTGCCGGACCAGACGGTCGAACTGATCGGCGCGAGACGACCATCGCACCCTCGTATAAAGAAGCAGGACCCAGATCAGCAGGTTCGAAACGATCAGGAGGGCGATGAGCCGGCTGAATTGCTCACGCTCCAGTGCGAGCATGTCGCGAATGAGATTCACGCTTCCAGGGTCTGCGGAGACGGTGATCAAGCCGAGCGAAAGGAATGCGCCAATTGCGAAATCGACGCGCCGTACTTTGCCATACCGGAAACGATTGAAAATATAAAGAAGCGCGGCAATGCCAGACAGCAGTCCAAACCAGCGCAGTTCCGTCACGACGAGACTTCCGCGGGTTTGTGATCGTACTTTTCCGAAAGATCGACAGATGTGCGGCGGGTTCCGTCCCACCGAATATCGGGAAACTGCGCCTCCTTACGGGATTCGATTCGCAGCCGGTGCGGAATCAGGTCGCGGAGGACGTTCTCCAATTCCGTATCCATGTCCTGAGTCGGCTTGTAACCGAGATCGAGAAGGTGCTGATGATCCGGATTGTAATAGTGCTCCTCTGCTTCAGTTCTCGGGTTTTCGATCGGGTGGATCTCAACTTCTAGGCCCACTCTACTCGCAATCTTCTTAATTCGGTCGGCGAGCTCGATGATGGAGTAGACGTCCTCGAACTGATTGAAGACCCGGTATTCCCCCGGCGCAGCCGGGTTCTCTGTCGCGAGCGTGAGGCACTGAATTGAATCCCGCAGCGGGAGAAATCCACGCTTCTGCTGACCCTTTCCGAAAGGCGAGAGTGGCATTCCGATCACGGCCTGGGCACAGAATCGGTTGATCGCCGTGCCGAAGCTCTGGTCGAAATCGAAGCGTGTGCGCAGCCGCTCGTCGGTACCCATCGCGTCGATTCTCGTCCCATACACGACTCCCTGCATGATGTCGGTCGAGCGAAGGCCCCAGATACGACACGCCATCTCGACGTTGTGCGAGTCGTGCACTTTGCTCTGGTGATACCAGCTCCCTGCTTTTTTTGGGAACATCATTCGGTCCTTACGGCCTCGGTAGTCAATCTCGAAGAAGCCTTCCGGAATGTCGACGTTCGGTGTTCCGTACTCGCCCATCGTGCCGAGTTTGACGAGGTGGCAGTCGGGAACCGTCTCGTGTATTGCGAACAAAGTGACCAGATTCCCTATGACGTTGTTCGTCTGCGTGAAGATGGCATGCTGAACGTCGATCATCGAATAGGGGGCGGAAGGCATCTGGCCCAGATAAACGATGGCTTCGGGACGAAACGACTTCAACGCATTCAAGACGAAGTGGTAATCCGTCAGGTCGCCCTTGTAAAAGCGCAGGTTCTGCCCCAGGTTCTCACGAAATGCCAGAAGCCGATCGGCCATACTCGCGATTGGAATTGCCGACTGTGATCCCATCTCGCCGACCCAGGCGCGCCGCATGTAATTGTCGATGCCCGCAACCTGATGTCCGCGGCTGGCGAGGTGAAGTGCCAGCGGCCAGCCGAGATAACCGTCGACCCCAGCAATCAGTATTCTCATGTTTGTTCCCCTAGAGTCGTGATGAATATTCGCACTGATAGTCCCCGGCTTGGTGTGACCCGGGAATTGTATTCTGAAGTATGTGACCTACAAGTGTGCTCAATGAGTCTTCGACCGGCGGACAATCGAGTTTGCGCGTTTCATTATGAACAGGATTGCTCGCCAGTTATAATGCGCGTATCGAAGAATTCGCCAAGGAACGAAGACTTTATGAAGAGTCCGCTCGCGCTCTTGCCTTTTGTGCTGATCCTCAGCATAAGCTGCGCTCAAGAGCGCTCTCCCGATGTCGATACCAATGTCGTTGCTGATTCTCGGACGGAAGCCCCCAACCTACCCCAACTGACCGTTTCTCCCGATCCTGTCCGTATCTGTGATGGCAGTAGACTTGGAGAGGCAATCGTCTCGTGGAAAGTCTCAGATCGTTCTGCGTACCGAGTTTACGTCGGTACACCTCCTGACGGAAAGTTGTTTGCCTTTGGGCAGGGTTCGGGAGAGGCCAAGACCAAAAAATGGGTCAAGGACGGGACGGAGTTCTACATGACCAAAGGGAATGACCCCACGGCTATTGCAATTCTCGAGGTTCGTACGACGACCAGTGGCTGCCCCTGAGCCTGCGGTGTAGTAGGGAAAACCCGGAGATGCTCTTCGAGCGCTTATCACTTTCGAGCGACCAGAGGGAGGGACCAGGCGTCAGTCCAGAAAACTCCCGCCGTATAGTCCGGCTCGTCTGCTACCGAGACATTGCGGAAGCCTGCAGCTTCGAGATCCCGTAACAATCCCTCCTCCGAGAAGAGCCGCATTTCAAGGGCTAGTCCCGCCCCGCCATGGAAAGTGACGTTTTCAAAGATCTCCGAAACCCCATCGCTTGTGGTGTTGAGCACTGCCCATGAGCCGTCTTTCCTCGGAATTGTCTGGTACTCATGCAGCCGCGGGAAGTGCTCAACGGTCGCTACACCCGCACCTGTCACGTACGGAACAGTGAGGATCATGAATCCGCCCGGCTTCAGCAGCCGTCTGGCGTTCTCGAACGCTGACGAGACCGGCGGTACTACATGCTCGAAGACGTCACTCGAGATGATGAAGTCGAGCGTTCCTTCCATCGACTCCGGAACGTTCGTGATGTCGAGGAGAGGCTCCTGATGCAGGTAGGTGTTCTGGTAGGAGAGCTTGCTCTTCAATACTCCCGCGTAACCTTCCCAGTCGCTAAGGCCGATCCCGCGAATGTCGCGTCGCTGGGGAAATTCGCTCATGCTCAGACTCGCGCCAAACAACTCCCGCGAAAGAACTGAAACAATCGCCCGGAATCGAACAGTCGATCCACATTGGGTACAACTCGGAGTCTCGCGCTCCAGCTGTTCAAGCCGCGCTCGACAATCGGTTTCGCAGATATTGCACCGGAACGACAGCCATTCCAGCTCCGCGGTCGCGTCAGAACCAAAGTCCAGTGCGGCGGAGAGGGATCCTCTTGTTGCTTCCGTACCATGGACGACCAGCATCTTCTCCCTTGAGGATCGGGCAAACCGGTGCCACGACGCGCGATCGTGCAGGAGCCGCGTGATGGCCTCGACAAATCCGCCGGGATCATCAGCGATCAGAATGTCCTCCTCGTGCACGAGCGGAAAACCCTCGACAGCGATTCTCGTTGCCACTGAAGGGGTACCAATCATCGAAGCCTGGATGAGCTTGCGCTTCGTTCCAGCACCATGGAGAAGCGGAAGTATCGACAATCGCGCGCGCTCGAGGTAGGGCTCGACGGAAGGAACCCAGCCGATCATTTTGAGACCCGCGTTCTCTCCGAACCTTTTGATCTCGTCGGTCATGTCTGTGCCGATGATCGAGATCGGGTGCTCCCGGAGAACCTCCGGATCGATGAGCGGAACAATATCTCGAATGAGCCAATAGATGGCCTCGACATTGGGAGGGTGACGGAAATTGCCAACGAAGAGGATCCCACGCCGCTCGTCGAAAGGAATTGGTGAGCGGCCGAGGGTCTCACAATCTGGCACAGTGAATGCCCGCTGAGGACCGAGGATGAGTGAGTTGATGAGTCCCGATTCCGTGTCGGATACAGTCAGAACGCGGTCTGCGAGTGCGTAGACGTTCAATTCTCGTCGCAACTCCTCCCCCAGCGCGGGACTTATCCAGCCACCGATTTTACCGTCAGGAGATGTTTTCAGGGCGAGCCGCAAATTCCTTACAAAATGAAGATCAACCGAATCGATGATAGTTCTGGTATCGGGAGAGAGAGTCCGAATCCTGGGAATCCACGCTTCTGCGATGTGCCAGAAGCCGATCAACGCCACATCAAAGCTTCCGTTCACCAGGAGGAAGTCGGTCCTTGTCTCGTACATCCCGTGAGGAGAAGGATTCTCCAGATCGTCACGATACGTCGCGACTCCCATCGCACGTAATTCCTGAAGATACGAGTCACCGCCATCGGTCTTCATCGTGAGGAAGGTGACAGACCATCCTTCCTCGAGCAACATGCAAACCAGATCGTACAGTCGCTTCGACCCGCTCTCCTTATCGTACTCAGGGACGGTGTAACTGATCACCAGGATCCGTGGCTTGTTCGCGTCCGCAAAACGGAAAAGGTCGGCAAACTCGATCATGCTTTCAGGGGGAGCAGGATGGAGTGCAAGAGTGTCCTTCCACTTCTCGAAGAAGATCTTGTGATTGCGTGTCTGGTGGGACTTTGGACCGCAGGTGAGGTCCGTCCCGGCGGTTCCTCCTTCGATATGAATCACCTGGCAATCGGGTTGAAACAGAACCTTGTAGCCGTTCTGTCGCAGCAACAAGCAGTAGTCGGCGTCCTCGTAATACGCAGGCCGATACCTTGTGTCGAATCCCCCGAGGTCCAGAAAGAGCGACCGAGGGGTTGCTAGAACTGCTCCGGAGCAGTAGTCGACCTCCCGGACGTAGCTGAAAAGAGGGTCATCAGGCTCGTGAGAGCCGCGCCCGAAATTCATTGCGGAACCGTCTGAAAAAACGACACTCCCAGCTTCCTGCAGGGTTCCATCTGGATACAGCAGTTTTGCCCCTACAGCTCCTACCCGCGGATTTGAAGCGAATGTGTCCACGAGCGCATCGAGCCATCCGGGGAAAGGGATGGTGTCGTTGTTGAGAAACACCACCACATCAAGGCGCGCTTCGGCAGCTCCGCGATTACAGCTTTCGATGAATCCGACGGACTCGCGGTTGGTCAGAATCCTGTATCGGCAGTCTTCCTCCGACACGGTCTCGAGAAATGCTGCAGTATCATCCGTCGATCCGTCATTCACAACGATCACTTCGATTGAGGTATGCGCGATGAGCGTAGACTGCAGGGCTTTCAGACAATCACGGGTGAGTTCCAGCTTGTCTCGAACGGGGATGATGATGCTGACGGACGGAATGAGCGCCGAGTTGGCAGGTGAGGCTTCCCCACGTTGCAGTTCGAACCCTCCTCGGTCGTCCGTGATCATCACCCATGATCTGGCGACTCTCCGTGCCTCATGAAGCTGCGCAGCGGAAGACTTTCGCGGCAGAGCAGTTACATCGAATGTGCACGACAGATACGGCAGGGACGCACCCAGTTCTCGTCTGAGGACCGTGGCTAGCGGCACGAACGTGGCGAAGTCGAGGTTGCTCCCCCAGTCGAGCACGTGGAAACGTGGAGATGAACTCAAATCTCGATTGAACTCTATTTGAAGCTCGTGTTGAGGTTTTCTCCCAGGAAAGTGGGAGGCGGGAGAATGTTCCCTGGTGGAATCCTGATTCCGAGTCGGTCCTTCATCCATCATTCAGCACGCCGGGCTCAGCTCGGTCTACTTCCCGGCCATCGAAGAATTCGAAGGACGCCCCAGTAGTATTGACCAATTCTCCAGAGACGGGATCGATGAATCGCTTCGAGTTCGGCCTCTCGGCTCGCCAGAGCAACTCGAGCGGCTGAGAGCTCGCGTTCGATCGAATTCAGAAGATCCTTCGGTTCCTTCCGGGCGTTCTGAACCTCTGAGTTCTTCCCGTCGTCAGCAACGTGGCTTGTTAGCACTTCCCCGCTACTCGCAGGCTCGCCGGAAAGTGCACAGATGGTTGCCCATTGAGACACCGCCGCTTCTTCATGCTCCACCAGGATTGCGGCGATACGGTCTCGATCTGTAGAATGCCAGTCACGTTGCGCAGTTACGTGCTCCTTCTCCTTTTGAAGCTGACCGATGAATCTTTCGGCGTGATTCAGGCGTGTGCGCAGCTGCCTGTTCTCCTGTAAAAGCCGGAGCGCCGCGATGTCAGTGCCCCCTCTGCGCTGGTCGTTATCGGCATTGGCATCATCGCTTGCGAGAGGCTGCGCAATACCAGGAGCTTTGAGGGACGGTTGATGAGCTGGCGACTGCGGCTCCTTTATGTGCGTCGTAGCCTTCTTCCCGGTATCGGTCTCGATCGCTGACTCTATCTCGGGGCCGGTCCCGAACTCAAGATCGCCCTTGCCAGAGTCGGCAACGGCAAGTCTGATGCCGAGCTTCCGAACCGCTGATTTTGCTGCGATGAATTTCTCCATTTTCCCTCCCATCACGTCGTGAACTCGCTACGTGCTGGAGCCACCGATCGACCGCCTTCTCTGGGCTCCTCTCGAAGCTAAGCAGGCAAGCGATCGAACCACGTTGAGAGTGCCTTCACGAACTGTCTCGATTCATCCATCAGGCGCGAGTCATACAGTCACTCGCACTCTAGCATAGCGTCTCAGGACAGAAAACCTTGGAAGCCATAAGGTGGTTCAAACCCGACCACGAACAAGCCACAAGAGAAGGGCCTCGTCAGGTGAGCGGTCGAAGATTTCCTCGATCCTCATCACGGCGAGAAGATCGTTCCTCGAGTCACGCAGCGCGATCTCGGAGTCCAGCGTCAGCTGAACATCGCGGGAAACGGGAAGCGTGACGGGCACCGGAAAGAGCTGGCCCGACGGGAGGCGCATCTCCGCCATGACGCGTTCGTAATCATCGCGCGACATGAAGCGATCGAGAGGCATGAAGCCGCCCGTGGCGATGAGCTCGAGATCACATGCCGTCCGATCGGTAATCTGGAAGATGGCAGCTTCGAAGCCCTGGCGCGAATCTCCTCCTGCTGTTCGTCCGGGACACGGAGGTCGATCAACGCTGGAAGATCTGCAATGGATTGGTCATTCATGAGGGTTCCTGACGGGTGAGATGAATTGCATCGGGATCCTACCAGCAGCTCAGGCGACCCACACGGTCTTGATGTTCACGAACTCCCGGATTCCGTACTCTCCCAGCTCGCGGCCGTAGCCGGAACGGCGGATCCCGCCGAAAGGGAGGCGGGCATCGGAAGCGACCATCGCATTGAGGAAGACCTGGCCCGATTCGATCTCATCGATGAAACGCTGCTGCTCGTCGGGATCGTTCGTCCAGGCGCTTGCCCCGAGCCCGAACGTGGTGCTGTTCGCCAGGCGTATGGCATCGTCGAGATCCTTCGCACGAAAGAGCGACGCAACAGGTCCGAACAACTCTTCGGCATACGCAGGGGCGGACTCCGGGATGTCACTCAGCACGGTCGGCTCGAAGAAGTTCGGTCCGAGGTTTCTCAGACGCCGCCCCCCGGCGAGCAGCCGCGCGCCGGCTTCGATCGACCGCTGCACCTGCCCCTCGAGCTCCTCTGCGATGGCCGTGGTTGCGAGAGGGCCGATGTCCGTCGATTCGTCGAGAGGGTCGCCGACCGTCAATTGCTTCATCGCCGCAGTGAACATCCTTTCAAAATCCTCTGCAATCCCGCCAACGACGATAAAGCGCTTCGCAGCGATGCACGACTGCCCGTTGTTGATGATTCTCGCTTTGACTGCGAACTCGACCGCGCGATCGAGATCAGCCGATGGCATGACGATGAACGGATCGCTGCCTCCCAGTTCGAGGACGGTCTTCTTGATTCTGCGTCCTGCCGTTGAAGCCACATCGCTTCCCGCCGGCTCACTTCCCGTGAGTGTCGCGGCGCGAACGCGATCATCTTCCAGAAGCGCCGCTACCTGATCCGATCTGATCAGGAGGGTCTGGAAGGCGCCCTCAGGAAAGCCGGCATCGAGAAAGACCTGCTCGATCGCGAGCGCCGAGCGGGGAACGTTTGACGCGTGCTTGAGAAGTCCCGTGTTTCCGGCCATCAGTGCCGGCGCTGCGAAACGAAAGACCTGCCAGAAGGGAAAGTTCCACGGCATCACAGCGAGAATGACGCCGAGCGGCTGGAACGTGACGAAGCTGCGAGCGGCATTCGTTTCGATGACCTCATCGGCGAGGTATTTCTCCGCGTGCTCGGCGTAGTGCCGGCAGACGGTCGCGCACTTTGCCACTTCCGCGATGGCCGACCTGATCGGCTTTCCCATCTCGAGCGTGATCATCCGGCCGTACTCGGCCTTTCGCTCCTCGAGAATCTCTGCGGCCCTGTTCATCGCCGCCGCCTTCTCACTGTAGGGCGTCAGTCGAAACCGGGCGGCGACGTCCGTAGCCAGGGCAAGCCTGGTTTCGATCTCACTCGAGGTCAGAGCTTCGAATGTTTCGAGAGTCTCTCCGGTCGCGGGATTGATTGTGGCGATGCTCACTCAGCTGCCCTCCTACAGGACGTACCTGCTCAGATCCTCGTCCTGAATGATGTTCTCGAGAGCGGCCTGCACATACCTCGCATCGACGAGAACTTCCTCGCCGTTCATATCGTTCGCCTTGAAAGAAAGATCATCGAGAACACGCTCCAGAATCGTATGGAGCCGGCGGGCGCCGATGTTTTCTGTTCGATGGTTCACCAACGCTGCGAACCGCGCGAGCTCAGTGATGGCTTCGTCTGCGAATCGGAGCGTTACTCCTTCGGTTGCGAGCAGTTCGCGATACTGCATCGTGAGCGCATTCTTCGGTTCGCGCAGAATTCTCACGAAGTCCTCTTCGGTCAGCGACTCGAGCTCGACCCGGATGGGAAATCGCCCCTGCAACTCGGGGATCAGATCCGATGGTTTGGAGACGTGGAAGGCGCCGGCTGCGATGAACAGGACGTGGTCCGTCTTCACCATCCCGTACTTCGTGTTTACTGTCGTACCCTCGACGATCGGCAGAAGATCACGCTGAACTCCTTCGCGGGACACGTCGGGACCGCCGCCGTGGGATCCGCCCTTTTCCCGCCCGGCAATCTTGTCGATCTCATCGAGAAAGACGATTCCGCTCTGCTCGACGCGATGAATCGCCTCGCGGGCGACCGCGGACTGGTCGATCAGTTTCTCCGCTTCTTCGGCGATGAGAATGTCGCGAGCATCGGAGACGCGTACCTTCTTCCGTTTCGATCGCCCTCCACCAAAGAGGCCCGGCATCATGTCCTTGACGTTGATGCCCACGTCCTCGACGCCCTGGTTCGAAATGATTTCGAATGAAGGAAATCCCTGTTCCTTGACGTCGAGCTCGACGTCGCGGTCTTCGAGACGCCCTTCGTCCAGCCAGCGCCCCAACTTCTCGCGCGTTTCGTCCGAGCGCTCGGGCTCCACTTCTTCGCCGCCGACGAATGCAGGACGCGGAACGGTCCGGCGGATGTCCGGAAGAAGCAAATCGAGCAGACGTTCCCGGGCGGCCATCTCTGCCTGCTGGCGGACTGATTCGGCCTTCTCCTCCCGGATCAGCTTCACGCCCAGCTCTGTGAGATCACGAACGATCGATTCGACGTCCCGCCCGACGTAACCCACCTCGGTGAACTTCGACGCCTCGATCTTCAGGAATGGAGAATGTGTGAGTTTTGCGAGTCTCCTGGCGATCTCGGTCTTTCCCACACCCGTGGGGCCGATCATAATGATGTTCTTCGGAGCGATCTCTTCCCGCAAGTCCGCCGGAAGCTGCTGCCGGCGCCAGCGGTTGCGCAGCGCAATGGCTACCGCACGCTTTGCAGCGTGCTGTCCGACGATGTACTTGTCGAGCTCCTCGACGATACGGTTCGGGGTGAGACTGTCTGCGGATTCTGCTGCCGGGGTCTGCCCGGGAAGAATGATGACCATGGTGTGCAAGTCCTCTCGCGATGGCAACAGCCCAACTCAGTTCCGCCACTCAGGCCGGTAACAGGAGGCCGGCCACCGCCTTACAGCGTTTCGACCGTGATGTTGTCGTTTGTATAAATGCAGATGGAAGCCGCGATCCGAAGGCCTTCTGCGGCGATCTCCGCGGCGTTCATCTGCGTGTGTTGAAGCAGCGCCCGTGCCGCTGCAAGCGCATACGAGCCTCCGGATCCGATCGCCAGCAGCCCGTCGTCAGGCTGAATCAGATCTCCAGTCCCCGAGACCAGGTAAGACCGTTCGGAATTGGCAACCACGAGAAATGCCTGGAGCTGGCGTAGATACTTGTCGAGCCGCCAGTCTTTGGCAAGCTCGACTACGGACCGTTCGAGATTTCCGTTGTATTCCTCGAGCTTGGCTTCGAAGCGCGAGAACAGAGCGAACGCGTCGGCTGCCGACCCTGCGAAGCCGGCGATGATCTTCCCGCCGTAAAGTCGCCGGACTTTGGCCGCTCCATGTTTCATGACCGTAGTGCCGACGGTGACCTGGCCGTCGCCGGCGACGGCCACCTGCCCGTCACGCCGCACGCACAGAATCGTCGTTGCCCGTATCTTCATATCGTCCATATCGCCCATTCCATAAACTGAAGATCTCAGAATTCAGAAGGGGGTAACAGCCCTTTGGGGTCCGGTAGTCCGGCTGAGGCGACGGCGAGAGAGAAATCCTCAGGGAGTGGCGCCGTGACCGTACCCGTCAGTGAGTGAGAAAACGACCAGGCGTGGAGCATGAGCCTTCGAAATGGTGAGGCCGATACAGGTGCGCCGTATTTACGGTCGCCTGCAACGGGAAAGCCTGCCTCCGCGAGATGAACGCGAATCTGGTGAGTCCGGCCTGTGAGGATGTGCGCCTCCGCGAATGTATATCGCTCCGACGCGGCCAGAGGCCGAACTGTAGTCGAGGCCGCGCGACCTCCGGCCGCGGGTGCGAATCGCGACCCGCTTTCCCGGCCGATCGGCGCGTCGAGCGAGAGCACCTGTTCGAGCCGGCCATGGATCAAGGCGACGTATCGCTTCTCGACCATGCCGAGGGCGAGCGCCTGCGAGAGCGTCGTGGTGAACTCCCGCGTGCGTCCGAACATCACCACGCCGCTCGTTCCGGTATCCAGGCGATGAACGAGGAAAAGCTCGGAGGGGTTCTCAGTCTGAGCGAGGTAGAGAGTGATCAGATCCAGTAGAGAAACGCGCGTCCGGTCGCGGGCCGGTTGGGTCGGGATTCCGGACGGCTTGTCGACCGCGATCAGATCCGGCGACATGGAGAGCACGTCCGGTTCGACTGGAGTTGTCGCCGCAAGGAGCGTATCGCCCGGCCCGACGGTTCTCGAGGCGACGGCTACCGGCTTGCCGTTGACCAGCACACAACGATCGTTGATCAGACGACGGGCCGCGCGGCGGGAGATCCCCTGCTCGGTAAGGGCCAGATCGAGACGACTCCTGGCAGCCGGAACAACGGCGAAGACGTCGGGGAGATTCATCCAGCCTTCATTTTACGTTCACGAAGAACCAGAACGCGAAGCTGCGGAGGAGCCCTGCATTCCGAGGGCAATCACGGTACTCTCCATTCGCGGCATGACCTGACCAACCACGCGCACACGAAAAGGGCGCAGCCGAGGCGGCGCCCTGCCACTTCCGGGATCAGCAATCGTTACTTGACGGCCGATTTTTCCTTCTTTGCCTCACCGCCTTCGATAACGGTCAGCTCCGGGCCGGCGATGCCGAGGGCGCGCCGGACCTTGCCTTCGATTTCCGCGGAGAGGTCGGGGTTCTCCTTGATGAAATTCCTGGAATTGTCCCGTCCCTGGCCGAGGCGCATGTCGCCGTACGAGAACCAGGACCCTGATTTTTCGATGATCTTGTGCTCGATGCCGATATCGATCAGTTCGCCCTCTTTCGAAACGCCCTCGCCATAGTTCACATCGAACTCAGCCTGGCGGAAGGGAGCGGCGCACTTGTTCTTGACGACCTTTACCTTAACCCTCGAGCCGATGACCTCGTCGCCGTCCTTGATCTGATTCGTGCGGCGGATGTCGAGGCGGACCGATGCGTAAAACTTGAGGGCACGACCGCCGGTGGTCGTCTCGGGGCTGCCGAACATCACGCCGATCTTTTCGCGAATCTGGTTGATGAAGATCAGACTCGTCTTCGACTTCGAGACGATGCCTGTCAGCTTGCGCAGGGCCTGCGACATCAGGCGCGCATGAAGACCGACGTGGCTGTCACCCATTTCTCCTTCGAGCTCGGCCCGCGGCACGAGCGCGGCCACCGAGTCGATGACGATGACGTCGACCGCCCCGGAGCGGACGAGCATCTCGGTGATCTCGAGCGCCTGCTCACCGCTGTCGGGCTGAGATACCAAAAGGTTGTCGATGTCGACACCGAGTTTCTTCGCATACTCGGCGTCCAGCGCATGCTCGGCGTCGATGAATGCGGCGAGCCCGCCGAGCTTCTGCGCTTCGGCGATGACGTGAAGCGAGAGCGTGGTCTTTCCGGAAGACTCCGGACCATAGATCTCGACGACGCGGCCGCGCGGGACACCACCAACGCCGAGAGCGGCGTCGACACCGATCGATCCGGTCGAGATCGAGCTGATGCCTGTGTGCTCCTTCGCGCCGAGCCGCATGATGGAACCCTTGCCGAACTGACGCTCGATCTGTACGAATGCCGCCTCGACCGCCTTGAGTTTGTCTGAAGGGATAGTTGCCATGGTTTGCATATGCTCCTTTATCTGGCGTTCCGATGAATCTCTCTCCGGAATGCTCGTCTGATTACCGTTGCAGACATTCTCTGACAGGCCGTGTGTGGTGATTTCGAGTGTACGCGGGCGTTCTGAACTGGTCAACGCAGAGGTTGAAGAAACGCTGGAAATCGCGGATTCATGCGGGCTGCGAGGCCTCAACGCTTCGCCATTGCACCGGCAACTCCACAATCTGTGGAGTGCGAGGGGCGATTTCAGGACGTGGTCATGTCTCGCCTCCAATGTACACTGAGGCGATTCCGATGATGTGGACCCGTCGTGAGCTCATCCGTCTGGGCGCGCTTTCCCTGCTCGCGCCGCGTTGTATCACTGCGCGATCGGACCGGGGAGCATGGGTGAACGATGTCCACTCCGGTCTGAATCCCACGTGGGTCTCGGACATCGAAACGCCGGAGTCGACGGATCAGGTGCAGGATCTCGTGCGCCATGCTGCGTCCCGAGGTCGTCCTCTTGCCATTGCGGGAAGGCGCCATGCGATGGGGGGACAGCAGTTTCGTTCCGATGCCACGCTCATAGACATCCGTGGGCTGAATCGAGTTCTCGAGCTCGACTCCACGAACGGAATCGTGGACGTGGAGAGCGGCGTCGAGTGGCCGGAGCTCATCGAGTTTCTCGTCGAGCACCAGCAGGGACGGGACGCGCAGTGGGGAATCGCCCAGAAGCAGACAGGAGCGGACCGGCTCACGATGGGAGGCGCCCTCGCGGCCAACATTCATGGACGCGGACTCCGGATGAAGCCCTTCATCGCGGATGTGGAGTCCTTTGTGCTGATCACGGCGGACGGCACCGCAGTCCGATGCAGCAGAACAGAGAACCGAGAACTATTCAGTCTGGCGTTTGGCGGCTACGGTCTGTTCGGCGTCGTAACCTCGATGCGCCTACGTCTGGTTCCCCGCCAGAAGCTGGAACGTGTCGTGGAGATTCAGGAAACCGATGGGCTGATGGACTCGTTCGAGAGGCGGATCGCGGACGGCTATACATATGGAGATTTTCAGTTCTCGATCGATCAGAGCTCGGAGAACTATCTGCGCCGAGGGATCTTTTCCTGCTACCGGCCGGTGCCAATCGAAACGCCGATCCCGGAGACGCAGCGTGAGTTGGGTGACGACGACTGGCGAGCGCTCTTCCTCCTCGCGCATGCCGACAAGGCGCAGGCGTATGAACGGTATGCGTCGTACTATCTCGGCACGTCGGGACAGATTTACTGGTCGGATCTTCACCAGTTGAGCGTTTACATCGACGACTATCACCGGTATGTCGAACTCGCGACGAAAGCTCGTGAGAAAGCCTCCGAGATCATCACGGAAATCTACGTTCCACGGACACGGCTCGCCGACTTCCTCGAAGAAGTCCGTGAAGATTTTCTCCGCAATGAGGTCGATCTGATCTACGGGACGATCCGGCTCATCGAGCGCGACGACGAGAGCTTTCTCGCCTGGGCCCGGGAGCCGTTCGCCTGCACGATCTTCAATCTGCATGCGGAGCACTCTTCGGAAGGTCTTCGAAACGTTGGCGATGCATTCCGCCGTCTGATTGCAATGGCGATCCGGAGAGGAGGAAGTTACTTCCTCACCTATCACCGGGAGGCGACGCGCGAACAGGTCGAGTTGTGCTACCCGCGGTTCGCCGCGTTCCTGGAAAAGAAGAGAGAACACGACCCCGGAGAGATCTTTCAAAGCGACTGGTATGCCCACTACCGGCGGATGTTCTCCACATGATCACCGAACCGATGACCATGGCCACCGACTACCTTCTGGCAGTCGTGGCGTGGGTACTCGCTTTCCGGCTGATGACGCGCGGCAGGCGGGACGCATCACGGCCGGCGCTGCTCTGGGGCAGCGCGTTCCTCTTTACGGGCATCGCAGCGTTTGCGGGCGGTACGTTTCATGGGTTCACTCTGATTCTTTCATCGTCAGTGCTGGGTGCGCTGTGGAAGGTGACGTGCTATTCGCTCGGGATAGGCAGTCTCGCGCTGCTCGCTGGAATCGCGGACGCCGTACTCTCGAGACGCTGGTTCGCGGTGATCTCGGCGGCCGCCCTCGTGAAATTCATTCTGTATGCAATAGAACTTCTGAGGAGCGACGACTTCCGTCTCGTGGTGATGGATTACGCGATCTCGATGGTTGCAGTCCTCGTGATCGCTGCGATCGATTGGATACATAGGAAGAGCAGGAGCTCTCCCTGGATCGTGGGAGGAATTCTCGTCTCGTTCGTGGCAGCAGCGATTCAGGCCAGCGGACTCACGGTCCATCAGCACTTCAATCACAACGATCTCTATCACGTGGTTCAGATCGGCGGTCTGTGGCTGCTGTACCGAGGAGGGATCGAGTTGAGAAGAAATTGAGAATTCAGAATTCAGAATTCAGAAAAGGATAGAGATGCGACGGGTGATGGGGGTGACATATCGTTTGATTCTTGCTTCTAATGAACCTCTTCGAACCGGGAGGGATGTGGAAACACGTCATCCTGAGCGAAGCGAAGGATCTCCTGAAGAGGATCGAGCACCGCACACGAGATCCTTCGCTTCGCTCAGGATGACGTGGCCTTGCTCAGCATGACACGGTGGTTCATCACCCCTTCACCGGCGCCCCGCGCCGTTTGATTGCTCAGGATGACACGGCCGTATCTCATCGTTCTTCCGGCTGTAAGCCGATCGATGATCCCACCCACGTGAAGTCTTTGTTGAAGTCCACACCCAGCATCTTTCCGCGCGACAGTCGGCAGAGGTTCTGTACGAGCTTCGGACGCTCGAGATCGTCGGGACGGAGAAACATCATGCGGACCTCCACCTTCACCCCACCTCCGTCTGCCGCCTCCAGTGCGGGCTCGTATGCAATCTTTTCCTGAATGCACCAGGATCCCCGCTCTGCATCAGGGATCCGTTCGATGTCGGATGCCGCGGGCTCGATGTTGACGCCGCCCCCGGCGAACGAAAAGAGAGGCTTCAACACGTATCGCTCGCTCAGATCGAGGGGAATCTCCTGAAGATCCGACACGAGCGTTGCGCGTGGCACGGACCAGTGCTCGAGGAAGGGCAGCGAGTACTTCGACCAGATCCAGTACCAGTTGGGATGAGGAGCCCACTCGACGTCCAGCTCGTCGCGATAGTCGAATGGCAGTTCCGTCTTCTTTGCGAAAAGCTCATCGAAGACCACACGGTTGTAGATGCGCCGGATCGGAATCTTCCTGCCCTTTTCGTCCTGCCGGAACAGCCGCTTGCCCTCTTTCACCAACTTCGTCGGACAGACCGCATCGACGTCGAAAAGCCGTTTGGTCGCCACGAAGTCCGGTACCGTTTTCTGAGATTGCGGATCGAGATCCATGAGAATCACTTCGTGAGGATCATGCTCGCCTGTGATCGTGCGGCGGACGAGCTCGACGGCTTCGCCACGAGTCAGGCCGAACCAGCAGCTCCAGTTCTCTGAAAGGCCTTGGATGCCCATGAGGTGTCTCGCCCATGAATCTCTCTGCACGATCTGAAATGCAGTGAGCGACGGGAACCCCTGCAGCTCGATGAGCCGGGGCGTGAGCGTGCCGTCCTCTGCGCGAACGATCGCAAAGTCGACCTGCGAGAAGGACGGAAATCCCTGTAGTCCCGGCGTGTCCCATCGAGGCGGTACGGCCGCTTTCATTTTATCGAGCGCCGCCGGGTCAATCAGCTGATCGAGAATCGCTTCGGATGCCTCGATCAACTGCCGCTCGAGGTCCGGGGGTAAGAACACCGGGCTTTCGGCAAGACGAAACGGAATCGGACCGACGGTCTCCTGGAGATCCTTCGCGTATGCCTTGTAAAGCGCATCTGTGAACGCGGCATTGAAGGGGATTCGATAGCGCGGATCCATCGGCAGGCAGTCTACTATCCGCCAACCCACAACCCACAACCCACAACCCACAACCCACAACCCACAACCCGCAACCCACAACCGGGCGGGAGGCTGGCTAGGGTCGGACGGCACCCCTCCGGTAGTCCATGATCCGGTCGACGAAGTCGCTTTCATGAACGCCCGAGCTCATGCCGAGGTGGGTCAGCCTCCTCCGCAGGATGCGCGTGAGGTGGAATCGGATCGGTAGAAGCAGGGTGAACTCGGAAGTGAGTCGGAGCATCGTCTCGACGTCGCCCTCTGAGAGCTGCTGCTGGAGCGTTGTGACCCTTTCCTGATACCACTCTTCCGTTACTTCGCCTTTCGAATGCAGGCTGTTGAGGACAGTCATGGCATGCGCGCGGTCCACGACCTCGGGATGATGATTTGTCGCAAAGATGCGCGGCATGATCCCGCCGCGGTCGCGGGCAAGCTCGATCATCGTGAGTGCCGGCCCACCTTTCCGATCGGCGTCGCATTCGTACGAGATCGGGATGGCGCCCTCGGGCCAGGGGTCGTTCGGGATGAGATCAAAAAGCCGGCTGTCGATGATCCGGAGATGCCTTCTGTCCGGCAGCTCCGCTGAAAAACGGGAAAACCAGGGGTGAGCAACCGCCTCATCCGTCAGCCGGTTCTCGCGAATCCCGCTGCTCTTGCCGCCAGCCTCTTCGCTTCGCAGCACGGGCTCGGCGGCGCCGGACCATTTGCAGACGAGTCCGAACGTATGGCAGACGGCCATGAGGGCGGCCTCGTCATGGTCGCGGATCCAGTCGAAAAGGCGCTCGGTCGGTTCGTGCCATGCCGGATCCTCGAGGACACCCTGGCTCCAGGATACGACGCCGTCATTGAGGGTGGGGTCGGGGTGGCCGGGGCCTCCCGTTCCTACGAAAAGCTGGAAGCGACCCGAAGTGAAATCGGGAATCATCAAACTCGACCGGACGTCGAACGAGAGCACGCGGATTCCGACGTTGGCCGACTCGAGTTGTGGGACGAGAGGCAGGCTCGTTTCGCGGATCTCATTCACGAGCGAGTTGTGGCCGACGTTTGGCCAGCGGTGATTCATATCGAGGACCGCGATGTCGATGATGCGGCGGTCCTGCGGCGGAAGGTCCTCGGGACGTTCGATTCTCTGATATCTGAAAAACGGTTGGATAGGGTCTCTCAATGTCATGTTTTTACCATATTCGAAATCTCACATGTCAAAGAACGTGCCGGAGTGCATTGTTGCATGCGTGTCGTCCTGAGCGAAGCGAAGGATCTCTTCCATATGAATCATGACGAGCGCGCTCGTCCCTTTGAGAGAGAGATCCTTCGGTCGCTTCGCTCCCTCAGGATGACGTGCATCACCGGGGGCGTCATTCGTCGAGGTCTCCGGAGGACAAATCCTTCCATTCCCGGTTCACGGTCTTGACCAGAGCGATTTTCTTTTTCCGCGTGAGACCCTTGATCTGCTTCTCCCGAGCGATAGCAGATTGCGGATCATTGAAGCACTCGAAGTAAACGAGACGATCGAAGTGATATCGGCTTGTGAATCCGGACACCAGTTTCAATTTGTGTTCTACAACTCGTTTTTTTACATCATTCGTGACTCCCGTATAGAGGGTCATGGAGACGTTGGACACGATGTACACCCAGTGCTGTCGAAGTTCCCCCGAGGAGCTCCAGCGAAGGGCTGAGAGATTCTCTTTTTTCATTTGCGTTGCCACATCACTTTTCACCGCCTGTGTGCGAAGCCGCGACATCCTCTGCGCCCGCGCCGGCGGGCGAAGCCACGTCATCCTGAGCGAAGCGAAGGATCTCTTCCACACGAATCATCGCAAGTGAGCTCGTTCCTTCGCAAGACGAGATCCTTCGCTTCGCTCAGGATGACACGCCGCTTCAGGGGGGCACGTCGTGTTTGGTCTCAGCGATGATGTAGTCCACCACCGCCGGGAGGCTTTTCGTTTCTTCGAAGACACGAAGTTGCCGATCCGCGCCGGTGCGACGCCTGAAGATCTCGTGGACGTATTCGACCTCGCTTCTGGAGTTCAGTTCATCGAGCACGTCATCGACGAACTCGAGCAGCTCTTTGATCAGATCTTCGGTGGGAAACTGTTCCTTTTTGCCGAAGTCGATCATCCTTTCGTCGAGTCCCCATCGCGCCGCGCGCATCTTGTTCTCGCTGATCAGTGAGCGGCGGTAGATTCGCCAGGACTGGTTGTTGTTGTAGAGCTTCCACAGCTTGACCGTAATGGCCTGAAAGAGGGCGGCGATGCAGATTGTCTCGTCGACGCGCATCGGAACGTCGCAGATGCGGTACTCGAGCGTCGGAAAGAACGGATGCGGCCGGACATCCCACCAGATCTTCTTGGCGTTGTCGATGCATCCCGCCGTGACGAGCGTCTTGACGATCTCGTTGAACTCACCCGCGGAACTGAGGACTTCAGGGATGCCCGTACGGGGAAAGTTCTCGAAGACCTTGCTGCGGTAACTCTTCCATCCAGTGTTCTCGCCGCACCAGAATGGTGAATTGACCGACAGCGCGAAGATGTGGGGAAGGAAATAGCGGACCGAATTCATGATCTGAATACGAGTCTCTTCATCCTCGATCGCGACGTGAACGTGCAGACCGAAGATTAGATTGGCCCGGGCGACCATCTGAAGATCGTGAACAATCTGCTCGTATCGGGGATCGTCCGTGATCGGTACCTGCGACCAGTGCGTGAATGGGTGAGTTCCCGCCGCAGCGATGCAGAACCCGCGCTGTTTCCCCAGGCGGATGATCTCACTCCGCAACCGGGTCACGTCGCGCCGCGCCTCGCCGATATCGGTACAGATGTTGGTGCCGACTTCGACGACCGACTGATGCATCTCCTTCTTGATCTGATCCTTGAGGCGCACCGACCCCTCGGCGAAGAGCTCCTGGATGTGAGACTTCATGTGGCGGGTCTCAGGATCGATGATCTGGAACTCTTCTTCGATTCCCAGAGTGAACGTTGGACGCGAAGCCATGGCTCCCCTCTCTCGGCTGCGTTTCAAGACGCCCCTGATAAACTTGCTCCTCGCCGTCGGATCTGCGGATTCGTCATCCGGCTGTCCATCGCAATGGCCTCGAGTCAGGGTTGAGCTGCGAACGATCGCGTGTCATCCTGAGCGAAGCGAAGGATCTTCTTGCGACGCTGGATCCCCTCGAGAGATCCTTCGCTTCGCTCAGGATGACACGCTCGGTCAGGGTTCGTCATAGGACCATCAGTCGTTGTCGAGCTCAGGATGACATGGTTTGCCCGGGCAGCGTTACTTCTCCGGCCGTCTGGCCGAGGTCCGCGCAGGGTTGGCGGCTCCACTCTTCGCCTTCGGCTTCGGTTTCGGCTGGTGGGTAGGCGAGGGTCGTTTGGCAGACGCCGCCTTCTTGCCCGACGGCTCTCCCTGCATGACGGCCGGCCAGTTGCCCGTAATCTCGATCTGCCGGGGACGGTGAACGTTCTCAATGAGTACGTCCGCCATATTCTTCACGACCCAGTCGAAGTTCTCGCGCCCTATCGAGTGAAGATCGGCATCAGGGGCCGAGTTCATGAAGTCGATCGCGTAGGGGATTCCGTCGCGAACGGCGAATTCGACTGTGTTCATGTCGTAGCCCAGGGCGTTGCAGAGAGCCAGACAGCCGTTGTGGATTCGCTCATGGAGCCCCGGTTCGGTCGCCGGCGCGTCTTGCACGTACCGCTCGAAAAAGGTCCGCTTGGGGTCGTAGCGCATGATGTGGACTCGCGAGCGGCCCAGGACGTAGCAGCGGTAGTACTCGGTGAACTCGATGGCTTCCTGCGCCATCATCGTCAGGTCCCTGGTCTGGTCGTACGCTCCGAAGAACGAGTCGCGATCGTCGACCTTGTAGACGTCCTTCCAGCCTCCCCCGTGCGCTGGCTTCATGAAGATGGGAAAGCCGAGATACTGAAACACTTCGTCCCAGTCGACCAGATCCATGTTTCGGAACGATTTGTCGGAGGTGCCGGCCGGATGCTGCTTGTGCGGAAGGAGAACGGTTCGCGGCACCGCGACACCGAGCTTCTTTGCGACGATGTTGTTGAAGAATTTGTCGTCGGCGGCGGACCAGAAGGGGCTGCTGAAGATCGTTGTTCCGGTCGCGGCCGCGCACTTGAGAAATGTCCGGTAGAACGGTATTTCGTGGCTGATCCGGTCGAGGATCAGATCGTAGCCGTAAGGCCCTCCGTCTCTGATGAACGAGACTTTGACCGGTGCCGCCTCCACCTCTCCCCCGCGCCCATTGATCTCTTCGATGAGCGCCCAGGGAAATGTGTCTTCCATTCCGAAAAGAAGGCCGATTCGTTTTGTCATAGAGTCTCCGTTTGTTTGAAGCAGACAGCACACGGAAGACACTAGCCACTCGCCCCCTTTGACGAGAGGCGGGGCTCCTGTCTACCGCCTGCTGTGTACTGCCTACGAACAGTCGGGGCATCGTATAGAATCTCCCACCGTTCATCAACGGAGGACCCGGATGCATCGCGAGTACGGAAAGTGGTGGAGTCCCAGCCTGGACCGGGACATGGAGTTCCTCTGGTTCGGCTGGAGCGGAAGACCCCTGATGCTGTTTCCGACCTCGGGCGGGCGCTTCACTGAGAACGAGGACTTCGGTCTGACCGGTTCGCTCGCGGACAAAGTTGACAACGGCGAGGTCCAGCTCATCTGTGTCGATTCGATCGACAACGAGAGCTGGTTCAACAAGGGGATTCACCCCGCGGCTCGGGTCTGGAGGCATGCTCAATTCGATCATTACCTCCGCCACGAAATGGTGCCTCACATCCAGCATCGCGCAGCTCGCGGCGACCTGATGGTGTACGGCGCGAGCTGGGGGGCGTATCACGCGTCCAACTTCGCCGCGCGTCATCCGGACGTCGTGAGCCGGGCCATCTGCTTTTCCGGCAAGTACGATATTCACGATTCGCTCGACGGCTACTGGGACGATCACTGCTACTTCCAATGTCCGACCGCCTTCATTCCCAACCTGGACCACGAGGGCGCTGCGCGCCTGGCGCATGTGGAATGGGTAGTGGCCACGGGCGAGCATGACTCTCTGATTCAGGACAACCGCCACTTCGCATGGCTGCTGGGATCGAAAGGGGTTCCGCTGCACGCTGAGTTCTGGCCCGATCAATTCGGTCACGACTGGCCCTGGTGGCGAGGGAATCTGCGGAGATTCGTTTAGGCGATCGAATCAGTGGGGCGAGCGAAAACGCTCGTGAGGACATAGTATCTCCTGTGTAGTGTGATCCCAAGCACGTCCGCGATCGCAGACACGCAGGTCAGGTGCTCACCGAGAGCCTGCTTCACTACGCAGGGCGGGATGACGTCATCGTGCTCGCGCTGCCGCGGGGCGGTGTGCCCGTCGGCTTCGAGGTGGCCAAAAAGCTGGGAGCTCCGCTCGACGTATTCATCGTCAGGAAGCTCGGATCCCCGGGCCATGAGGAGCTGGCGATGGGGGCGATCGCCAGCGGCGGGATTCTGGTTCTGAACGACGACGTAGTGCGGAGCCTGAGGGTCAGTCGCCAGGAGATCGAACAGGCAGCCGCGCGGGAATTGCTCGAGCTCGAAAGACGCGAGCGATTGTTTCGCGGCGACCGCGCAGCGCCGAACATCGAGGGACGCGTGGTCATTCTGGTCGATGACGGTCTTGCCACTGGATCGACCATGCGCGCTGCTGTTGCCGCGGTCCGGACGCAAAAGCCTTCCCGTATTGTGGTCGCGGTTCCGACCGGCGCGCCCGAGACATGCGAGGAGTTCCGGCAGGACGTCGACGAGGTCGTCTGCCCCTCGACACCCGATTACTTCCGAGCAGTCGGGATGTGGTACGACGACTTCACCCAGACCGAGGACCGCGAAGTACGATCGATTCTCGAGGCGGCCGGGGCCGGAACGAAGATCGATGTTTGAAGCAGCGCAGATCGTTCGTCGTCATGCAGTGGACCTTTCCGTCACGACCGCGGGTTACGATCCACTTCTTTCGAGCAGGGTTGATGAGGCCCGCTGTTCTCGCGATGACCTTCGCGAAAGGAGGCGCGCAATGAAACGCATTCAGGTGAAAGTTCCCGCCGGCAACAGGATTCTCGACGGGGACCTGAAATTTTCGGATGACCCGATCGGCGTGGTGCTGTTCGCTCATGGAAGTGGAAGCAGCAGGCATAGCCCGCGAAACCGCTTCGTTGCCGAGGCGCTGAATGACGCAAATCTCGCGACGCTGCTGCTCGATCTTCTCACGCGGGAAGAAGAGCAGCAGGATCTTCGGACAGGCCATCTTCGATTCGACATCACGCTTCTCGCGGATCGGCTCGTCATGGCGACGGAGTGGCTCGCAGGGAATCCCGCGACCGCCTCACTTCCGGTCGGCTACTTCGGTGCGAGCACCGGTGGTGGTGCCGCGCTGGTGGCTGCTGCCAGTTTGGCGGATCGCGTCAGTGCCGTGGTTTCTCGTGGAGGGCGTCCCGATCTTGCCGGACCTGCGCTTCCACGTGTAAAAGCGCCGACGCTTCTGATCGTAGGTGGTAACGACGGGCCGGTGATCGGCATGAATCGCGAAGCCGAGCGTCTCATGACAGGTGTGCGGGAGGTGAGCATCGTTCCCGGCGCAAGCCATCTGTTCGAGGAGCCGGGAACGCTCGAGGAAGTCGCCGTGCTCGCACGTGAATGGTTCGTACGATTTCTTGGGAGCGCAGACGAATGAACCCCTCTTCCATGCGGAAGAGGGGTTCATCAGGAATTCACACTACTTTGCTGCGCGCTTCTGTGCAGTCAGCGTGCGGATCATTTCCGCAGGGATCGTGCCCGACAGCGTCACGCTGTCCGAATTGCGGTTGACTGAGAATTTCCGGATCACCGGGACGAGCTCCGGAGCCTTGTCCTGAACAGCCAGCCGCCAGCCCGAAAGCAGCCCGCGGACCATGTCTTCGAGCAACTCCCGCGTTTCGGCATCAGCCGTTCGTGCGGTGGCGCTGAAAGTCATCGAGTCACCGCCATCTCTGGCCCAGACGTTTACGAATGAGACGGTCTTGAGTGCGCCCGCCATCGCTGTCCCTGCACCGCTGTTCGATCCCGAAAAGTTCGGAGTCTGGTTGAATTTTGCAGACCGCTGCACATCGACGACCAGCCATGATGTAGCCGCAGGGTTGACGGAGGCGACTTCGCGACCGAGCGCGGAACGTGAGAAGCCCGTGCCGCCGCTCTTTCGCGCTGCCAGCCCGGAAGCGACGGACGACTCATGGCCTGCGATTACCAGACTGGGGCTGAGGAATGCCACGGAGCCCTGCTCTTCGTTGTCGCCCGGCAGCAGGAAGTAAATCCCGTTCGGGGTCGCCTTCTTAATGGCACCCCGGCTGACGATCGCTTCCGCCAGACGGGCGGGATCAAAACGCCCTTCGAAACCGACCAGGACTTGTGGCTTGCCCGAGGCCGTCGGCGTGAGCGAGACGACCGCGACGTCGACGTCTTCAGCCGGCTTCAGGCCCGCCTCACTCATGAAACGCGCTGCCTCTCCGTCGATCGACTTGTCGGTCTCCGAGAAGAGCCGGCCGGTAATGGCGCTCGTTCTCAGCTCGCTGATGCGAGCCAGTCCTACGGTAGTCGCGTCGGCGGGAACGAGTGAAAGCGCGCCGCCCGTCTGTGCGGCAGACTCGCCCGCCAGCAGGGCAACGGCCATTACCGCGAGACCCAGCGATAATTCAGAAATTCTCTTCCTGGGATTCATAGCTAAAACTCCTTTCGTTGGAACAACCATAGGGCGAGAGCCAGACATGTGATTCCGAACAGTCCGGTCGACAGGAACACTCCTGAATTCAGCGCGGTCGTCAGTTCCTGAGGCGCTTCGTTTCCATAGACGAGAGCGATCACCGACTGTCCGAGTTCGGAGGTCTTGGGGAAAATCCAATAAAGAGCATGAACGAGGTCTGCGCGCCATTCGACCGAGATCGCAGCTTCGATTTTCTCGTGGGCTGCGAGGATCGCCGAGAAGAAGAAGATCCCGTACGTCGTCATGATGGACACCGCCGTCGATGAAGTTACGACGCCGACCAGAAATGCAAAGGCCAGCAGTACCGAGATCGTGAACAGAATCACCAGACCGCCCAATAGAAACCGCGGATGAAAGACCCCGGTCTTCCAGATCACGATGAGCCAGATGCTGCCGATCAGATAAATCAGGTTCACCGCCGCGAGCGCGATCCCGGCCACGTAGCGAGAAAGAAGCAGCTTCGCCCGATGAATCGGACGCGAAAGATAGAGGTCGATCGTTCCTTTCTCCATGAGTCTCGGCACCAGATGGGCTGTGGCAAAAATGGCGAGGAACGTCCCGATCAGATAGAGGAAAGCGGAGAAGCCGGATTCGAACCCCAGGACGAGCTTGTCCAGGCTGACCTGGCCTCCGCTCATCTCGACCGACTTGCCGAAGAGCTTTGCACCGGCAAGCGCGCCGTCGACGACATCGAGGTTCACGGCAAGCGCGAAAATCATGATGAACAGGGACGAGAGAAAGAAATAGGCGAGCAGCGTCCAGCGGGCGGCAGCCTCACGAAATACTTCTTCGACGTTCGTGAACAGAACTCTCATGCTTCCACCTCGGACTGCGCAGCACCACTGACTTCTTCTGCCCGTACCAGACCGACAAAAACATCTTCGAGCGTCGAGCGGACCGGCGAGAGCTCGGATAGCATGCCTCCACGACTCCGGAGACGGTCGACCAGAGCATTCAGATGTTCGACGTCTCTGACTGCGAGCACCAGGTGCCCGTTGAGGCGTTCCACTCCCGCTCCGCTCTCGCGGAACTCTGCCACGATCGATTCATCCAGCGCCGAGGCGACCATCTTGTAGCGGGCCTCGGTGTGCGTAAGCTCTTCGATCGTCCCGGACGCGGCCAGCCTTCCTCGACGAAGGACCGCGACACGGTCGCACGTGAGCTCGATCTCCGACAGGAGATGAGAGTTGATGAAAATGGTCGTGCCATTGTTCGCCTGCTCGCGAAGAAGGTCGCGGATCTCGCGCCGGCCTACGGGATCGACTCCGTCGGTGGGCTCATCCAGCAGCAGAAGTGACGGCTCGTGAATCAGCGCGGAAGCAAGGCCGAGCCGCTGCGTCATTCCCTTGGAGTATTTCTTTACTTTGACGTCGATCCAGTCCGCGATGCGCAGCCGTTCGAGCAGCGGCATCATCCTGCTGTTCAGCGTCTTCGAATCGATCCCGGAAAGGCGGCCGAATATCGAGAGCGTCTCGCGGGCGGTCAGGTATCCGGGAAATCGATGCCCCTCCGGAAGGTAGCCGACTTTGCGGCGGCTCTCGGGATTGCTCACCGGGAGGCCGAGAAGGGAGGCTGTTCCTGTCGTGGCGGCCGTCAGGCCGAGCAGGATCTTCACGGCAGTGGTCTTGCCGGCGCCGTTGGGTCCGAGAAGGCCGAAGAGCTCACCCTGCTCCACGCGGAGGTCCAGGGCCTCGAGGGCATGGACTTTTCTGCGGCCCAGCGAGGAGGTGTAGACCTTCCCGAGGTTGGTGGCTTCGATGGCTGGAGCGGTCATGTCAGAAGCTGATACGTGGATTAGAGGCCGGAGTTATGGGAATTGTCACTGAAGTACTTTATATCACAAAGTTAGAGGTTGGATATGAAATTTTGAACCCTTCGGCACGCGTGAGCGAGGGCGAGGGGAGTTCAGAACCCATTCCGCGGGGCGAGGGGTCACCCTTTCAGCAGTTCTTTCAGTCGCTCGGGATCGTCGGTCGGCTCGAGGCAGTGGTAGCCCTCGCACACATACACAGCCAGTTTGTCCGCTGGCCGGTTCGCCATCAGCGGAAGATCGGGAGCTGCCGAGGAGGCTAGAATTCTGTGAGGCAGATAAGCCTCTCCGATCGCGCGGCGGAGGGCGGCAAAACCGGGATCGTCGTGCTCACCGGTGAGCGCGATCTCTTTCGGCCTGGCTGCCCGCCACTCCGCAGCGGTGAGGAGAAACCCGAAGCCCGATGGATATCGCTGCGCCATAGACCAGGTCGACTGGATTGCCTCGCCGGCCGCCCGTTCCATCGTGGCGTCGCCGAAGTAAAGGGCGAGACGATTCAGCACATCGGCAGCGACGGAGTTGCCGCCCGGCGTGGCGTTGTCGAAGACGTCTTTGGGCCGCGCGATGAGCTTCTCGTGATCATCCGGCGTGTCGAAGAAGCCGCCGTTGTCCCGGTCGGCGTAACGCCCCGTGATCTGGTCTGCAAGCAGACGTGCGGTGTTCAGGTAGCGAGGCTCCTGAGTTGCCTCGAAGGCGGCGATGAGACCCCACGCGACCCCCGCGTAATCCTCGAGCAGTCCGGGGATCTTCCGGATTCCTTCCTTGTAGCTGCGGAAAAGGCGGGAGCCGTCCAGCATCGAGTCGATGAGGAAATCAGCGTTGCGGCGAACGGCGTCGACGTACTCGGCTCTGTCGAACGCCGATGCCGCCTCAGCGAAGGCCGCCAGCATCCATCCGTTCCAGCCGGCCAGGATTTTTTCGTCGCGGCCGGGGCGTACACGCTGCTCCCTGACGCCGTAGAGTTTGCATTTGCCACGGGCGATCAGGTCTGAGAGAACTTCGGTCGACATACCGAGGTCGCTGGCAACCGCTTCCAGATCACGCGGCGTATTGAGGATGTTCTTCTCTTCCCAGTTGCCTCGCTCCGTCACATCAAAAACGGCTGAGAATGCGCGTCCTTCTTCGGAGCCGAGCACATCGAAAATTTCGGAGCGCTGCCAGACGTAGAACCTGCCCTCTTCCCCTTCGGAATCTGCATCGAGTGTCGAGTAGAACCCCCCTTCCGGCGACGTCATCTCGCGCAGAACGAACCCGAGAGTCTCGTTTGCGACGCGGGCGAAAAGGGGATCTTTAGTCCATTGCCATGCGTGCACGTAAAGCCGCGCGAGCAGAGCGTTGTCGTAGAGCATCTTCTCGAAGTGGGGCGCGAGCCAGCGGGCATCGACCGAGTAGCGGTGAAATCCGCCGCCGATCTGATCGTAGATGCCGCCGCCCGCCATCTTCCGCAGGGTCGTCTCGATCACATTGCGAATCTCGGCGTCCTCGGTGCGATGTGCGACCTGCATGAGGAACTCCAGCGTCATCGACGGCGGAAACTTGGGCGCGCCGCCGAAACCGCCGTGGACGGGATCGAAATTGCTGATCGTCCGCTTCGCGATGGATGTGAGTACATCCTGGGTGATCTCCTCGTCCGCACCCCGTCTCGGGTTCGCAGAGATCGCCTCGACGATCTCCCTGGTCGCCTCATCGACCTGTCCGCGATGATTTCGCCACGCGCTCGACAGATGCGCGAGAACCCTCTTGAATCCGGGCATGCCGCGGGAGTCTTCCGGCGGGTAGTACGTGCCCCCGAAGAATGGAACTCCCTCTGGTGTGAGAAACATGGACATCGGCCATCCGCCGTGTCCCGTCATCATCTGTACGGCTTTCATGTAGATGGAATCGACATCCGGCCGCTCTTCACGATCGACCTTGATCGAGACGAACTCCCTGTTCAGGATCTCGGCGACAGACTCGTCCTCGAACGACTCCCTTTCCATGACGTGGCACCAGTGGCAGGCCGAGTATCCGATCGACAGAAACACCGGTTTGTCTTCCTCGCGTGCACGCTGGAATGCCTCATCGCCCCACGGATACCAGTCAACCGGATTGTGGGCGTGCTGGAGCAGGTATGGCGAAGTCTCCTGAGCGAGACGATTGGTATGTCGGGTCGTGCTCACGGTTCCCCCTGGTGCGATTTGAGAAGTCGACATGCCATGCCGAAGCTCGAGACTGTGTCGACACTCGACATCTTTGACACGGTCTCGCTGCGATCAGAATGACAGCGTGCCCGTTCCGCGCGGACGCGTCAGCAGGGCTTCTGCACAGAACGTTCCGCGGAAAGAAGGAACGCTCAGCTGCGGTTGGACGGAACTCCGTCGACGAGCCTGCTCTCTTCCCGAACGTTGGAAATACGCCGCAACCGCCAGCCCAGCTCGGTCTTCACCCATGTCTCCTGTTGTGTCGCGACGGTATCCACGCGTCGTAGCTCGCCGTCGATCGCCCGCATCCGGGAGATTTCCTGCTGAACTGTGGCGACCGCCTCGCCATCCCTCACTTCGAGAGCCTGAATCGAGTAGCGGAAGTGGAGCGGATCGAGGCTGGTGTCGAAGAGGTCCTGCCAGGCGGCGCGCACTTCGGAGGCTTCTGTCGCGCTGCCGTCGGAGCCAACCATGAAAAAGTCTTCGCTCCAGATCGCAGCTACGGCGTTCATGTCCCTGCGCGCGTTCGCTTCGGCAAGAGTCTGGTACTGAACCTCGAGCTCCTGGCGGACAATCTCGCTGTCGATGCTCGAGTCGATTGAGGCGCAGGCGCTCAGAAGGAGCGCAAAGGCGACGAGGGGCGTTCTGATCATTTTGAGTGTTCCTACGGTACACCTGCACGAAGGATCTGTCACCGGAGGACCGCCGGACACGCTTCGGCTACGCTCTGGGGTGACTCTTCTTATAAACCTCCATGAGCTTCCAGTCATTCAGATGCGTGTACTTCTGGGTCGTCGACAGCGATGCATGGCCGAGCAGCTCCTGAATCGATCTGAGGTCAGCCCCTGCGTTGAGGAGATGCGTAGCGAATGAATGGCGCATCGCGTGAGGCGAGATTCCGTGTCGGAGCGAAGCGTCCCGAACGTAGTCATCGAACAGCCGCCGCACGCTTCTCGCGCTGATCCGCGTTCCCCGGTAGTTTACGAAGAGCGGCTGCTCCTCGTCGATGTCCGATTCGCTGACGAGATCCTGCCGCACCCGAAGATACTCGCGCAGCCCTTCCTCTGCTTTTCTCCCGAACGGAACGATCCTCTCTCTGGATCCCTTACCCCGAACCTTGACCAGGCGTGATCGCAGCTGAAGATCGTCGAGATCAATTCCGACGAGCTCGCTGATCCGAAGTCCCGAGGCGTAGAGAAGCTCGAGCCAGGCCCGGTCGCGCACGCCCAGAGGACGCTCGAGGTCAGGCTGTTCCAGAAGCAACGCAATCTCCGCGGTCTGCATGACGGCCGGAAGGTGTTTCTCCCGTTTCGGAGTCGCCACTCCCCGCGCCGCGTTCTTCGTCACGATTCCTTCCCGCATCAGGAATTTGAAGAACGAGCGGAGCGCTGAAAGATGCCTGGCCATCGATGAACGGCTGAGCTTGCGCCGGCCGAGGTGTGCAAGGTACGAGCGGATGGCGAGATGGTCGACTTTCTGCCAGTCGAGCGCATCCCGGGAGATGGTGAAGTAGTCCTGGAGGAGAAAACTGACGAACGAGTCGAGATCCTCGCGATAGGCGATCACCGTGTTGACGGCAATGTTCCGCTCGTATGTCAGATGGTCGAGAAAATCTCCGATTTCGCTGGTCATCCCACACCCTCCCGAAGCAATTGAGAATTGAAAATTCAGAATTCAGAAAACCGGGGCGGGGGCGGTTCTGAAGTCTGAATTCTGAATTCTCAATTGTCTTCACCTATGTTACGTTAGCCGTCCCTCCGGGGATAGGCCGATCCATGGCGGACACACCTCGAAACGAACCGCTGAAAAAGACTCCGCTCAATGCGGTTGCGCGTGAGCTTGGCGGAAAGATGTTCGATTTCGGTGGCTGGGATCTTCCCGTCCAGTTCAGCGGGATCCTCGAAGAGCACAAGGCGGTCCGCGAACGCGCAGGGCTCTTCGATGTTTCCCACATGGGGGAAGTGACCGTGACGGGTGCGGATGCCCTCAGGCTCCTGCAGGAAACCACCTGCAATGACGTTTCGAAGATGCAGGATGGCTGGTGCCAGTACAACGGTCTCCTTTATCCGACTGGTGGGTTCGTCGATGACGTGCTCATCTACCGCCACGGCCAGGACGACTACCTCATCGTCGTGAACGCTTCGAATTCGGACCGTGATTTCGAATGGATCCGGGACTGCGCCGAGGGAATGGACGTCGAGGTTCGGAACGATAGTGAGCGCTATGCGCAGCTCGCGCTCCAGGGGCCACGGGCGGAATCGATCCTTCAGACGCTGACCGAAATCGACCTGGCCGGAATCGGTTATTACCGCTTCACGCGCGGGCTCGTGGAGGGCTCGGACGCGATCGTTTCCCGTACGGGGTATACCGGCGAGGATGGGTTCGAGGTGTACGTGTCACCCGATGCCGCACCGGGCCTGTTCAGAAAGATCCTCAGGCAGGGTGAGGCCGAAGGCCTTCTCCCCTGTGGGCTGGGAGCGCGCGACACACTGCGGCTCGAAGCGAAGATGGCCCTTTATGGCAACGATATCGACCACTCCACGACGCCGCTGGAGGCAGACCTCGCCTGGATCGTGAAGCTCGACAAGGGCGAGTTCAACGGACGCGATGTGCTTGCCCGGGAGAAGGCCGAAGGGGTCCGGCGCAAGCTCGCCGGCTTCGAAATGGTCGACCGCGGGATTGCCCGTCATGGCTACCCGATCGTGGATGGCGGGCAGGACGTCGGGGTCGTTACGAGCGGAACTCACTCGCCAACATTGAAAAAAGCCATAGGTCTCGCATATCTTCCGCCGGAGAAGACGGCGGTCGGGACCGAGATCTCCATCCTGATCCGGGGAAAAGAAGTCCGAGCCCGAGTCATGCCCACACCGTTCTACAAACGACCGAAACCAAAGCAGGAGTAAATTCGATGACGCCTGAAGACAACAGGTACGCTACGAGTCACGAGTACGTTCACGTCGAAGGAGACATCGGTACGATCGGCATCACTGATTTTGCTCAGAAAGAGCTGGGCGACGTCGTATTCGTCGAACTTCCGCCGGTAGGAGCTGAGCTCGAGATGGCCAACGAACTCGGAAGCATCGAGTCGGTCAAAGCCGTCTCGGAGCTCTTCTCGCCCGTCACGGGCGAGGTCATCGAGGTCAACGATGCACTCGTCGAAAAGCCTGATCTGGTCAATACGGATCCGTATGGCGACGGCTGGATGATCCGAGTGCGACTGGCCGCGCCGGACGAGGTGGAAGAATTGATGAGCGCCGAGGATTATGACGACTACGTTCGGAAAGAGTCGGGGAAGTAGAGGCTCCGGCTCGTAACGACATCCTTCGGATTCGTCATCCTGAGCGAAGCGAAGGATCTCCTGAAGAGAATCGAGCACGGCAAGAAGAGATCCTTCGCTTCGCTCAGGATGACGTGGCTTCGCTCAGGATGACACCCCGGCATTCTCGCTACCCTCCCAGGAGAGACACCTTTGGACACCCCAATCATGCGCTACATCCCGAACGCTTCCGAAGACGTTCGGGAGATGCTGGAAGTCATCGGGATCGATTCGATCGACAGGCTTTTCGACACGATCCCCGCGGAAGTCAAACTCGACGCCTTCCTCGACCTTCCCGGCCCCTGGTCCGAGATCGAAGTCCGCCGATGGTTCAAGTTGCTGGCGAATCGGAACATCACGAGTCACGACAATTTGTCGTTTCTCGGAGCAGGGTCCTACGCTCATTATCAGCCTGCGTGTGTGGATCAGCTGCTGCTCCGCGCGGAATTCCTCACAGCCTATACGCCGTATCAGCCCGAGGTCTCGCAGGGGACGCTGCAGTCGATCTTCGAGTATCAGACACACCAGTGCATGCTCACGGGCCTCGACGTTGCGAACGCATCGCTCTATGACGGCTCGACGGCATTCGTCGAAGGAGTGCTGCTCGCCGAGCGTACGGTGAAGGGCCGCAACAAAGTGGTCGTCGCGAAGACGATTCATCCCGAGTACATCGAAACGCTCCGAACCTACATTCAGAATCTCGGAGTCGAGATCGTCGAAGTTGGATACACGGCGGATGGCCGGATCGACGCCTCCGCGCTGGCCGAGGCGATCGACGAGTCGACATTTACCGTTGCGGTCCAGTCGCCCAATTTCTTCGGAGTGATCGAGGACTACGAGGCAGTCGCTTCGGCCGCTGATGCGGTGAAGGCCTTGAAGATCGCCGTGATTGCCGAAGCCTCATCGCTCGGCATCGTCAGCCCACCCGGCGCTCACGGATTCGACGTCGCAGTTGGCGAAGGGCAGGCATGGGGAATCCCCACGCAGTTCGGCGGACCCTACGTAGGCTTCATGGTGGTGAAGGACGCACTCAAGCGCCACATGCCGGGACGCCTGGTGGGCGAGACGGTCGACAAACTCGGCCGGCGCGGATACGTCCTCACGCTCGCCACTCGTGAGCAGCACATTCGCCGCGGCAAGGCAACTTCGAACATCTGCACGAACCAGGCGCTGATCGCCCTTGCCGCGAACATCTACCTTTCGCTGATGGGGAAGGAAGGACTTCGCGAAGTGGCGACCCAGTGCCTGCAGAAAGCGGCGTACCTCCGCAAACGGCTCGTGGACTCGGGTGTGGTGGAGCTGCCGTTCGCCGGCCCGATTTACAACGAGTTCACCGTGCGAACCCCGCGCGCATCGCGTGAAGTGCTTGCCGAGCTCGAGAAGAAGCACATCCTCGGAGGCGTGCCGCTCGATCACTACTTCGATGATCGCTCGAACGAGTTTCTCGTCGCCGTGACCGAGCTCCATACGAAAGAGCATCTCGACCATTTCGCCGACGCGCTCATCGCCGCTGCATCCAAAGGACGCTCATGACCACCGAGACCCTTCCCGAGACCGAAAAAACCGCTGTCGAGCAGAACCTTCATCGCGAAGGTCTGATTTTCGAGCACAGCAAGCCGGGGCGCCGCGGCTATCGCCTTCCCCCACTCGATGTGCCTGAGACAGCGGCGGACGAGCTGCTGCCCGGATCCCTTCTTCGGGACGAGATCGCCGAGGAGTGCGAAGTATCGGAAGTCGATGTCATCCGCCACTTCACACGTCTGTCGAAACTCAACGTGTCGATCGACGCGGGCCTCTATCCCCTCGGTTCATGCACGATGAAGCACAATCCGCGCATCAACGAAGAGATCGCGCGTACGCCGGGCCTTGCGCTGTCTCACCCGCTGCAGGAAGAACATCAGGTGCAGGGAAGTCTCGAGCTGCTGTGGCATCTCGAGCAGTCGCTCAAGGAGATCTTCGGCATGCCGCGCGTGACGCTACAGCCGGTCGCGGGCGCGCACGGCGAGCTCACCGGCATTCTCATGATTCACAAGGCGCTCGCAAAGACAGGCAACCCGCGCAAGCACATCCTCATACCAGACTCGGCGCACGGAACGAACCCGGCATCGGCGAACTTCGCCGGATACGGCGTCAAAGAGCTGAAGTCGAACTCCGGCGGCACGCTCGATCTCCACTTGCTCGAGGAAGCGGTCGACGAAGACGTCGCCGCACTCATGCTTACTGTTCCGAACACCCTCGGCGTCTTCGAGCATCAGATCCGAGAGATCGCGGAGATCCTCCATCGCAAAGGCGCGTTTCTCTACTGCGATGGAGCGAATCTCAATTCATTTGTCGGCATCGCGCGGCCGGGCGACATGGGAATCGACGTCATCCATTCGAATCTGCACAAGACCTTCTCGACGCCGCACGGTGGGGGCGGGCCGGGAGCCGGGCCTGTTGGAGTCGCCGAGGCGCTCGTTCCGTTCCTTCCGACGCCGACGGTAGAGAGGGGCGAGGACGGGATGTTCTATCTCGACTACAACCATCCCGATTCGATCGGCCGCGTCCGCGCGTTTCACGGAAACTTCAACGTGATGGTGCGGGCGCTGACTTACATCAGGTCGATGGGTGGATCGGGGCTGCGACGGGTCGCGGAGATTGCCGTGCTCAACGCCAACTACATCCGCGCGCGGCTCACGGGCGCGTACCACCTTCCGTACGACACTCCGTCGCTCCATGAAGTGGTGTTCAGCGACAAAAAGCAGACCGGCAAGGATGTGCACACTCTGGACATCGCGAAGCGGCTGATGGATTTCGGGTTTCATCCGCCGACGATCTATTTCCCGCTGATCGTTGCGGGAGCGCTCATGATCGAGCCGACCGAGACCGAGCCGAAGGAGGAACTGGACGCCTTTTGCGAAGCGATGCTCGCGATCGCCCGCGAGTGCGAAGAGAACCCGGAGATCGTGCGCAACGCGCCGCACACCACGCCTGTAGGGCGTCTGGACGAAGCCCGCGCCGCTAGGCAGCCGATCCTGCGCTGGACACCGAAGCGGAGCTGAGCCGAAATCTTTCGGTGTCGTGTCGATCCGGCGTCTCCTCGTTCGACGTGTAGATAGAACCGGCCGAAGTCCCGGTAACTAAACGTAAGGAGAACACTGATGCGAGTGATGGTTCTGATCAAGGCGGACAAGGATTCCGAAGCCGGCGTGATGCCGAGCGAAGAGCTGCTGCGGGAGATGGGTAATTTCAATGAGGAGCTCGTCAAGTCGGGCGTCATGCTGGCCGGCGAAGGACTCCAGCCCAGCTCGAAGGGCAAGCGAGTGAGATTTTCGGGCGACAAGCGGACCGTGATCGATGGCCCCTTCGCCGAAACGAAGGAGCTGATCGCAGGCTTCTGGATCTGGCAGGTCAAGTCGATGGACGAGGCGGTCGAATGGGTTCGCCGCTGCCCGAATCCGACCGGCACCGAAGGTGAGGCCGAGATCCGGCAGGTGTTCGAGGCCGATGATTTTGGCGCAGAGTTCACGCCGGAACTGAGAGAACAGGAAGACCGTCTGCGCGCGGAGATGGAAGCGAAGAAACAGGGCTGAGCGCGACGTGCCGGATGTAGGCCGGAGGTGAAGCATTGCATATCAACGCATATCTGAATTTTGATGGTCAGTGTGCCGAGGCGTTCCGGTTCTATGAACAGGTCCTGGGCGGCACGCTCGACATGACCACCCACGGCGAGTCGCCGATTGCCAGTGAGGTGCCTCCCGAGTGGCACGACCGCGTGATCCATGCCCGGCTCGAAGTGGGCGATGCCGTCCTGATGGCCTCCGACAGTCCGCCGGGCATGTATGAAAGGCCTCAGGGAGTCTACGTGTCGATCAATTTGGAAGACATGGGGGAAGCAGATCGCATCTTTCACGCACTGGCCGAAGAAGGCACTGTGACGATGGAGATCGACCAGACGTTCTGGGCCCGGCGATTTGGAATGCTTACAGATCGTTTCGGCATTCACTGGATGGTCAACTGCGCCTGATTCACAGATCACAGGAGGTGCACCATGTGCAGAAACATCAAAACACTTTTCAACTTCGAACCGCCGGCGACAGAAAATGAGATCCGCGCATCCGCCCTGCAATTCGTCAGAAAGCTTTCGGGATTCAATCGGCCATCGAAGGCGAACGAGGCTGCGTTCAACACGGCGGTGGAAGACGTCACACGCGTTGCGCAGACGCTCATCGCGTCGCTCATTACTACGGCCGATCCGCACGATCGCGAGATCGAGGCTGCGAAAGCCCGTGAGCGGAGCGCAAAGCGGTTCGGCAACGCCGTGTGAGAGGGACCGGAGTGCTCACTGCGCCGGAGGCGCAACAGAAGTTAGCCGGTGGCAAGCGAAGCGCAGCCACCGGTAGGAGATTTCCGAATTCTCCAACCACCCCGGCAGGGGTGGCAGACACCTCACGCAGAGCTGTCACCACTCCGGGGTGAGCATAGAAATATGATGGGCGCTTCGTCCGGTGGCTGCGCTGCGCTACCCCGTCTTGTGCCCTCTCGGGCAGCGCGAGTCAGGCTCAGGCCGAGCTCCTGGGTCACTTCAGGCCTACGCTCTCGCCGGACTCACCTTCGCCGACCTCACCCCGAACTTCTGTGTCGCGTAACCGACGATCGCGCCGACGATGCTTCCAGGGAGCATGATCTCAAAGTAGTAATGCTCGCCAGTTTCCGATGGCATCGCGGCAACTCCGTAGGCGAGAAGCAGTCCCACCACGAATCCGAATGCGACTCCTGTGGGAACTGAATCAACTTTGCGTGCGAACCAACCTGCCGCAAGTCCGGCCAGCACGCCTTTCAACGTCGATCCGATCACAATTCCGACGATGAACGGGCGAACCTCCGGCGTGAACCAGGCCGTCAGTCCATCGAAGATTCCAAGGATGCCCCCCACCAGAACTCCAACGAGCAGCTTGTTCATGGTTCCTCCTTCATCTGAACTCTCAACCCTCTGTTCAACGGCACGGTCGATTCATTTATCAGCGTCCGAAGAACACGATGACCAGCGCGCGCATGATGAGGTACGCGATCACCAGGGCCACCAGCGTCCGGTGCCTCCCGAGCCAGCGCCCCGCGCGTTCGAATACGCTCTCCCGGTACGCTTCCAGCGGCATGCCGTCGAGCCACAACGTGACATCGCGTGCGAGTGCCGAAGCGTCGGCATAGCGTTCCTTCGGATCAACGGCGGTGGCGCGTGCACTGATCGCCGCCAGCGGACGGGGAAGTTTATCGTCCCCACAGATGACTCTCAGAATCGCTCCGAGGGCATGGACGTCCGCTCGGGCATCGACGGGCCCGCCTGTCTCCTGTTCGGGAGCCATGTACCCCGTGGTTCCTCCACTCCGTGGTGAGTCGGAGCCTCCCGCGAGTCCCAGTCGAGGACGAGAATCTCGCCGAAGGAACCGACCATCACGTTTGCCGGCTTGAGGTCGCGGTGCGCGATACCGCGTGCATGCGCGAAGGCAACCGGCTCGCAGAATCTCTCGAAGAGGCGGAGACGCTCCTGCAGAGGAAGCGCTGATCTGTCGAGGTAGCTGTCGAGACGCTCGCCCCGAACGAGCTTCATCGCATAAAAGATGCGGCCGTCGGCGAGTTGTCCGAGATCATGGATCGGCACGATGCCTGGATGTTCCAGCTGCGCGAGTATGCGCGCCTCTCTCCGGAGCCGTGTCGCAGCATCTTCGGACGATTCCCACGCCGGCAGAACTTTGACAGCTACCTCGCGCTGAAGATCGAGATCTGTTGCGGCCCAGACGACGCCCATGCCGCCGCGACCGAGCTCGCGTTCGATCCGGTAGCGCGTGCCCGAGAAGTCCGGCGCATCTGCGACTTCGCGCAGACGGCTCACCGCCTCGTCGGAAATCCATCTCATGGCGCGTCGACTCCGAGAAGCCGCCTGGCTTCCTTTCGCTTCATTCGAGACGTAACGATCCAGGCAGGTTCTCAGGAATGTCCGGAACGTTCCGCGAGCCGGATCGTACGAGCCGAAAACGTTCCGCTCGATTGCCAACGCAAAGAAGCCCTGTGTGAGGTCCTTTGCGTCTTCGTTCGAGCGCGACCAGTGGATGCGGAGATGCCTGTACACCGGACGCCAGTAGAGAGTGACGAGCAGATCCAGAGCGCGGGTGCGCTCTTCGCGGTCCTCGCTGGTGGCCGCCAGCACGGCGGAACGCCTTGTGGTCGGGAACCGGCCGGAACCCCGGCCGATCGTCGTGTCGGGATCTCGTTTCATGGACCGATGACGAATTCTACGCGTCCATAAGCCGGAACGCTGTGATCCACGCTCAGGACTGCTCGTACGCCGCCCTCAACCAGCTGACCAGTTCCTTGTCGATCTCATCGGCGGAAGAAATGCGGACGCGATGGCTGCACATCGCGTTGAAACTTCCGGAAGCCTCGAGCCTGCCCCCCGGTGGAACCCCTTTGAGATTGAGACCTACGTCCAGACGCGTGGCCGTGGAGGGCTGAACGAGACCGAACTGTTTCTTTCGTCGGAGGCTGACGTACGCCTTTTTTGGGGCGACCTCGATGTCCTTTCCGAACTTGTTCACCTCAGCGAGAATCCTGTCGTACACCGGACGCAGCGCCGCCTTGGCTCCTCCGTACTGCGACTCGATCAGGGCATCGTCGTCGGAGTGGATGGCCGCGCTCTGCAGCGCAGTGTGCGCCACGAGGTTGGCGTAACCGTGTGTGAGGCCGTGCTTCTCCTTGAGCGTCTTCACGATCTCGCCATGCTTCTGGCCGCCCGCTTTCCGGGCCAGCTCTACCCACTGATCGAGCGACTTGCCTGTGGATTCCTCGAGATTGCGGATCATTGTTTGCGTTGCCTGGTCCATTCCGGAAGTCCTCCCTCCCCTAACTTACAACGGCGGCTGATTTTCCTTTAGAACAATAGCTACACTGTCGATATGAATGATCGTTTCATGCTTGCGGCAATCGAGGAGGCAGAGGCCGGCCTTCGGGAAGGCGGCATTCCGATCGGCTCCGTCCTCGTCTCGGGCGGAGCGATCATCGGCCGCGGACACAATCGCCGCGTGCAGAAGGGAAGCGCGATTCTTCACGGTGAGATGGATGCGCTCGAGAATGCGGGACGCCTTCCAGCGTCGGTCTACGCTGAATCCACTCTCTACACGACGCTCTCGCCATGCGCGATGTGCAGCGGTGTGATTCTGCTCTATCAGATTCCGCGGGTCATCATCGGCGAGAACCAGACGTTTCTCGGAGAAGAGGCGCTGCTCCGCTCGCGTGGCGTGAAGCTGGACATCCGTCAGGATGAAGACTGCATCCGGCTCATGAAGGAGTTCATTGCGGCCCGTCCCGACCTGTGGAATGAAGATATCGGACGGTGATGATCACGGCAGACGGACCGGAATGTCGAACTCCGAAGGCGGCTCGGCTCCTGCGGTGCTGCCTTCGACAGCAGAGCCCGCAGTGCCGCCGGAAGAAGCCCTCACGGCCGGGCGCCGCCGCGTCTGTCCGACCCTCTTCAGCTGAAAGCCGACCCCGCTCACCAGTTGCCCTGAGGAGACCGTCCGCGACGGTGCAGACCCGAGCGAGGTCGCCCCGTTCTCATAGCCGGTGGCGTAGCGCCCTGTTGCGTCCGAGGCGACTAGCTTGTACGTCCCTGCCGGAAGCACGAGCGTGTAGGCTCCGAGTGAATCGCTGACGGCCCGTCCGGTGACGGTTCCGGCTGCGTCGAATGCGGTCACAGTGACTCCGGCGATCGGACCTGCTGTGTCGTTGTCCGACACGGTGCCGCTCAGCCGCGCTGAGGCGAACATCGCGAAGTCAACCCTCGTCGTCTGTTCAGACAGGACCACGGCAGTGTCGGCGTACTGAAACACCGCGCGTTTCGACCAGAACTGAGGCGCATAAAGAGCGGGAAGGTCATATGCGGCAACCTTGTAGGAGCCGGGCGGCAGGAGAACGGAGTACTCGCCCGTGGCGCTCGTGTGGACAACGCTCCGCGTCGTCCCGCTCAGGTTGTAGACGGCGACGGCCACTCCTGTGAGGCGGGCGCCTGTGGTCGCATCGGTGACGCTTCCCGCGATGGTTCCCCCATTCGCCAGGCGGAAGTCGATTCCCGAGAGGCTCGCGCCACGCAGGAGATCAAACTCCGTCGCGAGTACAAACGCCTCCGCTTCGCGGTAGAAGCTGCCGGCGTAAACGCCGGAATCGTCATGAGCGACGAGACGGACCTTGCCGGGAGGAACCGCCATGGTGAATTCTCCCGAGGATCCGCTCCGGGTCTGCACGAGCAACTCGCCCGTAGGCCGATACGCCGAAATGGTGATTCCGACGAGAGCGCCTCCCGTTTCTGAATGTTTCGCCGTCCCCGACACTTTGGCGCCCACTTCGAGGGTGAAGCGATGGCCTCCCAGCGTCACTCCGGAAGTGACCGCGACCGCCGTGGCGAGCGAAGCCTTCGGAACGTTGGCGTGGAACTCGGTCAGATAAACGAACTGTTCGTCCCAGGCCGCCAGGATGTACTCCGCAGGAGGGAGCAGTAGCGAGAAATTTCCGGCCGCATCCGTGCGGACCTGCTCGCGTCGGAGACCGCTGCGGGTATACGCCGCGACCGTCATGTTCGGCAGAGCGACTCCCGTCGCCTCAGCAACGACATTCCCTTCGATGCGGCCGCCCCTCACCATGGAGAAATCGATTCCGGTGACGACCTGGGAAGCGGTCAACGAGAACGTCTGGGCGGTTTCGAACGACTCTGCGTTCAGGTAGTAGCTGGTGGCATACGTGACCGCCAGGTCGTAGGCGAGCACCCGCGTCTGCCCGGCAGGAAGATTGGCGAGCGTGTATCGGCCGAACGAGTCGCTGGTCGCAGTGGCCTGGAGAGCTCCTGCCGGCGAATAGGCGGCGACGACGATCCCGCCGAGGGGGCTGCCCGATTGCGATGCCGTCACCGTACCGCTGATTGAGGCGGCGAAGGAGGGAGAAGCGAGCAGGAGAGTTAAAATGAAAAACAGCGCGTATCGGGCCAGGGCCATGTAAATCTTTCTCAGATTCCGGGTGTCTTAAGGCCAACAGCAGGAGCTGCCGTAGAAATTGCAAAGCTTTCCTTCCTAATTGAGCATGACCGGGATTGACTGACCTTCGGAACATCCGTTCTGGTGGCGCTCGCCGCTTTTGATCAGGGAGCTTGAATGCCCGAACACCAGCCGTACAAAGTCGTGATCCTCTGCGGGGGGATCGGAACCCGCCTCCGCGAAGAGACCGAGTTCAAGCCGAAGCCTCTCGTCGAGATCGGAGGACGGCCGATCCTCTGGCACATCATGAAGCACTACTCGCAGTTCGGCTTCCGCGACTTCGTGCTTGCGCTCGGTTACCGCGGCGAGATGATCGTCGATTATTTCGAAAACTACTACCGCCGGACGCGGGATTACACGCTCGCACTGAACCAGAAAAGTGAGCGCGTCTTTTATGGCGGCCCCGACGGCGACGAGCAGGAGTGGCGCATCACTTTCGCCTGGACCGGACAGCAGACGATGACGGGGGGCCGCATCAAACGGATCGAGCGCTACATCGATGAAGAGCTGTTCCTCGCCACGTACGGCGACGGCCTCGCCGACATCGACATCAAGGGCGAGCTCGACTTTCACCGTCGGGAAGGCAAGATCGCGACGATGGCGGGCGTTCATCTTCCGACGACGTTCGGCGTGCTCGCCGCTGAAGGCAACACGGTGGTGGAGTTCCGCGAAAAGCCGGTCCTTCAGGGGTGGATCAACGGCGGATTTTTCATCTTCAACCGCGAGTTTTTCCGTTACCTCCACGGAGACGACGAGGTCCTCGAGGAGCGTCCGATGAAGCAGCTCGTCTCCGAGCGGCAGCTGGTGGTCTATCCGCACGAGGGCTTTTGGAAGTGCATGGATACGTACAAAGACTTCGTCGCCCTCAACGAAATCTGGGATTCCCGCCGGGCGCCGTGGAAAACCTGGGGCGACGAGTCAGGGAGCCGAGGAACGGCATGAGCGAATTCTGGCGCGACAAGAAAGTGCTCGTGACCGGCGCCACCGGGCTGCTCGGCTCATGGCTGACGGCGCGGCTCGTCGAGCGGCGGGCGAATGTCGTATGCCTGGTGCGAGATCAGACGCCGGGGTCGCTCCTGGTCTCCTCCGGAACGATAGGGCGCGTGGTCACCGTCTCCGGTGCAGTCGAAGACTACGAACTTCTTCTGCGAACGTTGAACGAACACGAGATCGAGTTCGTCTTCCATCTCGCGGCGCAGACGATCGTGCCAATCGCCCACCGTTCGCCCCTCTCGACCTTCGAAGCGAACATCAAGGGAACGTGGTGTCTTCTGGAAGCCGCTCGCAATCTCGGCGACTGCGTCAAGGCGATCCTGATCGCCTCGAGCGACAAGGCCTACGGAGAGCAGACGCACCTCCCCTACAACGAAGAGACGCCGCTTCAGGGAATTCATCCCTACGATGTCTCGAAGTCGTGCGCCGATCTGATCTCCAACACCTACGTGCAAAGCTACGGGCTGCCGGTCTGCATCACGCGATGCGGGAACATGTACGGTGGCGGCGATCTGAACTGGAACCGCCTGGTTCCCGGCACGATCCGCTCGTTCTTCTACGATGAGAGTCCCACCATCCGGAGTGACGGATCGCTCCAGCGAGACTACGTCTATGTCGAGGACATCGCCGACGCCTACATCCTGCTTGCCGAAAACATGGGGCGCCCCGAGGTCGTCGGACGCGCATTCAACTTCGGGAATGACCGGCCGTTCAGCGTTCTCGATGTCGTGGAGACGATTCGCGATCTGATGGGCAAACGGATCCAGCCGACGGTCCTGAACGAAGCAGGTCGCGAGAGTGAGATCCCCGTGCAGTACCTCGACAGCACGCGCGCGCGAAAGGTCCTCGGCTGGAGTCCGAAGTACAGCTTCCGCGACGGCCTCTCGTGCACGATCGCGTGGTACGAGGGTTTGCTCCGCGGCGGAGATCGGACCCGGGCGGAGGAATGACGTCGAAGACGCTGGCCGGGAAACGTGTTCTCGTCACCGGGGGCTCCGGCTTCATCGGCCGGCACCTGCTCAGAGCGCTCGAACGTGACGGAGCGCGCGTGCACGCGACCTGCCGCTCGTCGGCGGAATCCGCCACCTCCGACTCCCACGCCGACTGGCTGCGCCTCGATCTCGCCGAGCGTTCTTCGATCTTCGCGGCTGTACAGGCGTCACAGCCGGACGTGGTATTCCACCTCGCCGCCCGCATCGGCGCGGACCGCTCGCTCGCATTCTCCGAGCTGGCGCTGCGTGAGAACGTCATGGGGACCCATTTGCTGCTAGCCGCGCTCGCAGAGCGCAAGCCGGCGGTGGAGCGGATCGTCGTTCTCGGCTCCGGCGAAGAATACGGACGGAGCGAGACGCTTCCGATCACGGAAGAGCAGCCGCTCCGCCCGATCTCGCCGTACTCCCTCTCGAAAGCGGCCTCGAGCCAGCTCGCGCTCACATACGCCGATCTTTACGAGCTCCCTGTCGCCGTGGTTCGTCCCTTCATCGTTTATGGCCCGGGGCAGTCAACGGCGATGATGTTGCCGAACCTCATCGACACCCTCACGGCAGGACGTGAATTCAGAATGACGATGGGCGAGCAGACACGAGACTTCATCTTCGTGGAAGACCTTATAGATGGACTGCTGGCCGCCGCGTCGAGTGACGGCGCCATCGGTGAGGCATTCAATCTATGCTCGGGACAGGAGCAGTCGATCCGGCACGTCGCCGAGATGGCGCGGAACATGATCGGAGAGGGAAAGCTCCTCCCCGGCGCGCTGCCTTATCGTGACAACGAGGTCTGGCGGCTCGTCGGAACGAATGAGAAAGCACGGCGTGTTCTTCAATGGACCCCACGGACCACGCTCGAAGAAGGGCTTGGAAAGGCAATCGAATGGTACCGACACAGATCCCTCGCGCAATCGTGATCGCGATCGCAACGTGCAGCGGCCTGGTGTCAGGATGTGCCGACAAAACCGAGCAGCCAGTTCCGGCGTCGACAACGGCTGCCGGGAGGACGGAGTCTCCGCTCCCGTCGAAGAGCGATCCACCCTCGCCTGAATCAGCGCGCGCGGATCAACTTCTCGACAGCGCTGAGTGGCGCGAGGCGCGTGACGCGTACTACAAGCTTCCGCCGAGCCGCGAAGTGCTCAAAAAGCGGGCTTACGCACACACGCGGCTGTGGGAACTGCAGCCGGCGATCCGCATCCTTCGCGAGGCGCGAGACCAGTACCCCGACGACGTCGAGATCCCCGCTTACCTCGCTTCCGCGCTTACGCTCAACCGCGAGCTCGAAGAGGCAGTATCGCTCTACGAGCAGGTTGTCGAACAGAAGCCCGCCGACAACAACTTCCGGGCAGGCTACGCGCTGGCGCTCGCGTGGTCGAAAGACTTCGAGAGGGCGGCCGAGGAGTACAGGAAGGTGCTGGCGCGCGACCCGCGTCACTTCGAGGCGCGTCTCGGTCTCGGGGACGTTCTCTCATGGCAGAAGCGGTTCGATGAAGCGGTCGCCGAATACGAGGCTGCTGCCGCGGCGACGCGCAACCCCCGCAGCAGGGGCGATGCTCTGGCGAGAAGTGCTCGTGTCCTCGCCTGGAAGGGCGATCTCGACCGCGCGCTGAATCGGTACGAGGAGGCGCTCACCGCCCATCCACGCAATGTCGAGGCTCTGCTCGGTCGGGCAGAAGTCTACGAATGGCAACGGGAGTATCCGAAAGCCAAAGCGACCTACGAGGAAGCATTGCGCGTCGCTCCCGAACATCCTGGGGCGAAGGCCAGGCTTCTGCAGTTGATGTGGGTGAAGTGAAGCTCTAATGGCCGGCCACCTTCACGCGCTTCGACAGGAGCGCCACGACGGCGCAGGCGTCACACCACGCGAGCGGATCAGCGTCGCCGAGCGTCTGATCATCGGCGTCCTCGCCTTCGCAGCATTCCAGAGCGTCCTCTATTTCGCGATCTGGTGGCTCAGCCTCGAACACCGAAAGAACCTTCTCATCTACATTCCTCTGACGTTCGCCACTTTCTGGTTTCTCGCCGAGTCATGCATCTACTGGACTTACTTCTCGCTGATCAAGGTGCCGAAACGCCCGCCCCGCGAGAGGGAATTCAGCGTCGACGTCTTCACGACAGCGGCACCAGGCGAGCCCTACGAGATGTTCGAGCAGTCGCTTCCCGCACTCGTTAGGATCCGCTATCCCCATCGAACCTATCTGCTCGACGGCAGCGGAGACCCGCGGCTCAGGTCACTGGCCGGAGAGCTGGGCATCGAGCGAATCGACTGCTCAGACGTCGGGGGCGCGAAAGCCGGGAAGGTCAATCACGCCCTCGGCCGGACTTCCGGCGAGATCGTCCTCGTCATCGACCCCGACCACGTCGCCGATCCCGGCTTTCTCGACGAAGTCGTCGACCATTTCTCCGATCCTGATGTCGGATTCGTTCAGGTCGTTCAGGCGTATCACAACCAACCCGCCTCGTTCGTCGCCCGAGCGTCCGCCGAACAGACGTATGGTTTCTATGGGCCAATCATGATGGGGATGAACCGGCTCGGCGGCCCGCTGGCGATCGGTGCGAACTGCACGTTCCGTCGCAGGGCTCTTGAGTCGATCGGCGGTCACGCGGTACATCTCGTAGAGGACTTCGTCACCTCGATCCGCCTCCATGCTGCAGGCTGGAAATCCGTCTACGTCCCGCAGATTCTCGCGCGCGGCCTGGTGCCGGAGGATATCCGGTCGTATTTCAAACAGCAGCTCAAGTGGTCGACCGGCATGTTCCAGGTTCTGTTCCGCATGATGCCGCGCCTGTTTTTCAGGATCCCCGGGTGGGAGCGCTTCCGTTACCTGATCGCCAGCACCTACTACCTGATCGGCCTCGCCATCGCCATCAACCTGCTTCTCCCGATCATCTTTCTCTTCACCGGGATGTGGGCCGTCGAGATGCCGATCCGCGGCTACGTTCTCCGGTTGATCCCGTTCGTGCTGCTGTTCCTGCTGATCCACGCGATCTCGCAGCGCTGGATGCGCGATCGGTCGGAACGCGGCTTCCAGTTGCGCGGAATGCTGCTCAAGCTGGGGACTTGGCCCGTATACGTGCTCGCCCTCTTCTACGCCATCGTGGGGGTGGCAGTGCCCTACCTGCCGACCGCCAAGAGCCGGCAGGCCGGGAACTTTCTGCATCTCGTGACTCCTCATCTGGCGATCATCGGATTCTCGATTGCGGGCATCATCTGGGCGCTGAACTCGCCCCTGCGAAACTTCGACGGCACCCGGCTGATGATCGTGTTCGCCGTCGTGAACTGTTTCCTGATGCTTCCTACCGTCCTGGCTGCCATCAGCGACTGGCGGCGCAGCGGAGTGAGGCAATGAACGGGCGCAGGATCATCGTCACGGCGGTCCCTCTGCTGGTGATCGCGGCTCTGATCGCTACGTACCCGCTGTTCGAGCGCATCTTCACGCAGGGGCTGTCGTTGCTCCGTGTGCGACTCGCCCAACTCGAGATGAGGATCGGTCTCGCGCACGAAGGAAAGGGGCTGCTGCTCGGAATCTATCAGCCGGAGGCGCCGTACGTGATCGGCCGCGTTGCCGAAATCGAAGCGAGGATCGACAAATCATTCGACATCATCGCGATCTATCAGACCTGGGGCGACCGTCCAGAGGATGAGTTCCCGCTGGCGTTGATGCGAGCGGTCGACGATCGTCACTCGATGGGAATGATCACCTGGGAGCCGTGGACGAGTGAGTTCCGGCAGAACGCGGGCCGCGCAGAGACCGGACGGCTGACGCGACTGCGGGAGATCGCGGAAGGACGCTATGACGCCTACGTACGCACATGGGCGCGCGAGGCAGTGATCTTCGGCAAGCCCTTCTTCCTTCGCTTCGCGCACGAGATGGACAATCCGCAATACCCCTGGTCGCAGCAGGCCGGAAACTCGCCAGCGGATTTCATCGATGCCTGGCGGCACGTCCGGACTATCTTCCAGCAGGAGGGTGCCCGCAATGTCGTCTGGGTCTGGTCGCCGCAGAAGACTCTGGGCAATCAACTCTACCCGGGTGGGGAGTACGTCGACTGGGTGGGGACGGGCGTATTCAATTACGGGGTCTACGGCGAAGGGGTGTGGCATTCCTTCGAGTATCTCTACGAGCCGCTCTACCGTGACGCAATCACGCACGAGAAGCCGATCATGATCGCGGAGATCGGCTGCTCTCCGCATGGAGGGGATCCGGTCCAGTGGTATGCCGATGCCTTCGACAAGCTGCGCTCCCGGTATGCAGATACGCAGGCCGTCGTCTTCTACGGAAATCCGGCAGACGCGACGTTGCCGGGCTCGGTGATCGACTGGTCGATTGATCGGAATCAGGAAATTCTCACGCTCGTGCGGAGACTGAGCTCCGACGGCGCGTTTCGTAATGAGTGATTCAGAATCGCTTCGAGAGGCGGATCGCTGCCTCGTCGGACGTGTAGAACGCCGTCACGAAGTGCTCGTAGCTGATTGTAATGGAGCTGGAGTCGGTCACCGCGCTAGTCATCTCGAAGCCGACGCGCCAGGGGTTGTAGGTACGCTCGAACGGACCGGAACCGGGGAGCGGCACAGGATCGGAGCCCTGGTCGGGGCCGAATCCGATCGCCACCTCACGGCCAAAACCGCCATCGGCATACAGCCGGAGGCCGATTCGCTCGGAGATCGCCCAACGGAAGGCCAAGGCGCCGCGCGCTTCTGCAGTCTCGATCGGCGTCCAGTAAGAATCGTAGATGCCCTCGTACTGGTAGGTGAAACCACCGCCGGGAAGCGGGTTGCTACTCATCGATTCAAGACGGAATCGTGTCTCGGAAGTATCTCGATAGGAGGCTCCGCCGCCCAGCCACAGCGTCAACGAAGGGGTGCGCATCACGGGGGCGGCCGCAAAGGCACCCGCTGCAACGCCGCTGTTGTCATCAAAATACCGGCGTCCCTCGGCATACGCAGCGGCGTACCAGCCCGAGGGTTGCTCGAGGTCCCAGCGCAGAGCGACCGTGGTGACGGAAGGGTGGGTCAACAGCGAGGTCGTCGTGTACAGAAGTTCCTGCTGGTCGACCGTCAGAGAAAGACGCGAATGCGGAGACAGGGGGCGGCGAATCGCACCGCCTCCGAGGAGTTTCGTCTCCCCATCGGGAAACTTCACTCCTCGCGCCCACACCTCGGCACTGAGTCGGGCTCGCGGAAACGATCTCGCCACGTGAAGGGCAGCGAACGGTGCCGTCGCCGAGACGTCGCGATCCGTCGCGTCGAGGAAATACGACCCGGCGTCCACGCGCCAGCGCGTGAGCGATTTGGCGGCAGGAGTAAACGACAGGTGTCCACGCGCGCGACGGTAAGGCTGATCGTCACGAGCCAGAGACACACCCGCTTCGGCGATCGCTGCCGCGGTGCGCTCGATCTCCAGGAGCGCCGCCCGGGCAGCCGCATGATCGGGCCGAAGTGCAAGCAAGTGCCGGTACTCCCGCGCCGCCGCGGGCCAGTCACCGGACCAATAGAGAGCGGTTGCGAGTCCCTCTCTCGCCGCCTCGTCTTCCGGAGCGAGCGCGATGATGCCCCGGAAGTCTGCGGCGGCTTCGTGAAGGCGGCCTTGCCAGAGACGGATCTGCGCGAGCAGAAGCTCGACTCTCCGTGATCCTCTCGCCGGAGGCCTGATCGCTACGAGCACAGCCTCCGCCTCGCTGAGCCGTTTCTGCGCCACGAGGGCCTCCGCCAACGCAAGGTGATAGTCGAGATTCGTCGGGTTCCCAGCAATGGCCTGCCGAAACAGCGATTCGGCCTCGGCGGGACGACCTCCCTGTAAGGCAGCAGCGCCGCGATCATACAGAGACGAAGCGCGCCTGAGGGCTTCCGTTGGGTGTGGCTGGCCGGGCGAGCGAGTCTGAGCAGCCATTGGAAAAGCCAGATAGGCCGTGAGCGCTTCGGAGTAGAGGTTGGCCGGGTTGCCAGAGCTGTTTTGTTGAGCAGACATTGGAGCCTGAAGAGCGAGCGCAAGTAGTAGTACCACCAGAGACTTCATGCGTCATTAAAGTCGGGCATGGACGCCCGCATTCCCAAAATCATCCCGGGGGCCACTTCAGGTTTCGCCCACCGATAAGATGGACATGGATGTGAAAGACGGTCTGTCCGGCAGCTTCCCCCTGGTTGATGACGAGACGGTAACCCTCGTCGCTGATCTGCTGGTCCCGTGCAATCTCGGTTGCCCGGTGAATCGTCCGGCCAACGGCCTCCATATCGCCGGGCTTCATCTCATCGAGGCTCGGGATGTGCCGCCGCGGAATCACGAGAATGTGTGTGGGAGCCTGAGGATTGATGTCGTGAAAGGCGAGAACGTCATCGTCTTCGTAGGCCATGCTCGCGGGGATTTCCCGGTTCGCAATGCGACAGAAAAGGCAGCGCTCGTTCGATGCTGTCATGGAGACCTCCGATCGAAACAGTCTGTGCCGGTAAGGATGACCACACGGTCGATTCCGGCGAGGTCTTTGAAGATGCCATGTTCGGACCATCCGAAATCCCTGGCAAGGCGAATGACGCGCTCCGTCTGGCCGAATCCGATTTCGAAGGCAAGAAGGCCTTCGCTGGAAAGAGACCGAGAGCCCGAAGAAAGCAGAATCTGTATCGCAAGCAGGCCGTCCGGCCCGGATGTGAGAGCGAGCTGCGGCTCATGATCCCGAACTTCAGTCTGGAGAGATGAAAGATCAATCGAGGGGACGTAAGGGGGGTTCGACACGACGACGTCGAATGGACCGTTGATGCCCGCCAGCAGATCCGAGCACGCGAACGTGACCGGGGCACCGAGTGCCGTCGCATTGGAACGCGCCACGGAGATCGCTTCGATGGATAGGTCGGTTCCCGTGACCCGGAGATCGTGCCGCTCGAGTTTCAGCGTGATCGCGATGCATCCGCTGCCTGTCCCGACATCGAGGATCCGACCGTCCCTGGGTGCGCGGAGCAGCACCGATTCGACCAGAAGCTCGGTCTCCGGCCGGGGAATCAGCACGCGCGGGTCGACCATGAACTCCCGGCCGTAGAACTCCGCGCGGGATCGGATGTACTGGATTGGCTCTCCGCCAAATCGGCGTTTGATACGGTCCCTGAAGCAGCGGACGGCGTGGGGATCAATGTCCTCTTCGCCGTGGGCCAGGAGCCAGGACTGTGGCTGGTCCAGACAGTCCGCCAGCAGCAGATCCACGTCCCTCGGGTCGAGCCGGAGGTCGGCGGCCTTTGCCCGAAACTCCCTGCGGAGCTCAGCTATGGTTATCATCCCATGGAAACCTTGGGCGGATGGTACCGTAAGAAAGAATGGCAGGGACCGAGCATCTGGATGATCGCGCGCTGGTTGCGGCGATTCTTCAGGGAGACAGCGATCTGTTTGCACAGCTGATGCGACGCTACGAAAAGCGGATCGTCAACTACGTGTACCGGATCACGCATCGCTATGAGGATGCTCACGACCTCGCGCAGGAGGTTTTCGTCAAGGTGTATCTGGCGCTGGATCGTTACGACCCGAAGTACCAGTTCTCGACCTGGATTTTCCGGATCGCACAGAACAGCGCCATCGATGCCCTGCGGAAGAAGGGTGTTTCGGAAGTCTCTCTCACCCGCAATGACGATGATGAAGGGCAGGGAGGAAAGGAGCGGGAATTCGCAGATGTCGGAGTAAGCCCTTACCGGGATCTGAAAAACAAACAGCTCTCTTCGGCAATCGACCATGCCGTCGATCAGCTGCCGGTCGAGTATCGCGAACTGATTCAGCTGCGCCATTTTGCCGAGCTGTCCTATGACGAGATTGCCGATATGAAGCAGCTTCCGCTCGGCACTGTGAAGAACAAGCTCTTCCGGGCGCGAAACATGCTCAAGGATGCGCTCGGTAATTTCGTGGAGCCTCTATGACCGATTCCACCTGCCGGCAGTTCCGGGGAGATCCCGAAGCCTTCAGCACGCATCCGGAACGCTGCGTGGCCTGTGCCGGGATTCTCGAGGAGATCACAGAGTTCGATCGCGAGTTCGCATCCCGTGCGATGCTTCCGGGCGGTCCGTCTCTCGAGCCGCTGGACAGCCGGACTCTTCCTGTTGCGTCGTGGGAGGGTGCCAGCGAGCGGGCGTGGCCCCTTGCGGTTCTGGGTGCACTGGCCCTGGTCTTTCTCGCCGTGATTCTCTTTCTGCTTTCGGGCATCTCGCCGGCGGACGGCTTCCGCGCGGCGCTCGTGAGCCAGTTGCCCCGTCTCGAGCTGCTCGAGATCGCCTCGGTGGTCGGCGACGGCCTTCGCGCGGCTCCACTTCGCGTGCACCTGTTCATCCTGGCTGGATTTACCTTCATCAACGTCATCTTCGTGTGGCTCCTGCGCCGCGCGCCCAGAGGGATCGATGCTTCGGGTCGCTAGAACGCTGCTTCCACTGCTCGCGATGTCCGTGCTGGTACTCAGCGGCGCGATCGTTCTTCCGACATTCGCGTCGAACGCCGACACAGATGGACGCGCGGTCGCGGATCGCGGCATCATCAGCTTTGGAGAAGATGTGGTCATCGCCCAGGACGTGACTGGCGATGTCCAGGTCGTCTTCGGTTCCGTGAAAGTCGACGGTCGCATCGATGGAGATCTGCTTGTTTTCGGAGGCAACGTCGAGCTCGGACCGCAGGCACGCGTCACCGGAGAAATCGTGACGTATGGCGGAACGGTGAGTGGCGCGGGCGCCCCGAGCCATCCCGGTCTGGCGGAGCAGGCAGGAGTCTCCCTCGCCAGAATGAACGATCCCCGCAGTCCCATCGGCTACGCGTTGAAACTGTCGTTTCTGGTCGTCTGGCTCGTAGCGGCAGTGATCCTTTCGATGACGAGTGGAAGGGAACTGCGCGCTTCATCGATCGAGCTGCGCATTGCGCCGTTTCACGCATTCGGTCTGGGACTCGTCGCCTTCACCAGTTTTCTCCTGACAGCGCTCGTCTTCGCATATCTGCTTTCCTTCGTGATCGGGCTGCCGCTCCTCGCAGCGCTCGCGGTATTCGCACTGATGACGAAGATTTACGGGATGATCGTCGTCTTTCACGCCGTCGGCAGCATCATCGCTGCCCCACGCACGCGGGACGCGTTGCAGAAGCGTCGCTGGGTTCGTGGCGACATGGGGCTGGTGCTCGTGGGTCTCCTGGTGCTCGGGCTGGTTCGGATGATTCCGCTCGTCGGCAATCTCGTCTGGATCGCCGCCTCGCTGTTCGGCGTCGGCGTTGCGCTCGCCACGAAGTTCGGGCGGCGTGAGCCCTGGTTCCTGATGAGGGGTCTCGAGCTCCGGATGAACGACCGCTGATCGGGCCGCCTGGCAGGCTCATCCGTTTCCCCAAAATATTTGACGACGGAAACACGACTTTCCATTTTCGAGCGGTCAATTCGCTTCGACTGCCGTAGATTATCCACTCGCAGTCCTCGAACTCACCGATTTAAAGGCTAGCCGCAGCCTCTGAAGGCGGCACATCGAAAAGGAGACATCTCTATGCGTTCCCCCCTTCTCCGTCGGATCTCTATCCTAAGCATTCTTTTACTCGCTTTATCCATCCCCATGGCCGCATCGGATCACGCCGATGCGATCAACAACGCCGAGGATCGAAGCACCGATCTGGCAGACGGCTTTCTGTTCCTCGATCCGAATGACAACACGAGAGTCATCGTTCTGATGACTTTCGCCGGATTCATCGTTCCAGGCGAGAACGTGAACTTCGGGGTGTTCAGCGAGGACGTACGATATGTGCTGGACTTCGAGAACACCGGCGACGCGGTGATTGACCAGAGTTACACCGTGACGTTCGGGCCGAAGACGGGGGCGACGGCGCCGCAGACGGCGACGATCCGGCTTCCGGACGGGCGGACGTTCACGGCGCCGACCACTCAGCCGAGCAACACCGCAGCGACGGCACCTTCTCCGGTCCTCACGACCGACGCCGCGAGCGGAATCATTTTCTTTGCCGGTCTGGTGGACGATCCGTTTTTCTTTGACATCCCGGCGTTCAGTGCATTCCTCGCCTCGGTGCGTGCGGGCGCTCCGAACGCCGCTCTGTTCCAGCGCGGACGCGATACGTTTGCCGGCTACAACGTTCTGGCGATCGGGATGAGTATTCCCCGTGCGAATCTGCTTGGAACCAACGGCACGAAGATCGGTGCGACGCAGAGTGCGCAGCGCCGCGTCCTCCAGGTGGTGAATACGAGCGGTCGAACCGTGGGAAGCGGCCGCTGGGTCACCATGGATCGCCAGGGTCTCCCGGCGATCAACGTAGCCTTGATCCCCTTTGCCCGGAAGCGCGAGTACAACCGCGCCTCGCCTGGCGAGGTCGCTTCAGGAGCTTTTGCAAACGACGTGGTCGCCACCCTGACTTCGCTCGGGACAAATCAGACAAACATCGGAATTCTTGCCGGACTTGCAGTGGCGACCGGTGACATCCTCGTTCTCGACACGGCGATTGCCAACACCGGTCCCGGCGGCGGCAACAACAGTGGTGCAGGTTTCCCGAATGGACGGCGTCTGCAGGATGATGTGATCGATATTATTCTCTTTTTCGTAGCGAATCAGAGCGCTCTGGGCGACAACGTCAACGCCAACGAAGTTCCATTCACCAACACGTTTCCGTTCTTTGCTGCCGCCCACCAGCCGAGAGCGACCGGTGTTCTCGATGACTCAACCCGCAACTAGACAGGCGATGCATCGACCGGAGGCTGCATGAGAAAACTACTACTATCGTTCGCGTTCGTCGCGACGTTTGCCGCACCATCCTGGGCGGCTCATCTTTCCGACTTTTATGTCATTCCCGTCGCCATCCGAGCCCCCGGAGCCTTCGGGACTTCCTGGGTGACCGACGTGTCGATTCACAACTTTCACAACTCGTCACTGACGGTCGAGTTTCTCTTCATCGAAACCGGTGAAGGGGCGAGTCAGAACGTGTTCAACCTGGAGAGCACTGCGCTTCCGAATGGTTCCGTAACACTCGCAGCAGGAGAGACGCGGATCGTCAGGGACGTCATGAATGGCTTTCAGGGTAAGAGTGCGGGCCTGGTAGGCAGTCTGGCTCTCAGCGGCAACGTGCCGTTTGCCGTCACCAGCCGGACCTTCACGGTCGGAGCAGGTGGCGGCAGCTTCGGGCAGACCGTTCCCCCGGTCCAGGGATTCATCGAAAACACGATCGGTGAGACCGATGTCTCCATGGCGGTGGCCTACCTTCCCGGCGTGGTGACGAATGGCTCGTTCCGCACGAACATCGGATTCCTGGCAGCCTCGGGCGACGCCGGCATGACGATCACCGCGGAGCTGCGGCTCGCCGATGGAACCTCAGGCGGCACCCGTACGTTCAATATCCCGGCGAACAGGTTCGTGCATGTCCAGTTCGGTGCGGCCACGATCGGCACGGTCACGACTTTCGATGCCGCTTCGGTACGCATGCGGATCACCGCCGGATCGGGTGCCGTCACACCGTACGCATCGATCGTCGACAACATCAGCGGCGACGCAGTCTTCGTCGCGGGCTTCTTCCCGCCGACGACCACGGTATTCAAGCGCGCCCTCGAGCAGTCTCAGTTCCGGAGACTTCTCCTTCAGACAATGGGCAGGTGATATTGCGCCATGTGGCAGGGCCTTCCGAGGCCCTGCCTCTTCCGCATAGTAAGGATGTACGAGGCCTGGGGTCATCGCAAGAGAGGTGTCATCCTGAGCGAAGCGAAGGATCCCCTGATTGCTTGCAACATAGCGAGTCCTGGGGGGATCCTTCGCTTCGCTCAGGATGACACGCCTAACTTTGCCGCTTAACCTTTCAATGCGTTATCGCTCCAGAACGCGCAAGTGCCGGACGATACCGAAGAGCGGCGGATCGGAATCCGCCGCTACTGAGGAGTCAGTCCACCCGCGGTCGTGCAGGACGCCGCCGCACACCACCATCATGCAGCTCGACGATACGGATCACGCGCGCGTCGAAGTCCTGAAGGCCCGCAAGGATCCGCCCGGCCGCATCCTCATGGAGAAAGACAGTGGAAAGACCGCCTCTGGTGGAAAGATGGGCGCCGATCAGGTCTCCGGATGTCGATGGGAAGCGAAGGCGGGCAGACATGACGAATGACGAATGACGAATGACGAATGACGAATGACGAGTGACGAGTGACGAATGACGAATGACGAATGGCGAATGACGAGGCGAACGGCTGCTCGGCAGGAGTCATTCCACTAGCATCATCCCGAGCCGGCGAGACACCCGTATCTCAATTGTCCGTCAGGCGGAAGTTCACCGTCACGGTGTAGTAGACATCGATCGGCTCGCCCTGATACGTAGCTGGGCGGAACCGCCATTGGCGCACGGCCTCGCGCGCGGCGTCACCGAGACCGTAGGGCAGGTCCCGAAGGATCTGGATGTCGTCGATCCGGCCGTTCTTACGGACGACGCCTCGGAGAACGACCCGTCCTTCCACGCCGGCTCTCCTCGCCATGAGCGGGTAACGCGGCCTTTCCTGATTCCTCACTTGAGGATTGGTTCCCCCGGGCGGGACGACAGCGTAGATGTCCCCGCGTTGCAAACCGGGGGGAGTGGACGGGCGCTCGTCCGCGATTCGGACGGGCGTGGGTGTGGGTTCGGGTTCTGTGATCTGCGGCTCGGGGATCGGCGAAAAATCGGGTCCGCCCGGTTCAGGCAAATTGTCGGGCAAAGACGGCGCGGAAGCGACGTCGAACTGCGCACCCCCAGCCGCGGACACATCGATGGCGTCGACATCCGCGTAGGCAACATCGCCCCGGAAGTCGATCGCGAAGAAGTCGTGATCCCGCGTGAACACTCTCACATCGGTTCCGGCCTTGATCTCGCCCACCAGGGGGTAGAAGATTCCGGGCCCTGCGTAGAGAGTCGTGGTCGTCTCGACGACTCCTTCGAGCGCCGGCATTCCGCGGATGGCAGCGGTACGCTGGAGTCGCTGTTCGTGCTGTGCCGCTCCCTCCAGAGCGCTGCGCTCAGCCCACCCGACCATGCCGTCAGCGAGTTCTACGCGAACCCAGGCGCCGGCGTCCTCGACCAGAGTCAGCCGGTCACCCCGCTTTGAAGTCGTCATCACATCCGCCTTCGCGCTCGCCTCGCTCCGGATTCGCAACGTTTCCGGGATTACGACGAATTGAACCGTCTCGCGAGGCGGCTCGCGCCTTTCTCTGCTCGAGTAGCGGATGAGCAGCACGAGAAGCGTCAGAAAGATGATTGCGAGCACAGCGATGACGAGAGGACCACGCTTTCCGGCGGGTGCAGGCGTCATCTGTTCGAGCGTCGGCATAGCCAGTTCACTCTCCCCGCTTGCGATCTTTCATCAACAGATACATCACGGCCTTCTGCACATGCAGCCGGTTCTCCGCCTCGTCGTAGATGACGGACTGCGGAGAGTCGACCACCTCTGCAGCAACTTCTTCGCCACGGTGCGCAGGAAGGCAATGCATGAAAATCGCTTCCTTCTTTGCCAGGGACATCACCTTCGGAGTCACCTGCCATCCTTCGAAGTCCTTCTGTCGTTTCGCAGCTTCCTCTTCCTGACCCATCGAAGCCCAGACGTCCGTCTCGACGATGTCAGCGTCGCGAGCTGCATCCTCGATCGAATTTGTCACTTCGATCCTCGTGCCTGCCATGTCCGCATCGGCCTGGGCCATCGCAAGGACCTCTTCGTCCGGTCCATATCCTGATGGCGTAGCGACACTGATGTTCATCCCGACCTTCGACGCACCGAACATCAGCGAATGTGCCATGTTGTTTCCATCGCCGATCCAGGCGATCTTCCGACCCTTCAGCTCGCCGCCGAACTTCTCCCATGCGGTGAAGTAGTCGGTCAGTCCCTGACAGGGATGCAACAGGTCGGTCAAGCCATTGATTACAGGCACGGAAGCGTACTGTGCAAGTTCGGTGACGGTTTTGTGGGCGAAGGTCCGGGCCATGATTCCGTCGAGGTAACGGGACAGCACCCTGGCCGTGTCATAGATGGTCTCACCCCTGCCGAGCTGGATGTCACGGGAAGACAGGAACAGTGCGTGACCGCCGAGCTGGAACATGCCCACCTCGAAGGAAACGCGTGTCCGGGTCGAAGACTTCTCGAAGATCATGCCGAGGGTTTTGCCGCGAAGCGCGTCGTGAAAGCGCCCCGGGTCCGCTTTCATTTCCTTCGCCAGGGCGAAGATCTCGGCCACGTCATCCGCCGAGTAGTGATGGATGGAGATGAGATCCTTGTGATTCAAGCGATGTCCTTTCGAAACTGAGTGGAGCGGTATTGTATGGGAAGGGGTGAACGGAGATTTAAAATTCAGAATTCAGAGTGCAGAAGCCCTACCATGTGAATTCTGCCTTGTTCATTCTCAATTCCGCCTCAACTTCCGTGGCCATCTGAGGCCTCGGCTTGAATCTGCGGGGTCGAAGGGTCAAACTCCCTGCTGATGAGCCTTCGGGTACCCGTGCTCGAGCTCGAAGTCGAGCTCATTCTTTCCGGCAGCGAACCGGCGAACCACACCATTTATCTGATCGGTGGACCTGATAAGCGGGCCACGGCCAGTTCGGTCGAGGAGTACCTCAACAGCCCCAGGGCCTTCTTCCCGATGTCTTCGTCCGGAGTGCCGCGCATCATCAACAAGCAGCACATTCTCTGGATGCGCCTTCCCGTTGGTTCACTGGCCGAAGAGAAGGAGATCACGCTGGTGCGAAGCGCGACGATCGTCGAGATTCACGACGGTTCGCGTCTCGAAGGCTATGTCTCCATCGGCAGGGTGGCCGAACAGACGAGGCTCTCGGACGTGCTGAATCACCCTGCGATGTTTCTCCGACTCGACGAGACGACGGGAACGTTCTTCGTGAACAAGACGGCCATCCGCGCCGTCATCCCGCGGTAAGTACGAAGAGACTGCGTGCGCATCTCCCAGGTGGCAGAGCGTTGTACGTTCGGCCCTCAGCGCACGCAAGAGATTCATTTGATTCGCAGACCCAGGGCCGAACATGCAGTGTTCGGCCACTTTGTCATTGCGGCATGACTCTCCAGTACCGGCCCTGCTCCTCGATCACCATGCCCCGCTCGATCAGATACAGCAGATGAGCCAGCAGCTGGGCGTCCGCAGCGCCCTCGAGTCCCGGTCCCAGATCCGGATAGATCTTTGCGCGAAGCGAAGGAATCGAAAGAGCTTCGTTTTCGAGAACTGAGGCAATCTGTGCGTCGCGCATCTCGCGGTGCGAGAGGTACTGCTCGAGCAGTTCCCTGGCGTCGTCGCGCACCGGCCCGTGTCCGGGATGAATGCGTGACGGCTTTCGCTCGATGAGTTTCCGAAGCGACGCGACATAGTCACCCATGTCGCCGTCCGGCGGAAAGATGGCGCTCGTTCCGGCGCCGAGCACCATATCGCCTGTAAAAAGGTCCCCTTCGGCAGAGAGAAAACAGAAGTGCTCCGCCGTGTGTCCTGGTGTGGCGATCGCTTCGATCCGGAACGAATCGAGTTCGACCATCATCCCATCCTCGAGCCGGACATCCACCACCGAATCGTCGAGCGCCCCCTGCGGCGCGTACACCCTCGCAGCGCTCCTCTCGCGCAGGCTTCGTGCGGCGGGAGCATGATCCCCATGGCGATGCGTGATCAGAATTGCCTCGAGGTCAGGCGCCTTGTTCAGTATCCGCTGCACATGCTCGTCGATCGCAGGACCCGGATCGATCACGACCCTTCCGATCAGATAGCTGTTTGTTCCGTCCAGCGTGAATGGGCCGGGATTTGGCGCACGCAGCTGATGGACGTTCACACCTCGCCCTCCGGAAGCACGATCCTCTTCCTGTTGCCCTCGACGATGAGGACTGGTTTTACGGTGCGGATCTGTGCGTGACGCCGGGAGTCGAGCAGCGCCGAGGATGAAGCGGCCGTCGCGATAGCCTCGAGATTCTTGATCGTAGGGAACAGAAGTGACAACTCTCCCGCGCGCTCCCGCCGGAGCGCTTCCTCCGGTCGTATCCATAGAGTCTCCACGCACTCGGAGTTTTCGGACTCGGCGAGCGTGCCTTCATCGACGCTCAGAAGAAAGAACCATGTGTCGAACCGCTTTGGAACTCCGACAGGTGTGATCCATCGCGCGGTCCATACCAACTCGTCGAATACAGGCCAGCCATCAGGGTAGAGATCCTCGAACTTCGTCCGTCCTCCCAGCAACTCCCTTCGGAAGCGGCGAAGATCTTCAGCGTTCCGTCCAGGCAGAATTCCTGTCTCCTCGAACAGCTCGCGCACAGCACAGATCCGGAGCGCCATAGTCTCGTCGCGCTCAGCAATGGTCGAGGCTCGGTCGTCGTCCTCGACCGCACCTCCTGGAAACACCCAGGCTCCCGGGGCAAAACGGCTTTTCTCGCTCCTTCGAATGAGGAGAACCTCGAACGGATCACCACGAAGCACGATCGTGCTGGCAGCTGGAACCGGAGTGACATCATCGGCGGAGGAACCCGCACCGCGGGGGAGTTGCGCGTCTGTCACGTCGGTTGTTTTCATTTTCTTTCAAACGACATTCGGGTTGCTTTGAGGCGCTCTCACCCCTGACCCCTCTCCCGCGGGGAGAGGGGAAATGATTACCCCTGCCAGCCGATCCACGTCTCTCCCTGTGTAGTCCGCTCTTTCTTCCAGATCGGCACAGTCTCTTTGATCCGGTCGATCATCTCGCGGCAGGCCGCAAATGCGTCAGCCCGATGCGGCGAGGAGCAGGCGATTACTATAGATGCCTCGCCGACCCTCAGGAGTCCGAGACGGTGCTTCACTGCAATCCGCACATCGGGATACCGCTCTCCGACGGCTGTGACGATCTTTCCGATCTCGCTCTCGGCCATCGGGCGGTACGCTTCATAGAGGATCGACTCGACATCGAGTCCTGCATGATGGTTTCTCACGAGTCCGGAGAATATGGCGAGGGCGCCGTCCGAAGGTCTCATGACGCTGGCCTCGAGGGCCGCTGTGTCGATTTTCTCGTCGGTCAGAAATTCATTCATGCTCATCCCCCCGAGACTGGAGGGATGAACGCGAGCTCGTCGCCCTCCCGCAGTAGAGTGTCCGGAGGAACATATTCCATGTTGATGGCGGTCATCGGAGGAGCGCCATACCCTTCGAGCTCGGGATATCGTTCGCGCAGCAGCTGCCACACGTCGCCTGCCGTGCTCCCGATGCGGAGGACGAGGTCCGTTTCGCCGCTTCCAGCGATATCCCTGAGGACGGCGAACAGCAGAAGACGTACTCGGATCATCTGCTCTTGTGTTTCCTGGGTGTTGGAAGTCATGTGTTGGTCAGGAACGGTTTTTGAGGTAGAAATGTTGCACTCGATGCCGGCACCTCTGCCGGCGTGGACGTCAGGAGATCAGATCATGTCTGAAATGGATAGCGCAACGGGACCAGCTACGGCAGAGCAGCGCTTCAGTGCCGATATGACCGTAGGGCAGGCAATGTCCACGCACCCGAACGCCCGATGGGTGTTCGCTTCCTATCACCTCGGCGGCTGCTCTCATTGTGCAATCTCCGAGGAGGAGACCGTGGCACAGGTCGCCGAGGGCTACGGGGTGCCGCTGGACAAGCTCATCGAGGATCTCAACTCGCTCTTCAACGCCTGACCCCGCCTTGGCAGAGGATTCCAATCTCCTGCGTTTCTGGAACCGCCTGGCGGATGGAGGGAAGCTTGGCTCCGTAAATCTTTCCGGTACAAGTGCTCGCTGCCTTTATGAATCCGCTATCGTCCCGGGTCCCCGGACGGAACTTTTTTTAAATAACTCTCCACGTAATTCATTCGCTGTCCGTACCTTACGGCAGCCTCCGATCATGATTCAGCCGAAGAGTTTCCGTGGCCACTTTCCTCTGACCGGAGTTGGCTCTGAACATGCAACCAGCCGACCCAATGATGAAAGTGGCTACGAACGATGGGCTCGAAACCACGGCGCGGATCCAACCTACTTGTCCGCGTTCAGTGACTGCTGCGGTTCCTCACCTTACTTTGGACCGATTTTGGACGATTTTTCTTCTAACCTCCCTACACCCTTCCTCCTGACAATACTGCAGCGGTCCAAACCCACCCATCAAGACACTGACGACCGGCGAAAGCCGGTCGATCTGTTTTTGGGGGGAGAGGGCTGCGCGCGTGGTTCACAAAGTAGTCAGGAGTCAGGAGTCAATAGTCAGTAGCCCACCCGCCCCGCGCTCTACAGGCTACCGACTCCTGGCTCCTGGCTCCTGACTCCTGACTCCTGACTACTGTTCTCTCACTACCCGTCCGCTGATTGCCGCGCCATATAATCCGATTCCCATGACGAAGCAGTCCAACGGAAAAACTCTCTTTCTCGTCGACGGATCGAACAATCTCTACCGCAGCTACTTCGCGATCCGCGGACTGACGACTTCTTCGGGCCTCGCAACCAACGCAGCGTACGGCTTCACGCAGATGCTGCGGAAATTGCTCAAGGATCACAATCCCGATGCGATCGGAGTCGCGTTCGACGTCAAAGGGCAGAAGGTCCGGAGCGAGCAGTACCAGGATTACAAGAAGGACAGAAAGCCGATGCCGGACGACCTGTCGATTCAGATTCCATTCGTCCTGGAGATCTGCGAGGGATTCGGGATTCCGGTCATTACGATTCCGGAGTATGAGGCGGACGATCTGATCGGCTCACTCGCGTGCACCGCGCGCGATGCCGGCTATCGCGTGGTGCTTGCCACGTCGGACAAGGACTTCTTTCAGCTCGTCGGAGACGGCATCCTTTTCTATCACACCGTTCGCGAAGTTCTTTACGACGAAGCGGGAGTTCGGGAAGTTTTCGGACTGGAGCCCCGCCAGGTCGTCGACGTGATGGCGATCTGGGGAGATGCAATCGACAACATTCCGGGCGTTCCGGGAATCGGCGAAAAGGGCGCAAAGGCGCTGATCGAGGAGTTCGGATCGCTCGAGAACCTCTACGTAAACCTCGAGAAGGTGAAGAAGGCGGCGCAGCGAGCGAAGCTCGAGGAGTATCGCGATCAGGCCTTCCTCTCGCGTGAGCTCGCGCAGATTAAGTGCGACCTGACGGTCGATATCGAGCTCGATCAGCTGACGATGAAACCACCGGACCGGGCGAAGCTTCATGAGATCTTCTCGCGACTCGAGTTCACATCTCTGATGCAGGAGTTCCTGCCCGAGGCTCCCGCGGTCGCGAAGACGTGGCGGGTTGTAAGAACCGAGGCTGAGCTACAGTCGTTTCTGCGAGCTCCGGTCGGGGAGATCGCGGTGCATCTCGAGCCCGACACGCCGGACTCGTTCGAAGCGCCAATGGCTGCTGCGCTCGCGGTGCGGGAGCACGAAGCGATCATCGTGCCCATGAGCGCGGAGCTGGGCGGAAGTCAGCCGATCGCGAAGGTGCTTGCCGACCATCTCGCCTCCGGACTCCGTGTGATCGCGCACGACATCAAGACGCAGCTGCGACGCATGCAGGCGGCTGGGTGGAAGCTTCCGTCAAAGATCGGCGACACGATGATCATTTCCTACGTGCTGAATCCGGGGCTACCGAGTCATTCGTTCGAGAACATCGCGCGCGACCGGCTGAAGCGGGACGTGACAAACCGCAAGCAGCTCGCGAAGAGCTCGTCGGAGCGCGCGAAGGCGCAATCGTCCGCCACCGAACGGCCGGAGCCGGCGCGCTCCGCGTCGCTCGATCTTTTCGAAACGGCTCCCCTGCCGGCCAGCCGGCAGCGCGAGGGCGCGTTCACGCTCGATGAAGCGTCCCTCGAGTTCATGGGCGAGAAGGCGGAGATCGCGGTTGCGCTTCACGCGATCCTGGACCGGGAGATGAACGCCGACCCGGCGCTTCGCGAGATTTACGAGAGGATCGAGCTTCCGCTGATCCCTGTGCTGACTCGTATGGAGCAGCGAGGTATCCGGATCGACCTGCCGTTTCTTGCGGCGATGTCGAAGACGATGGGCGAGCAGATCGACGAGCTCGAGGCGAAGATTTACGCAGCCGCTGGCGAGGAGTTCAACATCAACTCGCCGACACAGCTCGGGGTGATCCTGTTCGAGAAACTGCAGTACCCCGTTCTGAAGAAGACGCAGAAGACCAAGAGCTCATCGACCGGCGTCGAGGTTCTGCGCGAGCTGGCGAGCTACGGCTACGAGGTGCCAAAGCTCATCCTCGAGCACAGGGAACTGCACAAGCTCAAGTCGACGTACGTCGATGCACTGCCGCAGCTGGTGGCGGCTGACGGTCGCGTGCACACGTCATTCAATCAGGCAGTCGCTGCTACGGGGAGACTTTCCTCGTCCGACCCGAATCTGCAGAACATCCCCATCCGGACGGCGCAGGGCCGGGAGATCCGGCGGGGATTCATTGCCGACCCGGGCAACGTTCTGCTCGCAGCCGACTACTCGCAGATCGAGCTGCGCATCCTCGCCCACATGTCGGGCGACGAAGAGCTGATCGAGACGTTCCGAAGAGGAGCGGATATCCACAGGGCAACGGCGGCAAAAGTGTTCAACGTCATGGAGCCTCTGGTGACAACCGACCAGCGCCGCGCGATGAAGACGATCAACTTCGGCGTACTTTACGGCATGTCGGCCTTCCGCCTTTCGAACGAGCTCGGCATTTCAGGCAGCGAGGCGAAGGAATTCATCGAAGCGTACTTCGCCCGTTACCCGAAAGTGCAGCAGTTCCTCTCTCGCACGCTCGATGAGGTGAGGGCGAGCGGAAAGGTGACGACGCTCTTCGGCCGGGTCCGCTACATCTCCGAGATCCACAATCGCTCATTCGCAGTTCGCGGGAATGCGGAACGGATGGCGATCAACGCGCCGATTCAGGGAACGGCAGCAGACTTGCTGAAGCTGGCCATGATCGCGCTCGACCGGAGGCTGGAACAGGATGCTCCCCACGCCGCGATGCTTCTAACGGTGCACGACGAGGTCGTTCTCGAGGTGCCGGAAGGTCGCATCGATCAGGTTGTGGGGATCGTCAGGGAAACGATGGAGAACATTCATCCCCTCGACGTGCCGCTGGCGGTGGAGACGTGCTGGGGGAAGAGTTGGTACGAAGCCAAGGAATAGGGAGCTCGGAGCCGTCTGGACTTGTCATCCTGAGCGCAGCGAAGGATCGTCTTGCGACGCGCAATCCCCGCAGGAAGATCCTTCGCTGCGCTCAGGATGACATGGGATTCGGCGTCACCGTTCTCGTCGCCCTCCTGCTCGTCACCCTCCTCTCGACAGGCTGCAATGGCGACTCCGGCGTGGGAGTGGAAGGAGCCATAGTGCCATCCATCGGCGCGCGCGTTCTCACTATCCGCACGATCATTCCGGACTCCCCCGTGCTGCTGACGACCGTTGTCATCGCGGATGGGAAAGTCCGCCTTGGCACCGAGACCGACCGCTGGCGGCTCTTCGACGTCGAGAACGGCACGGTGACGTTTGTCGACGACATCGAGCGAACCTACCGGACCGAAACGCACGCGGACCTCATGCGCGAGCGGCTCGCGACGCCGCGCGAGGCTGTACCGGAGGGCCTCGCGACGGCGACCATCACGAAGACAGGCAAGAGCCGCGAATTCGAAGGGATCGCCGGCGATCAGTACATAATCACGATGGGGGGATACAAGCGAGAGCTGTGGCTCTCGACCACCCCCGCCATCGTTCCGCCGCAGCTGCTGTCGATGATGGTTGCCAGCGACCCGGTCAGTGAGGACTCGGCGCCCGCGATGCGGCAGGTGGAATCGCAGCTGGCAAAGTTGCAGGGTTTTCCCATCTTCGAGCGGAGTGAACTGCAGTATGGCGACAAGCCGCTCGTAATGGAAAAGACGCTCGTGAAGATCGAAGAACGACCGGTGGCCAGAAGTCTGATCACCATCCCGAACGACTACCGTGACGCCACGGTCACAGAATCAGCCGCCGGTCAGCAACCCGCTTCGTTAGACCGAGCCGGTCGAAGTGCTCGAGGAGTGGAATGATGACTTTCCGTGTGATGCCGTAAAAGTCCTTGAACCAGGCCACGTCGGCGCTCTCTCCCCGGTGCGGCTCGAGCTTCGCCGCCGACTCTTTGACGGTGTCGCGATGCAGATAGATCCCGTCGGCAATCCGGACCAGAACGCCCGTCTTGACGAGAAAGGTGATGACACCTTCGATCACCTTCGGCTTCTGATGAATCGTTTTGATCAGCTCGGACACGGGCGGTACGACGAGTCCCGCGTCACGGAACCTCATCTCGATCTGCCGGGCAAGCTGACCTTCGGACCCCGCAAGCTCCTTCGAGCGCCCCGGGACATCGACGGTATCGCCGTTGAGCTCGATGATTCGTTCCCGCTGCAGATCAGACAGCAGATAGTCGACGACGACAGCATCAACGTGAGCCGGAATCGTGCGCTGGATCAGCTCACTCCGTGACAGGCCGGTCGCGAGCTTGTTCTCCTGAAACCATCTCCGGAGGAACTCCATCACCTCGCGGCGAAACTCACCGATGCTCTCGCGGTGAAGCCACCTGCGGTCAGCGCCTTTCGATATCCCCACAAGACCTTCGGGATCCTTCGGCAGCTCCTTCTGTATCGATTCGATCCGGAAGCCCGTCTGATGCTGAAGCTCCCGCATGGAGACGCCGCGCAACCCGCTGAGCCTCGCGACGAGCGGCAGGCGGTCTTCGAGCTGCATCGACTCGAGCGTCGTGAAGATCTCCGGACGCGTTCCCCGGCGCAGCCTCGCAATGTGAGCGTCGAGAATGATTCCGCCGCCGATCGTGCGCGCCGGCGAATAGCGCCGGACCACGAAGCGATCGCCGGCGACGGCGGTGACCGGTGATTCGAGACGCAACTGAGCGTACACGGTGCTTCCGGGCCGGATCTCGGCGCCAGACGAATCGACGATTCGAACGGATCCGAGGAGCTCTGCCGAGTAGTGGTGAAACCGAATGCGCGACTGATCCTTCAATGGAGGCGCATCGGGTAACAGCTCCAGCCGGACGGTTAGGATCTGCGAGGGTCGCAGTGTTCCCGGCACGACGATCTGCTGACCGCGATGCAGTTGTTCGAGCGTCACATCGGGAAGGTTCACGCTCGTTCGCTCTCCCGCAACGGAGCTCGCGCGCGCCTCGCCGTGCACCTGAATGTTTCGCGCGCGGCTTCGCAGTCCCTCGGGCAGAATCTCTACGTCGGCGTCGAGGCCCAGCTCACCGCTCAGAGACGTTCCCGTGATGACCGAGCCGAAGCCTTTCATCGTGAACGCGCGATCGACAGGCAGCCGAAAGACCATCCGCTTCGCATCCCTCTCGGGCGCACGCGCCACGGATTCCAGCAGGGCTTCGCGCAACTCGGCAATGCCCGCGCCGGTCACGCTGCTGACGGGGATGATCGGCCGCCACTCGAGCATGCTGCCGTGTAGCAGTTCCTCAACCTCGAGACGAACGAGATCGATCATCTCCGGCTCCACCAGATCGCTCTTGGTAATGGCGACGACGCCGTCGGGAATCTGAAGGAGCCTGCAGATCGCGAAATGCTCCCGCGTCTGCGGCTTGATGGATTCCTCCGCGGAGACGACGAGGAGCACGCTGTCGATTCCACCGATGCCGGCCAGCATGTTTTTCACGAAACGCTCGTGTCCGGGAACGTCGACGAAGCCGATCTGGTAGTCGCCCGCGACGAGGTTCGCGAAGCCGAGGTCGATGGTAATGCCGCGTCGTTTCTCCTCGGGGAGGCGGTCGGCGTCGATGCCGGTCAGCGCGCGTACGAGCGCCGTCTTGCCGTGATCGATGTGTCCAGCAGTGCCGACGACGCGGCGTTTGGGTGGGGAGGCGGGTGTGGGGTCGTTCATGCAGATAGGCGGTTCGGGTTGGTGTCATCCTGAGCGCAGCGAAGGATCCCGTGCCTCGAGGCGATACTGCAAGTCTACAGGGGATCCTTCGCTTCGCTCAGGATGACACAACAGCCGGGTTGCGCGTAGTCGATGACCACACCATTTCACATTCGCTCCTTCATCATCTCGACCATTGGGGGTGGCACCCGCGCGGTGAGTCCCATCATCTGCTGAAGATCGATTGCGTTCACGATCGCCTGACCTCGAAAGTGATTGTTCGTGATCACGTAAACGTCGCCTTTTTTCTCGAGCTCGCGAATTCTCTTCGCCCACGGCTCGAGCTCTTCTTTCGTGTAGAGATAGTCGTAGCGTTCCCATGCTTCGTCGTGCTCGAACCACTTCTCGTAGTTTCTTCCGTGGAACCTCACGTACGAGATCGGGCCGGAGGCAACAGCCGAGGGCTTTACTGAATCGGAGAAGAGAGGCTGATCGATGTTCACGAACGTCATCGACCTCTCCTCGAGAAATCTGATGAAGCCCTCGTTCTGAAAGGTCGAGTGCCGCACCTCCACCGCTTTCGGGTAGTCGTGAAACGCCTCGGCGATGCCGTCGAGGCGAGCGAGCGCCTCTTCGCCATTCCTGAAACTCCAGGGAAACTGAATGAGCACTGCTGCGAGATTGCCAGCGGTGTGAAGTGGATCGAGGAAATCACGGAAAGCGGCGATGTCTTCGGGCGGCTGAACTTTTTCGTGTGTAAAGCCGCGAAAGAGCTTTACGGTGAACTGGAAGTCCGCATTGAAGGCGGTCCGTTTCGTCCAGCTCTCCGCATGTGCAGGCGGCGGAATCCTGTAGAACGATGAGTTGACTTCGATGGTGTCGAAGTAAGACGCGAGATATTCGAGGTGATCGAAGCGGGAGCCGTGGGGAGGGTAGACAATGCCTTCCCAGTCCTTGTAACTCCAGCCTGCGGGTCCGAGGCGGATCATGTTTTTAAAAGTAGACAGTACACAGTAGACAGGACCCCGCCCGTCCGTCTGGCTAGTGCACGGGCCACTCTAACCATCTAACTCTCACCCGGGCAGTTATTTGGACCATTCTGCAAGTGCCCGGTTATTCGTTGCCTTTGCTCAAGACTCTGTGCTACAACCGCGCGCAACGGACCAATTTATTCAATGTCGTTGCTGGGCAAAGGTTTCCTTCGGCCAGAACTGTGTCCGTTTGCAGAAAGGGGATGATCGCTACTCTACCCAGGTAAGGCACTTTACGCGGGGACAGAGAGTCGCGGCAACCCCGCACGCGCACGTCACGCTGCGGCACCAAGGTTTTTCGGATTCAGTACCAATTCTTAGGAGATCGAAGTCCCATGGACAACTTCAACGATAAAAGTCTCAACTGTGTCGAGTGCGGCGGCGAGTTTACCTTTACCCGTAACGAGCAGGCTTTCTACGCGGAGCGCGGTTTCACGAACGAGCCGAAGCGTTGCAAGAACTGCCGCGACAAGAGGAAGGGTGGCGGCCGCGAGGCCAGTGGAGGCGGACGCGACCGCTCCATGGTCAGCGTAACCTGTGACAGCTGTGGCGTGACGACCGAAGTGCCTTTCACCCCCGTGAGCGGAAAGCCGGTGTATTGCCGCGAGTGCTACAACCAGCGCCGTTCTCAGCCCCGCTCGAATAGCTGGGCGTAGTCCAACTTCATCGAGTTCATCAGACGGGCGCCTCGCGCCCGTCTTTTTTTGTGTTTGAAATGAGTGTCGAGTCGACAGAGGACGAAAAGCGAATGTTGAATGTTGAATGTTGAATGGGATCCTTCAGAGATTTGAGTTCTGCGCGTATGAGTTGCCGCTCTTCAATTTCAACATTCAACACTCCGTCCCCCTCTCTCCCGCAAACCATCCCCAACACCCCCCATTTGAATTCGTCCCCCCTCCCTCACTAGAATGGCCCCGCCTTGCTGACCCCGCGCAATCTCCGTCCCGCCCGATCGATCATCGACCTGATCGGCAATACTCCCGTTGTCGAGCTCACACAGGTCGTCGAGGAATCGAGCGCACGGCTGTTCGCAAAGCTCGAGTCGCTGAATCCCGGAGGGTCGGTCAAGGATCGCCTGGGCATCGGGATGATTCGTGCGGCGGAGAAGGCCGGCCTGTTGCAGCCCGGCGCGACGATTGTCGAACCGACCGCAGGAAACACCGGAATCGCCCTGGCCCTCGCCGGAGTTCGCCTCGGCTACAAGGTCATTCTGGTGGTCCCTGAAAATTTCTCGATCGAGAAGCAACAGCTCATGCGTGCGCTCGGCGGTACCCTCATTCTGACCTCGAGGGACGACGGGATGAAGGGTGCCATCGCCCGGGCCGAAGAGATCGCGCGCACCACTCCTGGAGCGTACCTTCCGCAGCAGTTCCGGAATCCGTCGAACAGCGCGGTCCATTACGAGACCACCGGCCCCGAGCTGTTCGCCCAGCTCGAAGGACGCGTGGACTCCTTCGTCTGCGGTTCAGGGACTGGTGGCACCTTCACGGGCGTTTCGAGGTACCTGAAGGAAAGATCCGGTGCGATCCATTGCGTCATCGTGGAGCCTCAGGGCTCGGTTCTGCAGGGCGGAACCGCGGGACCGCATGAGGTCGAGGGGATCGGCGCCTCCTTCATTCCGGAGGCGCTCGATATGACGCTGGCGGACGAGTTCATCACGGTGACCGATACGCCGGCGTTCGCGATGGTCTCCCGCCTGGCAGCCGAGGAAGGGATCCTCTCCGGTTCATCGGGTGGAGCGGCGGTTCATGCGGCGGTAGAAGTTGCGCGACGTCTCGGGCCCGAGAAAGTCGTGGCAACCATCATCCCCGACAGTGCCGAGCGGTATCTTTCGAAGGGTATCTTCTCGAACTGGGCAGACGCCGATCCGAATGATGGCTGAGAGGGGATCTGACACAGAGGGTGCATGCTCGCTCCGATGGCGATGCCATTGTTGCTCGGGACAACATTCCGACTCCTGACGACCCCCCGGTACAATACCGCCACGCATGCTATCGATTCTTCCCCTCGTGCTCGTGGTTGCGGCCTACCTCATCGGCTCGATTCCGTTCAGCTACATCGTGGTTCGTCTCTTCGCCGGCGATGACATCCGAACGAAGGGTAGCGGAAACGTCGGTGCGACGAACGTCCTGCGCAGTTTCGGCAAGCTTCCTGGAATCATCGCGCTGGTTCTCGATGTCACGAAGGGTTGGCTGGCCGTTCTACTGGTTCGATACTTCGTCCAGTCTCCGGCGTGGCCTCTTCCGTTCTCGGAGGGGGGCGGACCTCTTCAGAGCCCGACCTTCTGGGTCGGTCTCGCATCGCTGGTCGCCGTGCTCGGTCACATGTATCCGGTATGGATCGGATTCCGTGGAGGAAAGGGAGTGGCAACGGCAGCGGGTGTTTTCCTTGCGTCCGACCCCTGGTCACTTGCCGGAGGGCTGATCGTATTCGCCGTCGTGGTGCTGGGCACCCGGTATGTGTCGCTCGCGTCAATGCTTTCTGCGGCATCGATCCCGATCTTCATGCGATTTCTCAGTGGCCAGACCTTCTGGATCCTGATTTTCAGTACTCTGATCGCGCTGACCATCATCATCCGCCATCATCAGAACATCTCGAGATTGGCCCTGGGGACCGAAAGAAAACTGGGCCGTCGGAAGGAGAACGAGTGAAACTCACTGTGATCGGTGCCGGGTCGTTCGGATCGGCACTGACGGAACTGGCGACGCGGTGCGGCCACGAGGTGCTCCTGTGGGCCCATGATCCAGGAGTGGCGGAGGCGATCGCCGAGACGAGAAGTAATCCGTACTACCTTCCGGCCGCCGAATTCGGTCCGCTCGTCCAGGTGACGAATTCGCTTTCTGAAGCCGGACGATTCAGCGACACAATCCTGATGGTGACGCCCAGCCATCACTATCGCACGGTGTTGAGCGAGCTGAAAGAAAGCATGTCCGGAGATGTAAGTGTCATCTCGGCGACGAAGGGAATCGAGAACGAAACGCTCGACCGCGTTTCACAGATCACAGCAGATGTCCTGGGTGATCGGCTTCGCGATTTCGGCTGTCTTTCCGGGCCGACCTTTGCGCTGGAAGTCTCCCGAGGTGATCCGAGCGCTGCTGTGATCGCTTCGGAGAATCCGGAGTTCGCGACGAAGGTGCAGGAAGCGTTTTCCTGCCGCTCATTCCGTGCTTACAGGACCGAGGATGTCGTGGGAGTCGAGCTGGCCGGTTCGTTGAAAAACGTCATCGCAATTGCCGCGGGTGTCGTGGAAGGGATCGGATTGGGCTCCAACACGACGGCAGCGCTGATCACGCGTGGCCTTCACGAGATTCGCAAACTCGGCCATGCGCTGGGTGGGAAGCACGAGACGTTCGCCGGGCTGGCCGGAATGGGAGATCTGGTACTCACCTGTACGGGATCCTTGTCCCGGAACCGCAGCGTAGGTATCGAGCTGGGGCACGGAAAGAATATCGAGGAGATTCTGGCTGAGACGCGCCGAGTCGCCGAAGGTGTAAAGACGTGCCGTTCGGCAAAGGAACTGGCGGAGAGGGCAGGCATCGAAATGCCCATCGTCGCGGAGATGTACCGCGTGCTGTACGAGACAGAAAGTCCTCGAAACGCCATTCAGAGGCTGATGAGCCGGGCGCTCAAGCCTGAATGACCCCACGCAGGCACTGCGAGGGATTTTCGAGGCCCCTCGAACCGTTCACGGAAGAGGTTCTCATCACGGTATGAAGCGAATCCTCGCTTCCACTGCCTCGGTGGGAGTACCATTCCTGATCCGGTGGAATTTGATTTTTCGCCGGTTCCCGCAGCAGGCTGGAGGATTAACGGCCGCGTGCGGCATCCTTTCGTGCAGTTGACCGGCCCTCTCGAGCGGCCTTGCCAAGTACTCAGCGACGAGTACCAGATCCGGAAGGTGCTGTCTCACCTTCCATCAGACCCGGGAGACATTTTGGGAAGACCACAGGTTTCATTCTTGAAGCGGCAGCGGGAACAGGCGAAGCGGGAAAAGCAGCAGATGAAGATCGAGCGACGAGCGCAACGCGCCAGCGGCGCTCTGACTGACGAAGTCGAAAATGACGGCATCGAGAACGACGGCGTGGACTCATCTGAGACCGGTGCCGAGATCGCCGAGACGGATTCCCCCAGACAGGAATAATGCCGCCGTGCTTCTGCTGGTAGTGCCCTGCATCTTTCACGCTCCTTCCGCCGAGAAGGCAGGCAGAGCCTCGTCCTGAGCGAAGCGAAGGAGCCGGGACAGTCTCCTCCGCGGATCCTTCGCCTCGGAACAGTTTCAGGACCCGAGGTCCTCATTCGGCGGTCTGAACCACATTCGCACGGCAGCCGCGAAGATCAGAGGTAATCCGTAGCAGACAGCGAATACAATCCAGGGAGACCTCCCGTCGTAGAGCATGTAGGAGTACGGGCTCGCGGCCGCAAGCAGGATCCATGGAATGCCCCGGGAGAGGATCGCGAACGGAACCAATGCGAGCCAGTACCAGGGATGGACCGCTGGCGAACATAGGAGCAGCACACCGATCGAGTTCGCTACTGCAGAGGCCGGAGTGTGGCTCGTTCTCAGTGCGGCGAAGAGGGCGAGTATCAGAGCTACGCCGAGAATCGCCCGCGTCACCGCATCCGGATAGAGTAGGGAGTAGACGTGCGGCGAGATCCTCTCGACGCCGAGCAGGTCCTTGACGTGAGTCCATCCCGACCTGAGACTTTCTGTCACATGCATCCACTCGATGCCGCTTGCAACGAGCTCATAGGCGGGCGAGTTGAACGACCAGCGGCGCGCATACTCCCCGAAGCCCGGCATCAATCCAGTTCTTACGAAGGGAACTACGAAGACGGCGGTCGTTCCTGCAAAGACGGCGCAAAGCGCCAGTCGTCGATTCGCGTGCCGCAGAAAGACCGGCAACGCTACGATCGGGACGATCTTCACCAGGGTCGCGAGCGCGAGAAACCCGCCCGCGGCAACATCGCGCCCGCGGATCAGGGAGAGATACGCAACGAGCAAAATCAGCGTCATGAGCAGTTCGATGTGCGCGTTCCATGCGCCTTCAATCAGGACGAGCGGAAAGAGTCCGTAGGCGAGCGCGGTTCGCGAGTCCCACCGGCGTGCGATAATTCCGATTGTAAGGAGGTCCGCGAGAAGCAGCAGACCCTTCCAGCCCGCCAGTCCTGTTCCACTGAGACCAACGAAAAGAAACACCGCCTGAGCTGCAGGCGGGTAGAGCGACCGGATCTCCGGATGGTTGATGAGCGCATGCCATTCGGTTCGCAGTCCCTCGAGCCGGGGGTCAGCAGGCGCGAATGCGTACGGATTGATTCCCGCGGCGGCCACTCTCCCATCCCACAGGTATCGGTACACATCGTGGGAAAGCTCGGGTGATGTGAGTGCCGGCACGATCCGGACGGCGATCACCACGGCGATCAGGAATGCCCATCCGGGCCGCAGTCGCGAAACGACACAGAGCCCCCATCCGGCGAGAGCCGACGCATAAGCGATGAGAAAGAGAGTCGTTCCGTGCGACCGGAACGCGCCGGGCATCAGAGTCGTCGCAGTGCAGAGTAGAATGAGTCCCGCCAGGAAGGCTGCCCACGGATGGTTTCGGGAATCGACTTTTTCGTCGTCGTCGCCTATTACGGCCTGCTGATCGCCCTGGCGATCTACGGAATGCACCGGTTCCACCTCGTCAGATTACTGCGGCGGCATGGTGCGGCGACAGACCTGGCGCCCCCGGCTCTGCAACGGTGGCCTGACGTGACTGTGCAGCTTCCGGCCTACAACGAGCCTCATGTGGTCGAGAGATTGCTCGATGCGGCGGCTCGCCTGGAGTATCCCGGGCATCTCGAGATCCAGTTGCTTGACGACTCCACCGACGAGACCAGCGAGCTGGCGGAGCGAAAGATTGCGGAGCTTCGAGCTCGCGGCGCTGTGATCCATCATCTCCGTCGCACAGATCGTTCAGGCTTCAAGGCGGGTGCGCTTTCGGCCGGTCTGAACCAGACAGGCAGCGAGCTGCTTGTAGTCTTCGATGCCGACTTCGTACCTTCCACCGATCTGCTGCTGCGCATGATTCCGTGGTTTGCAGATCCAGGCGTCGGCATGGTGCAGGCACGCTGGGAGCATCTGAATCGCACCGACTCTGCGCTGACACGCGTTCAGGCGATCTATCTCGACGCTCATTTCGCGATCGAGTCTGCTGCCCGTCATATCTCCGGCCGCTTCTTCAACTTCAACGGAACTGCGGGTATATGGCGACGGCAGGCCATCATCGATGCGGGCGGCTGGTCATCCTCGACGGTTACCGAAGACCTCGACCTTTCGTATCGGGCGCAGCTTGCCGGCTGGAAGTTCGTCTTCCTCCCGGCAGTGACGGTTCCAGGCGAGGTTCCGGCGTCGCTGAACGGATTTCAGGAGCAGCAGTATCGCTGGGTGAAGGGATCGATGCAGACGGCGCGAAAGCTTCTGCCAGCGATTCTCAAGTCGAGCCTGCCGTGGAGGGTTCGAACCGAGGCATTTTTTCATCTGACGAACAACACGGCGTATCCGATGACGTTGCTGCTGGCGCTCCTTCTGGTTCCCTCGCTTCTCATTCGTGAGCGTATGGGCCTCGGATGGACGCTCGCGGTCGACGTGCTGCTGTTCGCGTCGTCCACCGTACCGGTACTGTTGTTCTATCTTGCCGGCCAGCGGCGGATCGGCCGGAAGGCGGGGCTGCGTGAAATGCTCTGCGTTCTCCCGATCGGAGTCGGCCTCTCCATTCGCAACTCGGCGGCTGTCCTCGAGGGCCTTCTGCGCAGGGGAGGCGCCTTTCACAGGACCCCGAAGCAGGGAGACATGCGCGCAGCGGCGAGCCTGGCAAGGGCGCCACATCTCCCGGTTGCCGAAAGTTTGCTCGCTGCTTTCTTCATGACATCGGTGATCGTGCTCGGAGCCGCAGGACACCTGGCGTCTGTTCCCTTTCTCTTTCTTTTCCTGGGAGGATTCGCATACGTATCCGTGACTGGAACGCTGGAAATTGCTGTGCGTAAGTTTCGTTTTTTCTGATCTTTACAGGGTTGGGATGATGGCTCCGCGATTGCAACATGAAAGTTGAAAACAAATTGGAGGTGGGCATGCTGAACATCATCAAACAATTCATGAAATATCGTCTTGCGGCGCTGGCGACCCGCCGGCTCGGCTGGGTGTTCACGGTTCCGATGCTCGCACTGATGGGCTATCGCTGGCTGCGCCGCCGCACCTGACGCTACTCATGCGTAATAATGATGGACCCCACGATAAGTGGGGTCTTTCTTTTTTCCTGGAGGAGTGATTGCTGCGGATCGACGGACGGTTTGATGTCTGCTGAATACCTGCTTGAGCGATTCGGCTACCTCGCCGTTTTTGTCGGCACGTTTCTCGAGGGCGAAACGCTGCTGCTTCTCGGCGGTTTCTTCGCGGAGCAGGGCTATCTGATGCTGCCTGTGGTCGTACTGGCGGCATTCGCCGGTTCCATGTCCGGACACATGCTCTGGTTCTGGCTCGGACGCTCACGCGGCGTAGGAATCCTCGAGCGCTATCCACGCGCGAGCAAGCATTGCGGAAAGGGAATCCGCCTGTTCGAGAAGTACGGTGCGGCCACGATTCTCGTTTCGCAGTATCTCTACGGTGTCCGCATCAGCTGCGCGATCATCGTGGGAATGTCCCGCATTCCGCTCTACAAGTTCGTGACCTACATCGCGATCAGCTGCCTGAGCTGGTCGATCGTCATCGCGCTGCTCGGTTACTACTTCGGGGCAGCGGTCGGAACGATTCTCGGTAAAGCCGCGCACGCGGAAAAGTACGGACTGATCGGACTTCTGCTGATTGCGGGGCTCGTCTGGCTCTATCACCGGAACAAGGACAAGAAGGAAGAAGCGATCATCGAAAGGAAGTAGGAGCGCGACCTTGGCTCGCGAAGCCTTTACCACTCTCCCCCGGCGGGAGAGGGAAACATCTCATCTTGGTAATGAGATTTACGCTTCCGAGGCTTTGCGCTCGAGCTCTGCCTGGGCGGCGGCGAGACGGGCGACGGGTACACGGTAGGGTGAGCACGAAACGTAGTCGAGCCCGCACTCCCTGAAAAAAAAGATCGATTCGGGATCACCGCCGTGCTCTCCGCAGATGCCGACCTTCAGCTCCGGGTTTGCACTCCGTCCCCGCTCGGTGCCGATCCGGACGAGCTGACCGACTCCTTCCTGGTCGATCGATACGAACGGATCGATCGGCAGAATTCTCTTCTCGACATACTCGGGCAGAAACGTTCCCGCGTCATCACGCGAATAGCCGAAGGCCAGCTGCGTGAGGTCGTTCGTTCCGAAGGAGAAGAACTCCGCTACTTCGGCGAGCTTGTCCGCGACGAGCGCCGCACGCGGGATCTCGATCATCGTGCCGACGATGATGGGGATGTCCAGGCCCGCTGTGCGCAGTGTTTCACTTGCGATCCGTTCGACCATCTCCCGGGTGATCGACAACTCCGCGACGGTGCCGACGAGCGGAATCATGACTTCGGGGCAGGCGTCGATGCCTTCCTTCTTCACCGCGCACGCAGCCTCGAAGATCGCCTGTACCTGCATCTCGTAAATTTCGGGGAACGTGATTCCGAGGCGGCAGCCGCGATGACCGAGCATCGGATTGGACTCGTGAAGCTGATTCACTTTCGCGCGCAGCTCGACGAATCCCCAGCTCATGTCGCGAGCGAGCGAAGAAATCTGCGCTTCAGACTGCGGAAGAAACTCGTGCAGCGGAGGATCGAGAAGACGAATCGTGACAGGCAGCCCGGACAACTCCCGGAAGATGCCTTCGAAATCCTCGCGCTGGAACGGAAGAAGTTTCGCGAGCGCCTCACGCCGGCCCTTCTCGTCGCGGGCGAGAATCATCTCGCGTACCGCGAGAATCCGATCTTCGCGAAAGAACATGTGCTCCGTGCGACAGAGTCCGATTCCCTCCGCTCCGAACTGCCGCGCTACCCGGGCATCCTCCGGTGTGTCGGCGTTCGTCCGCACACCCATCGTGCGCAGCGAGTCCGTCCACTCCATGATCTGCTTGAAGTTCCGGAAGGTCAGCGAGTCCTCCGGAGCCATGCTGCCCTCGACCAGTACCTGCATGATCTCGGATGAGCGTGTCGGAAGGCGCGCTGTGATCACCTCGCCGCTCGTTCCGTCGATGGCGATCCATTCGCCCTCATCCAGTGGAGTGAATCCATCGACACGGAGCTGCGAGCGACCGTAGTCGATCCTGAGTGCTGAGCATCCGACGATGCAGGGTTTACCCATGCCGCGTGCCACGACGGCCGCGTGGGACGTCAGTCCTCCACGCGAGGTCAGAATCCCCGCGGCTGCATGCATGCCCGCGATGTCTTCCGGCGACGTTTCGATCCGGACGAGAATCACCGGATCGCTTCCTTTCGCCATCTCAACCGCGCGCTCGGCCGTGAAAACGATCCGTCCCGCGGCTGCGCCCGGTCCTGCTGCCAGCCCACGCGCGAGAACGCGACCCTGCCGCACCGCTTCGTCGCGGGCCGCCGAGTCGAACACCGGCGCGAGCAACTGAATGATCTGTCCCGGCTCGACGCGCGAGATGGCTTCGGTCGTATCGATCAGGCCTTCCTCGACCATATCGCACGCGATTCTCACGGCAGCGAACCCGGTTCGCTTCCCGGTGCGCGTCTGGAGCAGATAGAGCTTGCCCGATTCGACCGTGAACTCGATGTCCTGCATGTCGCGGTAGTGCGCCTCGAGCTTCCTATACACGTCGACGAGCTGCCCGTAGACCTCGGGCATCGACTCCTCGAGCGAAGCTTCGGTGTGCTCAGGATCCTGCTCGCGCGAGATCGGATACGGCGTGCGGATTCCGGCGACAACATCTTCGCCCTGCGCGTTCGGAAGGTATTCGCCATAGAAACGGCGTTCACCCGTCGACGGGTTGCGTGTGAACGCGACGCCCGTCGCGCAGTCGGAGCCCATGTTTCCGAAGACCATCGACTGCACGTTCACCGCGGTGCCCCACTCATCGGGAATCGCATTGAGTCTGCGATACGTGATCGCACGCGTGTTGTTCCATGAACTGAATACTGCTCCGATGGCGCCCCATAGCTGCTTTTCGACGTCCTGAGGAAATGCGTTACCCGTTGCGGACTGAACGAGCTCTTTGTACGACACCACGAGCTTGCGCAACCCGTCTGCCGGGATCTCCGGATCCGACTTCAGGTCGAGACTTTCTTTCAGCTCTGAGAGCAGCTCTTCAAACTGGTGATGGCCGACGCCGAGAACGACGTTGGAGTACATCTGAATGAACCGTCGATAGGAGTCGAAGGCGAAACGTTCGTCGCTGGATGAGCGTGCAAGCCCTTCAACGGTTTCATCATTCAGTCCGAGATTGAGGATCGTGTCCATCATCCCCGGCATCGATGCCCGGGCGCCGGAACGGACGGAAACAAGGAGCGGTCTGGAGGCGTCGCCGAAGCGCTTTCCGACACTCTTTTCGATCTTCTCGAGATTGGTTCGGACTTCGTTGTCCAGAGACGAAGGAAACGTTTCGCCGTTCCTGTAGTAGTGGATGCAGGCGACCGTCGAGATCGTGAAACCCGCCGGCACGGGCACTCCGATCCTCGTCATTTCCGCGAGGCCGGCCCCCTTGCCGCCCAGGACATCCTTCATCTCGCCATGGCCATCGGCCTGGCCGTCACCGAAGTAATAAATGAATTGTGTCGTTTCCATGCTGGTTGCAACCCCTCTAGCTATCGGGCGACATCTTTCGCCGGACTGAGACGCAGCTCGACGCTGGTGAGCATCTCACGCTCCAGGCGTTTTTGCGGAACCTGTTCGAGATCGTCGGGACCCACCACATCGAATCGGACTCGTGCAACATCGACGCCGCGGCGCACAAGCTCGGAGCGTAACGAATCGAGTTGCCGCGTCGCCGTACCTCGGACGGAATCGGCTGCTGCGGGCTCGAGTATCCGCCTGATGAGGGAGAGGGAACCGCTGCCGGATCGTGAAATGCGGCTGACGAGCCACCGCAGACTCTGCTCGCTCGCTTCCGGCCTGATGTCGCCTTCGGTATCAAAGACGATTCCAAAAAGAGGGACGCTGCCTGACCTTTCCAGCCATCGATCCATCACCTGATGATCTCCGGGACCGGATGATTCATCGCCCGTCTTCTCTCCGAACCAGGCCGGGGCGGCATGAATCGGCGTGATCTTGTGGTACCACGTCATGCCATTCAGAGAGCGCCCGTCGGGGCTCACCACGAGGGCGCCGAAGCCATACTCGTTTCCCCTCATGTAGAGAAATCGAAACGACCGTTCGATCCATGCGCCATCAATATGTATGGGCGGCTCGGCAGCCACGTCCCCGCGAATCCGGATACCTTCCTGTACAAATCGAGCGTCCCGTCCGTTGATCTGCCAGCTGCCTTCGAAAACGGGTGGTATGTATTCCGCCGTTTCCGTTCCCGACGCATAGAGAGAGGCAATGGCGACGGTCTTTTCGGTGCCTTCCTGAATGGTCACGCGCAGGGATGACGCCTCCGAGGGAGGAACATTCAGAAACTCGGGACGTGAAGGATCTATCAGTTGGACGGTCCCGAGAGGCGTGAAGGTCTGTCCGTCGACGGAGCGTTCGAACAGCACAGAGCCGGGCGCCTCGTCGCGAGCGATTGTGACACCGACCTGTTCGATCATGCTTCGTGCCGGCAGAGCGATGACCATCATATGGGCAGGATCCCTGGGTGGAGTGGTCCAGCTGGTTGCCGGGTCGTCGTCGATGGCATGAAGGGCTGAGGCATCGAGCCTGAGCTCTCCCGTCCGGGTCGTCACTGCTGCACCCCGTGCAAGGCTCAGAAGATTTGGTTGCGACGACTCGGCTGTTCCCGGCGTCGGGGTCGGAAGATCTGGTTCGTCGGCGCGGCAGGCCACCAGTACGATCGAAATGACCAGTGCCGCGGCGACGCGCATCCATCTCCGGTTGAGTGAATCCCGCAGTGTCACCCCCGGATCTGCCTCAGCTGAAAACGGCGAAACGAAAGGCGCGATCTCGCGGTACGGCCGTCTCATCCTTTCTTCCCGGAAGCGTAATCGCTGCGGTCGACGACGACCCTGGTGACATCAGCGATCATTCGCGCCGCACCGCCGACCTGTTGAAGCAGGGCCATGCGGTTGTCGCGAATTGCAGGATCCTCGACCATGACGAGAACCTCATTGAAGAAGTTCTCCAGTTCGGGAGCCATGGCTGCGAACGAATCGAGAGCTTCGCGATAACGCTTCTGGGCGACCAGTTCGTCGATCTGATCCCGAACCAGATGTGCGAGATCAGCCAGACGTTTTTCGGCCGGTTCCACCAGCAGAGAACGATCAACGGATGAACTGCTGGCATCCGCGGTGATGTTCGCGATGCGTTTCGCGGAATCGAGGATCGAAAGGAAGCTGCTTTGATTGCGGATCTCGCGAAGCGCTTTCGCGCGATCGAGAGCATCGGTGATGGAATTGCTCCAGCCCGAGGCCATGACTGCCGCGACTTCGTCGTAAGCGAGGCTGTGAGGGGTGTTCTCGAAGAGCGTTCGAACGCGCTCCGCAAAGAAATCCAGCAGTTCGGCGCTGGCGGCTCTGGTGGCGGCGACGTCCGCATTGTGCGCATCCAGTCCGATGTGGATCAGACTCTCGACGGGAACCGCGAGCTCCCATCCATCTCGGTTGGCAAGGATCTGCACCACTCCCTGAGCGGTCCGCCGGAGAGCAAAGGGATCCTTCGAGCCCGTCGGCTTCATTCCCACCAGAAAAAATCCGCTGAGCGTGTCGATTCGATCCGCTACGGAAACGATCGCGCCGGCCAGGTTGCGAGGGAGCGCACCCTCCGCTCCGAGAGGAAGGTAATGGTCGTAGATGGCCATCCAGGTCTCATCCGGGTAGCCTTCTTCACTCGCGTAGATACCGCCGATCTTTCCCTGCAGCTCGGTGAACTCCCGAACCATCTCGGTCATCAGGTCTGCCTTTGCCAGGCGCGCTGCAGTCGCGACACTTTCCTTCGAAGCCCCGGCGCCGGCGTCCTCGAGAATTCTCCGCGCGATCTCGACGATGCGCGAGCTCTTGCCCGCATAATCCCCGAGCTTCTCCTGAAATTGAAGGTGCGCCAGATCCGCCACCCTCTCTTCCAGTTTTCGCTTCCTGTCCGTTTCGTAGAAGAACCGCGCATCTGCAAAGCGGGCGTTCGTGACGAATGCGTTGCCGCTCGCGACGTTCCCGTCGTGATCATCGGTCAGATCCATGACCGCGAGAAAAAAGCTCGAGAGCTTCTCTTCCTTCATGATGGGAAGCTGCTTCTGATGGACCCTCATGACCGTGATGAGGACTTCCTCAGGAAGCTGAAGAAATGCTTCGTCGAACTCCGCTCTCACGATGCCGGGAAACTCGGTGAGGTAGCGCCACTGGCTCCAGATGGTTTCGTCATCCGCCGGCGTTCCGCCAACCTGTTTCGCGAGCCCTCTGCATCGTTGGCGCATCATGGACTCGCGAACGGCAGGATCCGCGACGACGTGCGCCTCGCCGAGTGATTCGATGTACTGCTCATAAGACCCGACGGTAACGTTCCCGGTCGAGAGAATGCGGTGGCCGCGCGTCCTGATGCCGGAGGGCACTCCAAGGATCTCGATCGGAAGAGGACTGCCGTCCAGAATCGAGACGACGCTGTGAACGGGACGGATCCAGGATCGTTCTCCACCGCCCCAACGCATCATCTTCGGCCATCGGATGCTCTCGATGATTCCCGGAATCCTGGCTGTAAGGATCTCGGAGATCGCCTTCCCGGGCACCGTTCTCTTCAGCCGTATGTAGTCATCGCCTGGCTGATCGGTCTGGACGTCGTCGAAGGTAGCCTGATTTTTCTTCAGGAAGCCGAGCAGAGCGGGGGCAGGCGAGCCGTCCGCCCCAAAGGAGATCTTCCGCGGCGGACCCTTGATCTCCTCGATGTGATCCTCCTGTTTTTCGGGAAGGCCCGCCATCTGGAAGTAAATTCTTCGCGAGGTCGCGCCGATTCTCAACAGGGACGATGCTTCCGTCGCGGCGATCCCGAGCTCGGTTGCGTACAGGTGCAGTAACTCGGCTTCGACGCGCGGCGGCGGGAGCATCCACGCCGGGATCTCCTCGGTCAACACTTCGAAAAAGTACGATCTCGTTCCGTCGCTCATGCGGTCTCCTTGGACGGAAGACTCGCGAGCCATGCAGCCCGGGCCGATCCGGTCAGCAGAGGGAATTCCAGGGCCCGTCGTGACTCCAGATACGCGCGAGCACACTGTATAGCCAGCTCGCGAACCCGTCTGATCACGCCCACGCGTTCGGTCACCGACACCGCCCCTCGCGCATCGAGTGTATTGAAAACGTGCGAACACTTGAGCGTCCAGTCATAGGCCGGCAGAACGAGCTTCTGTTCGAGACAGCGATTTGCCTCCCGCTCATAACTCTCGAAGAGCTTCCAGTGGAGATCGACGTCGGCAACCTCGAAGTAATATTTAGAGAACTCGTACTCCTCCTGCTTGCGTATCGGGCCGTATCCAAAGCCTCCGCCCCACTCGATGTCATAGACAGATTGACTCCGGGACAGAAACATCGTGAGTCGTTCGAGCCCGTAAGTGATCTCAGCGGTAATGGGCGACAAGTCGATCCCGCCGGCCTGCTGAAAATAGGTGAACTGGCTGATTTCCATGCCGTCGAGCAGGACCTGCCATCCCACACCCCATGCACCGAGCGTCGGCGACTCCCAGTTGTCTTCTTCGAAACGGATGTCATGACGCGTCAGATCGAGGCCGATCGCGCGGAGAGAGTCGAGATAAAGATCCTGAACCTCGAGCGGTGACGGCTTGAGCACGACCTGAAGCTGGTAGTGCTTGTAGAGCCGGAATGGATTGTCTCCATACCGCCCATCTGCGGGGCGCCGCGAGGGCTGTACGTAAGCGACTTTCCAGGGCTCAGGCCCCAGGACCCGCAAGAACGTCGCGGGATGCATCGTGCCGGCGCCGACCTCGAGATCCATCGGATACTCGACAGCGCATCCACGCTCGGTCCAGAAACCCTGGAGAGTGGAGATCAGCGATTGAAACGAGAGGCGTGACATGAGGGCGCATTCTAACGCGGCGCCGCCTCTGTTTCACGTCAACGAGTTCGGCGGACGTGGGAGGTCGGTTCTTCAGTCTCGATTTCAGCGGGAGAATCGTCCTGCCCGGGATCGATCCCACCCGGAGTGGGAGTTGGCGCCGCAGGCTCCTCGGCGGGAGGAGGCGGAGGGACCTCTCTCTCGATCGGAGGGAGGGTCGGAACCGGCGTTGCGGCAGGAGTTCCGGTTGGACTCGGGGCAGGTGTCGCCGTGGGAGTTGGGGCCGGAGTGGGGCTCGCTCTTGGTGGTGTTGCCCGCGAAGCTGGAACGGGAGGCTGTGGAGTCGCGACCGGTGCTGCGGGTCGCAGGCTCGAGGGAACCTCTCGAGGCTCTCTTGCGGGAGGAGCAGCCGCGGGGACAGGTATTGTGGGGTCGGAGCCCTCGGGAGGAGCCGTCGAGACTCTCGGGTCCAGAATGGTGAATGCCGTCGTCGTATCGAGATTCGTCTCCGTCGTTTCGGGCGTGTGTGGAGGGACCGGAACCATGTCGCCAGGGGCATGAATGGTCGAGGTGACGCCGCTGACCGCCCCCTCATCGATGACCTGGTACTGCTCGGTCTGCCGGACCAGGTCATTGTCCGGGGATCCGCAGCCAGCGCTGAGCGCGGCGACCGCGAGAAGGACGACCAGGACCTGATTGCTGAGCTGCCTGCTGAAGATTCCTGACATGAGCGGAGAGGTGGCAGTATCTGTGCCAGACCTCGGCGAACAACGAGCGCTGTGCCGCTTTGCTAAGACTCATCACGCCAGAAGGTTGCATGAAGTCGAACCCGTTTTGTCACTGCAGCCTGAAACGAAACCGTTACGCCGCTTGAGGCTGGCGGATCTGCAGGCTATCGTAACGTCTATGCGGCTCCCCTCCCGTGCTGGTCTGCTGTTGACGCTGCTCACAGGATGCGCCCTCTATTCCGACGTTGCCATCACGCCCCTGTTCGTCACGGGACTGAAGATCGACCGGGGGTCGACTCTGTACGAGATGGTCGAGTTCGGTGAGTACGGCAGGGCTTCTGCGCATGCAAGGTTCATCGACCGGAAGGATTCACCCAACGCGCGCGAGCTCGCGACGCTCGGGCGCGCCGAGCTGGCGTCGGGGCGGCTTGACCTGGCGCGCACGCATCTTCGCATGGCGCTCGATCTCAGGCCGCCGAGAGAGCTGCGGTCCGAGATCGCCTGGGATCTGTCCCAGACCGAGTACCTCGCGAACAACTTCGCCTCGTCGCGGGAGTGGGCTCTCGAGGCTTCCCGTGAAGGCATGCGCATCAAGCCCTGGCATATGGATTATCTCGAAGCGCTGTCCGAGACGAACGTGTATCGAATGACTGCAGAGGGAGAGGAGCGCGTCGCGATGCAGTTCGGAAAGCCCGACATCCCGCGCATTTCTGTCAAGGTCAACGACCGGGTTACGGCAACGGCCGTGATCGACTCGGGAGCTGTGTTATCGATCATCTCCGAGGAATTTGCGGCGGTTTCCGGCGCGCGGTCGCTGGGCAGCTTCAGGGGAACATTCTATGGCTTGCTGGGCGAGCCGATCTCCGTCACGTTCGGATTGATCGATTCGATGAACTTCGGGAATCTGCGCGTCGAAAATATCCCGGTGGCCATCATGCCGGACGAAAAGCTGCACTTTTTCGTTCACAACGACGAGCCCTTCAGGATGGATCTGCTGCTGGGGACGAACCTTCTCAAGGAGTTCCGGCTCGAATTCGACTTCAGGGGCTCCTGGATCGGATTCACGCCGCTGGTACCGGGGATGCGCGCCCCGGCCGAGAATCAGAACCTCTTCTTCGTGGGATTCCGGCCGCTCGTGCAGACGTCGATCAATCGGCGAGGGTGGTATCTGTTTCTTCTCGATACAGGCTCCGAGGTGACATTCCTGAACGGCACGACACTGTCGAAAACGAATGTCCGCAACTCACCGAAGATTCATGGAGCGCTGATGCAGGGCCTGGGGGGAGCACAGCAGCGTGGCTCGAAGATCGAGAACGTGGACATCGGTGTCGATCGCTGGGCTGGTGCGTTCAAGACGTTGCCTCTTTATGGCAGTGAATCGAACGACGCGCTCGGAATCCTGGGACAGAACTACCTCAAGAATTTCCGGGTCATCCTCGACTTTGGGAGGATGCGTCTCGACCTCGAGCCGCCGCGCGGATTCCTGAGGTGATGGGAGTCGCGTGTCATGCGTGAGCTCGACAATACGGGACCCGTCATTGGTGGACAGCGATGACACTCCAGGATGACGGGTCGATAGCTTCCACGAACAGGTGCATGGAAGCGTCGAGAAAGGCAGAACGGCGCAGCCACGCTCGCGCATGACCGTCAGAAAGGCCTCATCCCGTCAGGCTGGCTCGACGCCTGCGCGATCCTCGCTCCGTGTGAGATCTCCGAATACTTCGATGGCCAGATCCACCCGGCCGAGGGGTGCGGACACCTGAACGCCTGCGACCTGTCCTCGCACCCTCGCAAGCGTTTCCCTGGCGATCTCCACTCCCTCGCGGAGGCCGTGTTCTTTGCTCTTCTCCGACGCGACACGCATGCGTTCGAGAACGTGCTCCGGCACGGAAACTCCAGGCACCTCGTTGTTCATGAACTGTGCGTTGCGATACGAGAGCAAAGGCCAGATTCCGGCGACGATCGGGATGCGGTGCCCGTTGACCCGATGAAGAAAGAGCTCGAGCTGATCGGCGTCGAAGACCGGCTGCGTGATTGCGTACTCGGCTCCTGCATCGATCTTCCACGCGAACCGGGAAAGCTCGTACTCGAGGTCGAGATGCCCGGGGTTTACGCCGACGCCGACTGTGAACTCAGTCGGCTGGCCGAACGGATTGCCCCCGAGGTCGAGACCACGATTCATCAGGCGAACCATGTTCGTCAGGCCGATCGAGTCGATGTCGAACACCGCGGTTGCGTCGGGGTACGGCCCCATCTTGGGAGGGTCGCCTGTTATGAGCAGAAGATTGTGGAGTCCGAGCGCAGCGCATCCGAGCAGGTCCGAGTGCATTCCGAGAAGATTCCGGTCGCGGCAGCAGTAGTGGAGGATGGCCTCTATGCCCACGCGCTGTTGAATGAGCACCGCGACCGCGATCGCGCCCATCCGGTTCTGTGCCCGCGGGCCATCAGGAACGTTCACGCCATCGATTCCAGCCTCACGGATTCTACGGACTCCGTCGAGCATGGTCTCGGCGTTCGGACCCTTCGGCGGCGTGATTTCGATCGTAGTGACGAACTCACCGGCGGCGAGTTTCGCTCCCCAGCGCGAGCGTCGATCGAGCGGTACCGGCTCCGCGCCCTGCTGTTCGGTGTTCTCGGTGTCCCGTTCGAGGACGACGAACTGCCGTCGCGGCGAGAGTGGCCGTACGGCATCCGCCATCATCTTGACGTGTTCGGGCGTAGTCCCACAACAGCCTCCGATGAACTTCACGCCCTTGTGAATCAGGCGGCGCGCGTACTTGCTCATGTACTCGGGCGAGGCCATGTACATCTGCCTGCCATGAACGTCACGCGGTTGTCCGGCATTGGGCTGGCAGGAGATCTTGCGGCCCGTTGCTGCAGCCAGCTCTTCGACGGCGTCGAGCATAACGTCCGGACCGACCGAGCAGTTTAGGCCGATCACGTCCGCACCCGCCGCTTCCAGCCGTCGCGCGATAGTCGAGACCGCGTCGCCGAAAATCGTCTGCCTGTCCGCTCCGATGGTCATCTGAGCGACGATCGGAAGAGAGCACAGTCCGCGGATAGCGTGGATCGCCTGTTCCATCTCTGCGATGTTCGAGAATGTCTCGAGAGTGAACAGATCGACGTCTCCTTCGAGCAGCGCTGCAGCCTGTTCGGCGAAGACCTCGCGGGCCTCATCGAGAGACGTGGGCCCATAAGGCTCGATGCGGATTCCGAGGGGGCCGATCGCTCCGGCAACGTAGACCGAGTCTCCCGCCGCCTCGTGCGCGAGTCTCGCAGCCCTCGCGTTGATGTCGCGGAGTTGCTCTTCCAGACCGAAGCCGCGGAGCTTCATCCGGTTGGCTCCGTATGTGTTGGTCTCCAGGATCTCGGCCCCGGCCTTCACGTAGCTTCGATGTACATCGAGCACGAGCTCGGGGTTCTGGATGTTCAGCTCGTCGTAACATTTGTTGATGAAGATCCCCTTCGAATAGAGCATCGTACCCATGGCCCCGTCGAAGAGGTAGACGTGAGAATCGGCGATCGCCTGGATGAAATCTTTCATGATCCTGTATCCCGAAAATGCAAAAGGCCCCACACGGGGTGTGTGGGGCCAACAATGAAGCTCTCGATTGTTGCGGCGACTTTAGCTTTTTTTAGGCTGGTAGCAATCGGCCCCAAATCCTTCCAGCAGGAACGACTGTAAGCCCAGGGCCGGTGGCTGTCAATCCCGGCGGGTGACGGCCACCCTCGCACGTTGACCTCTGATGACTTCCGGGCCATCACGGGAGGTGAGAGCTGGTTCGCGAGGAAGTTCGATGAACTGGAGGGTCCGGATGTTCTGGATCGCCTGGACGAATGGATTGCCAGGGAGCGCGGGTAACCTCAGCTGCCGGTCACCCGTTTCCACCACCGCTCGATCTTCTGGATGCGGTCTTCGGTGCGCTGGCGTTCCTGGTCGATCTCGGCGGCCCAGCGCCGGAATTTGTCGAAGGTGATCGCTGCCGGTTCGTCGAAGGACTCGGTCTCGAAGAGCACGTCCCGGGCAATTTTGCCAAAAAAGCCGCGAGGGCAGCGGCGCGAAGGCGCTGTGCCATCCAGAAAGACTTCGCGCACCGGACCGGGACAGCCCTCCGCCCAGAGGTAGCCGCTCTCGGGGTCGATCCTTTTTTCGGTCAGGCCTTCGGGAACCTCGAGCGTCTTCCTGCCGGATGGCACATCGCGCATATAGGTACCCCAGATCGGCAGTGCTGCTTCGGCGGACGAGAGTCGCAGTGGTGATCCGCGGTCGAATCCGACCCACACCGTGGTCACCAGCTCGGGCGTGTAGCCGACGAACCACGCATCGCGGTAGTCGTTCGTCGTGCCGGTCTTTCCAGCCACGTGAGAGAGACCGTATCGTCCGAGTCTGCTCGCCGTTCCCTGTCGGACGACGCCGCGGAGCAGAGAATGCATGATGTACGCGGGAGCAGGATCGACGACGCGCTCGATCGCAGGCTCGCGAAGGAACAACTGCGTGCCTTCCCGATCTCGAACTTCGCTCAGGAGAAATGGCGTCACGCGATTACCGAGATTTGGAAAGATGGTGTAGGCGCCCGTCAGTTCACGGAGCGAGACTTCGCCGACGCCGAGTGGAAGCGCGGGAATGTCGGGAAAATCGGTAGCGAACCCGACGTCTCTGGCCGTTCGGATAAGGCGGCGGTTGCCGATCTCATCCGTCATCCGGACCGTTGGCACATTCAGGGACTTCTCAAAGGACTCGCGAACAGTGACCCGTCCGCGGAACCTCTCATCGTAATTGCGGGGTTCCCAGGTCTGGTTGCCCGCGAGCTCCACCCGGAGAGGTGTGTCGAGGAGAAAGCTGGCAGGTGTGTACTTTCTGGAGTTTATTGCGGCGAGATAGGCAAACGTCTTGAACGCGGAACCGGGTTGACGCTTCATCTGAAGGGTGCGATCAAAACCAGGAGCGGCGGGGTTCGACCCCCCGACGAGCGCGCGGATTCCTCCGGTTGCGGGATCGATCGAAAGCAGCGCAACCTGCAGTGGATCGCCCTTCGCATCACTCCGCAGCCAGGAATGGCGCGAACGGAGCGAGCGCAGTCCGGATCGGGTCGACTCCTCCGCGCTCTGCTGCATGACCGGATGGATCTCGGCGATGATCTCGAGGCCGCTTCGTCGCAGCGCGTTCTGCCCCAGCTCTGCAAGGATCTCCGCGCGAAGGGCTGCGAGGTAAAAGGGATATGGCTGTCGCGGCAGCTGACCGGCACGCAGCTGCACGGGTCGGCGGGCGGCGCGGAGGTACTCGTCCTCGTCAATCCACCCCTGAACCTGCATCGTGCGGAGAATGGCGTCCCGCCGGGTGCGGGCAAGCTCCGGTCTCTTGTCGGGAGTGTCGCGATTCGGAGCACGGATGATTCCTGCGAGGAGTGCGGCCTCGTCGACGCGCAGTTGTGGTGGAGTCTTGTCGAAGAACAGGCGGGCTGCTTCGTCGACTCCGAGAACGGGCCTTCCATTGTGATGTCCCAGATAGACGTCATTCAGATACGCCTCGAGCACCTCGTCTTTCGAGAACCGGAAGTCGAGACGTGCGGCAAGCAGGATCTCCAGAAATTTGCGGCGATAGGTGCGCTCGGCATGCAGGTACTTTGCTTTGATCAGCTGCTGGTGGATCGTGCTGCCTCCCTGTTCGATTGCGCCGGCCCGGACGTTCGTGAGGAGCGCGCGCATGATGCCGATCAGATCGATCCCGAAGTGTTTCCTGAAGCGGACGTCCTCCGCGGCGATGAACGCGCTCGTCACATGTTCAGGCATCTGGTCGATCTGGATCGGCGTCGTTACGCGCCAGTCGGTACCGTATACACTTGCGACGACTTTGCCGGTCGGTTTGCTCACGATGCGGGTCGGCTCACGCCATGGGCGGTCTCGCATCTCGGCAGACATTTGCCGGTCGAGTTTGAAGAGCAGTCCCGATGTCGCGACGAGCGCCAGATAGATTGGGATCGCTAGTGTGAGAAGTGCGGCGTTTCGGAGTCTACGCATCACAGTTGGCGCTCACTTCTTCTGCGCCCGATCGAGCTCACCGTCGGCTCGAAGAAGGTATGCGTTTGAAATCTGTGGTCCAAGATGAGCTTCATGCGTTCTAAATCTGTGATGAAAAAAATCGGCGATGTGCGTGACATTCGGCGCAGGTTCGTCTACATTAGTGGTGTAACGGATTTGCCACGCGGCATGATTTCCGTTTCAAAAGGTACGGCTCCCCAGCAGACTTTTGAAAAGGAGAAATCAAATGGCGACATCCAAGAAGAGTTCTTCGTCCAGAAAAGGCGGAGCAAAGAAGTCATCTGCCAAGCGTCCCGCAGCCCGGAAGTCTTCCGCCAAGAAGAAGGCTGGAGCAAAGAGGCCGGCAGCACGTAAGGGCGGAGCGAAGAAATCCGCAGCACGCAAAGGTGGAGCGAAGAAGTCCACCGCACGCAAGGGCGGAGCGAAGAAGTCCACCGCGCGTAAGGGCGGAGCCAGGAAGTCCACCGCACGTAAGGGCGGGGCGAAGAAGTCCAGCGCACGTAAGGGCGGAGCGAAAAAGTCCGCACGCAAAGGTGGCGCGAAGAAGTCCGCACGCAAAGGTGGCGCGAAGAAGTCTTCCAGGAAATCTGGCGCCAGGAAATCTGGCTCTAAGAAGGCCTCAAAGGCTTCTGGCAGAAGTAGCGCCCGGTCCCGGGGTGGCGGCAAGTCAGCCGCCAAGTCGCCGGCGAAGGCTGCTGCCCCGAAGAAAAGGGCAGCGTCCCGTCCGAAGCGCAAGTCGGTGGCCAAGCGCGCAGTCGATGCAGTCAAGGAGACGGCCAGTTCCATTACCGACTCCATCGGTTCCATGATGAAGCCAGCACCGGAAGGCGCCAGTTCCTGACTGACCCTTTCGAACACGTTTCAACAAAAAAGACTCCGGCATCGCCGGAGTCTTTTTTTACTTGCGAGTTGTGAGTTGTGAGTCCGAGGCTAACGGACGGAGACGAAGAACCGGCGGATGCGGGGGGAGAAGTACGCGGGCGCAAGCTCCGTCATTCCGTTCAGTCTCGCCTGCCGGAATGCGTTTTCTGAAGCCTGTCGAAGGGCGGCGTTGCGCTCTCCATCGATGTAGTACTCGGAATAGCGCGACGCTCCGAGGAATGCCCAGAGAAAGCCATTGGTCGGATTCTCACGGGTGAGATTTATCAGCTGTGTGGAGGCTTCCGTGAAGCGCCCGCTGAAGTAGGAATCGAGAGCGGCACGGACGCGGCGTCTCATTTCTTCCATCGGGTCGCCGGCGGGGATCGACTCGAACTCAAGGCGCGCTCCCTCGGCTGCATCCCCTACGCTTCGCCAGTCGGCTTCCGATCTTGCGCGTTGCTGGAGTGATCGCGCGAGCTGGAGCTCCTTGCTGCCAAGCGCCAGCTGCTGGCGCGCCTGCGGTGAGCGTGCCCGCTCTTTGGCTGCCCTCTCGGCAGCATTCGCTCGAACGAGGAGATCTTGCGCCCGCTCTCTGGCGATCCGTACGGACGTGGGTTCCGACGTCGGTGTGGGAGTCCGCGGCGTGTCGATGATGATCGTAGGCGTCGGTGTTGGCGTCGGCGGGGTAGGTCGCTGCGGCGTGTCGATGACCCGAGGCGTCACCGTCGGCGTCGCCGTCGGCGTCGGCGTCGGCGGTGGAGGCGGAGGCTGGGTCGGAGTCGGAGTTGAAGCAGTCGCCGCCGCGATCTTGAGAAGAAAGGAATCGGTGCTACCGAAATTCTGAGCGCCGGGGCCCTTCGTACGCGAGAAATCGGCCTTCGCGGCGGCAAAATCCCCACGCTCGAAATGAGCGACGCCTCGGTAATAGTAGGGACGGTACTCGATGAAGATATTGCCGTAGGTTCGTTCACGCCCTTCGCTGGACTTCTGACGGAGCGCAGCATTCATCCTCGTGATGACGGTTTGCCAGTCCCCCCGTTTCGCAGCTGCGAGGCCTGCGTCGTAGTCGTCATACCATGCGGCGGAAACGGATGGCGCAATGAGCAGAAGGCAGGCGATGACAACGATCGAAGTTCGCGAAGGTGTCATGGTCTGAGGATCGTCTCCGAGAGCTTGTCGATGTCGACCGTGTGCTCGAAGGCGACATCGACCCGGCGGTCCGCTTCACCTGCTGCGAGAGTCACCGCAACCTGCTTCCGCTCGTCTCCGTGTGTGAGAACGATCTCATAATTTCCTGCCGGCAGCTCGAGGCGCAGGGGCGTACTCTCGTCCTCATAGCCGCTTTTGAAGGGCTGGCGCGTATCGGCGTTGATGATCTGCTCGAGCTCTCCATGGGGATTCGCGCTGAGCAGAATGCGTCCCTGTCCCGGAAGCAGCGGCAGAGTACCCTGGGTTCCGGTCTGAGTGATGACGGGCTCTTGCGTCGGCGTATCAGGTCGCGTCGCGAAATAAATGGCGCCCGCAATGACCAGAATGACTGCGGCAGCGATCCCCGCGATGGCGCCGGTCTTTCGCTTCGCAGGCTGGTCCGCGATCGCGGTGGCGACGCGCTCCATGAGTGTAGGCTCTGCTTCGGCGGTCGAGACCGTCCGCTTGCGTTCGACCACGGTTGCAGCGCCCTGGGACTCGAGAGTCCCGACCATGGTGGGCTCGCTTCCGGAGATGGTCGTGGCGCTCGAAGTGGTCGACTGCCTGCCGACAATCGTGGAAGAAGTGTCGGGTAGAGTGCCCGAGCCAGCTCGTGTTCCGGAACGCGTCCCGCCGGTGGTCGATGCCCTGCGATCGGAGCGGCGGTCGCCACCGGTCCGGTCCAGCGCCTCAGGCGAATCGCCCAGGCCGAATTTTTCATCCGGCGGCACTGCATCGCGGAGGTCCTCGAGGTCGGCGGCGAAGTCGGCTCCGGTCGGATGCCGGCGTTCGCGATCCTTCTCGAGAGCGACGAACACCTGTTCTTCGAGTCGCGCCGGGATGTTCGCCTCCGGATTGACCTGAGAGATCGGGACCGGCCGCTCGGTTGCGTGCTTGAGGATGTACCCCTGAGGATTCGTGGCAACGAACGGCGCGCGGCCAGCGAGCATTTCGTAGAAGACCACGCCGAAGGAGTAGAGGTCGCTCCGTCCGTCGAGCTGCTCGCCTTCCTTGAGAAAGCCAGCCTGTTCAGGTGAGGCGTATTTCAGTTTCCCGAGGAACATTCCAGTCTGAGTCAGACCCTGACCGCTGCCGGCGTCGGACAGCTGTTTGGCGATACCGAAGTCGATGACTTTGACCAGAAGTCTTCCCTGGTAATCCTGGGAGAGCATGATGTTTTCCGGGGAGACGTCGCGATGAATCAGCCCCATCTGGTGAAGATGGTCCAGTCCGTGGAGGGTCTGGATCGCGATTTCCAGGGCCAGCCGCGGCGGCATGGCACCGTGCGAGCCCATCCACTTCTGAATGTTCGTGCCTTCGATGTACTCCCAGACCATGTAGTAGGAGCCGTCATCGAGAGTGGAGAAGTCGTAGAGCATCGCAAGGTTGCGATGCTTGATCATCGTGGAAGTGCGGGCCTCCGCGAGAAAGCGCTGCAAAGCCTGGTCATCGGACGCGATGTTGGCGCGCATGATCTTGATCACGCGCTCTTCCTTCAGGTGGATGTGCCGGACCTTGAAGATCTCGCCCATGCCACCCATTCCCAGGCGCTCGAGGATCTGGTACTTGCCGTCGATCAGCTTGGTGGCATAGGTCCGCTGGAAGCTCGTGACTTTTTCGCCACACGCCGGGCAGGCCTCGTCGGTATCGCCAACGGGCTTCTTGCATCGGAGACAGTTCACGGCACTCATTCGTTTCTCTCTAGGTGGACCCGGCCTATCTTAACCGTATTTGCCCGGCAGATTCCAAACGGGTGGCCGGGTCGTGACGCATTGCACCTCGGTTCAGACCGAATGACTTACGAGGAAGCTGCAGTTCGGGTCCGCTCCGAAGCGGACTACATCCCCGGGCTTGAGATCAGCCCGCTCGACTCGAACGTTATTAACAAAGGTTCCGTTGGCGGACTTGAGATCCTCCAGGGCAAGAAGCCGGCCCACCGTAGAGATTTTCGCATGCCGCCGGGAGACTGCGGGATGGCTGATTACGATCGAACAACTGCGGTCTCTGCCGACTGTCACGTCGTCACGTTCGACGGCGTGTACTTCTTCCTTGCCCTCAGACCGCCGGGATATCAGCTGCCATCGTCCCGGGCCGATATCAGCGCGCATCGTCGCGTCATTCGGATCGATCTTGACGATCCGCTCCCGTTTTCTTGGCGTGGTGATGTAGTTGGCGAGAGCCTCCAGAAAATCGAGTGCACTTTCGTAACGCGTCTGCTGATCGGTGGCCATGGCTTTCAGAACGATCGAATCGATGTCGGGGTCGAGCTCATGCCGGATCGCACTCGGTGGCTTCAGACCGCCTCTGTAGATCGCATCGATCAGTTTTCGAAGTGAATTGGCGCTGTATGGCAGCGTTCCCGTGAGCATCTCGTAGAGCAGCACGCCCGTAGAGTAGACATCGCTTTTGGCTCCCGCATCCTTCGGCTCGCGGATCTGTTCAGGCGACATGTAGTGGGGAGTGCCGAGGAGCAGTCCTGATTTGGTGAGCGCCGTATCACCGCTGGAACCGCCTTCCTTGATCTTTGCGATGCCGAAGTCCGTCACCTTGACGTTGCCTGAGGCCTGACAGATCAGGTTCGCCGGCTTGATGTCGCGATGAACGATCCCTTTGGCATGGGCGTACACCAGGGCATCGAGGAGATGAGAAGCGATCCTGGTGGCATCCGCGACGTCCAGAGCGCCCTTCTGGGCGATCATCTGATCGAGGGGCTGTCCCTCGACGAACTCCATCACGAGCACGGCACCCGATTCGCGCGGGATGAACTCGTAGAATCGGGTGATGTTCCTGTGTCGAAGTCGGGAGAGAATGTACGCCTCCTTCTCGAACCTTTTGCGAGCCGTTTCTTCTCCGACCAGCTCGTCGGACATCACCTTGAGAACGACCGCAAAGTTCTCCGGCAGGACGTCCGTCACTCTGGTCGTCCGGCCGACGTAGACGTGGCTCATCCCACCCTCGGAGAGCTCCCGTTCAACCCTGTAGTTGCCAATCTCGCTGCCGATCATTTCAGTAGCCCTTCGTCTTCCCAATAGAGGCCTTCGCGGCAAAGCGGAATGAAGATATATCGCTGAGAGCCGAACCGGATGACGTCCTCCGCCATCAAGTCGATTCTGGACTGAATTTCTTCCTCGTTGATGAACGTCCCATTCGTGGAGTTTGCGTCCATGAGGATATAGCGCCGCTCCTCCGGCCGGAATACGAGATCCGCGTGATGCGCCGAAACCTGATCGTCGTCGATGTAGACCTCCGCTTTCCGATCTCTTCCGATGACGTTGCGTCCGATGCGGACCGGAAACGATTCGCCGCGCGATTTACCATCGAGTCCGACGAGCCAGCCGACCACGAATCGCGGCCCGGCCGTCGCTGACTTTGGCATGACGGCGGTGCGCGGCCCGGGATGCATTCGCGGCATCGGAGTACGCTCCGGCCGGTTCGAAACCGCCTTGGAGGGCGGAGCTGCCGGCTGATCGAGTGGCACATCGAGGGTTCGAGGACGCACGACCGAGATGGGAGGCGGCTTCTCGACCACTGGACAAAAGGGACACAGATCCCAGCTTGCGTCGATCGTATGTCCGTTGCGGCATTGCTTTTCTGGCATCTCGTCCTCACGCGTGGAACGCGACTGCAATGGCATTCCTGCCTCCGAAGTAGATGATGTCGCCGTCCCTCAGAGCCTGCCGCTCGATCTTCCTATCGTTCACGAACGTTCCGTTGGAAGAGTTCCTGTCGATCAAAAGGACTTTCCCGTCGAGAAGGACAATCTCCGCATGAAGCCTCGAGACCTTGGGGTTTTCAAAAACGATCTCGCACATGGTCGATTCCCGTCCGATACGGATTCCCGAGCCCCCGAGACCGAGCTTCTCGCCTGCCCTCTCGCCGTTCAGGATCGTGAGCTTTCCCAGGAGCGAGTCTAAGCCGTCGGCCATCGGGAGCGCTTCGGTCATTCCGTCGAGTTGACTTCTGGAAGCCGGATTCACCAGGGTCGCGGGCTCGTTGCTCACTCGGATTGCCGGGGTGGCCGGTCTTCGCCATTTCAGAAGCAGAATCGTCACGAGCGGGAAAAAGATGACTGCTGCCGCCGCTGCAGCTACCGCAGGGTGAGCCCATAGCGGGCGCGCCTGGATCGCGCGCTCGGCGTCGCTCCTGAATCGAATCAGATCCGGGGATCCTTGAAAGAAAACGGATGCTGCACCCAGCTCGCGACGGGCGCCTGCCCAGCTTCCCTTGCCCGCCTCTTCAAGCGCGTTGCGGTAACTGCGGTCGAACGTTCCCGGTTCGTTCACGGGAACTTTCGCATTCGCCAGTATCGTCCGGGCGAGATTGACCGGCACGAGAAAGCGGATCTGTTCGGCTGAGGTGTGACCCCATGTCGAGATGGCGATCACCCTTCCCTCCTGGTCTACCACGGGTCCACCCGAATTGCCCTGATAGATAGCCACGTTACTCTGGAACACGCGAGTATTCGCCGCGTTTTGTTTGATCGCCGTGATGTACCCCGGGTTGAGTGTAGCTTCGAGGTCGCTTTCCTTGGAAAGCCACCCGCCAATGATCTCGTCAGTGCTGCTGGCCACCGCCGGATAACCGACCGCCCAGACGGAGGATCCGACCTGCACGCGATCGGAGTCCCCCAGAATGAGGGTTGGCAGATTGTCGCGCTTGATTGCGAGCACGGCGAGGTCACTGCCTTTCTGATGAAGCGGCGGCGAATAGCTGATGATCGAGAACGGGTGAGGGTCGCCGTTGGAGAGCAAAACCTCATTCCTGATCTCCCAGGCTTTCAGCGACCCTTTGCGACTCAGGGAACCGGCCAGAGCGTCGAGTTTGCCGTCACGGTGAATCGCTCTTAGCGTTTCTTCGGGGAAGTGCCTGAGTAGCGCGGCGAGCGAGCCGTTGGTCATGAGATCCCGCTTGACCGCTGCAGGGTCACGCGTGGAGGCGACCACATGCGCACTCGTCACAATCGTTCCATCGTGGTGCACGATGAACCCGCTTCCCGATCTGCCCGACCCGGTCTTCACGGACGCAACCTGCGACGAGGCGCCCGGCAGGTCGCGCGGGGTTGTACCGATCTCGCGAGCAATTTCCGAGATCGCTGCGATCGGATAGCTGAACTCGGCCGTGGCCAGAGCGTTGACTCGCACGACTGCGGGCTTCACGGAGTAAGCCAGACGCTCTACTCCGTCGAGGCGAACGTCGCTGCGGCTGCAGCCGCTCACGATCAGAATGCCGAGACCCAGTGTTGCGATGAAACTGATGGACCCTCTGTTGATTCTTCGGCTGCGCGCGTTTGCGGCAACGTGGGGACGGCCTGATCGAGTCGAGGTCCAGCAGCGCATCGCGCGTGTCCCTAGGGCTGGGTTGGCGGAGTCGATCCGGTTGACGGCGGGGCGTTTGCGTCGCGTCCGAAGTACACGATCGCCGCGCCTGCAATCCCCATCACGAGAACAGTGATGAGAAGCCATGTGAGCAGCTTTCCGCCGCGATTGGCCGCCTGCGCCGGGGCGAGCGGGCTCTCCTGAGTTGCTGGAACCGTTCCGTCGGCCTCCGCCGGCATGAACGGTACGGCGCCGGTCGGATGCGTATCGTCGTCAGTAGTCTGTTCACCGGCCGGACCGTCTTCCACTTTTGCAACGATCACCGTGACGTTATCCGGGGCGCCGCGTCCGATCGCCCGCTGGATGAATTCGTTGGTGGCGGAATCGATCGGAAGACGAGCCACCTCCCTCATCTCGGCTTCCTTCACGAGCCCGTGCAGACCGTCGCTGCAGAGAATGAATGTGTCTCCAGGCTCCACAGCCATGGCCGAGGAGACGTCGATCTCCACCTGCTCGATCACGCCCATGGATCTCTGCAGAACGTTGCGGCGGGGATGTACCTCGGCCTCGTCCTTGGTCAGCAGGCCTTCGCGGACCATGGATGCGACGAGCGAGTGATCCTGGGTCAGCTGATGAATTTCCTCTCCGCGGATTAGATAGATTCGCGAGTCTCCCACGTGTGCGAAGTGGGCCACCCCCCGCCGGATGACCAGAGCCGAGCACGTAGTGCCCATTCCCCGGAGCTCGGGATTCGTCTGGGCGGCGGCGTAAATCTGAGTATTCGCGCTCTCGAGGGCGTGTTTGAGTGCTGTGGGAGGATCGACGAACTCGTTGTTCAGGTACTCGGTCTTGATGATCGTCGCCGCCATCCGTGATGCCGTGGCGCCTCCGCGATGTCCACCCATCCCATCGGCGACGACCATGAGGCTGCCGCGGTCCGCAGCCAGTCGCTCCTCTTCGGGAGTCGAAAGGATAGCGAAATCCTGGTTTTCGCTCCGAACCAGCCCTACGTCGGTTTTTTGAGCAACCCTGACGAGCAGCCGGTTGGGACGATCGATCGCGGCCAGCGGAGCCGCTCCATCCTCGGTCATCAATAAACCCTTATGTGGTGGATAGTCTTCCATTATACAGAATCCATGAAATGGGGCATTGAACTTCAAGACTGTGAGCAGGATCACACTTCGGCGAACCGTTACAGAGCGCCGGGGAAACAGCGAACCGCTTTTTTTCCGGGTACGAAAACCGGTGCTTGGTTCGCTGATTCGTCCACCAGCGGAGCCGCGCTATAATCCGTTTCATTCCATGGCTACCCTTCAGCTCGTTGTATCCACATCCGGCAATGTCAGGCAGTTCGAGGTTCGCGACGGAACTACGATCGGCCGCATCGAGGGGAACCATCTGGTCATCGACCACCCCTCGGTCTCCCGCCGCCACGCCGTCATCGAACTTCGAAACGACGATTGGTGGTTCGTAGATCTTCAGTCGACTAACGGCGTGAAGGTCAACGGCACCCAGGTTTCCGAGGCCAGGATCTCCGCGGGGGACGTACTGGCCATCGGATCGATCGACGTTCAGGTCAAATCTGTTGTGCCCGTAGAGTTTCCCGATCAGTCGATGTTCGAGTCGGGAACTGTCATGCGCCGCATTGCCGACTTCAACGAGGAGTTCGGGCTCGACAATGTGGCCGTCGAGCCTCGAAAGGTCTCCTCGCCCGGACTCGCTCCCGTCAGCAGGGAGAAGATCTTCGCGGTACTCGTGCAGGTCGCCAAGGTCCTGCTCCAGTCCGAGGAGCTGACCTCGGTGCTCAACACCGTGATGGATATCATTTTCAAGTACCTCCCTGTCGAACGGGGGTTGCTGATACTGTTCGACGACGAGGGAAACCCCGTACCGAAGCTTGCGCGCTTCAAAGATGGCTCCGAGAAGGAAGTGATTCCGATCTCCCGCACGATTCTCAAGATGGTTGCCCAGCAGCAGGTATCGCTTTTGACCTCAAATGCCCTCGAGGATTCCCGCCTGCAGGGAGGCGAGTCGATCATCATGCATGGGATCCGCTCCGCGATGTGCGTCCCGTTGTGGAACCGCGGACGTGTGATCGGCGCTGTGCAGGTGGACTCGCCGATTCATATCGGTCACTTCACGGGAGAGGACCTCGATCTGCTGACCGCCCTGGCGAACTTCGCCGCTGTTGCAGTCGAGCGGGCACAGCTCGCCGAGAAGATCGAGCACGAGAAGAAGATCCGCGAAAAGCTCGAGCGATATCACTCACCGGGAGTCGTCGACGAGATCGTCCGGGGCGCGATCACCACCGACTCGGAAGCTGTACGTACGGCCGAAGTGTCGATTCTGTTCGCCGACATCTCGGGATTCACGACCATCTCGGAGACCAAGCGACCGGAAGAAGTCTCGGAATTTCTTTCTCACTTTTTCTCGTGTGCAGTCGACGCAATCTTTGCCAACGGGGGAACGCTGGACAAGTTCATCGGCGACGCGGTCATGGCCTTCTTCGGAGCTCCGATTGCGCAGGAAAACCACGCACTTCGAGCGGTTCGTGCGGGGCTGGAAATGAGGCGGCTGGTGGATGTCTGGAACCAGAAGCGCGACTCTGAGGGGCTTCCTCCGGTGAGAATCCGCGTTGGTATCAACAGCGGGCCTGCCGTCGTGGGCAACGTCGGGACGGAAAAACGTGTGGACTACACCGTGCTCGGAACCTCGGTGAACATCGCTTCGCGCATCGAGAGCGGCGTCGCAAAGCCCGGTCAGGTCGTCATCTCGCAGCAAACTCTCGATAAGGTGACCGGTTGTTTCGTGACCGAATCGCTGGGTGACTTTCCCCTCAAGGGCCTTCAGCAGAGGATGGAGGCTCATCACGTGCTGAGCGAGACAGAGGAGTCCGCCGCGCACCACACCGCTCCCCAGCTACGTATCGTTCCATGATGCGCCCTGCGGTGTTGACCATCGCCGGCAGCGACTCGGGAGGCGGCGCCGGCATTCAGGCGGACCTCAAGACCTTCCAGGCGTTCGGAGTCCATGGAGCCAGCGCGATCACAGCGATCACGGCACAGGACAGCAGAGCCGTCACCAGCGTCCTGACCCTCCCGGACGACATCGTCGAAGCCCAGATCGACGCGGTCATGCGTGATCTCGTCCCCGGGGTGGTCAAGCTGGGCATGCTGGGAAATGCGCGTATGGTCGAGCTCGTTGCGCGCAAGCTCGATGAGTGGAAGCCGGATTCTGTCGTGCTCGATCCGGTCATGATCGCTTCCAGCGGGGACTCTCTGCTCGAGGAAGACGCCATCGAGGCGGTTCGCACGCTTCTGTTGCCGAGGGCCAGCCTGGTCACGCCCAACTGGCACGAGGCGGGGGCGCTGATTCACGCCTGGCCGCGAGGTACCGAGGACATCGAGCGCATCGTGATCTCACTCCAGCGGCTGGGTGCCACGGCGGTCCTGATCAAAGGGGGACATCTGGAAGGAGATCCGGTTCTCGATACGTTGTATGAAGCGGGGCAATACAGCGAGTTCCGGCACCCGAGGATTCCGGATGCCGAGGGTCACGGAACCGGATGCACCCTCGCTTCCGCAATTGCGGCAGGACTGGCCCTGGGCCGGTCCATGAAAGATTCCTGCGCAACGGCGGCGGATTTCGTGCATCAGGCTCTTGCAGACAGATATGCAACAGGAAACTCCAGACAGGTCTATCTCGACATACGGCAGCAGAACCCTTCGGCCGGCTGAATCGTCAACCGAGCTGAATGCCATGAACGACGCGAGCTCAATTCTGCGGGCGATCCTGCAACCGGTTCTGATCGCGGTCATCGCCGGAATTCTTCTTCGCGGGGCTGTGCAGACCTACTCGATTCCCTCCGGGTCGATGAGCCCCACGCTGCAGGCAGGCGACCACATCCTGGTAACACCATACGAATCGTTGTTCCATCACACTGCACCGCAGCGCGGTGAGGTGATCGTTTTTCACTCTCCGCTCGATCACGATGAGTCCTTCGTCAAGCGGGTCGTCGGCCTTCCGGGCGACGAGATCGAGCTGCGCGATCACGAAGTGCGCGTGAACGGGCGTACGCTGCCGGAGCCATGGCTTCGTGCGTCTGGGGGCAACGGACTCAGGCCGCCGGAGATCCTCCCTGCCGGCTCCTATTTCGTCATGGGCGACGCACGCGACAACTCGGTGGACAGCCGTACCTTCGGTCTCATCGCCCGCGAGCAGGTAATCGGCAGAGCGAGATTGATCTTCTGGTCCTCCGGCGGTGAGCTCGCCGAGACCGCCAACGCGTCGGTGTTTGCTTCGGCTTCCGCTCCGCAGCCCCGCCTTCGATGGGATCGGCTCATGACCCTGGTTCGATAGTCCGCATTGACTTCGGATCTTCTGTTTCTCTAACCTGTTCGCAGGTCGTCCGTTTCCAGATTGGAGGCAGCATGCGAATGAGCAGGCGTGAGCGTGGTGAAGGTCAGCTCGGTTGCATCATCGGTTTGATCATTCTGGCCGCGGCGGTCTACGTCGCGTTCAAGCTCGTTCCGGTAAAGGTTGCAGCAGCCGATCTGCGGAGGACGATCGTCGACGAGGCGCGATCAGCAGGCTCCACTCAGGATGATCGGATACGAAGATCGATCATGAGCAAGGCCGAGATTCTCGACATCCCACTGGATAACAAGAATCTGGAGATCACCCGGCGACGCAGCACGATCAAGATCGAAGCGGAGTACGTGGTCCCCGTGGAGTTCCCCGGTTACACCTTCCACTGGAAGCACCGGCATACGGCCGAGAATCCGCTCTTCTGATCGATCGCGCAGAGTCAGCGAGGCCAAGCCTGAGCTGAAGAACGTTTCACTGCGGTGATCATCGTAAGTGGATATGTCATCCGAGTCTCGTTCTCAGGATGACACCAGGGCTTCATCTCTCACACCATGACGGTTCTGTCATCCGCATGGCGCACGACAATTGCACGGGAGGCAGGATTGGGCCACTTGCGGCTCTCGAGGAGGAATCAGTGACGATCTCAATCAAGGTCACCCCGAACGGTCCGCTCATCGTACAGGGCGAGTTCAAACTCGTGGACGATAGCGGAAATGAAATCGAACCGATGAAGAAGGCGCTCTGCCGCTGCGGGGGATCCGTAATCAAGCCCTATTGCGATGGAACGCATTCGAGGATCGGCTTTCAGGGAGCCGCGGCAGCCGTCGAGAGGAGCGAGTAAGACGGAGAGCGCGTCATCAGCGCCAGATGACGACTTCGTCGAGAGGTTTCCTCTGGATCTCGGGCACCCGGCAGGAGGGAGCCGGATAGCCGACCGGAATCAGCAGAAACGGCCTTTCATTGCGCGGACGGTCGAGAATCTCACGGAGAAACCCCATCGGGCTGGGAGTGTGTGTGAGCGTGGCGAGACCGGCGTCATGCAGCGCCGCAAGCAGAAAACCGCACGCGATGCCGACAGACTCTGCCACGTAGTAGTTATGTAACCGGCGGCCCTCTGCCTCGCGATAATCCTCCCGGAATACAACGATGAGCGCAGGCGCAATTTCCAGAAATTCTTTCTTCCAGTCAGTCTGCAGGGGTGCGAGGGCTTCGAGCCACTCGTCCGGCATGCGGCCTGAATAATTCTCTTTCTCTTCCTCCTCCGCTGCCTCACGAATTCGCGACTTCACCGAAGCTTGCGTGACCACCACGAACTTCCACGGCTGAAGATTCGCCCCCGAAGGCGCGGACGCCGCTGCGGCAATCGCGTGAAGAAGAACCTCGCGCGGAATGGGATCGGGCGAGAACTCTCTGACAGAGCGGCGCCGTGAAGCGATCGACCGGAACCTTTCCGCCCGTTCGAGCATCTCCTGCTCTGTCAGTCGTCGAGGTTCATACGGAATCGTGGGATAGCCGTTTGATGATGTCGCCATGCCGCAATTGTCGCAGGTAGCGATGGCAGGCGTCAGAACTTCTGCGAAACGCAGCTGCGCCCGTCGCAGCCTCACTGCTGATTGTCGATGACCCCTCTACGATACTGCGCTGGCCGATCCCTGTTCGGAGTGGCTCTGCTCCCACCCGTCGATTTCGGGAGAGAACAGGGCCAGGCGCACGCGTTTGAGCTCGCGGGTTGGATAGAGGGCGCTCCGCTCCTGATAGCCGGTCTGCTCGGCAATGTCGGCGAGGATGGCATCGCATTCGTCCACCGAGCGGCCATGCACGGTGGTGAAGATGTTGTAGGGCCAGTCGGGATAAACCGGACGCAGATAGCAGTGAGAAATCGATTTGAAGTCCGCCATCCGGGCCCCGAACTCGTCGGTCCGGTTGGGAGGAACCACCCAGACTCCCATGGTCGTGGCGGAGAAACTGGGCTTTCTGCTGTCGACCAGAGCAGAGAGCTTCCTCATCTGCTGTCTCTTGAGAAATACGCGCGCGGCCTGCATCAACTCGTCGCCTGAGGCTCCGATCGTGGACGCCAGGGCGTCGAATGGACGCGGCTGGAGCGGGAGGTCGCGTTGCAGCAGGCGGATGAAATCGATCTCCTTCGCAGTCGGGGCGGCAGGCTCCTGCTGAAACTCTTCGCTTCCCACATCATTGGGTGCCTGGTCGACTCCGTCGAGTCCTGTGTTTTTTAGCAGTTTCAAAGTCGGAAGAAGCCGGACGACCCGGCACTGAGCTTCGCGGCCGAGAATTTCGACGGTCGTTTCGAGTCCTAGCTTCGAATCGGGTGGAATCGAGATGGTGAACCAGAGATTGAAATCGTGATTGCGCAGATAGTTCTGTGTAACGCCGGGATGGAGATTGATCATCGCGGCACTCCGTTCGACCTCGTCCGGTTCTACCTTTGCGGCAACCAGACAGGACTGATATCCCAGCGAGCGCGGAATGAAACTTGCCGAGATCCGACGTACGACGCCTTCTCGTTTGAGTCGCTCGGTACGCTTGATGACTTCTTTCTCGGACATGTCGAGCGACTGCCCGATCAGCGCGTATGGCGTGGAAGAAAGAGGAACCTCAGACTGAAGAGCATTGACCAGATCCCGGTCACGGGCATCCATTTCGAGCATAGTAACCCTCCGCAAATCCCCCATCAACTGTGTCGCGTAAGGGGGGGATTGTATGTGATCTGGTTCGGAGGTCAAAATCGGTTAGTGGGCAGGGAGGCAGGGGCTACCAACGCTCTCCCTGAGGTACCTTCGAGTCCCAGTTTTGCGCGAGGATGAGCCTGGGAGAATCGGAAAGTCGGGCTCCATGAGCCTGCTCTATGGACTCCAGCGACTGAGCCGCCCCTGCGCGGTCGGCAACGGCTTTCCGGAGCAGAGACTCGAGATCCACGCCGCAGTACTCCGCCGGAAACCCCTCGAGCCGGCTCAGCGCCGCATCGTAAAGGCGGATCGAGCCGGAAAGGTTCGAGCGGCCGAGATGAAGGTAAGCGGCAGCGAGCTGAATCAGTCCCTGAAGAAACTGCCGCATGTCGGTTCGGGCAGGGAGCCAGAGGACCTCCCACGATTCATGAGCCTCCCAGAACCGTCCGGCATTGAAGTGATCGACTCCCTCCGCAAAGCGGACTGCGAACGTCGGCAATCCATCATCCACGCTCGATCTCTTCAATCAGCGCGCTGGTGAACGTTGTGGTCGATGCCTTTCCGCCGAGATCGCGAGTTCGTACGTCACCCTTTTCGAGAACCGACAGCAACGCGCTGTAGATTCGATCGGCGGCCTTCTCTTCTCCTATGTGGCGGAGCATCAGAATGCCCGACTGCAGCAATGCAATGGGATTCGCGCGGTTCTGTCCGGCGATGTCGGGGGCGCTCCCGTGAACCGCTTCGAACACGGCCCCGTTCTGACCGTGATTCGCACCGGCGACGACGCCCAGCCCACCCACCAGCCCGGCACAAAGATCCGACACGATGTCGCCGTAGAGGTTCTCGAGCAGAAGAACGTCGTACTCCTGCGGTCTCACGACGAGCTGCATGCAGAGGTTGTCGACGATCTTGTCATCCGCCTGAATCTCCGGGTAATGGACGGCCATATCCTGAAAGCACCGAAGGAACAATCCATCGGAAAGCTTCATGATGTTGGCTTTGTGCACGGCTGTGACCCGCTTCCGGTTGTGCAATCGCGCATACTCGAAGGCGAATTTTGCGATGCGTGTCGATGCCTTCTCCGTGATGATCTTGAGCGATTCGACGACCCCGGGCACCACTTCATGTTCCAGCCCGCTGTAGAGATCCTCCGTATTCTCGCGAACAACGATGAGATCGACGTTCTTGAACGGTGTTTCGATGTTCGGAAGGTTCTTCACGGGTCGGAGATTCGCGTAAAGGTCGAGAACTTTCCGGAGCCGAACGTTGATCGAGGTGAAGCCGGTGCCGACCGGCGTCGTCACGGGACCCTTGAGTGCCACTTTGTTCTTGAGAATGGAGTCGATGACCTCCTGCGGAAGAGGATCCCCGTAGAGAGCAAGAGCCTCGGCTCCGACCAGGTATTTTTCCCATTCGACTTCCACGCCTGCCGCTTCGATGATTGCGACGACAGCTGCTGTGACTTCCGGCCCGATCCCATCTCCGGGCAGAAGGGTAATTGTGTGCTTCAAGCTATCTCCTCGTATCGTGGTGTGTCAGATGCGCGATGAATGAGAACGGTAGGCCAGTCTGCTGTCGGTATATCTGAAGCGGACTTCACCTGTCGCCATTGATCGTTCGATCAAAATTCAGCGGAAAGCCTTCGAGAAGATCTCCGTATTGCGGCAATTCTTCGAAGCAACGTTCGATGGTTCGAAGGGTCGACGGTATGAAGTCGAGGTAGTGTTCCCGGCCACGCGTGATCGCCTGTCGCGCGAACGTTCCCAGAATCTTGAGCGAACGCTGCAGAAGCGCTTCGAAGTACCGCGACTCGAACCCGCCGGCCACTCCGCCACGCTCCCGGTAATAATCGAGAAGCTCGAGCTCCGATTCCCTCCCGATGATCTCTCCCACTCCCCGGTCGCGCAGGAGCGATGCCATGTCATAGCTATCCGGACCCATTCTAAGATCTTGATAATCGATCATGAAAAGGTCATTATTTACAAAATGAATATTCTGTCCATGATAATCACGATGACATAATACATAGGGATGATGATCTAAGTTATAAGACAACGTTTTCATTGCTGAAATCAGCGGAGCATCGACTGGTCTTCTCATGAGCCCCTGCACGTAATACTCCAGAGTCATGGTGAGCTCCCCTTCGAAGGTGGCCGCATCGAAGGGAGGGTTGAGCACGCGTGCACTCTGCGGCGCGCTCTGAAACTTCACGAGCAGATCGATCGCGTTGCGGTAGAGCTGGAGCCCTCGATCCCGGTCCCGATGCAGAACATCGAACAGCGTCTCGTCGCCCACGTCAGCCTGCAGGACCGCAAGCTCGCAATGATGAAGGATGGCAGGGATCGAGGTGCATGAGGAGATTGCGTCGTAGGCGCCGAGAAACCGCTGCAACTGGTTTCGGACTTCCTCCGGGTAATACGCGAGCATGTAGCGCGCGTCACTCGCGGAGATCCGGAAGTAGGCTCGAACGGACGCATCTCCCCGGAGAGGACTCACCGTCCAGCCTTTGCCGAGCCACGCAGAGAGAAATTTCGAGACGTCTTCAGGCAGGTGGGAAGTCATGACGAATGACGAATGACGAATGACGAATGACGAATGACGAATGACGAATGACGAATGACGAATGACGAATGACGAATGACGAATGACGAATGACGAATGACGAATGACGAATG
>JBGTDX010000037.1:0-10195 GCA_041748075.1 Thermoanaerobaculia bacterium
GGCTCTTCCCGTACACCCTACTCTTTCTGTTGCCACTGGTCGTCCTCATAGGAACCGGATTCTTTCTGGCGCTCGGGAAGCAGCCGCTGTTCGCGGACGCGGTTCTGGAGGACTGAGCCACCTCTCCTCAGGCGTCGCACCGGACGGCTTAATCGGCCCTAAGCGTGGAGAACGTGGAAACGGTTGTCTCGGCAAAGTCGCCTTTCAGGTCGTAGCGGACCGCCGGCGCGGTGATGTTGTTCGAGCCGAAACGAATCGTTCCGGTCTCGATGCCATGGCCACTGATCTCGAGCACGTAGCTGCCGGGGATGGGCGCCTCCTTCTCTTTTACCTGAAAGCCCGCGGCCGCGAGCCCCTCGTCGAACAGGGCCTTCACCTTGGCATCGCTGCCCGGCCCCAGGCTGCTCTCCATGATCCACGTCACGCTGCCGGCGTGCCGGACGATCCGCCCCAACGTGCGTTCACACGGAGGCACCGGGAGCTCCTCCGGAAACTCCCGGGGAGGCTCGCAGTCGCCTTCAGGTTCCCGCGCGACCTCTTCGGCCTCGCGGGTCGCGGCGATCTCCTGATCCGACTCGGTCTCCACGTCCGCCGACTCGTTGCCTCCGCCACAGGCCGCAAGAAGCAACCCGGCGACGAGCAACGGCAACAAGGCGCGAAGCACAGGGCGACCCGCTCGTCCTGGCGACCGCGCGCCTGCGCTCTGCTCAACAGAGGGTTCATCGTGGCGTGAGGAGCGCTTCGTCTCACGGGCGACAGGGACGGCGAGGGCGAAGATCATGTGTGTACCCCTTTCAAGGATGGTTCGATCTGGTGATTCTCGTAGGCCCTGCGGACGAGCGTGGCATACCGGGGGTCGTCCCGCACCGGCGCCCAGAGATCGTCGTAGAAGTGATGGATCGCCAGGCAGGCCCAATCGTTGAGCACTTCAGACTCGAAGAAGCGTTCGAACGCTCGATCGACTTCTCGGAGGGCGAGATGAACGAGTCCGACGGCGAAGGCGTCGACCTTCGGGTCCATCCCTTCCAGGACCTTTCGGGCCGAGGCTTCTTCGTTGTTCGCGACGTAGGTGGCGGCCAGGGTCGCCTGGGCACCTTGTCCCGCCCACTCGACGTCCAGCCCCGTCAGTAAAGCTTCGGCTTCGTCGTAGCGCCCGAGCTCGTAGAGAGGGAGGGCCTGATAGAAATCGGCCGTGGTCCAGCCAGGGGAGAGCTCGGCCGCGTGGCGCGCCTCTCGGATGGCGCCTTTGGGGTCCCCGGTGAAGAAGAGCGACAGGGAGAGGTTGCTCACCGCCTCCGCCGAGAGGGGGTTGAGCTCCACCGCCCGCTTCGCTGACTCGAGGGCGACCCCGGCCCGGCCGTGGAGATTGTGGAGGTAGCTCAGCCGATTGTGGGCGTCCCAGAAGCTCGGCTGGAGCTGGACCGCGAGCTCCAGCTCCTCCATCGCCTTCGGGCCGTTCCGAATCGCCCCGTAGTAGGTGGCCAGGGCCCCGTGAGACTCGGCGGACTTTGGATCCAGGGCGACGGCGCGGCGGGCGGCTTGCCCGGCCCGCTGCAGGAGGTCCCCTGGCTCGGCGTAGCCGTACCAGACGGAGATCGACAGAGCCTCGGAGAGACCGGCCCAGGCCGCGGCGTAGGTTGGATCCTGATCCACGGCCTCCTGGAAGTGCTCGACGGCGCGTTGGCACCCATCCTCGGTCCGCCGCTCGATCTGGACCCGACCGAGGGTCCAGAGACGGTAGGCCTTCAAATCGTGTGTCCCGGGCTTGCCGCTCGGCACCTCGAGGGCAGGTGCGAAGGCGGACTGGAGGGAGTCGATGATCCTCCGGCTCACGTCGGTTTGGAGATCGAAGAGGGTGTCGGTGGAAAGCTCACGGTCGTAGCGCTCGGCCCAGCGCTGGACGTCGGAGCGAGCGTCGATGAGTTGGGCGGTGAGACGTACCCGGTTCCCGGCGGTCTGGACCGTGCCTTCGATCAAGGTGCCGACGCGCAACTCCCGCCCGATCTGTGAAATCGGTTTCGACGTGTCGCGATAGGCCATGACCGAGGTCCGGCTGATGACGGTGAGGCCTGAGATCCGGGAAAGCTCGGTGAGAAGGTCGTTGTGGAGTCCGATGGCGAGCAGACTCGCCTCTTCGGTGCCGCTGAGGTTGGCGAATGGAAGGACGGCGACGGCCCGCGGATCGAGGTCGTCCTTCGTCGTCGCGGAGGTGGTCTCGTCCGACCGGCTCATTGTCGCGCCGAGGACATCCTCGGCGACCCCAGCCAACCGTTCCTTGAGCTCGAGGGCCGAGGAAGGCCGAACCTGCGGGCGCTTCCGGAGGCACTGATCGACCACCCTGCGGAGCGACTCCGGAATCTCGGGCCGGAGGTCCCCCAGATCGTGCGGCTTCTTGCTGAGGATCGACGAGATGACGTCTACCGCGGTGTCGCCGCGAAACGGCCTCTCCCCGGAGAGCATCTCGAAGAGAACGACGCCCAGGGAGAAGAGGTCCGAGCGCTCGTCGAGCGGCTGGGAGCGGGCCTGCTCGGGGCTCATGTAGGGGATCGTTCCGAGGATCTGGTCACGCCCCGTCAGCTGAACGAGGGTCTGGGTCGGTGCCGTGTCCGAGTCGCCCGAAAACGTCGCCAGCAGCTTCGCGAGACCGAAATCGAGGATCTTGATGGAGTCAGACGGTGTCACCATGATGTTGCCGGGCTTCAGATCGCGGTGGATGACGCCCTCCGCGTGGGCGGCGGCGAGAGTCTCCGCGATTTGAAGGGCGAGACGGAGGAAGCGGTCGAGCGGCATGCCTCCGGGGTGGATCTCGTCGGAGAGAGCTCGGCCCTCGACGAGCTCCATGACGAGGAAGCTCCTCTTTATCTCGTCGGTGCCTTCGACCGTCTCCATGGAGAACACCGAGACGATCCCGGGATGGTTCAGCCGTGCGAGGGTCCGCGCCTCCCGCTCGAGCCGAGCGAGGCTTTCGGCGTCGGCGAGCAAAGAATCCGGAAGGACCTTGATCGCCACCTCGCGGTTCAATCGGGAGTCCATGGCCCGATAGACGGCCCCCATCCCACCCTCACCGAGCTTCGCCGTGATCCGAAAGTGGGCTAGCGTTTGATCGATCAAAGCGCAGCCTAGTGTACCCCCCTCGAGGGCGAGAGGGATAGGGGAAACGAGGTCTCATCGATCCGTGATCTCCTTCTTCGGATTGGGATCCCAACCCCTGACTGCGACTCCGCCACGGGGGCTACTTCTTTCATCGCCGGTTTGGCTGGAGGTTTTCCCCGCGGTCGGCTCGAGATCCTCGACTTTGACATGAGGCTTCGCTTTTTTGTCCTTTTCACCTTTTCTGGTTGGCATCACTATTCTCCTTGTGCGCTCGCTCATGAACCTCGTTTTTTCCTCGAGGGGTCTGGAGCAATGTAGGCTCGCAAGTCGCGACCTTTGATGACAGGGTCGATTCCTCATCAATATAGGTCCTTACTCGCAAGACACCGTGCCCCCGATCACGCAACTCCAACCACTTTTGTAGAGCTTCTGACCTTGCTTCCTACCTTGGGGTAGCCTTGTCGGGTTGACGGCGGGTGCAGCGTGGGCCCGGGATGGGTTGCGACGTCGTTAGGAATGACATTTCTCTTCGAACGGCGGAGCGTGCGCCTGACGCTCATCGACGCCGGCTACCACGTCGTGGCATTCACCCTCATGGGAACGATCATTGGCGCGTTCAACTAAACGAAGGCGAGAATGAACTGGACGATGTCCCTGCCGTAGTTGAAATTTGAAAGTGGCGGTTCCCCTGACCGGAGTAATCTCCGGTTGGGAAACGAAAGGAGAACCGCCATGAAGAGATCGTATCAGAAGCAGATTCATCGGAAGACGAAGAGGAGGGTCGGCAGGGGGTCGGCAGTACCGGAACAAGCAGTTCAGTTGACGCTGGATCGGAGACAATCATGTAAGGTATACGCGGGCGGCTCGAAATCGCGCCGCCGAGGCTTTCGGCCCGGTCTTTCTCAGTTGAACGGAGTCCTGAGTCGGCACGAGCCGTTTGCGAACTAGATACAGATTGCAGTGCGAAGTTTGGTAGAGGCGCGAGCGACTCGCCATTTGCTTTAAAAGGGACGAGCTAACTGAGGCAGTCACGCAGAATCGAATCTCCTGTTCCACTGTCGACCGTCGACGTGGCCCGCGCGAGATATGCAGTGGCTGAAGCCCCAAACGTTAGGCCGAAAGCTTTTCGCCTGCGCTCATGGCTCGCAGAACGGAATGGTGACCGATAAACGGCGACTCGCCTACAGATCGTGCTGACGATCCAGAAAATCCGCGATAGCGGCCGCCGTCTCCTGGGGCCTGGTCAGCATGGGCAGATGTCCGGCGCCGAGAATGATCCTGACCTCGGCGTTGGCAAGCCGCTTCTGCATGAAGTCACCAGCCGCCGGAGCCGCCACCAGATCCTTTTCGCCGTGAAGCAGAAGTACCGGCACCCTGATGGCGGGCAGAAGCGGGCGGATGTCGACATCCCGATAGACCCGCTCGAGGATCGCCATAGACCGCTCGAAGTCCTCCGTCCGGGCAATCTCCGCCTCGAACAGCGCAAACGCCCGCCGCGCCTCCGTCTGATCGTCGTCGTTGAGATGAAATGCGGGAATGGCCTCTCTCGCAAAGCCCGCGAACCGCGCACGCCCCTCAGCGAGGATGTGATCTGCCTGCTCTCTGCCGAGGCCGTGCTCGTAGTCGTCGGTGGCCACCCACCGCGCCGCGGTCCCGATCGTGACCACCGCCGCGAGCTTTTCGGACGGTTCAGCGGCGAGAGCGAGAGCCACCGAGCCGCCGAGTGAGGATCCGATGACGACGACGCGGCTGGCGGCCGTCCGCGCGACCGCGTCCCGAAGATCCTCGACAGCGCGATCGAGCGTCCAGTCCTTTCCTTCAATCTCGCGCTGCCGGGACCCGAACCCGGCCATCTCCATCGCCGATGACTCGTACCGGGGGCGAAGCTCGTCGATGACCCGGTTCCAGAGAGCTGCGGGCCAGAACCATCCCGAAAGAAAAAGAAGATGAGGCGACATCCAGCGAGATGGTACCTTTCCAGGTCTTCGATTCCAACTCTCCCGGAGTTCCGGAATCCGTGGCCCGACTTGACGCCACAATGGCCCGCAGGCGTAAGTTGAATCAGGGGATGCGGCCTTGTACACTATCCTGCGAGTCTGCTTCGGCCACTCACCTACTGCAGTCTGGACCGTGGAGAGAATCGTGATCCGCTGGTCTCATTGGAACAGGTCCGGCCATACGCGCCTGCTGACGGGAGTCGGCTGGCGATGAACGTCACGGAAAACCAGTGGCAGCGGCGGCTGCTCGAACATCTGAACTTTCTTGCCGAAAACGCGCTCAAGCCCGACCTGCTCGAGCGGTTCACGGACCGGCTGCACGATGACTGGCGCTGTTCGATTGCGATTCTCAGTTATGAGGCCGGACAGCAGCTCTCGAGTGAGGGCATCATTCGTGATTTCGATCAGGCGCTGGTCCTTCAGTTCCGAGAACACTACTACGCGCTGAATCCCTATCCTGCAATCGTCGAGCGTAACGGCCTTCTGAACGCGACCGTCAGTCTCGCGCCATACTTCAGCCGGCCCAAGCTCTGGAAGACCGAGTACTACAACGAATTCATGCGCCCTCAATGCCTGGAGTATGTGATGGCCCTCTCGATCGATTTCGGTGGAGGAGCAAGGACGAGCGTCTCGCTCTACCGCGGCGATCACGACGGCGGAGCGTTTACGAGGGAGGACGCGCGACGTCTGGAGATGCTTCGCCCGCACCTGCGCCAGACACTCCTGTTCCGAAGACTCTGGGAAACCCAGACTGCGACCGGGTGGAACACGCTCAGTGCGGTCGAGGGACTTCGCGAGTCGGCGGTGGCCCTGGACGAGAATGGCGCGAGGCCATTGAATACGCAGGGCGAGAGCACACTCCTCCGGACGAGCAGGAAGTGCGCAGGCCCGGCTTTGGAAGGGAAAGTGATTCCATTCGGCGACGGGAGGCTGGATCTGCGTCACGCGGCGAAAGAGGAACGGACGTCAGCGATCGTCATTTCCTTGCCGGGGCAGGCGATCCTCCGGGCGTGCCAGGCGTGGCAACTCACCGAACGGGAGCTCCAGGTTCTGCACTCGCTGCAGGAGGGCCAGACTGCGCGCGAAATCGCGAGCTACCTGCAGATCGCCATCAGCACCGTCCAGACACACGTGAAGTCCATTCACCGCAAGAGCGGAATGGGATCGACTCGAAAGTTGCTTCGCGCGCTCACGGAGAGAACAAGGTAGATCCGGGTTCGTTTCACGCCTTCTGCAGCGGTTACGGGGCTCATCGAGCAGCCTTGCACGGCATCTATTTCAACGATGACGATCGTGCTGCGGCCGCCCGTGCAACGCAGAAGACTGTCAATGCGGCACGTTCGATTCGTTCTCCTCGGCAGGCGATGGACGTCTTCGAGCGAGTTTATGAGTCCGAGATTCGGGCGGACCTGCCGCTCATCGAGCTGCCGGTTCTCCTTCTCCACGGCGAGAAAGATCTCGTTGCGCCCTTGGCCGTCGGCGAATTCCTGCGGGATCGAATTGCGGATGCACGACTCGAAGTGTGCCTGGCGCAGGGCATCTTCCCTTCATGACAGAGCCAGGCATGACCGCCGAACGAATTCGCACCTTTCTACGAATGCTCGATCGTAGCCCGATCACCTGATTTCGATCGACGATCCCGACCCGAAGGCGATCCTCTCCTCCTCCCCACTATTGGGGATACCGGTTGGCACAGGGCGAGCCCATGATTTGTCCATGCAAACTTCGCAAACGGCAAACCAGCACAAGTGGCGTGGACAGGAGGTCGAAGGGATGGCGGAGCGCCGCGAACTGAGACGGAGAAAGCTCGAGCTGCAGGACCGCTACGGCCTGACACCGCGGGAAGCGCAGGTAGCCCTCTGCCTCTCCGAAGGACTGTCGTACGCCGAGATCGCTGAACGCCTCGGCGTGTCGTATCACACCATCTGTTCACACGTGAAGTCGATTCTGCACAAGACCGGCGCGGGAAGCAGCCGGAAGCTCGTGGCGATGGTCGCGAAGGTGCACAACGCTTAACGATTTCGACAAACGGACAAATCACTGGAAGTGGGGATGTGCCGCGATCGTGCATCGCGTACTCTGCAGTCGACTAAGCAGGTAATCCAGGGGGAAGTTGCGGGCAGGATTGGGGTGTGCCAGACACCCTCGAAGTCACTAGCGCACCACGGTTGGTTTTTCAGCGGCAGTCCTTTCCCGGGCTATGCGCACGAAGGCTTTTTCAGGTGCGTCCGCGCGGGATGGAAGGGAACTTCTATTTTGAGGTCGTCAAACAATCACAATCCCGGAATCGCTCATCGCGCCTGCTGGGCCGCACGCGCTGCAGTGATGTCCACAGGAGCCCGTCAGTTCCGAAGCAGGAGTCTCGAATGTTCAGTGAAAGATCAGCCCGCACGTTGAATCGCTCCTTCTTCATTTTGCTCCTTTGTGCCGCGTTCCTTCTCGCGGCTGGCTCTTTGCAGGCGGCGATACCAGCAAGCGAGCGAAATGCACTGCTGGCGTTCTACAACGCGACCAACGGCGCCAACTGGACGAACAGTACAAACTGGCTGGGCGCGCCGGGGACCGAGTGTTCGTGGTTCGGGATCGCATGCGCCTTCGGACCGGACACAGTAGTTAGCATCAGTCTCTTCCAAAACGGGCTTACCGGAATCCTCCCGCCCGAACTTGGCGATCTTCAAAATCTCTCAAATTTTTTCCTTCAGCGAAACGAGGTTGGAGGAGGTATCCCTGCCGAAATTGCTAACCTTTCAAAGCTCCAGAGTTTCGACGTCTGTTTCAACCGATTGGTTGGTCAGATTCCTCCTGAGATTACCCAGTTGACAGAGTTGAAAACCTTCGTTCTTTGCTCGAACCAATTAACCGGCCCGATTCCCTCGGATCTCGGACAGTTGATCAACCTCGAATTCTTCATCGTCACGAACAATCAGTTGTCCGGGGAGATACCTGCCAGCGTTTCTCAACTCACAAATATGAGAAATTTCAGAGTCCACGGGAATCGCCTGTCGGGGCCGATTCCTTCGGGCTTCAGCCAGATGTCCCAGCTCGAAGTTCTCACCTTCTACTCGAATCAATTAACAGGCCCGATTCCGCCGGAGCTGGGGAATCTCACAACTCTGCAGCGGCTGGAGATATCCAACAACCAGCTGAGTGGACCTATACCGCCGGAGTTGGGCAACCTCACGAATCTCACGACTCTCTGGCTCAATTCCAACCAGCTGAGCGGCTCGATTCCGCCTGGACTGGGCAACCTCACGAACCTCCAAGACCTAAGGATGAGTTCGAATCAGCTGAGCGGGTCGATCCCTCCGGAGCTGGGCAACCTCACAAATGTGCCATTTCTATCCCTCAACTCAAACCAGCTCAGCGGGTCGATCCCGCCGGAGCTGGCCAACCTCACCAATCTGCGGGAGCTGCACCTCAGCTCAAACCAACTCAGCGGGTCGATCCCGCCGGAACTCGGCACCCTCACAAATCTGCTAGTTCTGCTCGCCCATTCAAACCAGCTCAGCGGGTCGATCCCGCCGGAACTGGGCAACCTCGCAAATCTGCTGGCGCTGTCCCTCAGATTAAACCAGCTCAGCGGGTCGATCCCGCCGGAGCTGGGCAACCTGGCAAATCTGGGGGGTCTGGAGCTCGACTCAAACCAGCTGAGCGGGTCGATTCCACCGGAGCTGGGCAATCTTACGATTCTGCAGTTCTTGAGGCTCAACTCGAACCAGCTGAGCGGGTCGATTCCGCCGGAGCTGGGCACCCTCACGAATCTGCGGGGCTTGTTTCTCAGCTCAAACCAGCTGACGGGATCGATCCCTTCCAGTCTCTCAAACCTGACAGCGGTCTCTTTTCTGAGACTTGATTACAACGGTCTCGGTCCAAGCGATTCGTCCGTCAAGGCCTGGGCAGACGCTCGTCAGCCAGGCTGGGATCTGACGCAGACAGTCGCACCGACCAACCTGATCGCGACCCCCACAGGCCCGACGTCGATCGAGCTCACCTGGTCGCCGATCGCCTACACCGGCAACCTCGGGCGGTATGAGATCTACGCGGCATTCGGTACGAACCCATTTAGCTTCCAGAGAAGCACCACCAGCAAATCGGATTCGAGCGCAACCTTTACCGGCTTATCCCCTTCGACGAATTACCGCTTCTACCTTCACGCAGTGACCGATCCTCACGGTGAGAACCAGAACCAGGTTCGAAGCGAGCAGTCCGAGATCGCGTCGACGAGAACTTCGGACGGCGGTGGACTGGCGATCACCAGCGTTACTCCCACCAGCGGTCCCAGTGCCGGTGGTACGCCGGTCGTGATCACCGGAACGGGTTTCGCCGCTGGAGCCACTGTCCGCTTCGGAGGCTCGGCGGCAACGAACGTCGTGGTCATCAGCGCGACCCAGATCACCGCAGTGACACCACCCAATCCGCCCGGAGCGGTGGCGGTCATGGTAACCAACCCCGATGCGACGACAGGCTCGCTGCCGGGCGCATTCACGTACTGCGATCCACCGTCTATCACCAGCGGTCCTCAGGACGTTCCATCCTCCGATGGCCGTGCCGTGCTCACGGTCACAGCACAGGGGAGCGGCACGCTGACGTATCAGTGGTACCGAGGCGCCTCTGGCGATCTGTCGAATCCGATCAGCGGTGCCACCTCGGCATCGCTTCAGACGCCGCCCTTTTCCGAGGGTGAGACGAGCGCCACATGGTGGGTGCGCGTGAGCAACAACTGCGGGGCTGTGAACAGCCGGACCGCCGTGGTCGGTTTCGAGGATCCCTGTGCGTCGTTGCAGCTCGATGCCGTCGCCTTCGATTACAGAGGTGAGACCTCGGGCTGCGCTCCCGGCGCGGTGAGTTGTGTCGCCCACGAGTCGATCCGGTTCACCTCGGAGCTGGCCTTCAACGGACCCGGCTCGTGTGAGGACCGGGTGGCCGAAATGAGCACCTTCGCGTGGAGCTTCGGCGACGGCTCGAGCTCGAGCGAGAGACAGCCATCGAAAGTGTTCACGGGTTCCGGACCGTTCACGGTGACCCTCACCGTCACGCACCCGAGTGGACAGCGACAGGCCACGCGAGTGATCGACTTTGCACCGCGCGTTGTCATCACGCATTAT
>JBGTDX010000038.1:0-3936 GCA_041748075.1 Thermoanaerobaculia bacterium
TCGGTGGCGCGCGTCCACGAGGAGGTCGCCGACATGCAGGCGGTCGCCGATGCGGAATCCGCCGGCATCACGATCGCGCCGTGGGACTACCGCTACTACGCCGAAAAGGTGCGCAGGGCGAAGTACGATCTCGATTCCGACGAGGTGAAGCAGTACATGCAGCTCCACAAGCTGGTCGACGCGATGCACATGGTTGCACGTGAAGTCTTCGGGCTGACGTTCGCCCCGGTTCCGGATGGAACGGTCCCCGTCTTCCATCCCGACGTCGAAGTCTTCGAAGTGACCGACAGGGAGACGGGAGCGCACGTCGGGCTCTGGTACCTCGACGCCTTCGCGAGGCAGGGCAAGCGCTCGGGTGCCTGGGCGACGACCTATCGATCGCACTCCACGTTCGACGGGAAGGAGACCGTACTCGGCTCGAACAACTCCAACTTCATCAAAGGAGAGCCTGGAAAGCCGGTTCTCGTCTCGTGGTCGGACGCCGAAACGCTGTTTCACGAGTTCGGCCACGCGCTTCATTACTTCAGTTCGAACGTCGAGTACCCGAGCCAGAATGGCGGGATCCGCGACTACACCGAGTTCCAGTCCCAGTTGCTCGAGCACTGGCTGACGACCGACCGCGTGATCGAGAACTACCTCGTTCATCACGAGACGGGCGAACCGATCCCCGCCGGGCTCGTTGCGAAGATCAAGAACGCATCCGCTTTCAACCAGGGGTTCGAGACGACCGAGTACCTCGCCTCGGCGCTCATGGACATGATCTACCACACGATCGATCCGTCCGGGCTCGACGTCGACACGTTCGAGCGCGAGAGGCTTCAGGCACTGAAGATGCCGGCCCAGATCGTGATGCGCCACCGCTCGCCGCACTTCGGCCATGTGTTCTCCGGCGAGGGGTATTCGGCGAGCTACTACGGCTACATGTGGGCAGACGTGCTGACTTCGGATGCGGCCGAGGCGTTCCGCAACGCACCGGGCGGCTTTTACGATGAAGCGCTGGCCGAGAAGATGGTGGAGCATCTCTTCGCTCCTCGGAACGCCGTCGACCCGGCAGAGGCCTATCGCGCCTTCCGCGGCCGCGACGCCGACGTCGGAGCCCTCATGCGAGACCGAGGGTTCCCGGTGCCGGAGGACAAGAGCCCGAAGTGATCCGGCGGGCCGGGGGCGGGAGTGACGACTCGCGCTAACCCGCGTTCACCAATACGGCGTGGCGCCGAGGTCTTTCGCGCGTCTGGAGAGCTTCCGATCGAAGGTGGCGAGGGCGTCATGGCGGCCGCTCGCAGCCACGGCGAGGATCGACGCGTCTCTCTGCTTGGGGTTTCGGTCCACGAAGAAGGAGACGAGCACGCTTGCATCGCCGACGACCGAGCGCACGTCAGATGCGTCCCCGTTTCTTCCGTGCTTCGTGCACCGCCGTCACGGCGTCAGCGGGGCCGTGCTTGATGAACCCTTTCCAGCGCCAGAGCCCCGGCCGCTCCGTCGTCACTGCGACACGGCCCTCTTTGATTTCCCAAATGATCTGATCGCCCGGGCAAACGTCGAGCGCGTCGCAAACCTGCGTCGGCACGGTTGTCTGTCGTTTGCTGGTAATCGTCGACAAACATGAAGACTCCTCCTTACAGATACTGACGTTGGTAAGGAGCGCGGGACAGGTCCTATTCCGGGCTCAGTCGAGGTGCGTAGGAGCAACTTTCTCACCGGCCGCGGCCGGTTGTGTCACTATTGAGAGGCTCCGAAAACGTGAAAAGTTTCCAGCAACTCGCCACGGTGGGCGTTGCCTGGACGACCTTCGAATCCGAGTCTTGCAGAATGGAGGCCCGTCATGCGTACCTCAATGGTTGTGTCGATGATCGTCGGTGTTCTCGCGGTATCGTCGATTTCTCTTTCCAGCCTCGGTGCTGCCGAGCCGGTGGCGGTCAGTATCAGGGAACCGATCGAAGCCGCTGACCCTGCCCCCTCGAATCCGAGAACCACACGCAGAGTCGTGACTGGACACGACTCCGAGGGCAAGGCGGTATTCGTCAGCGACGAACAGGTGTCGCCGGTGACGCTGTCGTCATTGCCCGGTCTGGAATTCAAACTGCTGTGGGGCGCCGACGGCCCTTCGCACTATCCCGACGCCGGAACTGCGCCGCGCTACAACACGTATTTCCCACCGGTCGGCGGGTTTCGGTTCGGGTTTTTCACCGTCCCCCCAGACGGGCCGGCCGATGGCGAGGCACCGGATGGCGCCGCGTTCCTGGCAGAACTGGAGCAGAAGCTGCCTGGTCTGGCCCAGTACCTCGAAGCCGAAGAGCCGGGCATGCACACCACACCGACAACCGACTTTGAGGTGGTGTTGAGTGGTCATGTCATTCTCGAGCTGGACAACGGAGCGATCGTACGCCTGGGCCCTGGTGACACAGTGGTCCAGAACGGTACGAGGCACCGCTGGCGCAACGACGGAAAGGTACCGGCTGTGGTGGCGGTCTTCCTCGTGGGCGCGCATCACAAGAAGTTCTAAGCACGCGCAAAGAAAAAGTTCGCTCGAGGGGTCAAAGTTCGCTCGAGGGGTCGGAGCTTCAGTGGGAGGTGGGGCCGTTGAGACGGAAGAATCGGGGCTCAATCCGCCGGGGCTAAACCGCCCTCGGGTTTGGTGCGGCGCTCTGCACGTGGCAATCATTGCAACGAGTTACCAAAGCTGGCTTCGAACGCGGATCTGAGCTGAAGCTGCGACCCCGTACCTCGAAGCTGATCTGAGCTGAAGCTCCGTTTTTTGTTCCTCCGGGACCGTTTCGTGCACCTCTCGAACGCAGTGGCCCGCATTTTCCGGAGGACCGGACTTGTGGGCTATTTTAGTAAGCGGGGCGGAGGCCTGACCAGCAGCGCAGCCAGCCGTGCCCGCGGGAAGGCCTTCACGAGAAAACGTCAACAGGTAGAAAACGAGCCGTTGCGCGGCGAGCTCCTCAGCATGGAGGCTCTCGAAGAGCAGGCTCGTGTTCTCGCCGCCCGCTTCACGCTCACGCCGGAACGGCCGCGTGGACGTGACGTCCTGGGGCGGCTGCGCGAGAACATCGCGTCGCTTCGCAACGCCTACCGGTCGCTCTCCGACGACTGCAGGCGAGGGGAGGTAGTCGATCCGGCCGCAGAGTGGCTGCTCGACAACTTTCATCTGCTCGAGGCGGAATCGCGCTCGGTCATTCACGATCTTCCGACGCACTACTACCGCAAGCTGCCGCGGCTGGCTGCGCGCGAGCTCGCCGGACAGGCGCGCATTCACGCGCTTTCAGTGGCCCTCGTGCAGCACGGCGATGGCAGCCTCGACTCGGAGAGACTCACGCGATTCATCTCCGCCTTCCAGGATGTCGCTCCTCTCACGATCGGCGAGCTCTGGGCGTGGCCCAGCATGCTGCGCCTCTCGCTTCTCGAAAACGTCCGCATTCTCGGCGAGCTGCTTCTCGAGGCCCGCGCGGCGCGGAAGCGGGCGAACGACATGATCGCCGCGCTCGACACGTCGCCGGAACCTGCTCTTCCCGACGAGCTTCTTCCCGCATTCGTCGAGCAGCTTCGGCAGCGTCTGCGGGAGCACGACCCGCGCATTTCGGCACTCTGCGCGCGCGTCGACGCGCAGCTCGAAGCGGAAGGCACGTCGACTGAAGAGGCGGTGCGCGCGGAGCACCAGCGCGAAGCATCCGATCTCGTCTCGATGGAGAACTCGATCACGAGTCTCCGCTTCTGCGGGACGCTCGACTGGAGCCGCTACTTCGAACGCGTGAGCCTCCTCGAGCAGGTCCTGCGACGCGATCCCGCCTCGGCCTACATGCAGATGGATTTCGGCAGCCGCGATCGCTACCGGCAGGCCGTCGAAGAGCTATCGCTCCCGAGCGGGCAGGCGCAGATCGGGGTCGCGCTTCGCGCCATTGAAAGCGCGCGTCAGGCGGCGCGCGAGCTCGGTCC
>JBGTDX010000039.1:0-130225 GCA_041748075.1 Thermoanaerobaculia bacterium
CCCGATCCTGTTACAGAAACACGGCTGAAACGATGAAGAGATCCGGCTATCGCCGGCTCTTCGTCAAACAATCTCATCCCATGTCGGGATGTGAGAAGAGAGTTTCCATCGTACTCGGAGCCCCCGCGCCCGATCGGAAACGAGAAACAGAAGGAGTGAGAACCATGAAGAAGGAGCCGAGGAAGCAGCCGAAGAAGGCGGAACAAACCATCAAGGTGAAGGACCTCGAGCCGAGGGAGGACGTGAAGGGGGGCCATGACGACGGATTCAGTGACATCATTGTGAGCGCGGATGCTGGCAGCACAGCCCGCACACCGCTCCGATCTAAATAGCATCGAACAACACTGAAGGAGCCAGGACCATGAAAGTCAGGACATCCAAACAGCCGAAGCAAGCCAAACCCGCCACCCAGGTGAAGGACCTCGAGCCGAGGGAAGACCCCAAAGGCGGTTGGGGCCTGCCGACGGGCCGCACGACATCGTCGTTGAAATCCGAGACTACACCCTCGAGCGACTCGGAAGACCCCTTGACGCGTAAGTAACCGGATTCGAAACTCCGGCCGAACCGGATTCGGAGCCGTTTGCGCAAGACGCGAGCGGCTCTGCCGGGATCAGGTCCGACGCCGGCGAATCGCGGGGTCGTTGACGAGAATGCCCAGCTCGCGGATCTGGTAGGCGAGCGCCTGGCGGGAGATGCCGAGGAGTTTGGCCGCCTGATTCTGATTCCCCGCCGCGCTGAGAAGCGACTGCTCGACGAGCGATTTGCGGAAGCGATTCAACTCCTCGAAATACGAGCCGGTTGCGGCGTTCCGGATCTGAACACCGCGCAGCCGCTCGGGCAGATGATCGAGCCCGATGCGCCGCGAGTCTCCTGCGATCGCGAAGGACGCCTTCACGGCGTTCTGCAGTTCCCTGACATTGCCCGGCCAGTTGTGCGACAGGAACACCAGCTCGACTTCTTCGTTGAACTTCTCCGGACCGGTGGGCTGTCGCTCTTTCTCCTGCTCGAGAAAGAACCTTGCCAGCAGCACGATGTCGCTCCCGCGCTCGCGCAACGGCGGCACTTTCACGTCAATGACATGAATCCGGTAGAAAAGGTCCTCCCGGAAGCGTCCTTCGTCCACTGCTTTCTCCAGCTGCCGGTTGGTTGCCGCGATGATGCGGACATCGGCGCGGCGGACCGAAGTGTCACCCACGCGACGGTATTCGCCCTCCTGGAGAAACCGGAGCAACTTCGACTGCGCCGGCAGCGGCAGCTCTCCGATCTCGTCGAGGAACAATGTTCCCCCGTCCGTCGACTCGATCAGACCGGCATGATCGCGGTCGGCCCCGGTATAGGCTCCGCGCACGTGACCAAACAGCTCGCTCTCGACCAGTGCTTCGGGAAGGGCAGCGCAGTTGATCGGCGTGAACGTCCGGCCGCGACGAGGACTCTGCTTGTGGATCGAGCGCGCGACGAGCTCTTTGCCAGTGCCCGACTCGCCGAGGATGCATACGACGGCTTCGCTGCGTGAAAGTCGCGTGATCTTCTCGGTGACTTCGCGAATTGCCGGCGACTCACCGACGATACCGGCAGCCACCGGCGCATCCGCGATCGAGACCCGTTCCTCTTCGGCGAGCAGATTACGCAGGGCGTGATGTTCGGCACGCAGTGTCATCAGATTCCCGACAGCTTCTCTCGATGACGCCGGCCACTGTTCCATCCCTTCCACGAACAGGAGGCAACGATCGGTGACTGCCCTCCAGGATCCGGATGGCTCCGCAAGGAGCTTCTCCAACTCGTCGTATGCGAGCGGATCGAGCGTGCCTTCCTGATTCCAGGCTCCCAGCCTGTTCCGGCTGGCGTACCGCCAGTCCAGACCCCCGATCTTCATCGAGCCGAACGGGAACTCGTGCGCCGCCATATGATGCAGTACTTCCACCGCATGAGAGGGTGCTTCGATGGATTTCGAATCTCCGACTGAGGAACAGCCCAGTTCCTCGGCGAGATCACTGATGCGCCGATGAATCGCGGGGGCGCGGCTTCTTTTCGCCAGTCCTATGGCGGATCGGAGCATTCGCAGTTTATGCGACCGGCTGGAGGTCGAGAGATCGAGCTCGGGGATGGACGATTGGGGATCGAGCTCGCTGGTAACGATCATGCGCCAGACGACTCCCTCAATTCCCTTTTCTACATGTCCCTCGACTCGCGAGCGCTGCGTCAGGTGCCAGTCCCGGAGCTCCAGGCACTCGGTTTTTCCGGTCGAGCAGAGCACATCGAGAGACCCCTCCATCCAGTTCGCCTCGTCGACGATCAGAGCTGCGGCTTCGCGGATATCGTGGGGAACCGCGTCGCCGAGAAGGCCGGCGGCGGTTTTTCTTGCAGACTTCGAATCCCCGTCGGCGAGGGCCAGATGTGCCACGATGAGATCGAGCTCACGAAGGCGCGCCTCATCCCGAGTGCCGCTGTAGAAGCGCCGCAGCCGTTCGATTTTCTCGCGTGCCTGCTTCCACTGACCCTCGTCCGCACAGAGATACGCAAGCACAAAGAGGATTCCCCCCGAGCCGCGATCACCCTCGGTCTCTTCGACCAGCGCGAGCGCCTCACGCGCGCGATATCGCGCCTCGTCCCATCGTCCTGCCAGAAAGTGCGCATTCATCAGATCCAGAGATGCGTCTATGCCTGCAGGAATGTCGGGGGCGATGCGAAGAGCTGCCTCCGCGTGTTCGGTGGCGGACTGATAGTCGAGATCAATGAGACTCGTGTATGCCTTGAGTCTCGACTCCAGGTGCGGAATCGACTTCGCTGAATCGTCATCGGGAAGTCTTCCCTGATCGATGCGCAGCATCGCTTTTTCGAAGGCGAGCCGCGCGCTCTGATCTCCTTCGTGTACGACTGATCGACAAAGCTCGAAGCATGCGTCGGCCTGCTCCAGTTCGCCGGTCAGCCGGAGGAGCTCTCCCGTCAGCAGCAACCCATCGAAATCCGTGGGGGCTACAGGTGTGACCGGAGGACCCAGCAGAGTCAGGGCCTCGCGGTATGCTCCCCGGCGTCTCGCAATCAACGCGAGCATCAGCTCCCGTTCGCGCTCCTCGAGCGCATTCGCAAATCCTTCGGCTCGGCGATACTGTCCGGCGCTGATCAGCGCGCGGCAGATGCGCCCGCTCAGAATCGTCGAGCTTCGGATCACATCTTCAGGAACCGTGCTCAACGATGCGAGCGTTGCCTGCCATGACTGCACAGGACTGCTGCCATCACTCTCGAGTGACTCCCGCGCCTTCTCTCGATCTCCTGCGAGGATGTAGAGGTCGGCCGCTCGTGCATCTCCCGCTTCCTCCAGCAGCGATCCTGCCAGCAAGCAAAGCGCCCCGCGCGTCTGCTCCGGAACACCCCGCGTGAAGTAGCGCCGGCAATCGTCGCTCGCAAAGCGAACGAGGCCACCGGAGAGGTCGAGCACTCCGCCGCGGCAGAGATCGGAAAGTGGGACATGACATCCGAGTCGAGCGAGAAAATCGCGGCACAAATTCTCGTCAAGAAAGTCCCCCATCAGTGCGAGCGCCGCGATGTACGACTTCGCGGGCTCCTCCACATGCCACTCGTCCGAGTCGATGTCGATTACACCATCATCGAGAAATGCATGAAACGCGATCGATTCTACCCAGTTCGTGATCCATTCCCTGCGACGCGCCGGATCGATGCCCTCCGTAGCCAGACGAAGCTGTTTCAGGGGTTCGAGCCGTGGCGAGACGACGAAGTGGCGGGACGACTCGATCGGAGACGCATCGACCCGGATGACCAGCGGATCGCTGCTCGCCGGGAGAAACCAGGCGATCTTCTCGGGGTGATCCAGCAGAATCGCCAGAAGATTGCGAGAGTGTGTGTCGAAGGTCTCGATGTGTGCGACGGCGATCACGATCGGGTTCACCTGGGCGTGCCTGAGGATCCCTTCTGCAACGCGCCCGGCATCGCCATCGACCCCTCCCATGATCGGTCGCAGGTTCCGAGCGGCCGACCAGGGAACGAGCGGCGACGCCCCCTCCATCACGAAGAATCGACCCGCGCCATGAAGGCCGTTTGCGGCATTCATGGCATCGAGCAGAGTCGCATCGTAGTAGCGATGACGGAGTGGTTCGCGGAGCATGCGATCGAGAACGTCGGGACCGGGAGCCAGTACCACACCACTCGCAGATCTTCGTAGCCACGCCGTCGTCGCGCATGGCTCTGCGCGCAGACGCCTGTGAACTTCATGATAGGCGGCATCGGGCTTCGCGGACGTCTGAACGTAGAGGTCGAGATCCGGCGATCCGATGTATGCAGAAAATGCCTGGAGGAGATTCAGGGAAACGAACTCCTCGGAACTCGAAATCTGCGGTGCGCGAATCCGGATCAACCGGCAATCCTCTCCCCGGTGCTTTTCTACAACCCACTCCTCCGGGGCGAAACATGAGTCCGACAAACCACAGAATCGCAGCCACGACAGGTGTGCTGCGTACTGTCCGGCAAGAGAGAGCGCATCACGCTTTCCTGATACACGGCATTCGGAGAGCGGCCGTCCTGCAATCTCCCACTCTGGCGAACCGGGCACATCGCTCCAGGGAAGCGAGGAGTGCCGGAACGTGGCGATGACAGACGGGCTCCAGCCGAACTCAGAGACCTCGAGATGAAGGGGGCGCTTTGAACGCGCCTCCGGCCTTCGCATCGACATCGAGCCTGTTCTCCTGGAAGGGCGCATTGTACCCCCACCCGCCCAGTTGTGGGTTGTGAGTTGTGAGAAGCCCCGGACCAGGTGTGGCGCGGTGGAACTCAGAACCCAGAACCGTGTGGACGGGCGGGCGTGCAGAACTCAGAACTCGGGCGGCGGGCCCGCCTACTCCGCAATCGCAAAGTACACCCACAGCACGAACGCGATGTATACGGCGAGGCCGATCGGGAACGCTATCCAGAAAAGCGGCGTCTTTGACTTCGGTTCCTCGAGCTCGTTCTCACGCCGGGACTTTGCGCGGCGCTTTCCCAGGTACATGTTCAGGAAGTTGTCCCGGTGCAGGAACGGGATCGGATTTCCCCGCCGCCAGCCGATCCGCTCGCGCAGGTCCAAAAGCACCTGATCCTTCGGCAGCCGCTCAAGCCCCTGATCGAGGATGGCCACGGCCTTCTTCCGATCCCCCGAGTTCAGATACACCTTCGTCGTGTTGGCGTAGTGCACGCTGTTGTAGAACTGGATGTCGAGGGCACGATGGCAAAGCCGAAGACCCTCCTTGTGCTTCTTGTGCAGAAGCGCCACACAAACGCCGTAGTGCGAGAGGCCATCCACCGGATCATCGGAATTCAGAGTGTAGATTCCGGAGAGAATCTGAAAGCCCTGCTGGTAGTCTTCCCTCTCGACCGCCGCAATGCCGCGCTTCAGAATGGCTTCCGCCGCCGGCTCGATTGCCGGCGTGCTTGCGCCGTCCGTTTTTCCAGACTCCGTGCTCATATGGAGAGCCCTCCGATCCGAGATGATGATGAAGGAACCCCCACATTATAACCAGCGAGAGACACACAGAGCCGCAGGGGCCGGAGATTTGCAAGCTTACCGGCGCCTTGTGACATGCCCGTAAAATGCGCTGCGACAAGGGAGATGACTTGACACCAACTGAAGCCGCCGTCATTGCCGCAAGAGCGGGAGCTGAAGTTCTCATGCACCACTGGCAGTCGCTCGGCAGAGACGACGCGGATCTCAAGTCGCGCAACGACTGGGTCTCCCGCGCCGATCGCGAAAGCGAAGCGGCGATCGTCCGTTCTCTCAGTGATCGCTATCCCGACGACGCCTTTTTCTGCGAGGAGGGCGGAGACGTCGGCGCAAAGAATATCTCGCACCTGAAGGCGAAGCGCACGTGGGTCATCGATCCTCTCGACGGCACATCGAACTATCTCCAGCACTTTCCCTTCTGGTCCGTCTCCATCGGACTTCGCGACGGCGACGAGATGGTCGCCGGCGTCATTCTCGAGCCGCTGCGCGATCTGGTCTTCACGGCGGAGAAAGGGGCCGGCGCGTTCCGCAACGGAGAACGGATCCACGTTTCGGAGCAGAGGGAGCTCGAGGGCTCGTTTCTCGCCACCGGGTTTCCGTTTCGCGCGCAGAAATACGTCGGCACGTACTGCTCGATCTTTCAGGACGTGATCCGTGTGTCCCGGGGCGTCCGGCGGGCCGGCTCCGCGGCGCTCGATCTCGCTTACACCGCCGCAGGCGTGTTCGACGGTTTCTTCGAGATGCATCTGGCGCCATGGGACGTGGCGGCGGGGGCCCTGATGATCCGGGAGGCTGGTGGCGTGGTGACGGATTTCTCCGGCGGCGATTCCTTCTGGAAGCGAGGCAACATCGTCGGCGCTCCCCCCGAGATTCATGCGGCGCTTCTGGAACTGATCGCGACTCACACATGCGAGGCCGACCTGGGATAGAAGTTGTGAGTTGTGAGTTCTGAGTTCTGAGTGGAACCGGGCTACTCACAACTCAGAACTCAGAACTCAGAACTTTTCGATCATGGCAAACCCCCTTCCCGCAGCGTTCTATCAGCAGGACACGGTTCACGTGGCCAGGCAGCTTCTGGGCTGCACGCTGCATAGACGGATTGGACGCACGGTGCTCGCCGCGAGGATTGTAGAGACCGAGGCGTATCTCGGCGCGAATGACCCGGCCAGCCACGCGCGCGGAGGGTTGCGCAGTGCGCGGAACGAGTCGATGTATCTTCCGGGCGGGCATGCGTACGTCTACTTCACATACGGGATGCACTGGTGCGTGAACGTGGTCACCGGCGAGGAGGACGTCGCTGAGGCGGTGCTGCTGCGGGCCGCGCAACCGATCACAGGGATCGAGGAGATCCAGGCGAACCGGCCGAAGGCAAAGCGGGAGTTCGACCTGATGAACGGCCCGGGCAAACTCTGCATGGCAATGCAGATCGGCCGGGAGCTGGATGGCGAGCCGCTCACCGGACGCAACCTTTACATCACCGAACGCGACATCGAGATCGCCGACGATGACATCGCCGTCTCCCCGCGCATCGGCATCGATGGAGCGGGCGAGGCCGCGGCCTGGCCGCTGCGCTTCTTCCTCGCCGGAAACCGCTATGTCTCGATCCACCGCCAGTGGCGGTGAGGGCATGAGCGCTTCGGGGCGTCACTGAACGCCGGCCGGAAAACGTGTCCGTCTTCTACTTGAAGAACGACGTCAGCTTGCCGACCAGTCCGCGATTCTTCTCTTCGAAAATCTGCTCCATCTCACCTTCGTCGAACCACGTACCGTTGCACGACATGCAGCGATCGAGCTCGATGCCGGAGAAGTCGATGCGATGAAGGTCCATCCCGCACTTCGGACACTTCATGTAGTGGAGTTCTTTCAGCTGCTCCCGCTCCGCGGTTTCCATCTTGCCGACCCGTTCCTGTTCCCACTTCTTCTTGCGCTCGAGCTCCTGTCGCGCGAAGTATTCGTCCTCGGCTTTACTGGGCTTGTCGATATCGCTCATGTCTGTCTCCTTTGCGCGGGCATTGTACCGATCAGGGACGTACACGGTACACAGTAGACAGGAAGGGACCGCCCGCTAACTTGCCGAGTATCGCCTGCAACCGCTGGCTTCTGCGAGCGTTGGCAAGCGGGGCTCTACTTCCTGCTTCCTGGTTCTTATCTCAACGTATATCGCAACCCGGCAACCAGCCGCCTTCCCTGCGATGGATAGCCGAATACTTCCTGGTACTCCTCGCGGGTCAGGTTCTCGAGTTTCAGATAAGGAACAAAGGCTCCCAGCACGTACTGAAGCGTTGCGTCGGCGACCGTGTAGGCGTCGTTTGTGACTCGACCAAACGGTGCAAGATCCGTGACATCCGCGCGGCTGCCGTTGTGCACCGCGACCAGGGCCGCTCTCCATGCGCGTATCGCATAGCCGATCGAAAGCGATCCCGAATGTTCCGGCCTTCGAAGGAGAGGCTGACCCGTGTCCTTCTGCTCGGAGTCGAGCCAGGTGTAGGTGGCCGCGAAGGACCAGCCGCCGCGGGAGACACCCGAGCCGCTCAGCTCGACGCCCCGCGTGACGGCGGCACCGACGTTCTGGAAGATGCTCGTGAGGTTGTCAAAGACGATCAGGTCGTCGAAATCGTTGTGAAACAAAGTCGCTGAGACCATGCCTCGGTCGCCAATGAAGCGATCGATGCCGATCTCCGCACTTCGGCTGCGCTCCGGCTCGAGCGCCGCGTTTCCGAAAAACGGGAAGTAGAGCTCGCCGACGGAAGGAGCGCGGAACGCGTGGCCGTAACCGACCCGCAGCTTGTTCGCGCCGAAGATCAGCGCCGAAGCGACACGTGGGGAGAGCTCGCCCCCAAAGGTGTCGTAGTGATCGTGTCGGAGACCCGCCGTCAGCTCGAGTTGCGTGGAACCGAGCGCTTTCGAGAAGCGATCTTCGATGAAGAACGACCGGCTCGAGCGCTTCTCATCGACCAGATTCGGTCCGTACGCCGAGACGTCAGTGACCTCGGCTTCCTCGAGCTCGAACCCGCCGATCAGAGTTCCGAAGGCCGTTGCAGTCTGTGCGGCTACATTCAGACGGCCAGTCTTCGACTCAGTCGCCGACTCGGTAAAGAAAAAGGGATCCTGCGGGTCGGAGAAGTCGTCTGAACGCCGGCTCTCCGAGATGTTGATCCGCCAGCCCATGGGTCCTGTCCTGAACTGAACTGGTATCGCCCACTGGAGCTCATGCCCGTCCAGTCTTCGGAACGGACTCGGAACGAATGCCGTCCCCTCTCCGTTCACGTTGCGCGGAATCCCCAGATCGTAGTTCGTATAGCGTCCCTGCAAGCCGATTGAGAACCCTTCCGAGGGAGCGAAGTGCGCGCCGAGAAGCATCGACTCCTGTTCGAAATCATCGTTTGGCGCGAATCCGTCATCCTCACGCCGCTCGAAGGATGCATTCGTACTCACGCTGCCCGCAGTAAATGCACCGGACAGGGAAGCGTTGAGCAACCCGCGTTCGCCACCTTCGAGCTCGATGTTCAGCGCACGGCTACCCGAGGTCAGGACGTTCACGACACCCGTGACTGCGTCGGAGCCGTAGAGGGCCGAATAGGGTCCGCGCACGACTTCGATCCGCTCGACTCCTGCGGTGGAAAAGCGGCCCCAGTCATAGCCAGAAAAGTACGGATTGTTGATCTCGATCCCGTTCCAGAGAACGAGCGTGTGTGTAGAGTTCCCGCCGCGGGTGAAAAGCGACGTCACCTTTCCCTGGGAGCCCGTGCGGGACACGATCAGACCGGGCACTTCGCGCAACGCCTCGGCAACATCACGCGATTCACGTCTCTCGATCTGCTCGCGTGTGATGACGGTGACGGCTGCGGGAGTCGTCTCCACGGTCTCGGGAACGGCCGAGGCGGTGACCACGATCTGTTCTGAGATCGGGGGCGTGGGGTCCGGCGATGGGGATATGACTGGCGACTGCGAAAAAACGGGGACGGCAAAGCTCAGGACGAGCAACGCAACAAAGAACTTCATGACGACTCCTCGCTTCCCTCCGAAGCGGATCGATGCGTGAGAAGTCGTCGACCGCTCCTCACGCCCCGGAGGAACTGCAATGGCTGTTTCAAAACGGTCGGTCTCCTGGCTTCCGAGTCATTCTCGTCACGCACCCTTCCCGCTTGTGGCAGTGGGGGCCGGACACGACCTCGCGTGAGTCGTCGTCGGTTACAGTGGCGGGGGCCGCGCCGGAATCACACCGGCTTCCCTGGAGCTACGGCAACTCGCCGCGCTCCGCACCATCTCGAATCGTTTGTGAAAGAACTGGCCGGATTGTATACGAAGAGTGAAGAGTGAAGGGTGAAAAGGGCCCCTTCACCCTTTACTCTTCACCTTCACCCTTCACCCTTCACTCTTCACCCTTCACTCTTCACCCTTCACTCTTCACCCTTCACCCTTCACTCTTCACTCTTCGTTGACTTCGCCACACCCCGGCGGTAACCTCGAACTCACATGGTTCTGTTCAATTACGCGACAAAAGAGATCACGGCCAAAGTCGTCTACTACGGACCCGGACTCTGCGGCAAGACGACGAACCTTCACTTCATCTACGATTCGCTTCCCTCGTCGAACCGAAGCAAGATGCTCTCGCTGGCGACGCAGACGGACCGAACGCTTTTCTTCGACTTCCTGCCGATCGACCTCGGGAAAATCCGCGGTATGCGCACGCGGCTGCAGCTCTATACGGTTCCGGGACAGGTTTATTACAACTCGACGCGGCAGCTCGTCTTGAAGGGTGCCGACGGCGTGGTCTTCGTCGCAGACAGTCAGGACGTTGCTCTCGATGCGAACCTCGAGAGTCTTCAGAACCTTGCCGACAATCTCAAGCGCCAGGGCATCCGCATCACGGAAGTGCCCCTCGTCATTCAGTACAACAAACGCGATTTGCCGAATGCGATGCCGGTCGCGGAGCTCGAAGAGAAGCTGAACAAGCTCGGCGTCCGCTCATTCGAGTCGATTGCGACGACCGGAATGGGCGTTGAAGCGACGCTGAACGGAATCGCGCAGATCGTGCTCGCTCACCTTGCGAAAAAGTACGGTCTGGAAGGGCCTGAAGATCTGGAAAGTGAGATTCACGTGCTGAATCCCAACGATGACGAGCAGCAAGGCGTTGTCGAGAGCGTCTGGGAGGACGAGCCCGCGCAGCCGGGCGCCGCTCAAAAGGACGATCCCGTCGCGATATCCGAGGCGCCCCCCCCGATTGAGCTCGCCGCAAACGAGGAATCCCAGCCGGAGGAGCCGCGGTTCGTGGCTCCCCCTCTGATTGCGCCGGGCCATCAGGCCTTCGACGAACTGATCAGCGGCTTCGACCACCCAGCCGACAGCCACCACGATTCGCCAACCGTGGTTCCAATTGGTTCGCTCGAGGTCGATGTGTCCGGTGAATCGCAGGAATTCGAGCTCGAGCAGCCATGGGAGAATCCCGTCAGCGCCGCCACTGCCCCCCCGGAGGCGGAGCTGGTCAAGGAGATCACGCTTCCACTCAATCTCTCGCGGGACGAGCTGGGCGGCCGGCGCAAGCTGAGGGTCCGGGTCACGCTCGAAGTCAACATTCTCGACTGAGGAGTTGAGACTCAGGAATTCGGAATCGTCTTAGCCACACCTCAGAAATTTCGCCGTTGGCCCATACTGTTTCGGACGAGACCCGGAGGAGTGGTCGAGTGGTTTAAGGCAGCGGTCTTGAAAACCGCCGTACCGGGAACGGTACCGTGGGTTCGAATCCCACCTCCTCCGCCAATGTCGCCTTCGGCGAAATGAAGAATTGAGAATTCAGAATTCAGAAAGCCGCCGCTCCCCTTTCTGCATTCTGAATTCTCAATTCTCAATTCCCCTGTAGTATGCTGGCCGAACACCGGCAAGTCGGCCGAGGGGAATTGTCTTCCCCCCGGCACGCTTAACAGTTCAGCACACGCACCCGGAGAGATGGGAGAGTGGCTTAATCCAGCGGTTTGCTAAACCGCCGTACTGGGAAACTGGTACCGAGGGTTCGAATCCCTCTCTCTCCGCCACGTGCGCTCCCCTCAGAACGTCGCCGCAACTGCCACGCGCAGCGACCGCGGCTCCACCGGATGCGTGTGGATGTCTTCGAATCCCACGTCAATGGAACTCGCTGCATTACGCGGGTATCGGGAGAACGGATTCTAAGCCTTTTCGGTCCCGGCTGGCGCGAGAGGCTTCACGGCCGGACCGTTCAGAACCTCCCCCTCGGGAGAAAATCGCGAACCGTGGCAGGGACAGTCCCAGCTGCGCTCCGCCAGGTTCCAGTGGACATCACATCCCATGTGAGTACATACCGGCGAGAGCGCGATGGTCCGACCGGAGTCGTCCCGTGAGACGGCGACTTTCCGGCCATCGAGCTTCAGAATCTTTCCTTCGCCGGGCGATACGTCTTCCAGGGAAGATCCCTCCACGTCGACCGATGTGAGGCGATCCGGGATCAGGTGCTTCGGAAAGTCAACGTTCTCGGAGACAAAGTTTACCGCCGCGGCAATCGGTTTGATGCGCGTGGGATCGAACAGACTCTCCCACGGATTGTCGATCCCGCGAATGAGATCCGACACGAGCATCCCGGACACCGTTCCGAACGTCATGCCCTGCCCTGCGAAGCCCGTGGCCACGTAGACGTGCTTTGAGAATGAATTGCGGCCGATGTATGGAAGTCCGTCCAGTGGCTCGATGATCTGGCCGGACCAGCGATATCGGATCTCATCGACGGTGAAATGCCGGCGCACGTACTCTTCGAGGGTCTCATAGCAACTCTCGGTGTCCTTCTCATCCCCGGTCTTGTGATCCTCGCCTCCGACAATGAGAAACATCCCCTCATCCGTCTGCTGCCAGCGGGTGTAGTGGTAGGGATCCGCCGTATCCCAGAAGAGCCCCTGCAGATCGGATCCGGCGCCCACTTTCGCGGCCATTGCGTACGAGCGGTATGCCGGAATCTTCGTCTGAAGAAAGAATTTATTGTTGACCGGCACATTCGCGGCAACGAAGACGGCTTTCGCCGTGATCACGCCGGATTCTGTCTCGACGCGGCATGGTTCTCCATCGTCCACTGCGACGACGCTCGTGTTCTCGAATACGAACGAGCCGTTGCCGGGAATGGCATGGGCGAGCGGCAGAAGATATTGCCGGGGATGAAAATCAGCCTGGTGATCAAAGCGGACGCCTCCCCGTGCAAACGGGAGCGGAACCTCCTTCACGAACTCGGCTGCGACGCCTGCATTACGGGCAGCCTCAGCCTCCTCGCGAAGATCATCGAGATCCTCGCCTGTCTCGCTGTAGAGATAGCCGGGCAGACGACGCAAACCGCAGGCGATCCCGAGTGTGGACGCAGTGCGCTCGATCTGCTGAATCGCGACCCGGCTGGCTTCCGCCGCGAGCTGCGCGCCCTCGCGGCCAAAGTTCCGGGTGAGCGCGCGATATCGCGCATCGATCGCTTCAGTGAGATGCGCTGTCGTGTGGCCCGTCTCCCCTTCAGCAATCCGGTGAGCGTCCAGGACAGCGACCGTCATTCCTGAGGTTCTGAGGCGCAGCGCCGCGGTCAATCCCGAAATCCCTCCGCCCACGATCGCGACATCGACGGAAAGATCGCGATCGAGACCGGGAAAATTGGTGGCAGGAGTCGTCGCGATCCAGAGAGATTCACTCATGGGCACTCAGCGGAGCAAGAAACATGCTGGGCTCGGGGGAGAGTCATGAGTCCGGGCAGAGAAGACGGCAAGGCAGTAGACAGGAGCCGCCAGGGACTGAACTCCCGCTCACGCTGCCTGAACGAGTGGGTTCCTGTCTACTGTCTATTGCCTACTCATCCAAACAGGCACACATTGTGCTCCGGTTCAAGTGGCATCGCAGGCGGATCACCGCACCGGGACGCTCATCCCGAATCAGGTGCAGATCGGTCCACGCATTACACAAGGAGGAACCACCGTGGGTAATACCAGCAACAGAGGTTTTGCATCGATGGACGCGAGTCGCCAGCGCGAGATCGCGAGCAAGGGAGGGCGGGCTGCGCACGCCAAGGGAACAGCCCATCAGTTCACCTCGGAAGAGGCTCGCGAAGCAGGACGCAAAGGTGGCCAGGCGGTGAGTCGCAATCGTGAGCACATGGCTACGATCGGCCGCGAGGGCGGCCAGAGCCGCGGGAAATCGCGCGAGCGCAATCTCGCGGGTGACCAGTCCCAGAATCGGTTTGCAAGCACGACCGAGTCGAGTGAGCTGGACCAGCGGGACTGAGTCAGGAACAGCGGCCCTAAAGGTCATTCCCTCCTGGCACGCGGCTTCCACTGCCGTATGACAGAAATCCAGATTTGCCCGAGCGCGAGCGCCGCCCGAAGGGAGGATCCGATCGTTCGGCGCCGCCTCGGGCGCGCTGAGGGTCCTCTGGCGCCCCGCGTATGTTTCGTCGCGCCTCCGAGTACACCGCCCTTTCAAGTCTGAACTTCACGCCCCTTCTGCATTGTCCGCCCGCCAGGTCAGCGTCCGCTACGGCGCAGGGGATCGAGTCCCCTGCCCGTACAGCGACACCTGCAAGCTTCGATGGTGATCTATCGAGATGCAAACTCGAACTGGCGGCTCAGCTCGACCGCATCTTCGGGCTCTCTGTCGCAGATGAACGCGAGATGCTGGCTTTCGAAGTGCCGGAAGAAATCATCCCACGATACCTGCTGAACATCCGTTTCACTCGTGTCGGGGAAATGAACCACGAGAACACTCGAGGCGCCGCTGCCCGGAGCGCCGGCCGCTGCGGGACTTCCACCGCGTCGCTCGATCCACTCGCGAATCCGTTCGGGGTCGGTCATGCGGAGTCGCTTCCGGCTCTTCCTGACCGCGGCTGTAATCGCGACGGCCGAACCAGCAGCAGCGGCGGCGCCCAGAATGGCTCCCGCCACCTTCCTTCTGGTTGAAGTCTTCGATTTTTTTCTTGATGGTGAGGAGGCTGCCACTGTGCTCGCCTGCGACACTCCGGATGCAGGACTTTGAATTGACGCAGCGCGCCCGCTACCTTTCGAAGCTGACGGGCGGCTCGAAGTGGAAGTCCGGCGGCGCGGCGCCTTTGCGCTCGTGGCCCTCTTCGCACTACCTCGTTTCGCCGGACTGGTTCTCTTGCGTGAGCTGCTCGATGATTTCTTTGCTGAGCTGCCCCGCGAACCGCTGGCAGTTCTCGTAGCGGTCGCCCGGCGCTTCTTCGAGATCCGAGACGCGGCTTTCTTCGAGCCAGCCCGTTGTCTGATCGAAGTTGCCTTCTTCGCGGATGCCTTCTTTGCGGGTGTTTTCTTTCCTCCTGCCTTCTTTCCTCCTGCCTTCTTTCCCGATGACTTTCTTGCGGGCGATGATTTTTTTGCCCCGCCCTTGCCGCTTCTGCTCTTCGAACTGGCTGCCATCTCTGGAACCCTCCATGCGTCAGGACCGGCGGCGACAGGTCGCCAGTGCCATTCGAAACGATGCATGCCCTGCCCCGCATGAAAGCGAGTCACTGTCGCAGGCGGGCGCTCGACTTCCGTCCTTGCAACTCGTGCACATTTCTAGCCAGCGGCGCGTCGCCGGCACCGCGTGTTCGACATCGCTTCTTTCAGTGAAGCAGATTCGCGAACAGGTTGCTCCCGAGGAATGGATCGAACAGAAAGTTGCCCTTCCGCGAGAACGGAATCCAGAGCAGCCGGGGACTGGAAAAGGATGCGGCTACGTCCGGATGGTCCTTCGAAGGCACCAGCCCCGCGTGCAGGAATCGAGCGATTCCGGCGCCATCCACCTCGTCGTAATGCGCGCCGTGCACCGGACAAAGGGGTTCTGCAATCGTTGTGACCTCGGGCTGCAGCTGGGACATTCGCGTTCCCAGCATCTGCAGGTGCTTCAGCTGGCGATATCGAAACGCGGGAGCGAAGACCTTGCGACGGTCTTCGTGCAGAGTGGCGTCCACGACCCAGAAGGGCAGGTAGAGATCATCGGACGAGACCTGGAACCCATCCTTCAGCGATGCGATCTGGTGTGAGATCCCCTTCAATTCGTTTCCGTCAATCTTCCAGGCACGAAGGCAGGAGTTGCAGAAGAAAATCACGTCTTCGGCATGAACGGGAAGATCCCATCCACAGTTCGGGCAGACGAGTGGACGGAATCCAGCCACCTGCGACGTCACGCGTGAGGCCGGATCACTCTCTGATTCGAACATCGACCCCGACACATTCGGCGACGCGACGCCTCCAGTGACGCCATCGATGGCGATGACTCTCGGGCCGCTCTTCTCTTCGATGCGCGCGATCCAGAACGGAAAGTAGATCAGCGAGACGACGACTCCGGCGGTCTGTCGGCTGACGACCGAGTCATCGCCTCCCATGAGTCCCCGTTCGAGTGCAATTGCCGGGTCGAGGCCTACAGGAAGCAGGCTGCCGCTGGCAGTAAGTCTTGCGGCGTCGAAGAGCTCCAGGCGCAGCACCGAAGACCGAACGCCAAGGGAGTAGACTCCGAGCCCCTCGCCACCTCCGGCTGCAAAGTTCTTCTCGATGTGACGGTGTCCGAACTCGAGGGGTTCCGAGCCTGCAGGGGTGAAAATGCGAGGTCGAAGAGGGGTTGGGATCGCAGGCCGCGACTGCCTGAGTTCCCGCTCGGAGGTGCGCTCTTTCACGCGCGTGAGCCTCTCGAAAAGCGCCAATCCTGCTTCGAGGAGCAACTCTGCAAAACTCCCCCGGTAGTCACCGCCCCACCGCCCGCCCCACTCGAGCTCACGCGACGTATCGCCTGTCGACTCCGACAGCGTTCGGCTCATCTTCAGCTTCGGCGCGGGGCGACGCCAGCTGAACTCCTGTCCGGTAATTCTGTAAAACGGTACAAAGAACAGTCTCGGATCCGAAACCGTCGCACCCCGATCCCCGGCGAGTCTTCCAACGGCGACCCGTGCCTTCTTCTCCGAGGCCCGCGGAGAGATCGCATAACTGAGAATCTGGCCGCGTCCGGTGACCAGTAGGTTCGAACGGCAGTGCCCACACCGGATTGCGTTGCTGCCCTCGGAAAAATCCAGCGGCGCGCCGCACGTCGGGCACTCCGTCGCGACAGCGAGCCGGCGTCCCGCCGCACCGGATCCGGAGGATCGCGTGGAGTCGCGCTTCACGGCGATTCCTCAGGAATTCAGGAGCGCCGCTGCGATGGGATCGCCGCAGTTCACGCAGAAACGCGATCCCTGCGGAACCCGCGCATTGCAACCCCTGCAGTGCAGCTCCATCTGAATGCTCGCACCGCATGATGAACAGAACTTTGCGTTCTCTGCCAGGTCTTCGGAACAGCCGGGACACTTCTGAATCACAACGAGCTGACGTCCGCAATGAGGACAGAACCGGCTGTCGGCCATCACGTCCCCGTGACAGGCGGGGCACGAGGCGACGGCACCACCCGATGCCTTCCGCCCCTCGAGCGACTTGACAAGCATTCCCGGGAGCAGCATCGCCAGCCCCGCTCCGACACCTGCGCCCATCATGGGCGAGGCCCCTGACCCGAGCTCACCCGATCCGCCCGCGGCATCGCCCAGCGCTTTCGCCGCCTTGTACTGGAGAAACTTGTCGAGATCCCCTACGGCCGACATGCCCGCTCTGTCGTCCATCATCTTCTGCACTTCCTCCGGAGGAGTGATCCGGTTGATGAAGAAGTCAACCAGTTCGAGCCCATACTTGCGGAAGTCGTCCGTCAGGCGGGTCTTCACCGCCACTGCCATCTCTTCGTAGTAGCGGGGAAGATCGAGGAGCGTATCGACCGTCTCTCCCATGAAGTCGTTCAGACGTGAGACGATCACTTCGCGAAGGTAATCCTCGATGTCAGCCGTTCCAAACTTGCCCTGCGTTCCGACGACCGTGTTGAGAAACAGCAGCGGTTGCGTGACCTGCATTGTGAACGTTCCAAAGGCGCGCAGGCGGATCAGCCCGAGCTCGCTGTCCCTGAACGCGACGGGATCCTTCGTCCCCCATCGCATATTCAGGAACACTTTCAGATTGATGAAGTAGACCTCGGCGCGGAACGGGCTCTTGAACCCGTACGGGAGCGAGAGCACCTTCGTGATGATCGGCAGGTTCTGCGTGGTGAGCACATGCCTTCCCGGTCCCAGAACATCGAGACCTTTTCCGTCGCGAACGAAGATCGCCGCCTGGTTCTCGCGCACGATGAGCTGCGAGCCGAATTTGATGTCGGCCGAGCCCTGCTCGGGATAGCGGTGGACGATCGCCTCGCCCGTATCGTCGAACCACTCGATGACTGACCTGAACTCGGACACGATGGCTCTCCTATGACTCGGTGAGAATGTGCTGTCGTTTGGTGAAGTGCGAATCGAGCGCGTCGATTGCGGCGCCCAGATTCTGCATCCCGTCGCGCAGTCCGGATGGGGTCTCGAGGGATCCTCTCACCGCGCCCGCGGCGGCTGCGATCGATTCCACATCATCGAACAACTCGATGTCGAAGGCGTACAGACGGTCGAGTTTCTCCTGCGTGAGTTTGTGCAGATCGAGGAAGGCGCGGTATCCGCGGCTGGCATAGGTGATCGTGTTGGCAAGTGCAGAGACTTTCGAGCCGAGCCGCTCGAGCTCGGGAAGCGGAGCGAAGTGATGGCGACCCGCGAGGACACGCTTGTCCTCGTCGAGCCCGCGGGCGATGCGCGTGAGCTCTTCGGCCAGACGCGTTCTGACGAGCTTGTCCGTGTCACGCGACGACTCCTGATCCTGATAGCCGGCAACGCCGGGAAGGTGCCGGGCGAGCTTCTCCAGTTTCTCCGCGAGACTCATCGGGATGATCGCGCTCCCCTTTCGTCGGTGGTAATGCGTCGATTTCAGTGGTGATGCGTCGATTATAGAGCAGAGGCCGAGCGGCCTCTGCCGGGCGCGACAGAAGGGCTTCACCGTCGGACCGGCTCATCAGGAAACTCTGCGCTCCGAAATACGAATAATAACGAACTGAAGCAGGGTTCATGAACGCAGCGTCCCCAAGGCTTGATCACCGCGGCATGTCCGATGTAAGAAGGCCCCTATCAATCAGTGAAAAGGAGAAATACATGAGAAAAGCAGCGGGAGTGCTCCTGACTTTCTGGTTCCTCGGAGCCGGAGCGTTGGGTGCCCAGGATCTCGCTTCGTTCGAGAAGCGGGTCACCAGCAGAGTCCTGCCCAACGGCCTGACCATTCTGGTCGTCGAGCGGCCCGAAGCTCCGGTCTTCTCGTTCTTCACCCACGTAGATGCCGGTTCGGCGCAGGAAGTGCCCGGGATCACCGGCCTTGCTCACATGTTCGAGCACATGGCATTCAAGGGAACGAAGACGATCGGAACGACGGACTACGCAGCGGAGGAAGCCGCACTCGAGCGCGTAGAGCAGACCTACGAGGCGTACGATCGCGAGCGACGAAGAGAAGCTGGCCGGGACGATCAGAAAGTCGAGCAGTTGCGAAGCGAGTGGGAAAAGGCGATAACAGCCGCCAACGAGTATGTCGTGCTCAACGAGTTCGGCGAGATCATCGATCGCAATGGTGGTGTCGGGCTCAACGCCTTCACGAGCAGCGACGAGACCGGATACTTCTACTCTCTGCCGTCCAATCGCCTGGAGCTCTGGGCATATCTGGAATCCGAGCGCTTCCTCGAGCCGGTCATGCGCGAGTTCTACAAAGAGCGCGATGTCGTGAAGGAAGAGCGCCGGATGCGGACTGACAGCAATCCGATCGGCAAACTGGTCGAGCAATTCCTGGCCGCCGCATTCACGGCGCATCCGTACGGACAGGCTATTGTCGGCTGGCCGTCCGACCTCGACGCCATCACGGCAACGGACGCTGTGAAGTTCTTCGAGACCTACTACGTACCGGCCAATATGGTTGTCGCCATCGTCGGTGACGTGAAACCTGCACAGGTCTTCCCGCTGGCTGAGAAGTACTTCGGCAGATTGCCGGCCCGCCCGGAGCCTCAGTCGCTGCGAACCGTGGAGCCCCAGCAGACGGCCGAGCGGATGGTCATTCTCCGCGAGACGTCGCAGCCTTTCTACATCGAGGGTTACCACAAGGAAAAAGCCACGCATCCTGATGATGTGGTCTACGAAGTGATCAGCGACCTGATGTCGAGCGGGCGCACCTCGCGCCTTTACCGTTCGCTCGTCCGCGACAAAAAGATTGCGGCGGCCGCGGCGGGATTCAACAACTTTCCCGGTGACAAATACGACAACCTGTTCGCCTTCTTTGGCGTCCCGACACCAGGTCATACCACCGACGAGGTAAAGGATGCGATCCGCGCCGAAGTCGAGCGAATCCGGACGGAACCCGTGACTGACGAAGAGTTGCTCATGGTCAAACGGCGGGCGAAGGCGAATCTTCTGCGAGGCCTCGCCAGCAATCAGGGCCTGGCTCTGCAGATGGGCAGTGCCCAGGCACGATACGGGGACTGGAGGCAGGTTTTCCGCAATGTCGACCGCATTGACAAGGTGACCAAAGAAGACATTCTCCGTGTCGCCAGCAAAACCTTTGTTCCATCGAATCGCACGGTCGGAGTGATCGAGACGAGGCCGGCAGACGCTGCCGCCGTTGCACCGGCGAAGGGAGAGTAACCAATGAATCAGACAAACAGATCCGCCGTCGCACTCGGAGCACTGCTCCTTCTGCTGGCTCCTTCTTCCTTCGCGCAGGTCAGCGACTGGAAGGAGATCGAAGTTCCCCCGCTGAACAAATTCACCATCCAGCAACCGACGAAGATCACGCTGCCAAACGGAATGGTGGTCATGCTTCAGGAAAATAAGGAGCTGCCTCTCGTAAGCGGCTACGCAATCATCCGTGGTGGATCGCGGGAGGTTCCTGCCGCAAAGACCGGCCTGATCGGAATCTACGGTGAAGTCTGGAGAACGGGTGGAACGACGAAACAGACCGGCGACCAGCTCGATGATCTGCTCGAGAGCCGCGCCGCGAAGATAGAAACCGGAGGCGGCATCAACTCGACCTCGATCTCCTTCAATGCACTGAAAGAAGATTTCGATCCTGTGTTCGACCTTTTCGTCGATCTGCTCAGGAATCCGGCATTCCGTGACGACAAGATTGTGATCGCCAAGAACCAGCAGCGCACAGGCATCGCCCGCCGCAACGATGATCCCATGCAGATCGCGGGTCGTGAGGCCGTCAGGATCGCCTACGGCCTCGACTCACCTTACGCTCGCGTTCCGGAGTACTACACCGTGGATGCGGTCACACGGGAAGATCTGGCGCAGTGGCATGCGCGGCACGTCCATCCAAACAACATTATTCTCGGAATCACGGGCGATTTCGAATCGAAGAAGATGGAACAGCGAATCCGGAAAGCATTCGGATCGTGGCAGAAGGGCCCGGCCGTTCCCACTCCCGACGTGAAATTTCAGGAGCCGAAGGCCGACGTCTACTTCGTTCCGAAGGACGACATCAATCAGAGCTCGATCCGCATGATCGCGCTCGGAACGACTCGCGACAATCCCGACTACTATGCATTGCAGGTGCTCAACGAGGTTCTCTCCGGAGGTTTCGCGTCGAGGCTCTTCTCGAACATTCGCTCGAAGAAGGGGCTTGCGTATTCGGTCGGCGGCGGTATCGGCACGGAGTTCGACCGCCCGGGCATCTTCATGCTTTCGATGGGCACCAAGAGCGAGACCACGGCGGCGGCCATCGACGCGCTGCAGGAAGAGCTCCGGAACATCGTCAGCAATCCGCCCGACCAGCTGGAGCTCGACCGGGCAAAGGAGTCGATTCTCAACTCGTTCATCTTCCGATTCGACTCGAAGGAGAAGCTGTTGAACGAGCAGCTCTCTCTGGCTTTCTACAACTATCCCTCAGACTTCTACACTCGCTTCCGCGACGCGGTGGAGAAGGTCACGCCTGCGGACATCGCCCAGGTGGCGAAGAAGTACGTCAAAGGCGACAACATGGCCATTCTCGTAGTCGGCAAGGCGGCTGATTTCGACAGGCCGCTGTCGTCATTCGGTGAGGTGACTACGCTCGACATCACCATTCCCGAAGCTCCTCCTGGTGAAGCCGGCGCGACTCCCGCAGCTGCAAGTACCGGTGACGAGAAAGGTCGTCAGCTCGCGCAGAAGGTCACCGAAGCCTACGGCGGCCAGAGCAAGGTTGCTTCGGTGAAGAGCATCCGGCAGAAGGGCAAAGTCACCATGCAGACCCCTCAGGGAGAGATCCCTATCACCGTCGAGTCCATTTACGTCTATCCCGACCACGCCTACCAGAAGATGGGGACGCCGATGGGTGAGATGGTGATGGTCGCTTCGCCATCGGCCAGCTTCATGTCCGGCGCGATGGGCTCGCGGGATCTTCCCGCTTCGCAGAAGGAAGAGCAGTTGAAGGAGATCCACCGCGATCCGTTCTTCATCCTCCAGCACGCCGGAGACGCCGACGTGACATTCACTTCCGCCGGCGCCGAAAAGATCGGCGACATTGACGCGCAGATCGTCGACGTGAATTCAAAAGGAGCCGAGGTGCGCTGGTACGTCGACCCAGCCTCGGGCCGCATTCTCAGATCGTCAAACAGGGCAATGACACCGCAGGGTCCGGCTATGCAGGTGACGACTTACAGTGACTGGCGAATGGTCGAGGGCATGTCACTACCGTTTCAGCGCGTCGTCACGGTGAACGGAGAACAGAGTGGACAATCCACCACGGAGGAGATCGTCATCAATCCTCAGGTCGACGCGAAGCTGTTCGAGAAACCTGCAGCGTAGAACGATCGTATGTGCGGGGGGAGGCGTAATGCCTCCCTTCGCCCAGTTCAATGACGTCAACTTGAGGTCCGCGCAGGAGCAAGTGTCACCCGTGCCTTATTTTGGCGTCACTGGGGCTCAGTCTGGAGCCGTTTCCCGCCTCAGCACATAGGTCCCCGCCTTTTCACCTCGGACAAAATCGAATACCGAGTACCCGCGCGAGAACTGATCCTGAAACGTTCTCCTGCTCACTTCACGCCACTCCCGGGCGAGGGCAGGATCGACGAGCATGAGTTGCCGAAAGTCGGATGGAATCTCGATGACGATCTCTGGGTCGCATAGCGTCGCGGTAGAACCACTGATGCGCTCACGCACACGTTGCGAATCGAGCTCCCACGAGACCCAAAGACGATCGGTCGCGGTAGCGTAGTGAAGTGGACTGCTCGTCTCGCCGTAAAAATCCTCGATGTACCGGGAAGACGTCACGCCGAGCTTTCGAAAATTCAAGTGAGCGTTCTCCGACTGAAGCGGATCAAAGGTCCATGTGATCCGGCGGATACCCTGCGACATTGCCATCTCGCGCTGCGCCAGCTTGAGTCTGACACCGAGGCCCGTCCCGCGATACTTCGTGCGGACAGCAAGCATGTCGGAATGCAGAATCGTCTCAGCCTCATCGACCCCGACAAAGGCGTACACGAATCCGGCGATCTGGTTGCCATCAAAAGCGGCGATGAGCGACCCGCCCGCAGCGATGGTCGCCTTGAGCACCAGGGCGGGAACGATATCGAGATCGCTGAGTCCCCAGACTTCCCGCTGCACGAGCTCGATCTCCCGCAGCGCCTGAATCGATTCGATCGACCGCAGCTCGATCTCCATCTACACAGGCTCGCTTTCACGACGCACCGTGAGATGCTCGATGCGCTCGCGATCGACGGTGAACCCCAGGCCCGGCCCTGAGGGGACGGTGATCAGACCTTCGCTGGTGACGGTCACTGGCGGGTCGATGATGTCCTGTTCCCAGTAGCGTGCACTGGCCGACACGTCACCGGGAAGTGAAAAGCCTTCGAGTGTGGAGAGCGCTATGTTGTGCGCGCGGCCGACGCCCGATTCGAGCATCCCACCACACCAGACGGGCACGCCCGCTTCACGACAAATGCGCTCGATCTCGAGCGCTGAGGTGTAGCCGCCAACGCGACCCAGCTTGACATTGATGATCCGGCACGCACCCAGCGCGATCGCATGCACGGCATCCGCGGGTTTGACGATCGACTCGTCGAGGCATACCGGCGTCGCAATCCCTCGCTGCAACGTCGCATGGTCGAACAGATCGTCATGCGCGAGCGGTTGTTCGATCATCATGAGCCCGAACTGATCGAGCCCTTCGAACAAAGGCGTATCGGCGAGCGTGTAGGCTGAGTTCGCGTCCGCCATCAGGGGAAGATCGGGAAATCGTGCTCTCACACTTTCAATGAGTGCACGGTCACTTCCAGGTTTGATTTTGATCTTAACCCGGCGATAGCCGGTACCGATCTCGTTCTCGACCTTCGCGAGAAGCTCATCGATGGTTGGCTGCAACCCGATCGAGACTCCTGCGGCAATGACGTCACGCGTTCCTCCAAGTAATTTCCAGAGCGGGATCCCGCGCCGCTGGGCCTCGAGATGCCAGCAGGCGTTCTCCACCGCCGCCTTCGCCATACGGTGACCCCGGATGTGCCCGAACAGTCCGGCGAGCTCAGACGGATGGCTGAACGATTTGCCGGCCGCCAGCGGAAGGAGGTAATCGCGCAGGACCAGCCACGAGCCGTCCACCCACTCTTCGCTGTAGAACGGATTTTCATCAGCCGTGCATTCGCCCCACCCTTCGGCTCCGTCCTCGTCCTCGACCCGGACGAGAATGACACCTCGGGCCTCCGTGCGACCCAGACTCGTGACGAACGGGTGCCGAAGCCGGACTCGGATCTCATGGAGGTCGATGGTGCGAAGACGCATGGTTGAAGGAGTAGACCTTACACGTGGACGGTAACGGGGCGCTTGTGGACGGAAGTGGACTAACTTTTTACGGTCTCGTGCGTACCCTTTACCCGAATCAATGTACCGCCGTTCCACCCGCCTGATCGAGCCGATGCGTGACCTCCAGGATGACCTGAGTCAGATCGATTTCGATGGGAATCATATCGATCAGCGGGATCTCCGGATTGAAGCGGAAGGCGCCCTCGGAGGAAACGAAGAGCTCGAGCAACTGCTCTTCGGCTTTCCTGCCCAGCGCGTGACGGATGTCGAGCTCACGCACCATGTTGAGCTCCATGAGAATCATACCGAGAGAAATCTCCGATCGATCCCGCACGCGAATTGCCTCTCGATGCATCTCCTCGCTCAGATGTCCCTGAGCGATCAGGAATCGTCCGAGGCTCTGATCGAGGTTGGTCGAGGCACAGAACACGAGCTTTCCCTGGTCGAACGACATCGTGTGCTCGCTCGCGGGAAGAGAAACGCGCAGCGTCCCGGTCTTGCCGCTCTGGCTGATCCACTGAAACAGCTCAGGAACCGGCATCGTCTTCAGGAAGCCGCACACCGCCATCGTTCACCTATGGGTGGCCGGCAATTACGCCGGTTAAATAGTTAAGACAAATGTATCTCTTATTTGGTTAAGAAACAAGTACGCCCTTGATGGATCCTGAGCTCGACGATGACGGGACCGGTCATGATGGAGAGAGATGAACCACGTGTCAGCCCTTGAATGGATCTCGTTTTCGGGAGTTCATCAGCCGCGGCTGAAAAACATGACAGTCGCAACCGGGCACGTTCAATCAAACGATCGCTCCTACTATTTACTCCTATTTACTGCCTCTCATCTGACTTCCGAATTCTTCTTCCGACGTTGCACGGATTCTCGCCTCTTCCTCACTGATCGCCCCGAGGTGAACGAGTTGGGCGAGAGACTCCTCGAAGGTGATCATTCCCTGGCGTTTTCCGAGGGTGATTTCCTGTTTCAGATTCTGAAGGCGCTCGTTGCGGATGTGGTTGCGGATGGCAGTATTCGCGAACATCAGCTCCACGGCCGGGACGCGACCGTGTCCCTCCGCGCGAGGCACGAGCTGCTGGCAGGCGATCGCGTGCAGGCTGAGAGCGAGTTGTTGACGGATCTGACCCTGCTGCGCCGGCGGAAACACATCGACCATCCGATGGATAGCCTGCGAGGCATCGCTCGTGTGAAGGGTCGACAGAATCAGGTGGCCCGTCTCGGCTGCAGTCAGAGCCGTCGCGACCGTGTCGAGATCGCGCATCTCGCCGACCAGAATCACGTCAGGATCCTGTCTGAGTGAGGCTCTCAACGCGGCCGAAAAAGAAGGCGAATCGCGGCCTACTTCTACCTGTTCGATGATTGCGCGGGCGTTCCGGTGCTCGTACTCGATCGGATCCTCGATCGTCACGATGTGGATGGGACGTTTTCTGTTCAGCTCCCCGACGAGGGCCGCAAGCGTCGATGACTTGCCCGATCCCGTGGGCCCGCAGATCAGGACCAGGCCGCGGGACGGGCGTACGAGCTCGCTGAACACTGGCGGGAGGTTCAGCTCGGCGAGCGTCGGAATCTGCATCGGGAGCGCTCTGACGGCGGCGGCGAGATTCCCACGCTGCCTGTGCAGATTGATCCGTAATCGCCACGCTCCGGAAAGATCCGCATCGCCCTGGGTGCTTCCCGGCCCGAGCCTGAGCGAGAAATCCGCCGATCCCTCTTTTTCCAGCCTCTCGGTCGTCTTTCGATTCAGAAAAGGCGCGAACATCGTCTGCACATCCTCTGAATCGAGCGGTCCCTGGTCCAGAGGAGTCAGATGACCCGACAGACGGAGCACGGGTGGAGCGCCGCTGATGAGAAGCAGATCGCTGGCGCCAAGTCGCGCCATTTCGCGAAGTACCTTTTCGAGGGGGCTGCCGAGGCCGGGCTCGGTCTGAAGCGGACGCTCAGCGCGGCGGCGCTCGCTCTCGCTGCCTTCGTCGGATGAGTCAGGATCCGAGTCGGATTGGGCCTGCTCGCGGTTCAGCTCTTCGACGAGTCGTTCGAGCTCGGGATTCTTCAGATAGTCGTTCATGGCTGATGTCGCGTGGATCATGAGAGGCTGTGAATTGATTGGACAGGAGTGTCACAACGTTTGATTTTCACAGGATGGCGCGATCAAACGCCGCTACGCTCCCGGGGGCTCCGGTGATTCGAATACGGAATCCGGCATGGACGCCGGTGCGGCCAGGTTCGGAAAGACGAGCTTGCCAGCCGAGTCGACCGCGGCACGTTCCGGGGAAAGCAGGACCCCGCCATGTTTCTGCCAGTGGTTCCAGCGATACTTCGTCGGCGGGCCCTCGCCGCCCTTGAGGACGAAGCCCCATTGATCCATCAGGTGTGTCTCGCGATTGATCCATGCCCAATACTTGTCGTTCGGGGTGAGGCCGACACTGTCGAAACTCAGCATCACCTTGTCGTACATCGCTCCGTCGAGCTCCTCTTCCCCTGCATACGCAAGGATCACTCCCGGATCGTTCATCTTGTACGGCATGATCAGCCAGTAGGTATCGTTGACCCAGTACGCGTAAGCATTTTCCAGGAGGGCGCGCTCTTCTTCGCCTTCGAGCTTCACTCCAGCTTTCCAGGCATCCCCCTCCCGCGTGTTGATGTTGCTGAGGATGACGAACGGCTCACCCTCGCGCGTCTTCCCTTCGACGCGGTGCCGTCCCGTGTACTTGTCCCACCAGTGAGAACGGATCACGTTCGTTGCGCCGTCACGGACCGACGCAAAATCGAAGCGAAGGTATCGAAGGTCGTTCCAGGCCTTCTCTCCGCCCATCGCTTTCATCACAGCGCGGGAGAGCTCGACCGCCTTCGCGTCGGAACGGCTCGGGTCGAAAGTCTTCGGCTGATCGGCGAGTGAGGCGGTCGCCGCGATCAGCAGAGGAAAGAGAAGTCGAAGAGACTGTCGCATTTGATCCTCCCTGATGATGTCTGCCCGCCAGATTGTATCAACGTGTCGTCCTGATCCAGGCCAAGGGATCCGCTTCCTCGGGGCGATACCTCAGCCATTCGCTCGAACATCTGTGCGCGCCCGTGATACCGGGAACTTCCTGCGCGCCCCCCGCGTTGAAAGGTGAAAAGGGCCGCTCGTTTCGTCGTTTCTCCCTGAGAGTGGTGTAGGCGCACCGGTTTCCAGTGCGCCGGCCGAGTCTGTAACACCTCAGCCCGGGACGAGGTAACGAAACTGATTTCGAAGGCGAAAGGGGCTGCTCCCGCGGCATAAATAGTGCACTTTTGAACATACCTGCCTCCCCGGGCCTCGATGACTGGAGAAGAGATCGCGCATGCTCAAACCGAATGACATGGTTCGTATCGCCGCAGTGGGCGACATTCACTATGGCAAGACGTCACAGGGCGCGCTGCTGCCGCTCTTCCAACACGTTTCCGAGAATGCCGACGTGTTTCTTCTCTGCGGTGATCTGACCGACTATGGAACTCCCGAGGAGGCACGCATTCTCGCGAAGGATCTGGCGCGCGTGCGAATTCCGATGATTGCCGTGCTCGGAAATCACGACTTCGAAACGGATCAGCAGGACGAAGTCGCAACGATTCTCGCCGACGGGGGAGTGAAAGTTCTCGACGGGGACTCCACCGAGGTCCACGGCATCGGATTCGCCGGGGTGAAAGGGTTCGGAGGCGGCTTCGGCCGGCGGGCCCTGGGGCCCTGGGGTGAGAAAGTCATCAAGGCATTCGTTCAGGAGGCTCTCGACGAGGCGCTAAAGCTCGAAGCTGCACTCGCCCGGCTCCGGACGCCCGAAAAGATCGCCGTTCTGCACTATTCACCAATCGCCGCCACGGCTGTCGGCGAGCCCCCTGAAATCATGCCGTTCCTGGGCTCGAGCCGGCTCGAGGAGCCTCTGATCCGCTACCGGGCTACGGCGGTCTTTCACGGTCACGCACACCACGGCAGCCTCGAAGGACGGACTAAAAGCGACACTCCGGTGTTCAATGTTTGTCATCCGCTTCTAAAACGGCTCGATCCCCAGGGAAACGGGGTTAAAATGTATGAGGTTCCAGCCGCGGCGCCGTCTATTGCCTGACCGCTTCAAGGACGAGGAGGAACCATGGCAGAGAAGATGAAAAAAGAGGAACGGCCGAAGACGCAGGCCGAGAAGGATTACAACGAGCACTACTCCTCCGCTTCCAACTACTACGGAGGCCCTTCCAGACCCGATCCGAACGCGGTCAGCGATCGGAAGTACGACGACCAGGAGCCACCGGTCCCCGTACGCCCGGACGAGCAGGATGCGAGTTACGACAAGCAGCGCTACACGGACGAGGAGCTTTCGCGATTGAACGACGAAACCCACGGGAATGACGAGTGGTTCGCGAGCGGAGCCGGCGTTCAGAATGAACCGTTCGAGCGGCGATGGACTGGTGCGCGATCTTCGACCTCGACGTCTTCTCAGCGTCCCGCGAGCGGAATGTTGCGCTCCTCCAACGCGTCAGACCGAAGGGTCTTTACGCGCCGTGACATCGGGCACGATCCGTTCATCGAGCGATTCGGAGCCGACGAGAGGCGGACCCAGATTTCCGACCGGCGGAGCAATGCCGGGTCGAAGTCTCGCAAAGGGCCTTCCGCGCACCCGCGCTGATGACGCTCGAGCGCAAGCCGCTGCTGGAATGGTTCGACCGGAATAGACAACGCACCCGCGAGATCCTCACCCTGGTCGACAAATCGGCCTGGTACGAACGCCCCATTCCGCTGCGGAATCCCATCGTCTTCTACGAAGGGCACATCCCGGCCTTCAGCGTGAACACACTCGTCAAGGGAGCGCTCCGCCGGCCCGGCGTCGATGAGCATCTCGAAGTCCTCTTCGCCAGGGGCATCGATCCGGAGACCGTGAGCGCCGCGGATCAAAGCCAGGCTGCGCTCTGGCCCGACCCCGACCAGGTGCAGAACTACGTGCGCTCCGCCGATCAGCTCGTCCGGGATTGTCTCGCGAGCTCCGAAATCGAGGACGCGAACGACCCGATGCGTATTCGCGCACTCTCTGCCTTCACGATTCTCGAGCATGAAGCCATGCATCAGGAAACGCTCCTCTACATGCTTCACCGCCTGCCGCACGATGCCAAGCACCGTCCCGGCCCGGCCGCACTCAATCCGGAAGGCAAACGGCGCGATCGCGGAATTCCCACGATACCTGCCGGCACTGCGACTCTCGGAGCGCGCCCTGAGGACATCGCGTTCGGCTGGGACAATGAGTTTCAACAGCATCAGGTTGAAGTCCAGGAGTTCGAGCTCGACGCATTCAACGTGACGAATGACGACTTTCTGCGCTTTGTCGAGTCAGGCGGCTATGCTCAGAGGCGATGGTGGAGCGATCAGGGGTGGGAGTGGATCACGACCAATGGGATCGAGTATCCCAGTTTCTGGCGAAGCGAGGGAGGTCGATGGCTTTGGCGCGGCATGTTCGACTGGATTCCGCTGCACGAATCATGGCCGGTTTTTGTGAGCCATTTCGAGGCCCAGGCGTACGCACGATGGAAGGGCAGACGCCTGATGACCGAGGCCGAATTTCACCGGGCCGCGTATGGCTCTCCGTCGGACGGTGAGAGATCACACCCCTGGGGGGAGGATCCCGCCTCGTTCCAGCATGGCAACTTCGGCTTTCAGCACTTCGATCCATGCCCCGTCGGATCCTACCCGGAAGGCAGGAGTGCCTGGGGTGTGTACGATCTGGTCGGTAATGGCTGGGAATGGACTTCTACAGTCTTCGCCCCCTTCGACGGATTCGAGCCGATGGCTTGCTATCCGCAGTACTCCGCAGACTTTTTCGACGGCAAGCACTACGTGCTGAAGGGTGCGTCGCAGGCCACGGCGCTTCCGCTGATTCGACGCTCCCTCCGGAACTGGTTCCGACCGAATTATCCGTACGTCTACGCCACATTCCGCTGCGCCGGGTGAGCCGTGCCTGCTCTCGGATAGGCACGAGAGTCGCTTGTGTGTTCTCGTCCGACCACTACTCACGAAAGGAACACGCATGGAAAACGCCCAATCGTACAAACCCCGCGAGTTTGACTTGAGCGGTCTCAACGGTATCTCCGATGAAACTCTCGAGATGCATTTCAAGCTCTACGAGGGCTACGTAACCAATACCAATACCCTGACGGAGAAGATTGCAAAGATTCTCGAAGACAAGAAAGTCGATCAGGAAGAAATGCCCGCCTATTCAGAGCTCACCCGGAGACTGGGATTCGAGTACAACGGAATGGTGCTTCATGAGTACTACTTCGAGAACATGAAAAAAGGTGGTGGTGACGATCCGGAAAAGACCTCAGCGTTCTTCAAAGCGACTGAGTCGAGCTTCGGGGACTACGAGACGTGGAAGGTCGACTTCTTCAGCATCGGCAAGATGCGCGGCGTCGGCTGGGCGATCTGCAATCAGAATCCGGCGACGGGCCGCCTGTCGAATCACTGGGTTTCTCTGCACGAGGTGGGCAATGTTGCGGGCTTCACTCCGATTCTCGTCATGGACGTCTGGGAGCATGCATACCTGCTCGATTACAAGCCAGCGGACCGGCCGAAGTACATCGAGGCCTTCTTTTCGAATGTCGACTGGGGCGCAGTCGACGGACGGTTGAAGACGAAGTAGCCGGGGTCTGCCCTGAGAGGGCAATTGGGGTCACCTGGCCACGAGGACCGGCGCGCTCTCGGTCGCCGCGCCTTCATTGCCGCGAACGTCGACACTGCTCACCCAGTAGGTGTACGTCACGCCCCGGGGTGGATCAGCGTCGCGGAAGTTGGTGTCGGTGATCGGAGCCGGCGTGAGGAGAACTTTCACTCTCGTTTCGCTGAGCCGATAGACGAGATAGCCGGCGAGATCCGTCGCAGGGACCGCATCCCAGAGCAGGCGAACTGCCCCGTCTTCTGCAAGTGTGATGACCTCGGGCGGAGGCGGAGGCGCGACGAGGTCCCTGAACTCCACGAGGATGGAGTTTGTCGGCTCACTCTGAATCAGATTCGGCCGTGTCGCGCTCACCGCCGTAACCATGTAGCGGTGCACGCCATAGGATGGCGCATCGCTGAATGACGTTTCGGGCACCGGCGAGGAATTGAGCGGGTTGCCGAGCTCCGCGATCTCTCCCCGCTCCGGAAACCGATAGATGTTGTAGCCGATCAGCGGTGGCGGAGCTCCCTCCACGATCGATTCCGAGGGCTGCTGCCATTGAAGAAGAACGACCGCCTCGAGAGCCTCGGCCGCCAGACCCTTGGGGGGGACGGCAACTGCAACCGGAACGATCGAAACGAGATTCGAGATCTCGCTCGGCCCCCCCGGTCCCCTCGCAAGCACGGCGTACGTATATCGAAGCGGTACGCCTCCCTCACCGCGCACCGGAGGGGAGTCTGTGAAAAGCACTTCCGCGCCCACCGTTACGGAAGGCAGCTCCGTCGCATCGATGGAGTCGATCTCCGTGCTCAGCGCCATGAAGGGCCTCGGGGGAAGAACCGGCACGTTCCGGAACAGAGCCACTTCCCGCGGCTGCCCCGCTGCGACTTCACCCGGAGTGAGCTCCTCCGGGTCGCGCCCCATCAGCGTCGGAGGAAGTGGTTCGGTGTAACGACGAATCGAGATCCCCTCGAGAGAATTGAGCCTCTTCCCGGCCGCGGTCATCGAGGGATAACTGAACCTCAAAACGACGGTTGGCCCTTGCTGTGCTACAGAAAGGTCCGTCGTGGCTCTCGGTATGACGGGCACCGGGGGAGAAGGGTTTCCCTTCTTTCCACAATCGACCAGAAAGAGAACGAGAAGTATCGCGGTTATCGTCTTCATTCGAAGGCGCGCGAGGGCCTCGCGCGAGGCGCAATTCTAGGCGATCTTCATGAGATCGGCCACATTCGCTCGAAAGGGAAACGAAACGCATGTGCGGAATCATCGGATATGTCGGGGCGCGTGATGTCGTCCCGGTCATCATGGATGGACTCAAGAAGCTGGAGTACCGGGGGTATGACAGTGCCGGGATTGCGGTGATCAACGGCGAGGGTGTGCGCATCGTCAGAGCTGAAGGGAAGTTGACGAATCTCGAGACGAAGCTCGAGACCGAGAAGCTTTCTGGAAACTTCGGCATGGGACATACGCGCTGGGCAACCCACGGAAAACCCAACGAGAACAACGCGCACCCCCACCGGGACTGCAGCGGCAACATCGTGGTCATTCACAACGGGATCATCGAGAACTTTCTCACGCTCAAACAACAGCTCCAGCGCGAGGGTCATGAATTCAAGACCGAGACAGACACCGAGGTCGTGGCGCACATGATCGAATCGAAGATGAGCGCCGGGAAGTCATTCCGGGAAGCTGTGCCCGAGACTCTCAAGGAGCTCAACGGTCACTACGCTCTGGTGATCGTCTCTTCCCAGGAACCGGGCACGATCATCGCGGCGCGCGAAGGCCCTCCGCTCGTGGTCGGCGTCGGCGAGGACGAGAACATGGTCGCCTCCGACGTAACCCCTCTGCTCGCATACACACGGAATATCCTTTACCTCGAAGACGGCGAGTACGCGATCGTCGACGAGAAGAAAGTGGATATCTTCGACAGCTCCGACGCGTTGGTGAAACGCGAGCCGAAACGGATCCTCTGGGATGCCGTCATGGCCGAAAAAGAAGGCTACAAGCACTACATGCTCAAGGAGATTCACGAGCAGCCACGAGCGGTGCGGGAGACGTTCAACGGCAGAATGTTCGAGGAGTCGGGAGAGATTTTCTTCAACGATCTCGCGTTCACTCCGGAGGAGTGGAAAAAGTTCAGCCGGATTCACATTGTCGCGTGCGGCACATCCTGGCACGCCGGACTGGTGGGAAAGTTCCTGCTCGAGAGCGCAGGCGGCGTCTCGGTAGATGTCGATTACGGATCGGAGTATCGCTACCGGGATCCGATCGTCGACGAGAACACTCTCGTGATCGGCGTCACCCAGTCCGGCGAGACCGCGGACACCATTGCCGGCATGCAGGAAGCGAAGAAGAAGGGCGCCCGGATCATCACGATCTGCAACGTGATCGGCTCCGCAGCCACCCGGATGTCGGACGGCATCATCTACACGAATGCCGGCCCCGAGATCGGAGTTGCATCGACCAAGGCATTCACCACGCAGCTCACCGCCTTCTACCTGCTCTCGCTCTACGTCCGGCAGCTGCTCGGACAAGACAAGGAGGACCTTCGCTTCGCGATGCACGAGCTGACGACGATTCCACACAAGATCGAGACGATCCTGAAGAAGGAAAAGCAGATCGAGGATCTCGCCCATCGATATTCGAAGGCGCAGGACTTCCTTTTCCTCGGACGCGGCGTGCACTATCCCATCGCCCTCGAAGGCGCACTCAAGCTCAAAGAGATTTCCTACATCCACGCGGAGGGATATCCGGCGGGCGAGATGAAGCATGGTCCCATCGCACTCATCGACGAGAATCTGCCCGTCGTCGGCATCGTCACCCACAACCACGTCTACGACAAGGTCGTCTCCAACCTTCAGGAGGTCAAGGCCCGCGACGGCAAGCTCATCGTCATCTGCGACGAGGGGGACGAGGAGATGCGCGAATTTGCAGATGACATCATCGAGATCCCGTGGGCCGTCGAAGCTCTGCAACCAATTCTCGCAGTCATTCCGATGCAGCTGCTCGCGTACTACATCGCACTTCGCCGGGGATGCGACGTGGACCAGCCCAGGAATCTCGCAAAGAGCGTGACGGTGGAGTAGGGGCAAACAATGTTCGGCCACTTCAGGATGACGCGCTGATCCCCAACTACCGTACGATCCAGCCCCCACCCAGACAGAGGTCGTCCTGGTAGAACACGACGGCCTGACCCGGCGCAACGGCACGCAATGGTGCGTGGAAGGTCACCTTCGCCGTATCGCTGCCGGTTGGCGTGACGAGCGCCGCAACCTCAGTCTGGCGGGAGCGAACACGAGCTGCGACCTCGACAGGCCCTGAGGGTGCTTCGCCCGAGATCCAGTGAACACGCTGTGCGGAGAGCTCGATCCTGTCGAGCAGCTCCGCAGGACCGACTGTAACCCGCCTCGTGAGTGGGTTCACCTCCAGCACATACGTCCGCTCCGGAAAGCCTCCGGCCTGAAGACCGCGACGCTGGCCGACGGTGAAGTTGTAGTAGCCGGTGTGGTGGCCGACCACTTCTCCGGTGACATCGACAATCTCTCCGCCGGCTCTTTCTTCCGAGGCCGCGAGGATCAGCGGATCATCATCCGCTGCTCCAGCCGCGACGAGCTTGCGCGCTTCCGACTCGACGACCTTTGCATAGCCGTCTTTCTTCGGCACGAAGCAGATCTCGAACGACTCGCTCTTTTCGGCAACGGACAGCTCACCCTCGGCCGCAATGTCGCGAACCTCTCTCTTGGTCAGCTCACCGAGGGGAAAGATTGCGTCCGCGAGTTGCTCCTGCGTCAGCTCGAACAGAAAGTACGACTGGTCCTTCTCGCGGTCGACGGCCTTTCGCAACTCGAGCTTTCCGTCCGGCCCCTCTGCGATTCGCGCGTAGTGGCCCGTGGCAACCTTCTCCGCTCCCACGGAAAAAGCCTTCTCATGGAGAAGGGCAAACTTCACGTGCGTATTACAGAGCACGCACGGACTCGGAGTGTTGCCGTGAAGATAGCCTTTGACGAACGGTTTGACGACCATCTCCCGAAACTCGGATTCCAGATTCAGGATGAAGTGAGGGATCTCGAGCTTCCAGGCGACGCGGCGCGCATCCGTCAGGTCATCGATCGTGCAGCATCCGCCGTAGGTCGTGTCCGCATTCGTGAGGTTGTCGTACATCTGCATCGACAGACCGATCACGTCGTGGCCCTGCGACTTGAGGATCAGCGCGGCAGTCGAAGAGTCGACTCCGCCCGACATGGCGACGGCGATTTTCATACTCAGAATCTAAGAAACTGGGCCGCGCTGAAATTCCGTCGTGGGGGTGAATAAGGGCTTGTCGGGGCCAAGTGGCCGAACATGCAATGCAATGTTCGGCTACTTTCTGACGGCTCGTTCATTGTGGAGCTTCTAATGAACCTCTCCGACGGGGAGGGATGTAGAAACACGTCATCCTGAGCGAAGCGAAGGATCTGCTGAAGAGGATCGAGCATCGCAAGCAGAGATCCTTCGCTTCGCTCAGGATGACCTGGCCTCGCTCAGCATGACACGGTGGTTCATCACCCCTTCACCGGCGCCCCGCGCCGTTTGATTGCTCGTTATGACAAGCTCGTAAGTGAGCTCGCCACTTCTCGCCATCAATACGGTTGCGCCGTCTACTTAACCCCGGTCTTCGATCTCCTGCGCGTCGATCACGGCGATCGCTGCCATATTCACGATGTCAGACACGTCCACGCCTCTCTGGAGCACATGGACGGGCTTCGACAGCCCCTGAAGGATCGGACCAATCGCCTCTGCGCCGCCAAGCCTCCAGAGCAGCTTGTACGCGATGTTCGCGGACTGGAGATCGGGGCAGATGAGAACGTTCGCGTCGCCCTGGATCGCGCTCCAGGGATAGTCGTCCTTCGCGATGTCAGGCACCACGGCGATGTCGGCCTGCATCTCCCCGTCGATCGTCAGATCGGGATGACGGTTCCTGACGATCTCGACTGCGCAGCGCACTTTGTCCTGAAAGGGATGCTTCGACGAACCGAAGTTCGAGAAGGAGAGCATGGCAATCCGCGGCTCGAGCTCGAACCGCCGCGCGGTCTCTGCCGTGAGAATCGCGATCTCCGCGAGATCCTCGGCCGATGGATCGATATTCACGGTGGTATCCGCAAGGACTACGAGACGACCCTTGAAGACCAGAATGTACGCGCCGGAGACCCTTCTCACGGATGGCCTGGTGCTGATCACCTGAAGGGCGGGCCGGATCGTCGCGGGGTAGTACGTTCGAAGACCCGAGATCGCGCCGTCGGCATCGCCCGCGTCCATCATCAGCATCGCGAAGTAGTTCCTGCTGGTGAGCCGGGTTCTGGCATCCGAGCGCGTGACTCCGGATCTCCGTCGCAGCTCATGAAAGCGCTCGATGTATCGCTCGAGATCGGGTGATTGCTCGGGATCGATGACGGTGATGCTGCCTTCCGGGATGTCCAGTTCGGACAATCGTCGCTCGAGCTCCTCCCGCCTGCCGAGAAGGATCGGGTGCGCGATGCCTTCTTCAGCGAGAATCCGCGCGGCCCGGATGATCTTTTCGTGATCGCCTTCGGGAAAAACGATCCGTTTGGGCCTTCGCTTGGCCTTGTCGTACACGGTGTGCATGAGCGCGCGAGAGTAGCCGAGGAGTTTCTCGAGCTTTCGCCTGTACGCGTCATAGTCCTGGATGGGATGCAACGCCACCCCGGTCTCTGCGGCAGCGCGGGCTACTGCAACAGGCACCCAGAGAAGCACCCGATGGTCGAACGGTTTCGGGATGAGGTAATCCGGCCCGTAGGTGATCGCGCCTTCGGAGTACGCACGCAGAACAGAGTCGGGAACCTCTTCTCTCGCGAGCTCTGCCAGCGCTTTGGCCGCGGCAATCTTCATCTCGTCGTTGATCTGCGTCGCGCCGCAATCGAGTGCTCCACGGAAAATGAACGGAAACCCAAGGACGTTGTTCACCTGGTTGGGATAATCGGAGCGCCCGGTGGCCATGATGATGTCGTCGCGGCAGGCGCGCGCTTCCTCATAGGAGATCTCGGGATCGGGGTTGGCAAGCGCGAAGACGATCGGGTTCGCCGCCATGCTTCGCACCATGTCTCCCGTGACGATTCCGGCGACCGAAAGACCGATGAAGACATCGGCACCATCGAGGGCGTCGGCAAGCGAGCGTTTGGGCGTATCGGCGGCGAACTCCTCTTTGTACTCGGTCATATAGACCGTTCTGCCGCGGTAAATGACACCCTTGCTGTCGACGAGAAGGACGTTCTCCTTCCGCAGGCCCATCTTCAGATAGAGACGAAGGCAGCCCATCGCTGCGGCGCCAGCACCCGAGAGAACAACTCGCACATCCTCGATTCGCTTTCCGGCGATGTCGATTGCGTTGAGAAGCGCCGCGGATGAAATGATCGCCGTACCATGCTGGTCGTCGTGAAACACCGGAATGTTCATCGCGGCCTGAAGGCGTTGCTCGATCTCGAAGCACTCCGGAGCCGCGATGTCCTCGAGGTTGATGCCGCCGAAGGTCGGCTCCATGAGTTTCACGGCGTTGATGAACGCCTCGGTGTCCCGCGTATCCAGCTCCAGGTCGAACACGTCGAGATCAGCGAACCGCTTGAACAGGACCGCTTTGCCTTCCATGACCGGCTTGCCGGCGGCGGCTCCAATGGAGCCGAGTCCCAGAACTGCCGTTCCGTTCGTGATGACCGCGACCAGGTTGCCCTTATTGGTATATCGATAGATGTCTGCGGGGTTCTTCGCAATCTCGAGGCAGGGCTTGGCGACTCCCGGCGTGTACGCGAGGGCCAGATCCCGTTGCGTCGCGGTCGGCTTGGTGGGAACCACTTCCGTTTTTCCGGGGCGCGAGCCTTCGTGATACTCGAGAGCTTCGTCCCGCGTGATATCTCTCATACAGAGGACTCCGGTGGGTGGGTGGGACGCCGGTCGCAGTCAGACAGCATCCGCTCGAATTCTGACCGGCGCAGTCTATCACGCGAGCACTGTCAGGCTGATGAAGTACGCGCAGGCGACGAGTCCGGGAACGCGAAAGGCCGCGCTTGCGCGCGGCCTTTTTCGTTGGTAATCCTTCAGAGGGCTTCAGCCCTTGGCACTGCGCGGTGTCTTCGCATCGAGCACAGGAGCGTCGGTGCGGGGCGTCTCCATGCGTCGCCCCGACGAGCCGCTCGGCGACTTCGAAAACCAGCGATTCCATGCGAAAACCACCGAGGGTACGATCCACAATGTGGAAAGTGTACCGATGATCACACCTGCAAAGAGCAGCAGAGAGAAGTCATGGATGACCTCACCACCAAACAGGATCAGCGACAACAGAATCAGAAGCGTCGATCCGCCGGTGAGTATGGTTCGCGAGAGCGTCTGGTTCAGCGAGCGGTTCACCAGGTCCTCGAAATTCTCGCGCACTCTCGACTTCTTCACATTCTCGCGAACGCGGTCGTAGATGACGACCGTATCGTTGATCGAATAACCGATGATCATCAGGAATCCCGCGACGGTGATCAGCGAGAACTCGCCTCCAACCAGAACGAGAAAGGCGAACGCCATGAAAACGTCATGCACCAGCGCTACGATTGCCGCCACTCCGAAGCGGAGGTCGAAACGAACCGCGATGTAGATTCCCATCGCGAGAGTCGACAGGGCGATTGCCCAAATCGCTTTGTTCTGCAGCTCGCGGCCCACTTGCGGACCGACGGTCTCCTGCCCCAGAACATTGAATTGACCAAGAAATGTATTGGACGCGAGAAGCTGGGCCGTTGCAGAAGAGAGTCCCGGGATGGAGGTGACCTCGCCGTAATTCCGGAACAACCCGAGCTCAGATCGCTTCGTGATGATCGACTGCGCGAGCTCATAGTAGTAATTATGTGCGGCGGGTGTCGTTCCCCGTTTGTCGGGATCTTCGGACTTCATCAACTCGGCGATCGCCGCTCGTCCCTGGAAGTTCAGATCCAGCTTCTGAGCCGCTTCCGGATTCATCGAGGTGTGGAGCGACTGCACGACCTGGCCGGCGTAGTCGCCCTCCTGCTGGAGTCTGGGAAGCCGGATCAGGACCGAGTTGTCCTCGACCCGTCCGTACCGCTGGATCGTCGCCGAAGGCAGCGCCGAGCGCAATTGGTCGAGCGGCACCGCATCCTGGAACCGAAGCACGACGTTGGCGCCACCCGAGAAGTCGATCCCGACATTGAGCCCTCGAACCGCGAACCATCCGAATCCGATGACGGTGAAGAGCAACGTGAAGGCGAGCACGTAGTAGCGCCACCTCAGAAAGTCGATTCGCGTGTTTGTGAAAATTTCCATTGTCTTCTCCTCGCCCTCAGATGCTCATTTTCGCCACGGGGCGATTGGTGCGGTTGTAGACCAGCTCGAAGATCACGCGCGAAACGAAGAACGCCGTGAAAAGCGAAGCCGTGAGTCCGATCAGCAGCGTCACGGCAAAGCCCTTGACCGGGCCGGTGCCGAACTGGAACAGAAACAGCGCCGCAATCATGGTCGTCAGGTTGGTATCGATGACCGTTCCGAATGCCAGTGAGAAGCCCGTTTCGATCGAAGCACGAACTCCCTTTCCGGATCGAAGCTCTTCGCGAATCCGCTCGAACACCAGCACGTTCGAGTCGATCGCCATTCCAAGCGTGAGGATGATCCCGGCGATTCCAGGAAGAGTCAGAGTCGCCTGGAAGTACGACATCATTCCCAGGAGGATCAAGAGGTTGAGCAGAAGTGCGATGATCGCGTTGAGTCCGGCTCCCCGGTAATAGAGGAGCACCGCAACGACCATCAACATGAATCCGATGACCGAAGCCGTGACCCCCGCCCGGATCGAGTCCATGCCCAGGGATGGGCCCACGGTCCTCTCCTCGAGCGTCGTGAGCGAGGCCGGCAGTGAACCGCTCCGTAGAATCAGGGCAAGATCCGCTGCCTCCTGCGGGGTGAAGTTCCCTTCGATGACGCCCTCGCCGTCGATGCGACTATTGATCACGGGCGCAGACTGCACCCTGTTATCCAGCACGATCGCAAGCTGCCTGCCGACGTTGGATCCGGTCAGGTCCCCGAACTTGGTCGACCCGTCCGGGGTCATCGAGAACCCGATGGTCGAGCCACCCATCTCCCCCTTCTGAACCCGCGCGGACTTCAGATCGCGACCGGTCACCGGAATGGTCTTCCGGACCGCGTAATACTGAACGCCCGTCTCCCTGCCAAACGTGTCGAGAAGCCGTCCAGGCAGTACGTCCACGTCGTCGGCCGTTACGCCCGCCGGGAGAGTTACTCCCTCCGCGGTCATGGCGCTGCCGCCCTCGACGAGCCGGAACTGCAGCTGCGCCGTCGTCCGGATGATCTCCTTGACCCGTACGGGGTCGTCGACTCCCGGAAGCTGAATGACGATACGGTCCCTGCCACCACCTCTGGTAATGATGGGCTCCGTGACGCCGAGCGCGTCTACGCGGTTGCGAATCGTCTCGATCGCCTGAAGAACCGTCTGTTCTTCGATCTGAGTCATCGCCGCGGCGCCGAGCTGAAACGTCAGCCCGCCAGGGGCTGAGGAGATTTCGAACATCCCGAGCCAGTCGCGCCCGATCTTTTCGTACTCCGTGGTATTCACGCCCGGCGGAGGTGTGAGCGAGAAGGCCCGGTCCGACGCGCGGCGGACTTCAGGAACCGGCAACTGCAGCCTTTTCGCCTGCGATTTGAGAGATTCCATCGCCTGGTCGACCTCAGCCCGGAGGGCATCGACTGTGTTCACCTGCATGACCAGGTGTGTGCCGCCTTTGAGATCGAGACCGAGGGGAATCCTCTCGGGATTTGACTTGGTCGGGATGATCGCAGCAGTGAAGGTGATGATCACCGCCAGAATCAGCGCCAGCTTCCACCACATGTTCTTACGCAAAAGAGTCCTCCGGAGGCGGCTGTCAGTCCGCCGATGATTCACCATTGATTGTGTTGACGATCGCCGAGCGCAGTACCTTCACCTTCACGTTTTCAGCGATCTTGAGGTGAACGATATCGCTCTCAACCCCCTGAATGGTCCCGTAGATTCCGCCTGAGGTCACCACCCGGTCTCCCTTCTTGAGAGCGGCCAGCATTTCCTGCGTCTTCCGTCGCTGTTTGTTTGCAGGAGCGATCACCATGAAATAGAAGATCGCCACGATGGCGATGATGGGCAGAAAGTTGAAAATCAGACCCTCGATCCCTCCCGCCTGCAGAAGAGCGATTGCTGTCGTCATGTGGGCATTCCTTTCCGGAGGTGCAATCCGTCGTATGGATCCGTGATGCGCTGCGCGTGGTGCCGTCCTGAAGCCTCTGCACTCATTTCAAACGACCCGAAGCGTCGGAACTGTAATCTCCGTTCCGGGATTTCTTCGCTCGCCTCGGCGATGAGGGCTTGCCTTCACGGCTGATCTGTCTCGTTGTCCCTGCTCCGCGCGAGGAACTCTTCGCGGAACGAGTCGAACGCGTTGGACGCGACAGAATGTCGAATTCGACGCATCAAGTCAAGGTAATACCAGAGGTTATGGATCGTGTTGTAGACCGCTGCGGCTATCTCACCGGTCATGTGAAGGTGGCGCAGGTACGCCCGCGACACGGTTCCGCAGGTAGGGCAGCTGCATTCGGGATCCAGAGCAGACTCATCGGCGCGATAGCGTGCATTTCGGATCGAGATACGGCCCTGGCTCGTGAAGAGCGACCCGTTCCGGGCATTTCTAGTGGGCATGACGCAGTCGAACATATCCACCCCAGCCGCGACGCCTTCGACCAGATCCTCGGGAGTTCCAACGCCCATGAGATAGCGAGGGCGCTCCACAGGCAGGAGCGGAGCGACCATCCGGACCGTGTCGAGCATCTGCTCCTTCGGCTCCCCCACACTCAGCCCTCCGATCGCCACGCCATCGAACGGCATCGCCGAGATTTCCTCGACGCTCCGGCGGCGGAGGTGCGGAAATACTCCACCCTGCACGATGCCGAAAAGGGCGGTCGACCCGCGCCGGGCATCGAGCGAGCGGCGAGCCCAGCGATGGGTCATTTTCATCGACTTCTCGACGGCCGACTCTTCAAGGCCTGCCGCCGGACACTCGTCGAAGGCCATCGCAATATCGACTCCCATGTGGCACTGAATGGAGATCGACTCCTCAGGGGAGAGAAAATATCGCGTTCCATCAATGTGACTCTGGAACTCGACGCCTTCCTCACGGATCTTTCGAATCGACGAGAGAGAGAAGACCTGAAACCCTCCGGAATCCGAAAGGATCGGACGATCCCAGGACATGAACCGGTGCACTCCGCCCAACTCGGCGAGCAACTCGATTCCTGGCCGGAGCATGAGATGGTAGGTATTGCAGAGAATGATCTCCGGGCCGAGCTGATTCAGCTGGTCCACGGTAATGCCTTTGACCGCCGCAACGGTACCCACCGGCATGAAAACGGGTGTCTGAATCGTTCCGCGCGCGGTGATGAGCTCGCCACGGCGGGCCTCGCCATCCCTGGCAGTGACGCCGAACTGAATACGATCCATGACGAGTAAGTAAGTTCTGAGTTGTGAGTTGTGAGTTGTGAGTTCTGAGTGGACCCGCGCAGCCGGTAAGTTGAGTTCCCGAGTGATTTGTCGCTGATCCACTCACAACTCAGAACTCACAACTCACAACTCGTCAGGTTAGTTGAGTTTCATCTGCTCCACTTTGACGTTCGCCGGAAGTCTGAGGACGAAGCGGGAGGCAGGCACGGGGGCGTTGACCTTGATGTTGGAGAATTCGTAGCGGGTCGAGTTGCCGTTGCCCTCCACGTACTCGAACTGCGAGGTCAGATAGGTCTTCTTATCGATCCAGATACGGATCTGACGCACCTGACGAGCCAGCGCTTTGGTCTTGGGCTGGAGCTCGAGCCGGTAGAAAGACTCGTTCTTCGGATCGACGAATCGAAAGTTGAAGTACTTACCGAGCTCGTCGATGGCACCGGCGGCACCGAGGTACTTAAAGATCCGATCCTCGAAGCGCTTGACCTCCATCTTCTCAGCTTTCGCGAGCGTGGGGTAGTAGGTCGTGAGCCAGCCGTCGGCGATCAGCATCGTCACGGGCCGTGGCTGGTCGTACACCCAGAGAACCTTGTTCGGGGCACTGAACAGAAACGTTCCCGCCGAGACTTCCGTCTTCGCGAGCAGACCATGAGCCTTTTCCTGTTTGAAATCGGCAGTCAGCGTGCGGGTCGCCTTCTGCTGGGCGGAAACTTTCCTGACCACGCTGTCGAGGGTCACGGGGGCCGAGGGCGCGGCCTCGAGGCTCAAAGAGACGGAGAGCAGAATCGTGAAGGCCGGAAGCAGAATCCGTCGCAGATGCATGGCGTCGGCAACATCCTGCCACTCTGCGAATATTTCGCCGGAGCGTCAGAGCCATAATAAAATCACAATAAGCATGTATACTTTCCATCAAACTCACGAGGACAAATATGCGCAATCTCGCTTCGATCGGAATCTTTCTTCTGCTCGCCGCTCCCGGTCATGCCGCAGTCGAGTACCAGTTCCGCCAGACCACAAGGTCGGATCAGGCAGCGGTTCCGGCTCCTCCCGTAACGGGGCGTGCATTCCTCGACGGAGAAAATACCCGGGTCGATTACCTGAGCGGATCCTCATTCGGCGACGGAACCTACCTGATCGCTCGAAGAGATCAGGGGAAGCTCCTCATCGTCAATCCCAAAAACAAAACCTATTCGGTCACCGACCTGACCGCAGTCGCCTCGTCGATCGGTGATCGGGGCATCAAGATCGAGAATCTGAAAACGAAGCTCACAAAGCTGGACGGGAGACCGATTGTGGCGGGACTTCCGACCGATCACTACCGGCTCGAAGCAACTTATGAGATGACCGTTCAGTTCGGGGAGCTCGCGCTCAGTCAGAACATCCAGACTGTCGTCGAAAAATGGACCACTGGAGCGTTCGGTGAAGCTGGACAGAGCCCGCTGACCGGGGGTCCCCTCCGGACGGGCAACGATGAGATCGACCGTCTCATCGAAGCAGAAACGTCAAAGGTCAGCGGGCTGCCCCTGCGCCAGGTCGTCACGATCACAACAACGCCCTCAAATGTGCGTACGAATTCGCAGCTGAAGATGAACGCGCGGCGCCGGCACATATCCGAGATGATCGTGACTTCGATCCAGGCGCGTGACATCGAGCAGTCGTACTTCGACATCCCCGCCGGTTTCACCAGAGTTCAGGAGATCCACTCCGGCACGAAGGACCATGCCGTCGAGACGCTCTCGATGGAACCAGTCAACTGACACGTTGCTGGCACCTGTAGCCCAGGTCTCGTCCGCACCAGGAACCGGGTGCAGAGTTCCGAAGTCCGATGACCGCCATATCGGCAAGCGTTTGTCCGCTCTCGACGAACGACCGATCAAATCGCACGCGCTCCATGAATCTTCTCTTTCGCCCGCCGGCTCTTCCGCGGTTGCGCTCGAGTCGGGACAGCTGTTAAGATCGCGTGGTTCCTGAAATTGGATGCTGTAACCATATTCGAATGAAGAAGCTGCTCGCCTGGGGCGAACGATTGGGTGGGATGGTGCGGGCGCCGCGACTCTACTTCGCGGCTGTACCCCTGGCAGTCCCACTTCTGTTTGCCACCGTGGACACAACCCGCCCGGTCGTCTCGCAGCCGCCGCGATTGCTGGCCCCACCCCCGCAAACAATTGCCTCCTTCGTAGAGCCGGAACCCTCCCCCGCTGCTCCCATGGAGTTCGAGGTGAACGTATCCGTCCGGAGCGGCGATACCCTCGATTCGATCTTCCGCGATGGGGGACTCAGCGGATCGGAGGCGTACGCGCTGGTCTCGGAGTTCAGCAAGACCATCGATCCCCGCCGGCTGAAGCTTGGTGACCTCGTGCGGTTCCACTACGCGGAACAGAACGCAGTCAGCGCCGTTTCGATGAAGGTCGCGGGCTGGGGGGAAGTGAATGCGCGCCGGAATGACGAGGGCTTTGAAGTCATCGCATCCGAGGCGCCGGTATCCGTGAAGGAAACGGTGGTGAGCGCGAGCATCGAATCATCTCTCTATGAGTCCATCCGGGCTGCGGGTGAAGGCCCGCAGCTGGTGCAGAGCCTCGTCGATGTCTTCCAGTGGGACGTCGACTTCTTCGCGCTCAGGAAGGGCGATTCGTTCAGCCTGCTGGTGGAGAAGAAGTTTTCCGGATCCGATCCGTCCGGCTACGGGCCGATTCTCGCGGCACGATTCGTACATGCCGGGAAGATGTACGAAGCATTCCGATTCGAACAGCCGGACGGGCGCGCCGGCTACTACACGAGCAACGGAACGCCTGTCAGAAAGCAGTTCCTGAAGGCTCCACTCAAATTCTCGCGCATGACCTCCGGATTCACCAGAAAACGCTTCCATCCGATCCTCAAAGTTCACCGGCCTCATCTCGGCGTCGATTACGGTGCGCCGACGGGCACACCGGTGATGACGACAGCCGACGGCGTGGTCACCTTTGCCGGCTCGGGAAGGGGAGAAGGCAACTTTATCCGCATTCGCCACAATTCTCGAATCGAGACGGCCTACCTCCACCTCTCGAGATTCGCCAAGGGGTTGAAGAAGGGAACGAAGGTCGAGCAGGGAGATATCATTGGCTACGTGGGGTCCACGGGTCTTTCCACGGCACCCCATCTCGATTATCGTGTACGAGACAACGGCCAATGGATCAACCCTCTAGAGCTCAAATCGATCACTCCGGATCCTCTTCGCGGCGCGTCCATGCAGAAGTTCCTCGCCTCGGTCGAACACACCTCCGAGAAACTCGAGAATGGTCTGACGCAGCTCGCCTCCAATCAGGAGATCCGCCGGGCACTCTTCTAACTCTCGGGGCGCCATGAAAACCATCACCGTTCGGGTGCCCGCGCGAGCAGATCTGGCGGGCGGCACTCTCGATCTCTGGCCGCTCTACCTGTTCCATCCAGGATCCAGGACTGTCAATGTCGCGGTCTCCCTGCATGCCGAATGCGAGGTCCAGGCTATCGCTCACGGCCGCATCGAAGTCGAGCTCGGTGACACGGGGTACCGGGCTGATTACGACTCCTCCGTCGAGATGCTGCATGACGAGAATGTTTCTCTGATCGCTCGAGCGGTCGAGCATTTCAAGCTCTCCGGCATCCACATCACCACACGGACAGAGGTACCGCGCGGCTCGGGGCTCGGCGGTTCCTCCGCACTGGCCATAGCGGTTGTTCGCGCCCTGTCCGAATTCACGGATCTCCCGGTGGAAGGCGAAGCCCTCATTGCCCTGGTGCGCGATCTCGAGACCCGGCTGCTCCATGTGCCCGCGGGCGTGCAGGACTACTATCCCCCGGTATACGGCGGGTTGTCTTCTCTGCACCTGAATCCCGGCGCGATCGTCCGGCAGTCGATCCGGCTTCCCCTCGGTGAACTCGCGCAGCACTTCGTGCTTCACTACAGCGAGGTATCCCACTTCTCCGGCACGAACAACTGGGAGATCTACAAACGCCACATCGATGGCGACTCCGACGTTCGCACGGCATTGTCTGAAATCGCGGGGATCTCCAGCGAGATGGAACACGCGCTCGAGTCCCACGATCTGGCTTCGGCAGGCCGTCTGCTCGGCGAGGAATGGCGCGTGCGCAAGTCTCTGATCGAGGGCATCTCGACCTCCGAGATCGATCGGGCCATCACTGCCGGCAACAAGGCAGGGGCCTGGGCTGGAAAGGTCTGCGGGGCAGGCGGAGGCGGCTGCATCGTTTTCCTCACACCCCCGGAACGGCGCGACAAGGTAGTAAGGGCCCTTAGAAAGGTTCCCGGCCGCACGCTCGATGCCATGCCCGTGCCCTACGGACTCACCGTCGAACAGAAGCCGGACAAGCAGTCCTTTGCGTTCATCGACCGACCCTCCCGCGCGCCGCTGGAGGCCGTCGATCAACTCTACCTTTCCGCAGGCGGAGACGGTCCCTATCGCCCGTTCGTGATGATTGAAGGTGCGGTTACCTTCGACGATGCCAGGAGAGGAACTCATCTGACGATCTCCCGCGCGCTCATGGCGCCCGTGAGCACGTCAGAAGAGCGGATCGACTGGAGCCTCGCTGTTGCGATCGAACCGGATCACCTCCGGCTCACTGCCGTCCCCGAACCCGATCGCACGTTTGCCGTGCGCCCCAACGACGAGAAACTCACGGCCATCACGACGGAGGGCGATGAGTCGTTCCGCCATTACCTCGAAGAAACCGAGAAGCTGACGATCTTTCACAACCCGGAGCTGTCGCTCTACTCGGAGCCGTCTGAAAGCCGTGAAGACTTCCTTCGCCGTTGCATGGAAGCGGGAACGCGGGTGCTCGAGCCGGAAACCGATCGACTCGAGAGCACGTTCCGGCGGCGAATCGACCAGATGAAACAGAAACAGGAGCGCGAGCAGCGCGTCATCGATGACTCCACCGAGAGAATGCAGCACAGTGCCACGGAGGTGAACATCGCCTGGGGTCAGACGCTCTACAACATCACCAGCGGACGTCGAGCGCACTCCGACGCCCCCAGCTCTCCCCGCGAAGGGGACTATTTCGAGGGAATCTCCGCACTCAAGAAGTCGTGGGACCGCGAGTTGGAGGCTCTCCGCGACTCCATCAACGACAAAGCCCGGCGCATCGAGGAAATCACCCTCACGCCCTCACGCAGGAACATCGAGATCCGGCGTTACGTCATCGTATGGGCTGCCGGGTTCGAATCCGGACAGCGACGATCGGAAGAGGCAACCCGGAAGCGGGCCACCAGACGTTCGGAAGCCTGACCTTCCGCAACACGCCAGCAGCGTGAACCCTGAGGCCCTGCAACACGTGTCCCCCGGCGCACCCGAAGTGTTCAAATTCTGGACGCCTGTCCAGATTTCAAAAGCCCATCGAGTGGGCCTGAAACTGGTAACTCTCTAAGAATCAATAAATTACTAAAATTGTATCAACTGGCAGGCATCTTGGACTCATTCGGCTCAGCCAACGAGGAGAGTCCGAATGAAACAGGTACTGGTAGTCGACGACGAGGAAGCGATCACAGAAGGGCTGCTCGCACTTTTCGAGCTCGAGCACATTGAAGCAACGGGCGCATACGATCGCGAAAGCGCCGAAGCTCTGATCCAATCGGAGTTTTATCCGGTGATCCTCGCCGATCTGCGACTCAGGACCGAGGAGGACGGGCTCAGACTGCTCGACTCAATCAAGAGGATGAGTCCCCGCTCGCGTGTCGCCAGCCTGACCGCATTCGCAACGCCAGAGATCGAGGCCGAACTGCTTCGTCGTGGCTCGTCGATGGTGCTCCGCAAGCCGATGGAGTTCGACGAGATCATCGCGGTCGTCGAAGAGATGCTCGCCGAAATCGGGAAGGCGGCCGAAGCTCAGCAGACACGCACCGGCCAGCCCCTCGATACAGAAGCGTTGTACAAGGATGTACACAGAGTTCTCTACTCGATCCCGCAGAAGCGATTTGGATTCTCTGCCGAGGAGTCTGCGGAACTGGTGCAGGAAGCGTGGTGCCTGTTCATGCAGAAGCAGGCGTCGATCCAGATGGCAAAGCCCTGGCTTGCGGGAACGGTAGTGAATCTCTGCAAGCAGCAGATTCACTCGCTGACCCGTCGGCGGGAGACGACCAGGCAGATGAGCTCCGAAACGGTAGAGATCGCGGGAGTGCAGGGGGTCTCCTACGAGAAGACGCTGATGATCCGCCAGGCACTCGCGCAGCTCGATGACCGCGGCCGCAAACTCTGCGTACTGATCGGCATGGAAGGATGGTCCTACGATGAGGTCAGCGAAGAGCTCAACCTCCCGCTCGGTTCGATAGGTCCTCTGTACATCCGGGCCAAGGCAAGGATGCGCAAACTGCTCAACGCATCCAACAACTGACAGCGTACGCCCGGAGTTACCAGCTCGCGGGAGGAAGAATGCGACCATCGCGCTTAGCCAAAGCCTGCGGACTGCGATAGGATTCCGACCTGCAGAATCATTCAGGACCGGAGGCAGTCATGACAGCCAAAGCAAAGCCGATCCCTGAGGGCTACCACTCCATCACGCCGTACCTCGTCGTCAACGGAGCGTCGCGAGCCCTGGATTACTACAAGCAGATATTCGGTGCGACAGAGATCATGCGCATGGACGGTCCCGAAGGAAAAGTCATGCACGCCGAATTCAAAATCGGCGATTCGATCCTCATGATTGCCGATGCGTTTCCGGAACTGGGATTCGTCAGCCCCGAAGGACTCCCGGGAACGCCCGTGGGGATGATGGTCTATGTGGAGGATGTCGACTCCGTCGCGAAGGCTGCGGTTGCCGCCGGGGCCACCGAGCTTCGACCGATCGAGAATCAGTTTTATGGCGATCGCTCCGGAACATTCAGGGATCCGTTCGGCCATGTCTGGACGATTGCCACGCACATCGAGGACGTTTCGCCGGAAGAGATGGAACGGCGGATGGCCTCACAGGGTGAAGGGTGACCGCTTTTGAAACGCGCTCTCTCCGGGCGGCTTTGGTGGGGTGCATTACTTCTTGAGTTTCGCGTAGATGGTCGAGGGGCTGACTTCGAGCCGGCGGGCTGCCTCACGGATGTTTCCATCGAAGGACTCCACGCAACGCTTCACGTAGTCGCCGACATGTTCCTCGAGAGGGCGCACCTCGAATGCCTCCAGTCCCGCGCCCGGCACCACCGGATCCAGAAGGAGGTCTTCCACTCGGAGCTCGCCTTCGCGATTCATGAGCAGCGCACGCTCCAGCACATTCCGCAGCTCGCGCACATTGCCGGGCCAGTTGTAGCCCATCAGCTTGGCCAGCGCACGCTCCGACAGTCGGGTGCGCTTGTGACCCAGCTCGTCACTGAGTGCAGCGAGGATCGTCTCCGCCAGGACAGGTAGATCCTCGAGGCGCTCCCTGAGCGGCGGGATCCTGATCCTTACGACGTTCAACCGGTAGAACAGATCCTTCCGGAACCGGCCCTCTGCGACCTCAGCGGCGATATCGCGGTTCGTGGCCGCTATGAGGCGGATGTCGACGGTCGTGTCTCGTACGCCACCCACGCGTCTGAATCTTTTCTCCTCGAGCGCTTTCAGCAGCCGCGCCTGAATCGAGATCTCGAGCTCGCCGATCTCGTCGAGAAAAACCGTTCCCTTCGCCGCAATCTCGAACAGTCCCGGTTTTGCAGACGTCGCATCGGTGAATGAGCCCTTCTCGTGGCCGAACAGTTCGGACTCGAGCAGTTCGCGCGAAAGGCCGGCACAGTTCAAATCGACGAACGGGGCGCCGGCTCGAATCGAGGTGTCGTGGAGCATGCGCGCCACGATGCCCTTTCCACTGCCGGACTCGCCCTCGAGCAGAACGGGAGACGGTGCCGAGGCGACCTTCGTGATCAGATCGTTGAGCTCACGCGCTGCCGCGGAAACCCCGGGGAATGTTCTCTGAACGCGCGATTGGCTCCGACGCAGGGCTTCGAGCTCACGCCGCGTTGCGATCTGAGAGCCCACCCGGTCGAGTACGATCTCGAGCGTGTCGAAGTCGTAGGGCTTGGACACGAAGGTCTCTGCTCCCCTCCGCATGGCTTCGACGGCCACGTCGATCGTGCCTACCCCGGACATCATGATTACAGCCGTCGACTCTGATCGCGACTTGATGTGCTCGAGCACGTCGAGCCCGGAGTGATCCGGCAGGTTGACATCCAAAAGCACGACATCCGGCATCGCTGCGTCGAACTGTCTGAACCCTTCGGCACCGGAGGACCCGGTCGTGACATCCCATCCCGCGTACTCGAGCATTGCCTTCAGGCCCTCGAGCACATCGCGGTCGTCGTCGACTATGAGAATACGTTTATCCATGGCCTGATCACCGCATTACACTGGCTTCCACTCTGGGAAGCGTGCGCCGGGATTCATCGTCCTGGTGGCGATCAGGATGACATGCTTCCCGGCCCGATCAAAGAGCCTGTCACGACGGCACAGTAAAGCGGGTCAGCATCAGGGATGCGAACTCCTGAAGGAGCGATTCCACATCGTACGGCTTCTGGATGAAGCGGCTGAACGGATCGCCCACGAGCGAGATTATCCTCTCGCGCTCCGCGTATCCTGATGAGATCAGAATCGGCACCCGAGGAAGAACTTCCCGAATCTGCTTGTAAACCATCTCGCCCGGCATTTCGGGGAGCCCCAGATCCAGGATGATGAAATCCGGAACCATCCCCTCTCGAAGGAGCGACAGCGCTGCAGGTCCCGTGGGTTCCGATCTCGTAGTCGCTCCCTCGCCGTCGAGCAGAATCTCCAGCCCCTCGGCCACATCCGGTTCATCATCGATGATGAGCACCGTCTTTCCAGTCAATCTTCCGGAGCTGACTTCCGGCCGGCTCTGATCGTCGGCGGGTTCACCAACCTGAGGAATGATGAGATAGAAGGTCGTACCCTTTCCCTCCTCGGACTCGACGAAGACCACCCCCTCATGCTCCCGGATGAGGCGGTGCACGACCGACAACCCCAGACCAGGTCCTTTGCCCACTTCCTTGGTCGTAAAGAAAGGATCGAAGATTTTGTCGAGAATATCCTCCTGAATGCCGGTTCCGTTATCTTTCACGAGCATTGCAGCCCATGGCCCGGCTCCCAGTCCCCACCGTTCGGTTTCCCTCGGGGAGAGCGATCTCACATCGAACTGCAGGACCCCGCCTCCCGGCATCGCATCGCGCGCATTGAGCGAGAGGTTCAATAGCATCTGGCTCAGGTGAGTGGGGTCTGCATTGATCCGAATCGAAGTGTCGATACGCCCCATTTCGATCACCACCTCCGGCGGAAGTGCGGGACGAATGATCCGCATCTGATCTTCGAGCAGCTGCGCCGGTGAAACCTCCGTCATAGTCGGCCTGCGCGGCTGGGCAAATTCGAGCAGCTGTCTCGTGACGTCCTTCGCCCGGTGAACTGCTTTGCGGATATGTTCCGACGATCGCTGGATTGCTTCATCGTCGGGATACTTACGTCGGAGAAGGTCGGCCCAGGGCAACGCAGCCATCAGCGTGTTGTTGAAGTCGTGTGCGATGCCGGATGCCATCTGTCCGAGCGACTGCATCTTCTGCGCATGAGTGAGCGATCGCTCCATTTCAGCAGCTCGAAGCTCCGGCCGCAGGTCACGCAGCGTCACCATGACAAGCGACTGTTCTCCGAGGGTCAGCTCGGACACACGAGCCGACGAAGGAATGCTCGCACCCTCTCTGGCGACGAGAAACAACGAAATCTCTGCTCCCGGCTCCGTCCTGCCGGTGTCAGGCCTTTCGAGTAGGCTCTCGCCTTGTTCATTCACGATCAGCGCATCGATCGGAACGACCTTCAATTCGTCGAGAGTGAACCCCGAGAGAGATTCGAATACAGGGTTCGCGTCGACCAGAAGACCTGAATCCTTCGCGAAGATGGCAATCGGGTCGTAACCCCTGAGGAAAATCTGACGGTGCCGTTCCTCTGCCGCCCGTTCTGCTGTGAGGTCTCGAATGAAGGACACCAGGACGGCACGCCCGCTCAGGAGAAACGGACCCGAGCGGAACTCAACGCTGACGAGCCTCTGGTCAGACCGCTTCAGAGTTGCTTCCAGATCGAGATGAAAGCCCGGTGTCAGTGCGGAAAGCTGATCGAGCCTCCGCCGGAAGCTTTCAGCATCGCGTTCGCCAGCCAGGTCGATCATGGTCCGCCGAACCAGATCCTCCCGTCCAGAACCCATCAGACGCTCGAATGCCGGATTGCAGTCCAGAATCTGATGCGTCGCCTGATCGGTGATCAGAACCGCCTCGATCGCATTCTGGAAGAACTCGCGATAACGCATCTCAGCCGCCTGCACCTCGCTCAGATCGCGCCCGGTCAAGAGCACGGCGGAACGTCCGGCCATCGCAATGGCCGTGGCCGTGTAGCCGAACCTGAAGGTCGATCCATCGGATCGAACGGCGTGCGACATCCCCGCGGATGGGGCAAAAGTGACACCCGCGTGGGAAAGCTTGCCGCGAATGACCGGCTGGTCGGTCTCCGAGAACCATCTCTCGAACTGTCGACCCTCGAGTTCGTCCGGGGCCATTCCGAAGTAAGCCGCACCAACCCTGTTCGCCTCGATTACCGTCCCCGTTGCGGAGTCGATCACGAAGATTCCGGACAATGATTGTTCGAACAGGACACGAGAGCGAAGTTCCGCCTCCCGGCGCTGGGTGATGACTCTGGCTACCGCCGCGACTCCGGCGATTCGCTTCCCATCGCGAATCACGCTCAGATCCCATTCGGCTGCAAACTCGCCCGCTGGGGATCTGTGAATGTGGACCCTCTGACTCCACACGCCCGGATTCTCGAGGAGTTCCAGCCAGGAGTCTCGCATGATGTCCGCGTCCGGCTGCGCGAACAGCGTCCAGATCGGCTTCCCGATGATGTCGGAAGCATCGACCCTGAACGTATCCTCCGCGCCACGATTCCATTCCTGAACCAGGCCTTCCGGTGTGGTGAACAGAATGGCCAGTTCCAGATGAGCGAGCACAAACGCAATGCGTGACTGCGCCGCCTGCGCATCGCGCTCCGCCACCTGGAGCCGGGCTCGAAGCTCCTCGATCTGAAGGGCCTCTGTAATGATGCGTTCCAGAGCTTCGAACGTGGCCGGGCTCTTGACGTGGTAAGAGGAGACCCGGAACGGCATCAGTTCCGTCGCCGATTGAAGGTCTGCGCTCGCAGTGATGATGACGGTCGGAAGCGCCTTCCCCCGTTCCTCGAGAAGTCCGAGAAGCTGTGCTCCATCAGCTCCTCCCGGCAGCCCGAGATCGAGAATCATCAGGCCATAGTCGTCGGTCTCCGCAAACTCCAGCGCCTCGGCAGCTGTGTTCGCCTGATCCATTTCGATGCCGAGCCTGCCCAGCAGGAGCCGGTAGATCTTCACGATCGCGCGATCATCCTCCACGACGAGAATTTTGGTGTTCATCAGTTGTTTCGGAGGCTGCTGCGGTATGGGCATGGATGTCTCCGACCATCAGTCCGGAAAGTGCCCGGTTTGATACAGGAAGCCTAACGTTCAGGCCGAAAACGTTTCACATTCCGTGCACGCACCATCACGGTGGATGAACCCGCCGTTATGGTAGGATGACCACCCCTTGTAGCACTTCGTCGGGCAGTAGCGCAGCCTGGTAGCGTACCTGAATGGGGTTCAGGTGGTCGGGGGTTCAAATCCCCCCTGCCCGACCAATTAACCCCCCTCGATGTCCCGCCCGATACCCCACCATCAGCGGCGCCCTCAGAGCGGACGGGCCATCTGCAAAGGAGCATTTAGTGGATAACCAGCCTCAACAGACAATCAATATCGTTCTCGACGAGAAGACTGCCCAGGGTGAGTTCGTCAATTTCGCCAACATCATTCATTCGCCGAGCGAGTTCGTTATCGACCTCGGGCGGATCATGCCGGGCAGGGCCGAGGTCAAGGTGTACAGCCGTGTGATCATGACCCCGCTTCACGTCAAACAGCTTTTTCAGGCACTCGCGCAGAACATCTCCATGTTCGAACAGAAATTCGGTGAGATCCGAGGCGATGCAGCCCTGCCGTTTTCATCACCCGCTCCGGAAGAGTCGAACTGACGGAGCGTCCGTAAATGGCGCGAATCAGGATCCTAGGAGGCGGTCTGGCTGGCAGCGAATGCGCGCACGGTCTTGTCCGCCGTGGACACGACGTAACGCTCGTCGAGATGCGCCCTGTCCGAATGACCGCCGCACACCAGAGCGGAAATCTCGCAGAGCTCGTCTGTTCGAATTCTTTCCGCTCGAGCAATGTGACGAACGCAGTAGGGCTACTCAAACAGGAGATGCGTTTGCTCGGCTCGCTCGTGATCCAATGTGCGAGCGAAGCCCGCGTCCCCGCAGGCGATGCCTTTGCGGTGGATCGCGAGCGGTTCTCGGCTGGTGTCACAGCCGCCATCGAGGGCGAGCGTCGCATCAGAGTCGTGCGCGAAGAAGCTTGCACTCTGGACCGGGACGGGCACGACTTTCTGGTCGCGGCCACGGGGCCTCTGACCAGCGGGACGCTTTTCGAATCGATCAACGACCGGCTTGGCCGCGATGGCCTTTATTTTTACGATGCGATTGCTCCGATCGTGGCCGCCGATTCGCTCGACATGTCGAAGCTGTACTGGAAGTCGCGATATGACAAAGGTGACTCCACCGATTACCTGAATGCCGCGATGAACAGGAGCGAATACGAAGCTTTCATCGACGCACTCCTCGGCGCCGAGCTTTATCCGCTTCATGATTTCGAGAAGGCAGCGCACTTCGAGGGCTGCCTTCCGATCGAGGAGATCGCTTCCCGTGGAATCGAAACACTTCGCTTCGGACCGATGAAACCGGTGGGTCTCGAGCATCCGGTCACCGGCGAACGTCCGCACGCCGTCGTCCAGCTCCGGAAGGAAGATCTTTCGGACGAATACTTCAACCTCGTCGGGTTTCAGACGAAGATGAAGATTCCCGAACAGAAGCGGCTGCTCCAGATGATTCCGGGACTGGAGAACTGTTCCGTCGCACGGTGGGGCTCGATGCATCGCAATACATTCATCAACGGGCCGCGCCACCTGTCCGCGACGTTCCAGCTCCGGAGCGACCCTCACCTGTTCTTCGCCGGACAGATCACGGGCGTTGAGGGTTATGTGGAGTCAGCGGCAACCGGGTTACTGGTTGCCCGCTACATCGACGAGATCGCTTGCGGGCGCACACCCACACCGTTTCCCTATCACACCGCACTCGGCGCACTCGGCCGCCACGTGGCTGAATCATCGCCGGAGCGTTACCAGCCCTCGAATGTGACATGGGCTCTCATCGAAGACAAGCTCGAAGCAAGGAAGCGCAAGAAAGAAGTAAGGCGTGCCGCACAGGCGGAACTGGCGATCGCATCGATCCGAGAGCTCGCGGAAAGTCCCGCTGAAGTCTGACGAGACACGAGCTGCTGGCCCTACGCACGCTTCGCCTTCGTACCCCGGCCCATCGCCGCGTCGACACTCCATATCCCCGATCCCATCGCTGCCATGTACAGAAAGATGAATGCGAAGAGCGCGGCGGGTTCTCCGCCATTCTCGAGTGGCCAGAAGCCGCGCGGAATGTGGGCGATGAAGTATGCGACAGCCATCTGGCCGCTCGAGATGAACGCGGCGAGGGATGTGAAGAATCCGACCATGATCATCGCGCCTGCAACAATCTCGATGATTCCCGCGAGTCCGTACAACGACACCAGCTCCACCGGATTTCCTCCACCGGGCCAGCCGAAAAACTTTTTGGTCCCGTGCATCAGAAACAAGAGGCCGGACACGATTCTGAGGATCGCATACAGAGGCGGCGAGAACTTTTCAGGGATAACCTGCATGATGTGCACTCCTTTCTGCGCGGAGTGGCAAGCGAGATCCGGGCCCGTTACCGCAAAGCTCGGGTAGCAGCGGAGTTGGTGCGTCCAAAGTTCGTCGCGGTACCGGATTGTGCAAACGCGCCCTCGCGAAACGTTCCTCGCCGAGGACGATGCTGCTACTCGATATCGAACACCATATTCTCGAGTGGCATCTCAGCAGAAACCTCCCTTGCGGGCCGATCCGCACGTGGCTCCCATCTATCCCCCTTCAGCAGTCCGTTCACCGAATCGATTCGTCCCGTGAGCCGGAAGGCGTCGAGGACGAAGGGCAGGCCTTCGCTCGCCAGCGCATCCGGACCATCCGCGATGTGAAAATGAAGATGTGGCGCGAGACTGTGGCCTGAGTTTCCTATACGCCCCAACTCGTCGGATACGGAGACTTCTTCACCCCTCTTCACCAGGATTGAACCCGGTCGAAGATGCGCGTATACCGCGTACTGTCCATTGCCCACATCGATGATGACCACGTTTCCCGCAGCATTGTCACGAGTCACTGCTCCATCGGCTGGGGGAGAGAAGGGGACATTTTCTTCTATGCCGTCGATGACCTTTACTACGCGACCGGGCAGAATCGCGAGCGCCGGCATGTCGTAGCCATACCAGGCGGCATTCTCCATTCCATCGCCTTCAAAGAGCCTTCCATCGACTCCAACCTTCGCAAAGTCCACCGCAAATCTCTGAGATACGCGGACCTGTCCAGCCAGCGGAACGATTGATCGTCGATGGCCGGAACTGTTGGATGGTCCTCGAATCGAGAGCCATCGACCGGGACCGACCGGTGCAGACTTCAGATGCAACGCTTCACCTTCGACGTCGACGCCGGGTATCTCCAGCACATCCGGGGTCTCACTGCCAACTTTGGAGGTGGTCAGGCGATGCTTCAGCAGTTCTGGCTGCTGCGCTCCGGGAGTCAGCGAAATCCACAGATGAAGAACCTTTCTTTCGCCGGCTTTGAGCAGGAGGATGTCCGCCGCAGATGCAGCGGGCTTTCCGATGTTCACTGCACGCGATGCCAGTTCGCCCGAGTTCCACTCAGCGATCGGACGCACCTCGCCTTTGTCGAAGACGCTGAGCCCCAGGAGTCTGTGCGTATCCTGACCGAAGTTCGTCAGATGGAGCTCGTACACGAGATGGTCGCGGCCGAGCGCACGCACCGGTACCGGCGGCATCGGCACGATGGCTTCGAATGGATTCGGAGAGATCGACTGCGCGAAAGAAAGACCACCACCATGGACGAGTACTGCCACAAGCATCACGACAAGTGCGCCACTGGATGACGCATCGGGTCGGGCGACCTGATGCTCCAGCTGGCGCTTCCGGGCGATGAGCCCGCCGACTCTCTTTCTCGCCCGCACAAGCAGTGTGATCGCAACGACGAGCATCACCGAACCAAACCCGAAGGCGGAAAGCGAGGGTGCACGCACGCTCTCGTCCACAGTCGCCAGAACGAGAGCGGCCAAAGTGAACAGGCTGGTGAATGCTACAGAAAGACGAGCCGCTGCAAGCCGATGGCCTGCGAGAAACAGCGTTCTGCGACTGAGTGTACGAACGAAAAAGACCGCCCAGACGAATGCAATGACGAGCATCGTTGCGAATGCGATCTGTGTTCGGAGCGGAAGTCCCTCCTCGCTCATCAGAAGCGAAGCAATCACGGCTCCAACGGCGAGATCGATGAGCAGCAGGAGTGTGAAGCCGGCTCGTGAGCGTCTCGTCAATTCTCCATGCAGTCGTTCCTGAATTTCCTTGGCCGAGGGCCGGACCTCGGAAATGGCGTGTACCGGTTTCATCTCGTAACTCCTTTCTCTTCGAGGCGCTTGCGCAGAAGCCCGCGTGCGCGGTGAAGCCTCGACTTCACGGTTCCGATCGGGATCTCCAGCACCATGGCCACGTCGCTGAGACCTAGCTCGTGTAGATAGAAAAGCGTGAGTGTTTCCCGCTCCACCAGGGGAAGGTCCTCGATCGCTCCCTGAAGAATCTCGATTTCATCAAAATCGATCTCCGAGTACTCAGTCTCAACGAAAGATTCATCCTCGATCTGAATGAATCCCGCTTCGCCGTAGCGGTGACGGAGATGGTCCATTGCTGCGCGACGGGCGATCGAGAAGAGCCAGGGTGCAAGCTTCGCGGGCTCGCGAAGACGATCGAGGCTTCGAAGAATCCGTAACCAGACATCCTGGTGAACTTCTTCGGCCAGCCCGTCGTCACCGAGGAGCCGGCGGATGTAGTGCCAAAGGGGCGAGTGCCACCGTTCGACGAGTTCGTCAATGGCTGCCGGCTCTCCGAGCTGGCAGCGTATTGCCAGCAACTCGAGCTTCGGATTGGATTCAGTGCTCGTTTCTCTCATCGACTTTCCATGTGCAGACCTATAGTCGCGTGTCACAGAAAAAGGTTCACACGCAGCCAGAATTATCCGTGGCTCTCGCGCCGTAGCGGCGCGCCTTGGGAGCGGCGCGCCTTGGGGGCGCGCCTTGGGGGGGCGCGCCTTGGGGGTCAGAGCCTCATCTCACTGTCCCGTATCGCGAGATCTTTCGTAGCCAGGCTCTACGCTCTGTGGAATCGGCCTGTTTGCCCGGCTCACAGTTTCCATTCCGAGGAGCTTTTCCGCCTCTTTCTGCCCTTCTTCTTGACTCTCCTCGGCATCCCGTTCGAACCGAGGGATACTCGTTGCCAGCATGGCACGTCCTCTTCGTCTCGACTACCCAGGTGCCGTCTGGCACATCACCTCGCGCGGCAACGAGCGAAAGAACATCTTCCGCTCCGACGCCGACCGCCGTCTGTTTCTCGAGTTCCTCGCGGATGCCGTCCGCCGCTACGGCTGGCTCGTCTACTCCTATGTGCTCATGTCCAACCACTACCACTTCGTCGTCGAGACTCCTGTACCAAATCTCTCGCGCGGCATGCAGTGGCTCAACGGCAAGTACGCTCAGCGGTTCAACAAACGGCACAAGCGCGTGGGCCATCTCTTTCAGGGACGATTCAAAGGCTTCCTGGTCGAGAAGGATCTATATCTCAACGAGGTCCTTCGCTACGTGGTGCTCAACCCCGTGCGGGCCGGTATGGTCTCACGTCCGGAGGAGTATCGCTGGAGCAGCTATCGCGCGACTGCCGGCTACTGCGCCTCACCCGGCTGGCTGGCAACCGACCGGGTGCTGGACAGAATCCATCCCGATCACGAGCAGGCCCGGCAGAGCTACCGCGAGTATGTCGACGAGAGACTCACCGATCCCCGCTCACCATGGGAGAACCTGGTCGCTCAGCTCTATCTCGGCAGCGAGGCCTGGATCGAGAAAATGCGCGAGGTAATTGAAGCCAAGCCGCGGAGTGATGAACATCCCCAGGCGCAACGGACCCCGCTGCAGCCGCCGATGGCCACGATCATCGAGGCGGTAGCCGGGACGTTCCACGTCGAATCAGCTTTGATTCGTCATGGACATGGAGGAGTCGAGCGGATGGTTACGGCGTGGCTCGGCTGCTACGAAGGGATGCATCGCCTCCGCTCGATCGCTGCCTCACTGCGGTTACGAAGCACCGGCCGCGCCTCGGATCTGATCCGGATCTGCGACCGCGAACTCGACCGCGATCCTCTGCTCCGCATCGCCGTTGATCGCTGCTGCGACCGATTGCGCGGCTCGCCTCCATCCACATCGCACCCGATTGGACCGACCGCCCTCGACAGCCTTCCCGCATCCGCGAACAAATAGCTCGCTGCGGCGAAGCGTCTTCTTTTCTCCAGCCAGGCAGTTTCAATCAGTGACTTCAGGTTTTCGAATCTTCGTTCGCCGCATTAATGAATCGAAAGCCTATCAGTTGACTCTCGCTTTAAGAACCAAGAACCGCATTACGGTAACGCTCGAGGCGAGGACCAAAGCTTGAGGCGAGGACCAAAGCTTTGACCCTTTAGGTCCTTTAGGTCTCTGTAGGTCTATAGGTTCCCTGTAGGTTCTATAGGTTCCCGCGGTAACGCTCGAGGCGAGGAACGAGCTTTGACCCTATGGGTTCATTCTATGGGTTCCTATGGTTCGGGAGTCAGCCGGTGGCTGCGGACAGCTCGCTGGCTGTGGGGTGATGAACGGGAAGGGAGAAATAGAAGGTCGTGCCCGATCCCTCTCTGCTCTCGACCCAGATCGTACCGTTATGACGTTCGACGATCTGCTTCGAGATATAGAGGCCGAGACCAAGGCCGCCATAATTCGTCGATGACACCTGCCGTCCGCGGTGAAACCTTTCGAAGACCTGTCCGAGCTCGTCCGCGGGGATTCCGATTCCCTTGTCGCGAATGGAGGTGACGACTCTTTCGGTCTCGTCCTGCACCTCAACAAAGATCTCGCTTCCGTCGGGCGAATATTTGACGGCGTTCTCCAGAAGGTTACCGAGAACCTGCTCGAGCCGGTCACGATCACCGTGGACGGTCTTGCTCGCGCCTGGAAGGTTCAGGTAGAACCTGCGATTCTTCGAGGCCGTGTGGTGATGCTGGACCACGTCGCGAACGAAGTCCGACCAGCGCATCTCTTCACGCCGGATCTCCAGCCGCCCGGTCTCGATCCTCGACACGTCGAGCAGTTCCAGGATGAGACGGGACATCCGATCGATCTGATCGAGCGCGACTTCGAGGTACTCTTCCGAGGTCTTCAGGTCGTTTTCGTGGATGAGTGTTCTCGCGAGCTGCGTATAGCCCTTGATCGAAGTCACCGGGGTTCGCAACTCATGTGAGGCAATCGACAGGAACTCGTCTTTCAGTCTCGACAGATCCTCGACCTTGCGGCGCGCCTCGACCTGTTCCGTATACAGCCGGGCATTCTCGATCGCGAGCGCAGCGCGCTCGGCGAGCACCTCGGCCAGCGGAAGCTTCTGGTCAGTCATCTGTCGCTCGGGATTGTTCGCCGCGATCACGAGCGCTCCGATGATCTCGCGGCGCGTGCGGAGCGGCAGCACGAGCAACGAAGCCATTTTCATCTGTACCGCATGGTACGTCGTTGTTTCACGAGGGGCGGAGACGTCGAGGTTCGAGGTGAGTGAGGGATATCCGCTGCTGATCACTTGTCCGATGTTTCCTTCTCCCACGATCAACGGCTGCCGATAGATGTATGACCACGCAAGACCGAGCGACGCCATGTCGGTGTGATAGATCGATGCGACCTCGAGCTCCGGAGAGTCGGGCACTCGCAGGATGACTGCTGCCCAGTCACCGAGAACCTCGGCAACACGTTCGACGATGGCCTGAGTCACCCAGACCGGATCGATATTGCTGGCGAAGAAGGCGCCCGCATCGGCGAGGATCTGCGCGCGCTCCGCTTGCGCCTGCATCTCGTCTTCGAGTTTTCGACGCTCGGTGATGTCGCGGAAGGAGACGATCACGCCCGTAACGGTCTCCTCTTCTTTGATGGGTACGGCGCTCATCGACAGATCGACCCGGGTGCCGTACCGTTCGATCACGACCGAAACGTCCTTGACGGGACGGCCGGTTCCCAGGGCCTGCGCGGCGGGAATCTCGTGCGGATCCATCGAACTGCCATCGGGATTCCTGAATCCGAAGACGCTGGCCTGCTGCTCGATCGGGACGTTTGTGGCGGATGTTCCCAGAAGGCTCACACCGGCAGGATTGAGGAACTCGACCTTTGCCTGTGCATCGACGAGCATTACGCCGTCGGCCATACCACCGATCATCGCCTCCGTTTTCTTCACCTGCCTCGCGACGGACGCTTCGAGCCGTCGCTCGATACCCATCACAGCGAAGCCTCCGAAGAAGATGGTCCCGAGACCGACCGCAATGAGCACTACCGTCAGCGCGTAGCGCAGGTTGTCGAGTTGCTTGATCGACTCTTTGCGCTTGCCCATCTCCTGCTCGGCAAAGTCACCTGCGAAGAGGTCCGCCGACGTTCGGCTCCTGGCAGCCTCGAGCATCTTGTCGATCGCTGCGCCCGGAAGACCGTCATCGGTCAGCGCGATCTGCTCGTCGGACATTTCCTTCATTTCCCTGAAGTGAGAGACCATCCCCTGGACCATTCGCTCGTCCAGGGGCTCCTTGGCAAGCTCCAGCGAAGCGGCCGCCGTCTTCTCGAAGCTATCAACCGCCTTCTCATACTCAACAACGAAGTCCGCCTTCTTGGTGAGTGAGTAGCCGCGGGCTGCCGCGAGCATCGCTGCGATGTCGCGGTCCATGGACATCATCCGCTCGAGAAGGGGGGCATAGACCTTGTCGATCCGATCTTGCTGCTGCTTTTCGAGTTGCAGCACCCCCAGATTGAGCGCCACCCCGCCCACGACGAGCAGGAAGAGCGCACCGAAGGCGGTCCAGAGGATCTTTCGAATCGACACATTCATACGACGTGTTACAGAATTCGCCTACCTTGCAAAATAGGGACCGCTGCCGAACTCCGCCCGACGGTCCTGGAGTCTCCATTCTCGAGCGAAACGCAATCCCCACCTCGAGGGACGAAACTTCGCTCATACTCCGCCCCGATGGCCCGCGATTTTTCGGGACCTGGGGGATCACAAACGCCTGAGTGGATCCTGTCGGGGCGCCTCCCCGATCTCCAGGGTCAGACCCTCGCACCCCCCATGGGTTCAGACCCTCGCCGCGGGGCTGAAATGATGACTTTGCCAGCGTAGGTTATTACGACGGATCGACTTAGGGTCGTTGCTAACTCTCTTCATTCGACGTAGATTGGAACGCCCAATGCAAACGAAGGTCTCTGGAGGTTGCTCATGGCAGTTCGCCCGATCCGCTCCGCGACGATTTCCTTCGGTCTCGTCGCCATCCCGGTGAAGTTCTATACCGCCACGTCGCAGGAAGACGTCTCGTTCAACCTCCTTCACGAGCCCTGCGGTACGAGAGTGAACCGCAAGTGGTGGTGCGCACACCACGAACAGATCGTCGAATCGGACGAACTGATACGCGGCTATCAGATCCGCAAGGGCAAGTACGTGACCTTCAGCGACGAGGAAATAGAGTCACTGGAGACCGACGACAACCGCGCGCTCGAGATCACAGAGTTTCTCGATCTGGATCAGATCGATCCTCTCTTCTTCGAAAAGGCCTACTATCTCGGGCCGGCAGATGGCGGCGGCAAGACCTACCACCTCCTCTCGGCCGCGATGAAGAAGCTGAACAAGGTTGCTATCGCGCGCTGGGTGTCAGCCAGGAAAGAACATCTCGTCATCCTTCGACCTTTCGCGGGGGGAATGATTCTGCACACCATGTACTACGCCGACGAAGTCCGCGACTTCGGCGAGCTCGGTGTAGACGACGCTCCCGTAAAGGACAAGGAGATCCGCCTGGCGGAGATGCTGATCGAAGAGCTGACCGAAGCGAACTTCGATCCCCTCCGCTACAAGGATGAGTATCGCGAGCGTCTTTTGGCTCGCATCGAGGCGAAGTCCGAGGGAGAAGACATCATTACGGCCCCGGAGAGTGAAGAGGACAGGGGCGGCGAGGTGGTCGACATCATGGAGGCACTCCGCCGCAGTCTCGAGGGCTCGCGACCCGCAGCTCGACGCAGCGCCTCCAGGGCAGAAACGGCCAAGCCCAAGACGAAGAAAAAGGCCCCGGCCAAGGCCACTCCTGCGAAGGCGTCCGCAAAAAGGCGGCGCGCATCCTAAAAAGTCATGAAAGAGAAGCTCGAGAAATACCAGAAGATGCGCAGATTCGACGAGACGCCCGAGCCATCGGGTGACGGGGGGAAGAAGCGCGTCCCGCGCAAACCGATTTTCGTCGTGCAGAAGCATCAGGCCTCGCATCTTCACTACGACTTCCGGCTCGAGATCGACGGGGTCCTCAAATCGTGGGCGGTGCCAAAAGGGCCGTCGTACGATCCGGCCGTAAAGCGTCTCGCAATGATGACCGAGGACCATCCATTCGAGTACGCCTCATTCGAGGGAGTGATCCCGGAAGGAAACTACGGCGCAGGCAACGTCATCATATGGGACCAGGGCACGTGGGAATTCATCGAACCGGGCGACGATCCTGCAACTGCAGTGAGAAAAGGCAAGCTCAGCTTCCGCCTCCATGGAAAGAAGCTCTTTGCAGAGTGGGCGCTCATCAAACTCCGAGGACGCTCGGAGCGGAGCAACGAGTGGCTTCTGATCAAGCATCAGGACGAATTCGCCACTCCCGGTTTTGACATCACGACAGAGGCACCGTTGTCGGTCGTCTCGAACCGAGACGTGGAAGACATCGGTGACGAAAAGCAATGGCAGAGCAACCGAAAGGCCGTGACACGCAAGGCAAAGACCGTGGCCGACGCGCTTCGCGAGGATGGCGCAAAGACGCCCTCACGCAAGCGGGTGGCGAAAAAGAAAACTACCAGCCCACCATCCCCTCGCTCGTCGAAGAAGCCTTCGACTCGCCGGAGTGGATCTTCCAGATAGTCGAGGAAGGGATTCCGGTGCTGCTGGAGATCAGCGGCGAGGGACCGGCGATCCGCGACAGGCGCGGCCGGAATCTGAATCGCTTTTTCCCGGAATTGCTCGGGGCCCTCCGGCAGCTTCCTGAAGGCACTACGCTCGACGCGGACATCGTCTGCCGTGGGTTTCCTTCGGAACCGCACGACCGGCAGTTCCAATCGGATGAGGAGATCGCCGAAGGCATGAAGTCGCGCAAGTGCATTGCGATCGTGCACGATCTGTTGTCCTTGAAGGGAATCAACCGCACCACCGCGTCCACTGGCGTTCGCCGGCGCGAGCTGCTGGAGAACGCCCCCTCGCTCGATGACAGGTTCCTCCGCCCCGCGGACGTCCTCGAGGCCAGGGGCATCGAAGCGGTCCGTGTGGCCTGCGATGAGGGACATCCTGCGGTGCGTGCGAAGATGAAGGGAAGTCCATATCCGGGCAGGGAGACCCGTGTCTGGCGCGAGATTCCCTGCGACACAGGGACGACTCTGGTAGCAGGAGGTCTCATCGATCCGGACTTCGATGCGAAGGGAACCCTGCGACTTCTTGCAGGCGCTTTCGAACAGGGACGCTTCCTCTTTCAACGACGGCTCCGTGTGCCCGACCAGCAGAAGGCCTCCGTGCTCGAGGAGCTGCGTCCGCTCACGCGCGGACAGCATTCGTTCCACGAAAACCCGGGATGGTCGCCCGGGGTTCACTGGCTCGCTCCCGAGATGGTCCTGCAGGTCGAGGGAGGACTCCTGGTTCGGCTGCGGCCCGACCTTTCCGCACCGCACATTCATCCGCGCATGCGACAAGAGTCGCTGCCGCCGGGGCGGATGAAGAAAACACGAGAGCCGCTGCGCCTTCAGAAGCGGCTCAGGTTCTCCGCCTGAGAATCACTCGCTGCGAGCTGAGCTCGTGCCGACGCGCCCACTCCGGTCATACAGACGGTTGCGCTCCTCCTGCATGAGGGCGTCCCACTCGTCTCGAAGACCGTGAAGGAGCTTCCGTTCTGAATCGAAGCTGGAGCGCTCCACGGCTTCATGAATCTCGACCCAGGCTACGTCGTCGACCTCGCTGAGTTGAGGTTGCAGGTCGCCGTCCTCATACCGCATCAGGTAGAAATCGACCTTCTTGTGGATCAGCGTGTCCCCTGCCCTGAAGAAGTATTCGATCGTATCGAGCTGCCGGAGGATGGTCGCCCGGAGACCAGTTTCTTCGTGCACCTCGCGGAGCGCCGCCTGTTCCGGAGTCTCCCCCTTCGTCACGGCGCCCTTCGGCAGTCCCCAGCGGCTCCTTCCCCTGGTCGCGATCATAGCCACGAAGCCCATGCCATCTTCGACCGAGACCACAACCCCTCCGCAGGAATGCTCGTGCCTGGTCCTTTTCCCTTCGAGCATGCCTGAACATTGTACTTCCCGCCTCTCGATCCTGCGATGTGTTTCGCTTCCCCTTTATCCGAGACAGACCTACATTGTAATTGGACCCTTAACGTAAGTAAGAAGGAGGAACCCATGTCGTGGTTGGCAATTTTAAATGTCGTCGCTCTGGTCGCTGTGGGAACACTGGTATGGCTCTTCCTTCGCGTGCGGACAAAGGATCAGCTCGAGGCCATCGCCGCGAAGCGGCGTCCCGAGTCCAAAATCGCGGAACGGGCCGATTTTGTTGACGGCCACACGCATTTTCCGGTCGTGCTTTCGCTCACCGACAAGGCGATCTTCTACGAAAATATGGAACTCGCCGCCCAGATCGATCTCGAGCGAATCGAGGAGGTCGAGTACACCGACGAGCTGACCATGGGTGGGGACACCAACGGTAGAGTTCTCCGGCTGCGTTCCCATGGCCATACATTCGAGTTCGTACTCACCGAGGCCAGCGCCGCACGGTGGGGCGAGATGCTCCCCAAGCACCTCTACAGCGACCCCGGAAAGGTCCACACCGTCTGAGCTCACGTTAGAAGCACCCCGCCTCGCCGTGGCAGGGCCCTTCGAGGCCCTGCCGCTCGTGAGAAGAGCCTTGCCCTCTGTTAGCTGATCGGAATGCCCGCCCCCGGCAGCCTGTTCCTTGACAGGCACCACAATAGATCTTTAGATTGAGCGGTTTTCACGGTCCGGGGTGTGGCGCAGTCTGGTAGCGCACCTGCTTTGGGAGCAGGGGGTCGGAGGTTCGAATCCTCTCGCCCCGACCAATCGTAGGGATGAAGTCTGAAGGATGAAGGATCAAGCGGCCCGGCCTCCGTCTTTCCTCATCCTTCAGCCTTCAGGCTTCATCCTCGTCATATGGTGGGTATAGTTCAGTTGGTTAGAATGTCGGATTGTGGCTCCGAAGGTCGTGGGTTCAAATCCCACTACCCACCCCAACTTTCTGAAGGATGAAGGCGGAAGGATGAAGGATGAACCTGGAGTCATCCCTCAACCCTCAACTTCATCCTTTCCTGTTTCTGCCCGTAGCTCAGTCGGATAGAGCAACAGCCTTCTAAGCTGTGGGTCGCTGGTTCGAATCCAGCCGGGCAGACCAGATAAGGAGTTTCACCTCAGCGTCACTCCCAGGGACAGCCGCGCCGCCGACGTAGAATCGACCCGCGGACTTCCGTACGAGATCGGAGCATCAATGCGACTCACAGCCGCCTGTCTGACCGTTTTCCTCGTTGCTTCAGCCGAAGGCGCAGAGCGCAGCCTCGACGTCGTTTCCGAAGCCCTCGCTGCCACGACGCTCTCAGGTATGGCGCGCTCGATCGTGGGCGGTGCCGAAGTCGCCATTCCCGTCGCGATGGGTGGCGCTGAGGTTCATCAGACCAACCCCGTGATCGCCTCGGACGGCGAATCGTTTCTGATCGTGTGGAGAGAGTCGACCGAGTGCTGCTTCTGGAAAGAGAATCAGCAGACGACGGGCGAGCTGTATACCGCCAGATTGAACTCGCGGGGCGAGCGGATTGGCCAGCCTTTACTCATCTCATCGATCGCGACGACGAGCACTCCGGCAATCACTTTCGATGGGACGAATTACCTTCTCGCCTGGGGCGAGTTCGGACCCCTCGGCATGCGTGTCGTTGCGCAGCGGTTCTCGCCCGACCTGAGACCAGTCGAACCGACTCCGTTCATTATTTTTAACCCGGTACCCAGCCCCGATATGCGGATTGGTTCAGCCTGCGGTCCGGACGACTGTCTCATCATCTTCGAAGACGGACACGCCCTGGTTTCGAAGACCGGAGGTGTGCTCAGCCTTTCACTGCGTACCGGTGGACTCAAAAACGCGGTGATTCCGACCGAAAGCGGGTATGTAGCGACGATGATGATCCGTCAGCAATGGTCGGGGCCGATCATGCCTCCTGTGCCGCCGACGGACGCGAACCACATCGCCGAGTTCTCCCGCGATGGCACGGTCGCTGGACCGTTCGAGTTCGGTTACCTCTCGGGATACTCCAATGAACAGATTGGCGCATCCCTGGCGACGAACGGCTCGTCCATTCTGATTGCTGCCGTCGATTCAAATTACGAGCATCCTCGACTCGTGCGGCCGCCGCTCTATGTCACACCCGTTCCGGCGAAAATTTCTTCGGTGCCCTTTGCGCCCAGGTTCTATGTCGACGTCGGCAACATCGACGGACGGCAACCGTGGATCAGCGATCCTCAGGTCATCTGGACCGGCAAGCGATACCTTCTCGTTTACCAGAGATCAAACGAGAGCTTTACGCACCGCATCCTGCCGTCAAAAGCCGACATCTGGGGCGTATGGATCGACCCGGACGGCTCCGGCACTCCCGGATCCCCGTTCGATCTGACCGCGACGGAACAGTTCGAGTCGCTTCCGGCAATCACTGTCAACGCGCGTGGGCTGATGGCGCTCGCGTTCGTGCGCGGCCGTGGGGGCGAAGACTCTCCGAACCCGCGACTGTTCGTGAAAACGCTTTCCGATGGCGGTGGCCGGTCCCGGCCGGCTCGACGCTGAGCACGGAACGACAGAATCGATTCATCGGTACGAACAGACGATCGCCGGCGATGAGGGCCGAACATGCAATGCAATGTTCGCCCACATGGGGTGAGCCTCGAAGTTGGTTCGTCTCACGGTCTCACTGATCCCTGACTTTTCCGAAAGTGGAAATGAGGTCGATCCGATCGTCCGTCCACGCGACCGATCTCCCCGGCGGCAACCACTTCCACCTGCCGCCAGCCACCATCGTCTCGAGCGTAGCCCTGTCCGGCGCGATCGCCACCGCCGTGGAGGGCGACGCACCCGCGGCCGCCTCGGCTGCCGTCGGCTGGTAAACGTAGAGCACGACAGCACGCTGTTCCGCCTCAGCCCAGGCGCGGAACACGCGGGTCATGTCGACGTAGCGATTGGAGATGTGCGACATGACGAGGCCGTCCGGTTTGACCTTGCGCAGGTAGAGATTCAGGGCCTCTCTCGTCAACAGGTGCGTCGGAATCGCGTCGCTGCTGAATGCGTCGAGCAGAAGAAGATCAAACGTCTGGTCCGGTGTTTTCTCTATCAGAAGACGTCCGTCTCCGATCTCCACGAGCACTCTGGCTCGAGCGTCCCGAAGATAGGTGAAGTGGCGGCGCGCGACCGTTTCCACGTCCGGATCGATCTCGAAAAATGTGACCGTCTGTCCAGGCTCGCCCATCGCCGCGAGGGACCCTGCTCCCAGACCGAGTATGCCGATATGCGCATCAGCCTCTCGGGACGGGAGATCCTCGCCGAACGGGCCCGCCGGATGATAGTAGCCAGTGAGGGTCATCGCTTTTTCGGGATCCCGCCACTGCGCGCCATGGCGCGTGGTGCCATGGACAAACACTCTCTCGCGCGGAGTTTCGAACACACGAATGACACCGAAGAAACTTCGTTCCTGCGCGATGAGAGGCTCGAGCTGCTGGACGTTGCTCATCGCATAGATCATCAGGCAGACTACGACGAATTCGAACTGACCTGCATGGCGGGCCATCATGAGCCCCAGAAGAATGATCGCCAGTGGCACGATGATCAGGATGCCCGATGCGAGGCTCTCAGGATCTCCCGTGATCGATCCTCCCCTCCGCTGGAGAATGACCAGAATCGCGGTGACACAAAGCGTGATCACGACCGTGATCGGGGGCATGTAGGTCGCCAGGTTCTTCATCCGCTCCGCAGTGAAGTGGCGCAGATAGCCACCCTTCGCGTGAATCAGGAACGCGAGCAGAAGGAGCGTGATGGGGAACTCGATTACCGAATCGAACACGACCGGAGCGAGAAGGCTGTTGAAGATTCCACCAACGACTCCACCAATAGAGATCCAGAGATAAAACTCGGTGAGATGGCGGGGCGAAGGCCGGGAATCGGCAAGATCAGAGTGGCACAGCAGACTGCCGAAGAACACCACTGAGAGGAACGCGGAGAGCTCCAACCAGAGCGGAAACGGGATCGTGTAGAAGTAGCCCGTCAGTGACCATGCAATGCCAAAGGCTGTGAAAGTCGCAACGATCCACCTCGGAATGCGGACCATCGGTGAGAAGGCGATGATGAAAGTCAGAAGATAGAGGGAAAGTGGAACGACCCAGAAAATCGGCGCGGACGCTATGTCCGTGGTGATCTTCATGGTGACGCTCAAAAGCAGGCTCGAGGCGACTGCTGCCCGCAGTGCCCAGCCCATGCGTTGCCGCCAGTCCGTGCCCGGCTCCGCCGCGGAGCTCTTTTGCTCTGAGTGCCAAGCGTTTTTCCGAGCGCGAGAGGACCGGAACACCAGCGTCATACAGATAGCGCTGATTGCCAGGAACAGGAGGTAGAGGCCCGTCCAGACACGCCAGCCTCTCGACAGGCCGAACGCCGGCTCGAACAGCAGCGGATAGCCCAGAAGACTTAGCAGTGATCCCGCGTTCGAAACTGCATAGAGGGCAAACGGATCGCCAGTCTGGGAAAGTGAATACCACCGCTGAACCAGCGAGCTGTTCGAAGCCAGAAGGCTGAACGGCAACCCAACCGTGAGCAGCAATGCCGTCATGATCGACAGAACTGGAGAGGCTGATGGAATCGTCAGAACCGGAAGGGTGAATGGAAGTACGAGAACCGACACACCCAGAAGGGCCAGGTGCAGAATGATCTGTCGCCTCGGGCCCAGCGCGTCCAGGCTCCAGTGTGCATAGGCGTAGCCAGCCAGGAGCATTCCCTGAAAGCAGACCATACAGGTATTCCAGACGGCCGGACTTCCCCCATAGAGAGTCAGCAGAACCCTTCCGATGATCGGCTGAATGAGGAAGAGGAGGAAAGCACTGAGAAAAATCGAGACGATGAACGCGAGTCCCGTCAGTCGCTTCAAATCTCCTCCGAGGTGTGTGCGTGCACACCTGACCTGAAATGGGCGCAGGTTACCAATCGAGTTTCGAGCAAACGCGAACCTTTGGCCTGCGCTTGCCTAAAGAGTTTCTGAACCGGATTTTCAGTCGATAGTGTCTGCGAGGTCGACCCGTGAAACAAGTCCTGAGGCGGATGAAAGCCGTCTTCCCGGTCATCCGGCCTGCTGGGTGGGAGCGTGACCCGGAAGGAATTGAGCCGATTTGTCCTTTGTCTCATACAGCATGACTCAGATGGGCTGGCAGTATCTGTCGCCGGGCGACAAGGAGACGATCGTGCGTGGAGTGCGTGACGGCGTCGCCTACGGTGGCCCCTATCACGTCGAGATTTATCCGGCAGACCGCTGCAACATCGAGTGCTTCTTCTGTTCCACGGCCGCGATCCGCGGAACGGACGAGCTCCCGATGACCCGCATGGAGGAGCTGCTCAAAGAGCTGAAGAAAGCCGGAACCCGCAGCATCCGGCTTTCCGGTGGCGGTGAGCCGCTTTTCCACCGTCAGACCAAGCCCTACCTTCGCGCAATCGCAGCCAGCGGAATTCCGATCGAGAACATCACGACGAATGCCGTGCTGATGGGTGATGAGGTCGCCGGGTTGCTGATCGACGCGCATTGTGATCAGGTCACCGTCAGTCTCAACACGGGCGATGCGGAAACCTACGCGTCCATGATGCAAACGCCTCCGAGGAACTTCGATCGCGTTCTGGCAAACGTGCGAGGGCTCGTAGCTGCCAGACGCAAACGTGGCACGGCGCATCCGAAGGTCAACATCCAGTATCTCGTCTGGCGGGACAACTACCGCAGCATCCCGCAAATGTATTCTCTCGCACGCGAACTGGGTGCAGACACGATTCTCTTCAACGGTCTTTCATTCCTCGAGGACGGCCAGAAGATGAATGCCGACGAAACCGCCGAGATGATGCGGCTGTACGAAGAAGTGATCCGCGCCGATGAATATCGCACGATCACCTCGATCAGCAGCTACGAGCAGGACATCACCCCCGCGCTCGCCGAGATAACGACGCGGATTCATCACGAGCGCGCCCGTACGCCGCGCCTCCGCAGGTACCGCGACCTGTTGCTCAGGCGCGATTTTTCACTCCGTCAGAAACTTGCACACCGGGCGAGGATGCGACAGGTCGAGCGAGTCAACGCGGCCGTTGAAGAACTGTCGGACGAATGCCTGATCGGCTGGTACTCACTGGTAATCCGGACCAGTGGCGCCGTGGCTCCCTGCTGCATTCTCCAGGGCCAGCAGCTGGGGAACATCTACACGCAGAGCCTGGATGAGGTCTGGCACGGCCCGGGCTTCGCGCAACTTCGGCGAGAGCTCGCGGAGATCATCGATCAGGGTGAGGCCTGGAAGTACGATCCGCAGCGGCATCGCTACGTGAACGGCCAGTGTGCGATCAGCGGGTCCCAGGCGTGCCCGATCCGGAGCTTCTATTACAGGCAGGACCTTCCCTTCATGCGAACCTACGACAATGCGGTTTCGGCGCGCCGAAGCGCAGCCAGCTGAGGGCAAGGGAATCACGACCCCACGGGTGGCCGGGGAAGGGTGGGCAGGCAGTAGCCAACCGTGGGAGTCGTGAAACGAGAGCCGGTTTCCCGGCCCTTTACTGCAACTTCGAGGCTTTAAGTGTACCGCAACCAACGGACAATTTCAGGAATTGTTGGCTTCTTGCCGTACATGAGAATGCCGATCCGATAGATCTTCGAGACGAGCCAGATCATCACGAGAATCGTCGCGAGCATGATCCCGATCGACAGAGCTATCTGCCAGGTCGGTGGGATCTGGATCGTGATTCTCAGGTACATGAGGATCGGCGTGAAGAAGGGGAACAAAGAGAGTCCGGTAGCCAGCCCGCCATTCGGGTTCTTGATCACGGGCATGAGCATCATCATGGGAATGATCAGGAGCATGGTCGCGAATGAGACCATCTGCTGGGCGTCTTCGTCCGAATTGAACATCGACCCGATGCCCGCATAAATCGTTGCGTACAGGAAGTATCCCAGTACGAAGTAGACAGGAAAGAAGACCAGAGCCGGGGTCGAGATCCTGGGCATGGCCTCGGGCGCTACCGAGAGCAGAGCTCCCACCTGCGGGGCACTTAGAACGACAGCGAAGGTCGCCCATATGGCGATCTGTGTCAGTCCGACTGCACCGATTCCCAGAATCTTTCCCATCATCAGGTCGAACGGCTTCACGCTCGAGACGATGATCTCGACGATCCGCGTCGATTTCTCCTCGAGAACGCCCCTGAGAATGTGGACACCATAAAAGATCAGCGTGAAGTAGATGAACATAGCCAAAGCAATGCTCATGAAGAACGAGCTGATACCGCTCGTCTGATCTCTGAGATCATTCGTGGCCTTTTTCACGTCGAAACCGACACGCTTGACAGCGGCGTCAACCGCTTCCCCTGAGACTCCGAGCTGGGTCAGCCGGTATTTCGTCATCGCCTCGCGCAGTGCCGCGCGCATCGAATCGCTGGTGATGGCGCTGGACGGATTCCGGGCGAAGTAGACGACCTCGCTTTCAGCTAGTCCTGAGTCATCCACGATCAGGTAGCCCTGAATCACGCCCTTCTGCGCTTCGTCGTTCAGCTCACGCTGGATCTGAGCGAGGTTGCGGCCCCTCATCGGCTCGAGCTCGATGGGCGGCTCGCCACTCGAATCTTCCCTGCTGTCCAGAACGGTCTGCAGCACTGGGAAGAAGTCTCCCTTCACGTCCACGATCCGGATCGCCTCAGGGCTCGATTTCGTCCGTTCGGCCAAAAAACGGGGCAGCATCGTGAATCCGAGGGTCAGCAGAGGAAAGAGAGCCGTCGAGATCCAGAACCCCTTCGTCCGGATCCGGCTCGAGTATTCTCTCTTTAGAATTGGCCACATGACCGACTTCATCAGGCGACCTCCTCTTCCCCGAGGCCTTCGACAGGACCACCGACGACTTCGACGAAAATTTCGTCGAGCGAGGCCTCATGCGGTACGACGCTTTCTACCTCGAACTGTGTCGTGGCGATGCGGAGAAACTCCGAGCGGCTCAGGTCACGCGCGAGCTCGACCTCGACAGTGCCCTCAGAGCCATGTACGGCGAGCACACCAGGGATCGCCTGCAGACGGCTCACATCACCTCGTCCCTGAAGAAGCAGCCGGTTGCCGGAGTATCTGCTCTTGACCTCGGCAAGGCTTCCCTGAAGCACCATCTTCGCGCGATTGATCAGTCCGATCTCGTCACACAGCTTTTCCGCCTGCTCCATGACGTGAGTCGACAGCACGAGCGTCTTGCCATTCTGCTTCATCTCCATGAAGAGGTCTTTGAAGGTGCGGGCGTTCACCGGATCGAGACCCGAGAACGGCTCGTCGAGAATGAGCACATCAGGTTCGTGAATCACGCAGCCGATGAACTGGAGCTTCTGCTGCATTCCCTTCGAGAGCTCTTCCACCTTCTTGACTCTCCATTGGGTGAGCGAAAGACGCTCGAGCCACGCTTCGGATCGCTTTCGTGACTCCTTTACCGGAAGGCCTCGGATCTCGCCGAGAAAGACGAGATGATCGAGGACTTTCATTTTGCGATAGAGCCCGCGTTCCTCAGGGAGATAGCCGACGACACGTGAAGCCGCATCCGTGCTCGGTTTTCCGAGAATCGAGATCGTCCCCGAATCGGGAACGATGATGTTCATGATCATCCGGATCGTCGTCGTCTTGCCAGCGCCATTGGGGCCGAGCAGACCGAAGATTGTGCCGCGGCGGACGGAGAAAGAAATATCATCGACGGCAACAAACTGGTCGTACCGTTTGCTGACGTTGCTGACCTGAATCGGGTATTCGGCTTCCATAGGGCCTCCAACTCCATAGCTTTCTGCAACCCGTCCGCTGGGTCGCGCAATGATAGCCCGTCCCGAGACAGCGATCGTCAGTGACCCTCAGGCGCTCGCCCGATTGAAGACGAGACCGAAGATCTGCTTTCGAGTGGAAGGATCCGTGAATGACTTGACCGAGATATCGTACGTGGCATTCTGGCGATCTCTGGTGAGCGAGAATGAGGCTTTTCCTTCACCGGATTCCCGCGCCTCGGAGATTGCGCGGACAAGATCTTTGGATTGAAGGCTGGTCAGGCCGGTATCGAAGATCGAAACGCCGTTCGTCGCGCCGGCGAGCTCCGTGATGCGGGCCAGGTCGCGATTGAACGAAACAATCCTGAAGTCGCTATCCAGAAAACACCAACCGACATTCGCCGTGTCGAGCAGAGGCAACATCATCGGCAGATACTCGCTGCCGGCGGCAGGCATCCCAGCAGTCGCCGCCCCGGGGGTTAGGTTCTTCGCGCGGCGGTACTCGTTCTCCACTTCCAACGCCAGCACGCCGAGCTCCGGCACCGTACGGCTCTTCGGCAGGTCGTCGATGAATCCGTTTGCGTAAGGACTGAGCTTCACGCGGAAATTCTCGATCTCCGTTCGGATCATGGCATTCGTCGGCCTCATCAGGAACCAGAGCGTAAGCAGGGCGATCCCCCCCGAAAAGAGGAGGACCCCGAGGACGAATGTCTGCGAAGATTCAGTGTCGGGGGCGGGGCGCGCCATGACGAAGCCCAGGAGATCACCGCCGATCTGGATCGGGTAGCTGATCGGTGCGGCCTGCCCGGGGTCGGCCATCTCCGGATAGGGAACCAGGCCCAGCTTGATGACCTCCCAGGGCTGCCCTGTCTTCGGATCGATGAATGGGGAGATCTCTTTGCTACCGGGCGGCTGCGGCGGATAAAGAACCTTGCCGGCTCGGTCCGCCACCAGGATCGGCTCCGTGAGGGAAGCGTCGACGACCGGCGCCGGAACTGTCGTGACGTTGGGATCGCGCATCACATGCATGTACTGAGCAGCGAAACCCTTGAAACGGCTCGCCTGTCTCCGCTCGGCATCCGACTGCTCGGCATAGATCTGCACGAACATGAACAGGAGCATGAGAAGCATCAGAGCTCCGGCTCCTCCAAGCCAGTACCGCAGACTCCATTTCAACTTGCTCGCGGCGCCCTTCACCGCTGCAACCTTCTCGGCCGCCACCTCGCCGGCAGGACGCGAGGGAGCCGTGACCGGTTTTTCTTCCTCGACGAGCTCGATGCCGACTCTCACACTTCCCAGGCGGAGCTGATCGCGGGGAGTTACCGGGGTGATCGCCCTGACCGGGGCGTCGTTGATAAACGTGCCATTCGTACTTCCGAGGTCGCGAATCTGGACCGTGCTCCCGTTGATCTGCAACTCGGCATGGGACCCCGAAACCGTCGGGTCCGGTATGACGATGTCTGCAGGTTTGTCGCGTCCGATGCGATAAACCCCATCCTTCAGATCGAGGCCGAGTTTCTCGCTTCCCCGGTACAGAATCAGTCTTACTGGCATACGATCACGTCTCCCGGCTTGATTCCATTACTGCGCAGGTAACCGGCTGGAACCTCGAGGGCTGCCGAGCTTGTTCGCGTTCCGAAAACCAATCGCCATGGGTGAACAGCTTCGTGCTGCGAGACAACCCTCCCGTCCCGATCCAGAAATGCTATATCGATCGGGCCCATCATGAAGCAGGTATGGATCGATCTGCAGTTCGGAAAGACGATGAAGGAACTGGAAAGATCGCGCCTGCCCATCAGGCCCAGGAATCGGTCCCTGAAACTTCTGGCTACCCGAAGTCGATCCATCTGATGTCTCAATCAATACTCCCGCCTCCGGACTGGATGCTGGTCGTCAGACTCGCGCCTAGACTGACGGGGCGTAGACGAATTGAATTACCAGCGGGCCGAGAATGACCAGCATTACGGCAGGGATGATGAAGACGATCATCGGAAAGAGCATCTTTTGAGAGGCCTCCGCACCCTTTTTTTCGGCATCTACGAAACGTTCCGCGCTGAGGATTTCCGATTGGGTTCTCAGCGCACCGCCGATGCTCGAGCCCATGTCGGCCGCCTGGATCAGCGACGCGACCATCGAATTGACCTGTTGAACGTGCGTTCGCTCGGCCATCGCCTTGAGCGCTTCTTTGCGGCTCATCCCCAGCTGCATCTGGCGGAGAAAGACCGTCAGCTCCTCCCGCAGCGGTGAGGGGTCCATCTTGCTGGCGATCTTGTTGACGGCGGCCGTGAACTCCAGGCCGGCCTCGACAGACAGGGTCATCATGTCCAGCAGGAACGGAAGCTGAGCCTTGATCTGCTTCCTTCGCTTGGAGATCTTGTCCTTGAGCCAGATGTCGACGTATCCCCAGCCGATCAGCGGAAAGAGCAGGGCGAAGAACGGTGGCATGAGGGTCAGCAGGAACACGGCGTAGATCAGCGTGATGAAGAAGATCGTCAGTTTTAGCGCGATGACCTGATCGACCGTGACGACGCGATCGATACCGAGGCTTCCGAGATCTGCCTTGTACCGCTCTCGCGCTTTCTGAAGCTGAAGGGTCGACGCGAGATCGGTCAACAGCACGATGGGCAGACGGAAGATCTTGAAGAGCCCGGGTGCTTCGCGTCCGGCTCCCAGCTCGTCGTCGAATCTCTTGTTCAGGTTCAGCTTCTGAAAATCCGGAAGCGCGTTGTAAATGAATATCGAAGCAGCGACCGTCAGTAGTATGAAAATCACGAGCAGCAGCATTTCAGACCTCGATCGTAATGATCTTCTTGATAATGACCCATCCCGAGCTGACCAGAAGCAGAACGATCGTCAGGATCACGTTCCCGAGAATCGTGGTGAAGAGAGGTTCGACATACGGACGGTTCATGACATAAAGCATGCCCGCCATGAAGAAGGGCATCGCGCAGAGAATGATTGCCTGCATCCTGCCCTGTGCGGTGAGTGTCTTGATCTTTCCTTCGACGCGCTTGCGGCTCTTGAGAGTTTCGGTGATGTTCTCGAACGTCTCGACCATGTTTCCTCCGGTCTGACGGAGAATCTCGATGGCGTTGACCATGAGTTTGAAGTCCGCGTTGTTCAGTCGCTCTTCCATGTGCTTGAGGGATTCTTCGATCGAAGCGCCCAGCTGGATCTCCCGAAGAGCGATGCGAAACTCGTCAGATGCCGGAGGGGTGAACTCGGTCGCGATCAAAGTCATCGCCTGCTGGAGCGTCATGCCGGCTTTGAGAGAGTTCTTCATCGCATAGGTGATATCCACCATCTGATCGTCGAAGAGCTCGAGCTCGCGTGTATGAAGAAGCTTGGTGACGTAGTAGGCTGCGAACAGCACGAAGCCGAGACACCACAGAGCGAAGATGAGATTCTGAAACAGAAGCAGGCCGACCGCGATCGCTCCGATCTCCGCCCATAGAATCCACTTGGCCCATTTCTCCGGCTCCTCTGGTTTTCCACGCTTCCGCAGATAGTGCGCGAACCGCGCGCCATACCGGTGGTTGTAGTTCCGGATCCAGCCGACAATCGAAGATCCGAAAAAAAATGTGATGAACAACCCGGTCAGGAACCACATGAACACTGCGAGTAAGAGATATTCCATGCTCAAATCCTCTGCTGGACGAAGATCTCGCGGCTGACCCCGATTCCCTTGGAAACGAGCTCGTCAAGGAAGGTGGGTATGTTCCCGGTGGGGGCGAAAAATCCGTTCACTTTTCCGGTCGGATCGACGCCTCGCTGCTCGAAGCGGAAGATGTCCTGCATCAGGATCTTCTCGCCTTCCAACCCGGTCACTTCGGTCACGTACGTCACTTTACGGGAGCCATCCTGCAGGCGGCTCTGCTGGACGATGAGGTGAACGGCCGAGCCGATCTGCTCCCGGATGGCTCGTACCGGCAGATCCATGCCCGCCATCAGACACATCGTCTCCAGGCGGGATAGCGCATCCCTGGGCGTGTTCGCGTGCGCGGTCGTGAGTGAACCGTCATGGCCGGTATTCATCGCCTGAAGCATGTCGAGAGCTTCGCCGCCGCGGCACTCTCCGATGATGATCCGGTCAGGCCGCATGCGGAGTGAGTTCTTGACCAGGTCACGAATCGAGATCTCACCTGAACCCTCGATGTTGGGAGGGCGCGTCTCGAGGCGCGCGACGTGTTCCTGCGGAAGCTGCAGCTCGGCCGAATCCTCGATGGTGACGATCCTCTCGTCGGCAGGAATGTAGGACGAAAGAATGTTCAGCAGAGTCGTCTTGCCGGAGCCCGTGCCTCCGGAGATGACGATGTTCTTCCGCGAGAGGATCGCTGCCTGAAAGAACTGCGCCATCTGCGGTGTGATGCTGCCGAATTTGATCAGGTCCTGAACACCGAGACGTTCCTTGCTGAACTTGCGAATCGTCAGCTTCGAACCGTCGAGCGCCACCGGCGGGATGACCGCGTTCACGCGTGAGCCGTCCAGCAGTCTCGCGTCCACCAGCGGCGACTGCTCGTCGATGCGGCGTCCTACCTGGATCACGATTCGTTCGATGATTCTTCTGAGCTGATCTTCAGATGTGAACCGGTGCTTCGAAAGCACGATCTTTCCGCTCTGCTCGAGGTAGATCTGATCTGCGCCGTTGACCATGATCTCGTTGACTTTCGGATCGGCGAGATATCGTTCCAGCGGCCCGAGACCCAGCGCCTCCTCGGTAATCTCTTTCGCGACACGGCGTTTTGCCTCTACGGACGGAACGATGTCGGAGCCCTCCTCGTCGAGAATGCGCGACACGACCGCATCGGTGCGCATCTGCATCTCGATGAGATCTTTGCCCGTCGGCGTTTTGTTCGAGATCTCGAACTCCTGCATGGCCATCTCCCTGACCAGCCTCTGATGCACTTTGATCTTCAATGCGACGATGGCGTTCTCGTTTACTACTTCCGCACTTTCGGCAGGACCTTCCTCGCCCGGAGAGAGAAAATCGCTCGAGATTCCGTGTTCTCGATCGGACGAAAGGCGATCCATGTAATACAGCACTTTGCCGGCGAACTGCTCCAGAGCGTTCGACAGAGGAAGCTTCTGATTCCGCTGAACGGGATGCCCGCTCAACATCGCCTCCTGCACGGTCACGGGATCGTAGGGAACGATTCCGAGAAGCTGTTTGTCGACGTTCGCCTGCAGGATCTCGATGGTGACTTTCGTGTCGGGAACGGCCTTGTTCACCACATAGTGGATGCGCTCCTTCGGATAATGAATGGCGCGCATGAAATCGTTGAGCTTCCGTGTCTGATTGATCGCGAGAAGGTCCTGGTTCAGCACCAGAACCGACAACGAGTTCCGATCCAACACTGTGAAGGTCTGCTCCGCGAACTCCCCTCCATGGTCGACCACGATGTAGGGGAACATCTCCTGCAGGACATCGAGAAACTTCCGGACTACATCCGCAGTGACCAGCTTCGACACTTCCACTTTCGTGCAGGCGGGCAGCACATTGATCCCCGATGGGTGCTGACTGAGCCGTCCCTCGAGCGCCGACGCCGTGAGAAAATCGATTCGCGAGGCATAGTCCGTCATGGCGCTCGCGGAGCCGAGACCGAGTTGCATCAGACAATCGCCTGAGTAAGGAAGGTTCAGGTCGATGAGCAGAACCGGACGGTTCGTGATCCGTCGGAGCTCCATCGCCGTGTTCACAGCGAGAAAGGAGCGCCCAGTCCCTCCCTTCCGGGACAGCATGCTGACAATTGCTCCACGAGTGGTCGCCATAGGATCTATCGTCCTATGGGTGCGCCCGTGAAATCGGCTGGAGGGCGGGTCAGGAGATCCTCAAACGGATCGCGGCCCGTGGCAGTCTTCAGAGCGTAGTATCCCCGCGCGACAACGACCGAGGAGTTGGTTCTCTCGAACTTTCCGTCGGCCAGCCGGACCGCGCTCTCGTAGACGGGAAGAAGTGGGTCGTTCGCGGACGAGGAGAGCGTTCCCGAAGGCCGCTGCGCGAGATAGTAGAGCCTGAACGAATCCTGCATCAGGGCCGTCCACCACGCGACCAGCCGATCGCTCGCCCCACCCGCGCGCATGCTTGCCCGTTGAACTTCCTGGGGAGTGAACTGAATCAGCGATTCGCCCCTGGTCCCCTGATCAAACCTCCAGACCATGCTGATCTCGTATCGCCCACCGCTCGAACGCGCCTGAAAGACCGTCGGATACACTTCGTTCTTTTCCGCGGCCGCCCTCCACTCCGCGGAGGCCCGACTCAGATTCTCCGCCAGGTTCGCGACGCGCTGGATCAGCGTCGCGCGTTCGCTCGAATCCATCATCAGCACGGGAACGTCTCCCAGCCTCACCACAGCGCTCCACATCGATTCGCCTTCGCCGCCCGGCGTGTTCGCGTCCGAGAGCGGAACGATCTGTTCTTCCACTTCGAGGCTGATGGCGGGGATGTAACCGCGGTCCGGGAAGATAGCCGGCGCCGCGCTGGACATTCTGGTCAGACATACCACGGGGCTTCTCGGTGGGGTTCTATGTCCCCGCTTCGCTGCCGGCGCCTGCTGGGCCCCGATCGCGGCGCAACGATTAAGGTCGGCCAGAGAATAAACCTCCCCCGTCACGACGATCCGATCTCCCGCGACGTGGACATGCTCCGAGGTGATACCGACGACACCGGCGAGAGTACCCACGACGTTCCTGTGGCGGGCAGCAACATCCTTGTTCGTGACGATCACGTTGATGACTTCGCCAATTCTCGAATCGGTGCCTTCGATGAGCAGCTTGGCTTCGCCCATCCGGACAGCCTGGAGGACAACCGACTGGTCGTACTGCTGAAAAACGTAACGGACGACCTCCTGCTGGCCGGTATTCGTTCCCAGAGGAGATCCGATAGTCGTGATCGGAGTCCTGGTCGAAAGCGTGACGCTTTCGCCCTGAGCCATCACGACGGTCCGGCGAAGCTTGGCCGGCGCCGCGATCGCAGACGCGGTACAAAACACGACGAGAGTGGAGAGAACCAGAGCCTTCATCTTCCTCCCGCCAGGCTGCGGATCAGAGCCGACTGCCTGTCCTGAGCCCGGAACAGTTTGTTTGCCGTTCCCAGGAGCCGCTCATTGTTCCAGACTTCATAAGTGTAAGGCTCGGTGTCGCCCTGGGCCCGCAGCAGGAGCCAGACGTCTCCCAGCTGCTGGGCGAGAACAAGCTGCTGGGCATTTGACGGGGGCAGGGCGAGGGTGACGGTCGTCACCTCAAGCAGCGCGGCCTCCAGCGTCGGGTCCCTCGGTACCTGTCGAGTGCTTGCCGTCGTTTGATTCACGGCCAGCACGCCGACGTTCATGAAGAGGGGACGAATTTCGGTGAACGGCTCGGCGGCCGCACCTGGCTTTTCGAACTGGAACGATGCGAGAACGTCGACACGATCGCCGGCGCGGACGAGCCCGCTGATCGACGTCGGCGATTCTGCCATGCGAACGCCAACGGCCACCATTCCCTTCATCGCTCTCAGATCGCTCGAGAGCGGCGCTTCCATGCCCTCGATGAGCTTCGAGCGGCTCAGCTGCTCGCCAGTGGCGATGTTCGCAATCGTCACTCCCTGGATCTTGGTCCGGTCAGGAACCTCGCTGACAGAAATGGCTCCGGGCTGGAGAAACGCCCTGGGGATCTGACGAGTCGTCAGGGCGTTACTTTCCAGCGCAACGTTCGGAGGGATGTCTCTCGAGGCGACATACACCTCGATCAGCTCGGTGCCTCCGAGAAGTGCGTCACGCTGCGCATTGAGATAAAGCAGACCGAACAGTGCAGCCAGGAGTCCGAGACCGACAGCGACCGCTATTTTCGCGCCTTTGGACATCGTTACCTCTTCTTCTCGATTTTCAGGGACCGTGTTGGACGGGTAGAACAGTAATCACGGAAACATGATCAGAGTCAAGGATCAGGAATTGCGTTGAGTGCGGCATTGACTGGCTCCAAAAGTGTGACACAGTTGCCAGCCGAGCTTTCGATGTGATCCGCGGTGGTGATACACCCCCCCACTAGTACGAGAAATGCTGTGGTCAGACCGCCTGGCACCGCTGCTTCAGTTCCCCTCTTGTAGTAGAGCCGCTTGTCCGCGTACCTCTGGTTCTGGTTCACTGTCTGGAAGATGACGCGATAGTTTGTCAACTGGCTCAGAGGCTTGAAGCTCACCTGCTGATTGTCGTCGTTGAAAGCGTTGTTGTGCTGGTTGTTATTGAAGTGCATCCGCTGGAATGATTTAAATCTGAGAATCCCCATCTTGTTGAAGACATCGAGCTCGAAATGCAGCACCTGATACAGCACTGACGAGATCGCGATCAGAAAAAGCAGCGCAAAAACGAACTCGACTGCGGCCTGTCCCTTTCGGGAATCTGAACGTCTCCTTCGCATCAGTGAAGAATCCTTGCTGCCTTGGCGAGGTTTAAGCGCGTTGCGGCTATTTTGTCGGCGTCCCGGACCGGGACGAGCTTTGCCTGATAGGTCTCTTTGATTTCCTTGTTTTGAGAGAAGGGTTCCAGGCCGAGGAAACCTCCGCCGTTGAACTTCTGACCGAGATATCCGTTGTACGGCTTGGCTGTGGCAACTACGGTGATCTCCGGAATGTCGTTAAACCAACTCCGGCCGAACATTACCGGCGCCTGACGCACCGTCATCATGTACGTGAAACGCACGTCGTCCCCTGGATTCTGGTTGTAGAACCTTCCGGTCTGGTACCGGATCGGGTCAGCTTCCCTGATGATACCTACGGCAATATTTGTGGCCGTGTATTGCGCGGTGAGAAGGACGAAGCAGGCCACACCCAGAGGGAGGGGAGCATTGGGCAGATTTCTGCATGTCGTTACGGCGACACTATTGCCTAATGGATTGTAAAAGTACGTGTAAAAGTGGCCTCTGTAGCTGTCCCTCTCGGTCAGAGTCACGAGCCTGAAGCCGTTCTTCGGCAGGTCCAGCAGCGGGTTGGGATAGCCCGACGTCCCTCGGTCCGCCTGCCTGAAGATCCTGTCACTCCCGTTGCCGAAGTTGGCGTTGACGACCTGCTCTGCAGCAATCCTCGGCAGCCCGGCATTCGAGTAAATCCGATTCGTGACGTTGATCGCTCCGTCGATGGTGTCGAAAATCTTCTGATAGTCCGTCAGCACTGGCTCGGCCCAGTCATTGGTCAGCGCCGAGATCGGGCCAATGACCGCGCGGATGTCGGTGGTGTTGTCGCTGTCGATGTACGGGATGAAGGTCGTGACCCAAATAAGCTGGAGGAGATTGAACGACGCCTGATTGAGCTGGGCGATGTTGTTCATCCCCTCGGCCTGCTTGGCCGCCCCCGCGAACGCCGCGGCGTCAACGATCATCTGCGCCTGCTGCCTGCGGACCGTGACCTGTCCGACGCTGACCGCAACCGTAGCGATGGCGGTACAGGTGAGCATGATGAGCACGAAGAGAACGAGGACCTGTCCCTTCTCGGACTCTCTGCGAACGCGCGTCGGTTTCGGAAGCCCGCTCTGAAGATCTTCCGTCATCTCAACGTCCGTTGCCCCGGGTACACGGCGTGTCGCTGCAGTCATTGTCATGCTGTCCAGGCCTTTCGTCCGGCTCCTTCACCATCGGGATGAAGCTCTCATAGAGGAAAAATTCAAACGGAGCGAAGTTCACCAGACCCGGCAGCGCGAACCGCTCGCCGATCCAGCCGCGATACATGCTCAGCACCCGTCCCTGTCCCGCGTAAACCACGCCCGTTACGCCATCGCGTGAGGTACTGGAGCTGGTCACGATGATGGGGGCAACCCATCGTCCGCCGGGCAGGTTCCAGCCGCCGGGGACGTTCGCGACTATCTGAACCCTGAGCGTCGAGTCATTGGCGTCCTGTCCCCTCTGAACACTCCAGACCCGCGCCGAGTAGTTCGCGAAATGCGCGAACTGCCATTTGCTGATGCCGATCATTGTGATCTGAATCACGACGAACAACATCAGAAAGAGGAAGAAGGTGAAAAGGGCGAACTCGACGGCGGCCTGTCCTGAGGAGCTGGATTTCTTTCTCATGAGATCCTCTCGATCAGGCTCAACCCGTTGTGCCGGGCGATCAACGCGAGAACGACCCCGCCACCGATCACCAGGGCATACGGAATCCGGTGACCCTCTCCCTCGATGACCTCCGGGGGCTGCAGGCGCCAGACGGCCATCTGCCAGCCGGCGCGGAATAACCTCCTCAGGAACGGCACGAGGGCGCGATGCCAGGCGAGTACAACCACAGCCACGGCTCCGCCGAACAGTGCCGTCCATAGCAGTGCCTCGAAGGTGAACTTCGAACCCATGAGTGCCGCTACCGACGCTAGCAATTTTGCATCTCCGCCACCGAGAATGCCCAGAGCGTACAGACTGAATCCAACCACCAGCACAACCACGACGAGGCCCAGTACCCTCAGAAAAACTCCGCCGCTGTCGGTGAGCGGCCACGAAATCAGACCGATCAGAATCGCCGGCAGCGTCAGTGCATTCGGGATTCGCCTGGTTCGGGTATCGATCACCGCCGCAGGAATGACGACTGCCAGCAGCGCCACGACCCGGAAGGCTTCGATCAGGTCAACCCCTCGTGAATGAGCTCAGCATGTTGCTGATAAATACGTTGAGAAACGCCACGATTGCGATCCGGAAAAGCGCCCAGATCGGAAGGGCCACCAGCGCGATGATCAATATATATTCGGTCATCGCCTGACCCGACTCGTCCCTCAGAAACTGTCCGACCAGAGTCTTGTCCATGAGCGTATCTAAACCGATCCGAGGCGGCCGGGAGGCTCTACCCCACGACCGCCTCCCCAGTCACTTGATCGTGCCCGTCTGACCCTTGACGACCGCAATGACCTTCTGGAGCATCGTCGAAATCGCGTTCCGGAACACCAGCAACACCACCAGAATGAAAAGCACGATGAGACCGATGATCAGGATGTACTCGACCATGCCCTGACCGGACTCGTCCATGAAAAACGACCGCAACTTCCTGAATCTGTCTTTCACTTGAGACTCCTCCTTACGTTTGCACCTATCAGACACCGGGACCCGTGAACAACTCCGCAATCCGTTGCAGATACCCCCTGAGCGGATTTCGAATCAGATTGAATACCGCGGCAATCGGAAGAATGATCAGACCGATGATCAGAATGTATTCGGTCATAGCCTGGCCGCTCTCATTCCTGAGGAATCGAACGAGCGTTGCGAGGAACCTTGTTCTCGAACCTAAGCGCATGGCGTAGCCGGCGGACGGGCCGGAGATCGGCCTATATTTAATATACGGACCAGAGCGGCAGGTGGCCGGTGACCGCGCTCACTGAAGTAATGAATGCGCGGATGATATCGAATGCAGCGCAGGGGCGCAAGCGATATACTGACCCCTAAATCCGAATAACGAGGTCGCGCGTGGAAATCACAATTCGTCATTTGAGCGGGTCGAAAGCGGGTCAGGAACAAGCCTTCCCCCCCGGACGCATTACGATCGGGAGAGACTCCTCCAACCATGTTGCGTTTGATCCGCACCAGGACTCGATCGTTTCCGGGCAGCACGCCGAGCTCTCTCCGCGCGACGACGGCTGGCTGCTCCGCGACCTGCAAAGCCGAAACGGAACGTTCATCAATGAGGAAAGAGTCAGCGAACGAGTTCTGCGGCCGGGAGAAGTGATCCAGCTCGGCAAGAACGGGCCGAGGCTTCAGATCCAGTACGAGCTCCCAGCGGGGGCAGCGGCCCCGATACCAATCTCCAACGCTCCGGTCGAAGGGAGGACCGTCATGATGATGATGAACGAAGGCGCGCCAGCGCCAGCAGGAGCAGGTGCCGCAAGCGCGGCCGTCCCCGGATTTACCCCGCAAGCCCATACGTCGGCGCCGCCAGCAAAGAAAAAAGGAGGTCTGCTCCGCGCCCTGCTCGTGGTCGTTCTCGTCTTCGGCTTTCTGATCGTAGCCGGAGTCGTTGCATTCGTTTTTCTCAGCAGCGGTAGCGAGAGCGTCGAAACCGGAGACGCTCAGACCGCGACCGCCACGGCCGCCGAGCCGACCGCCGCTGCTTCAGGGGCCGGGATGAGCATGGCCGAGGTTGCAAAAGACGAACCGGGGACGATGTCCGAGGCCGCCAGCGGAACGGGCATGGCAGCGACAACAGGGACTGTTGATGGCGAGGCAATGGCTGCAGCGTCTCCTCCAGCCGCCACCGCAACCCAACCCACGGCTTCCGACACACCGCGCACCGTTTCCGACCTCGAGCAGCAGCTGGCGCGCTCCCAGGAGCTCATCGACGGCCTGCAGAAGCAGCTTCAGGAGAAGAACGACACACTCGCGAAAACGATTAAGGAGAAGGACGCTGCCATTCAGCGGGCCATCCGCGAGAGAAATGCAGCAATCCAGCGCGCGCGTCAGGCCGAAGCAAGGGCGCAGCAGCCGCAGTCGTCACTCGAGCTCTCACCATTTTTCCTCAAACGGCCTCGCCCCGTGCAGGTCGCCGGCATGATCCCGCCCGGCGTCCTGATGAACTTAGCTATGCAGGCCGACGATGGACCGGCTTCTTCCGGTCCACTCAGCCGGAACAAGTACCTCAAGAAGCGCATCGGTTACGTTTACGAGGACCCGGAGATCCCTTTGCCTGAAATGCCGAGCGACATGCCCGAAGCGATCGGCGCTCTCGTCATTCAGGCGCTCGGAACGACGGGACGTTACATCCCTGCAGATACCGGCGGCGATGCCTCGATCTCCGTTGTTGTGACCAACTACAAGAGCGATGTCCGGACCAGAGTGAACACCGAAGCCGTCACCTCCGCAGTCGGGGCCATCTCCGGAATCTTCGGGGGTCCAAGCGTAGATTCACCAGTCGACACGAGATCGGTCAGCATGAACGCCGACATGACGGCGCGCGTGAAGCTGATCGATCCCGATAGCGTCGAACTGCTCGAAACGTTCGCCGAAGCGAAGTCCAGTGGCCGCAAGACCTCGGCGGACATAGCAGGCCTCGGAATCAACGAGATCGCCAACACGGAAACGGCCCTGGGTGACGTCACGCGAAAGGTCGCAGCTGATGCAGTCGAGAAACTGCTCGTCGAGCTCGAGAACGTGCCATGGAAGGGCTGGATCACCGACAACGATCCGGAAAAGAAAACCCTGACGATTGACTGCGGGACCCGCTGCCAGATCGAGGCAGGAGACGTCTTCGGCATCTACAACTACGACGAGAGGGTCGGCACCGCGCGAGTCCGCCGTGTCACGCCCGACTCGGCTGAAGCTCTCATTGCGGACGGCGAGACAGAGGTTATAGGCATGTCAGTCCGTTACGACGGACGGACGGGCGACAGCCCGCTCACGCGGAAGAGCCAGCAGGAACGAAGCCTCAGGACGCGGAATGCTACTCAGGCATACGCCGGACCTGGAACGACATTCGGCGACGTCAAAAAATTGAACGCGGGAGCGGAGCTCCGTCTGGTCTTTGTGGTCGGAAGCTGGGCCAAAGTGTCCGACGGTTCCGCCTCGTTCTGGATTCCACTGGCCTCGGCTCAGATCACCGGATAGCCCGAATGGCCGGATGATGAGTGATCATCCCCCGGAGAGCGACGAGGCCAGGCGGGTAGAGGTACGCCCGGACGGGATCTGGGCGCCGTCGCTCTACCAGGTAGGGCTCACTGTGCTGTTGGGCGGGATCTTTGCCGCCTCGATGTCACCCTATCTGAACACCGACCTCTGGTGGCACCTGCGGGTTGGCGAAATGATCGTCACGGAAGGCAGGGTGCCCGATCGGGATACGCTCTCATTCACGGCCACCGGGCAACCCTGGCTCGTCCACGAATGGCTCGCCGAAGTCATTTTCTATCTGATGCATCGCAGCTTCGGCATTCCCGGGCTTCTGGTCCTGGTTTCCTCCGTAGTTACGCTCACTTTTCTGCTGCTTCACATCCGGATGCTGCGGCGAGGCGCGAGCCCGATCCTGAGCCTCGCTCTGATGATCCCCGCGTGGATTGCTGCGATGTACAGCTTCTTCCTGCGCATCCAGCCGATCACGCTGCTGTTGCTCGCCACATTTCTTCTTCTGCTCGAGGAATTCCAGCGTACACGTCGAAGACGGCTGCTGATCGCGATGCCCGTCCTGATGCTGGTGTGGGCAAATCTTCACGGCGGATTCGCGGTCGGTCTCGTCGTGATCCTGATCTATCTCGTGGGGGAGGTTCTGGAGAGTCTTCGGGAAGACGCTTCGGCGATGCCCCGGCGCGATCTGCTCGCGCTGGCACTTTGCCTCGTTGCTTCGACGATTGCCAGCCTGGGTACGCCGGGCGGCTTCGCCAACCTCGCTTATCCTTTCCGCTTCATCACGCCCAACTTCTTCACAGACCACATTAATGAATCCCAGCGGCCAGCGTTCGCGGATCCGATCGCGATCGCATTCGAGATCCTGCTGTTGGGCCTGCTCGCCGCGGCGTTTCTGAGGCGAGAGCGTGTGCGCTGGCCAGACATACTGGTCGTCGTCTCGTTTACGCATCTCGGGCTGAGCCAGTTGCGCCATTTGTCGGTTTTCTCAGTCGCTGCAGCACCTCTGCTTGCCCATTTCGGTAGTGACGTGTTGGGAGATCGCTTAAGGGGCTCAGACGCACTCATGCGGCGTCCGTCCGGCAGGCTCCTCCCCGTTTTTCACTGGGTCGTTCTCCTCGGGAGCTTCCTCCTCCTGGGAACCATCGCGCAGCCCTATCTGACAAATGAGACTCTCCGGTTCATCGAACGGCGGGACTACCCTTCGGCGGCCAGCGAGTTTCTCGTGAGGGGAGACTTCGGAACGAAGGTCTTTGCCGAATACCGCTGGGGAGGATACGTCTTGTGGAAGCTCCATCCCACGTTCCAAACATTCATCGACGGACGCGCGGACACAGTGTTCTCCGAAGAGAATTTCGCCGCGTACCTGGACATTTATTCACTCGCTCCCGGCTGGCAGCAGAAGCTCGACCGGTCCGGAACGGACATCGTCCTTCTGGAGCCGGAATCGCGACTCGCCTCAGCATTGACGGAGAGCGCTTTCTGGCGTCCTGTCTACCGTGATGAAGTGGCTGTCGCGTTCGTTCGCCAAGGTTCGTGACAGAGTTCGCACCCTCATCAGCGTCGCCGTGCGAACAGGGCCGAACGGTTGTCCTCGAAGAGGAGCTCCCAGGAAGGTGATTCCCCGACTTCCATTAGGAGAGCTCTGGCGTCAGGCTCATCCTTGCTCAGCAGAACCCGCTCGATCTGCCAGCGATCGAACCACCTCTCCCACTCCATGGCGTTCATGGCCTGAATGTACCCATCGGCGATCTCGGCAGGAAACAAGTGCACACGGCCGTCGATGAACGTCTTCTGTCGCGGCCAGAGCCGCCAGATCAGATAGTCCCCGTAGATCTGAGGGTGAAACAGCCTGCCGAACAGCCCGTGGCTTTCGATGAAATCCACGGCCGCTACAGGGGTGCGCTTGTCGAGCAGAGATGTGCCCAGTTTCTCGTTGCCCAGATGGGGATACACCCACGGAGAAAAGACTGCGGAGAGAGCCGCCAGCACTGCAACGATCGCGGCATTCAGCATGCGCCTCGAGTTTGCAGACGGAACGGCCGACGACCGGAATCTCGCTCCCAGCCTTCCCCACGGATACTGGGCAAGCTGACGCGCGAAGATCGGCCCGGCGATGATCGAAAACCAAATTGCATTCCTTCGTGAGTTGAGAGCGAATGCCAGAAACATGAGAACCAGCAGAACCTCGATCGCCGGCGGGCGTCGTCGCGAGACCACAATCGCAACGAGGACGAGAACTGCCGGACCGAAGACTGCCATGAGCATCTCAGGCTCGTCGATCCGCGGTGGCTGCCACTCCTGCACGTACGTACGGGAAGCCGGATCCCGGGAAACCTCGGCGACATACTCGTACACGCGCCAGCCCGAAGGATTGGCCAGAGTCGCGAGTGCCGTCAGCAACAGCAGCATCGTCCCGCGAAGCAGAAGGTCCCTCGTTTCCCGGACCATCCCGGCGACAAAGGCCGGAAGCGAGACTGCGATCAGGTAGACGACGAACAGCAGCAGGCCAAGAACGAACGCACCATGCATGTTCACCCACAACAGCATCAGCGGAGGCAGGACCGCCAGCTTTTTCCATCTTCCACGATGGAAATCATCGAGAGCCCAGTAGGCGATTGCGAAGAAGAGAAACGAAAAGAGCTGGGTGCGAAGGTTGCTGCACAGCATGAGTCCGACCACGACAAGCAGGTCCGCCACAGCCACCACTCGAACGTCGCTCACGTCCCGCCTCGAGATCCGATGTATCAGAAAGAGCGTCGCCAGAACGAGCGCCGTTCCAGCGATGACGAGACCTTCGAGTCCGGCAACGCGATAAAAAAGAAAGAGCAGTACCTCGGCCAACCAGTTCTGCGCAATGAATGGCCGGCCCTCTGCGGTGAATGAGAACAGATCCGTCGACGGAATCGACTGAGTGGTCACGATGACTTCGCCCAGCTTCAGGTGCCACCAGAAATCGAGTACAAGAAACGGGGTGTGGAGTCCGGCCCAGAGAAGGAAGACGAACGGAAGCGCAATCCAGATCTTCCGGAGCGGCTGGCCCGTCGCGATCGTGTTTTCAACAGGCGCCACGCTCATCGAACCCCCGAGTCCTGGCTCGCTGCGCTCAGGAGGATATGTCCGGAACGACCGGGCTCAGGCTCACGAGTCGATTCGCGCTCTCGCCCTTTCCACCACCGGACTGTCGGGTGGCCCGAATTCGACGACCCGCTCGAGGTAACTCCTCGACCTGGCCGTGTCGTTTGCGGCGGCGTAAACCATCGCAGCATCGAAGGCAACCTGGGCGTACCTGGCCCGTAGCGGGTCGTTTCCTCCGGCCTTGATCGCCGCCTCCCACTGCTCTAGAGCTTTGTCAATCTCGAGCCTGGAGGCGAACTGATTCCCGAGCTCCGCGGGTGAAACCTGCGGCGCAGTGTCGGTGACTACCGGCGTCGGTGCCGGCGCAGTATCGGTCTCCGCCACTTCTTCTCCTCCGCCCCCGATAATCATCACGACCACGATCAGGAGCAGGACGAACATGAGGCCCCCAAGCGCAAGAATCAGTGGAAGCTTCGATCGCTTTTTCGAAGGTGCGGCCGCGGGTGCGGCGGGAGCCACATTCGGCCGCGGAGGGGCGGTGGGCGTAATCGGCTGAAAGCCGGAAGGTGCCGCCTCGCGGGTTTGAGGAGGAGGAGGCGCCGCTCCAGGAAGTCCCCCCGGGACAGGAGCCTCGAACATCGTTATGGGGATGGGAGGCCGATTGGGTGTGTCATGAGCGGGGAGATCTTCCATCATGGTCACCGGCGCGACCGGGTGGGCCGGCTGGGAGCTCGGCTCCCGGGCGGGTGACGTCTGCGGTGCGGCGCCTGCCGCCGCCCCTTCGGCGACGAGCTCGAAGGCTCCCAATGCGTAGCGTTCCCCTGAGATCAGCGGCTCATCCTCGACGCGACGACCGTTGTGAGCGATGCCTTCGATGCTCGTTGCAGCGTCGACGATTCGCCACTCGCCGCCGCGATTCACCACGTCCGCGACATGCGCCGCGAGGTAGGGATCATCGATTCTGATATCGCAGTCGGCTCCGCTTCCTACCGATGCCTTATTTCCCTGGACTTCGACGGTCCGGATGACGATGCCCTGTCGCGAAATGTGAATTTTCATGTGTCCCCTTCGACTAACGTCTATTCAGCGGTCACCCGTACGACTTCTTCGACTGTCGTGGTGCCTCCGGCGCAAAGCTCGAGCGCCCTGGTACGGAGTGAACGCATTCCATTCCTCTCCGCAAGATCTCTGATTTCTCCCAGCGGCGCCCGCCGGTTGATGGCATCCGTCATTTCGTCTCCACCCTGAAGAATCTCGAAGATTCCCATTCTTCCGGCGTAGCCGCTCTGATTGCACTTCGGGCATCCACCTTTTGTGAACAGTTCTTCCACTTCCGGAACGTCCAGCGCGTTGAAATGCTTGAGCAACTCGGTTCGGGTGATCGGTTTCCTGCAAGCCGGACAGAGTGTCCGCATGAGCCGCTGGGCCACCACCATTCTCAACGACGAGGCCACGACGAATGGGTCCATGTCGAGGTTGAGCAGACGCATGACGGCCGTCGGAGCGTCGTTGGTGTGCAGCGTGGAAAGAACGAGATGGCCGGTCAGCGCCGCCTTGAGCGCGATGTCGGCCGTCTCCTGGTCCCGGATCTCGCCGACCATGATGACGTCAGGATCCTGGCGGAGAAAAGAGCGCAGAGCATCGGCGAAGGTGCAGGCGGGCCCGCAGGGGACCTGGACGACGCCGGGTATTTCCGACTCCACAGGCTCCTCGGCCGTCAGGACGCAAGTCTCCTCGTCGTTGAGGAGAGCGAGTATCGAATAGAGCGTCGAGGTTTTTCCGGATCCTGTCGGACCCGTGACGAGAATGAGCCCGTTGGGCGCGGCGATGTTCCGGCTGATGACTTCGAGATCTTCCGGCGTCAACCCGATCTTGTCCAGACCGACGCTCTGATTCTGCTTTTCGAGAAGCCGCATGACCGTCTTGTTGCCATTGAGCGTCGGAAGAACGGAGACGCGGAACTCCACGCGCCTTCCATAGACGGGCGAGTAGCTGATCTGGCCGTCTTTCGGAGCCTTGTACTCGTCGTGCTCCATGTTCGCAACGGCCTTCATGCGCATATTCACCACTTCACCCAGCTTCTTGGGCAACTCGTGGATCGTTCGAAGGACGCCGTTGATGCGGCTGCGAATTCGGTACGAGTTCGCGGCGGGCTCGATGTGGATGTCGCTGCAATTCCGGAGAATGAGGTCCATCATCAAACGCTGCGTGTAGCTGACCACGTGCGGATGAACGAGAAAGTGTGCCAGTTTCTCCGGGGTCTCCCGCGCCTGGTCATACTCCCGATTGACGATTCTGAGAAATTTCTCGTAGGAAGGCTCCAGTCCCTCCCTGATCTTTCTCTGGTGAACTGCGTCGAGAACATTGCTCCCGTTGTTCTCACGAAGCTCCTTGAGCACTTCGCGAAGCTTCGGACCATAGCTCTGCTCGATCGCCTGCTGAACACCACGATAGGTTGTAACTACCGGCTTGACCCGCATCGACGTGGTCGATTCCAGCTCGGTGATCAGATCGGTGTCGGCAGGATTCGGCATCGACAGGGTCAACTGGTTTCCCATGACCGACACAGGGAACACCTTCAGCGCAACGATGACACTGAGGGGCAGAACCTCGAGAATCGACTCCATGAATTCGGGATCGATCGCGATCTGCGAGGGATCGACCGCCACGCAGCCGGAAACCTCCTCGAGCACCTTCCGGTACGTCTGCACGTCCACCTGCGCGGCCTGCGAGAGAGCGTGCTCGAACGACAGGCCCTTCTCCCTGACCAGCGCTTCGACTTCAGCGTGCTGATCATTCGAGATGAGCTCGTATGAAAGCAGCGTCTTGCCGACGCGCTCGAAAAACTGCTGATCATTCATCGCGATTCCCCGTGGACTGGAGCCTTATCATACCCGCACGCCGGTAGAGAGGAAACTGAGAGAGGCACCCTAAGCCGATCGCCCGTAGAGAGTCTGGCTACTTTTCTGCGCATCGCTCTGGATCCGTACCCCATGCAGACCCTGAGAGCCGCCGACTCCACTGACTATCGACTCCTTTCCACCGCTCCCTGGCTGCTGGCGATGGACTACTTCCGCTGATAGAATCCGCGGCCGAGCCGCCGGAATTTGAATAGCGGCGGCTCAGTTTAGTGATTTCCTGATGCACCCTTAGCTTAATTGGATAGAGCACCTGACTACGGATCAGGAGGTTGGAGGTTCGAGTCCTCCAGGGTGCACCACCTTCTCGAATTGCTGCGGCGGGCTGAGGCCCGCCGTTATATTCTTTGAAAATGGATCAGAGCGTCTGGATGGAGGAGGCCTTCGAGCTCGCCGAGGAAGCGGGCAGGGTGGGCGAGATTCCAATCGGAGCAGTGGTCGTCAATCGGTCCGGAATCGTGATCGGCCGAGGGAGGAACAGCCGGGAATCTGGCGATCCCCTGGGGCACGCAGAGATTCATGCGATCTCCGAAGCGGCCGCGACCATCGGCGACTGGCGACTGAACGAAACCACGCTGGTGGTCACTCTGGAGCCGTGCGCCATGTGCGCCGGAGCGATCGTGAACGCCCGCATTGGTACCCTCATCTTCGCGGCCCCCGACCTGAAAGCTGGATTCTGCGGTTCGCTCGGGAATCTGGTACAGGACTCACGGCTCAATCACCGGGTGCATGTGATCTCGGGAGTCGGGGAAGAACGGTCGAGAATGATGCTCCAGCAGTTCTTCCGGCAACTTCGAGGCAGGAAGTTCGACACCGATTGAAACAGGTGTCATCTGAGCGAAGCGAACGATGACACGAACAGCAATACGGAGAGATGGCAGAGCGGTTGAATGCGGCGGTCTCGAAAACCGTTATACCTTCACGGGTATCGAGGGTTCGAATCCCTCTCTCTCCGCCATGTTGTCGCCTTCGGCGAATTTGAGAATTTAGAATTCAGAATGCAGAAAGCCACCCTCCCTTTTCTGCATTCTGAATTTGCAATTCTGAATTCTTTGAAAAAGGAGAGATGTCCGAGTGGCTTAAGGAGCACGCTTGGAAAGCGTGTGTGCATGAAAGTGTACCGTGGGTTCGAATCCCACTCTCTCCGCCATTCAGTCGCCTTCGGCGAAATTGAGAATTGAGAATTCAGAATGCAGAAAGCCGCCCTCCCTTTCTGAATTCTGAATTCTCAATTCTGAATTCTCTTCTCAGATGAGCCCGGGTCCTGTGCAGCAGGAGCTACCGAACCTCGTCAGGTCCGGAAGGAAGCAGCGATAAGGTTGCCTCCCTGTGTGCCGCAGTAAACCTGGGCTCTTCTGAGGAGAAAATTGAGAATTAAAAATTCAGAATTCAGAAAGCTGCGATCTCCCTTTCTGAATTCTGCATTCTCAATTCTCAATTCCTGAACCCCATGTCCTATCAAGCTCTCGCACGCAAGTGGCGCCCGCAGACGTTCAGCGACATCATCGGACAGGAGACCGTCGTCCGCACGTTGCAGAACGCGATCGAGCAGGGTCGCATCCATCACGCATACCTCTTTTCGGGAGTTCGCGGCGTCGGAAAAACGACGGCCGCGAGGATCTTCGCCAAAGCGATCAACTGCGTGAAGGGTCCTACCCCGGAACCCTGCAACGAATGCTCGATCTGCCGGGAGATCACGGAGGGAATCGACCTGGACGTCCGCGAGATCGACGCGGCGACTTACACTCAGGTCGACAACATCCGGGAACTTCGTGAAGTCACCCAGTTCCAGCCCGCACGCGACCGCACCCGGATCTTCATCATCGACGAAGCACATATGCTGTCGACGCCCGCCTGGAACGCCCTGCTGAAACTGATCGAGGAGCCTCCGCCTCACGTCGCCTTCATCATGGCGACGACCGAGATGCAGAAGGTTCCGGCAACCATCATCTCCCGCGTCCAGCGCTTCGTCTTCAGCAAGATCACCCAGGCGGATCTGGTCGCGCGCCTCGAAGAAATCTGTCGGGTGGAGGGCATCGAGGCGGAGCCTGCTGCGCTCGACATGCTCGGGCGCCGCGGCGAAGGAAGCGTACGGGATTCGCTCTCGCTCCTGGATCAGATCATCGCCTTCAGCGGTCGCGCAGTTCGCATGGCGGACGTAGCGACCATCCTCGGCCTTTCAGACAGCCATTTCTTCGCACGCGTGGCAGGAGAGATCGGTCAGGGCGACGCCGCCGCCATTCTGACATCTCTCGAAGAAGCCTCCGAAAGCGGCCGCGATTTCAAACTCCTCTACCGCGACTTTCTCGGCTTTCTCCGCAACGTGATGCTCCTGCGGAGCGGAGCGGCGGAGTCGATGCTTTCCCTTCCGCCCGAAGAGGTCGACATCATCCGTGACGTCGCATCGAAGTTCGAGTACTCGGAAGTGCTCCGGATGCTGAACCTTCTGATCCGCGACGACGAGATCGTGAGCAAAGCGGAACACCAGCGTCTCGCAGTCGAAATTTCCTTTCTGAAGGCCGCCATGCTGCCCCGGCTCAGAGCGGTCGAGGAGGTGCTCTCGGGCGGCGCGGCCGCATCTCAGGCTCCCCGAAAATCGACCGCTCGGGCCGCCATGCCGCGCACTTCGGAGCCACCGGTGAGCCCAACTCCCTCAGCGAACCCCGATCCGTCGATGCCCGACGCGGCGAGCCTGCTGCAGAAGGTTCGCGCCCGGCGAAAGCTCACCAGCAGCTACCTCGAGCAGGCATCCCGCTGCGATATCGCAGGCGACACCATCACGTGGGAGTTCGAGCCGAGCCAGCAGTTCGCCATGGAGTACGTCTCCGACCCCGAACAACTCAGCTTCCTGGCGTCACTCGCCAGTGATTTGTCTGGGCGGCCCATGAACGTTCGCGTCGTTCCGACTCCTCAGCCTGAACTTTCCCAGAAGAAGCAGAAGCGCTCCGCCTTGTCCGACGACCCGATCCTCCAGGGATTCGCCAAGCACCTCGGGGCTGAAGTCGTCGTGCAGAAAAACAAGAAATCTTCAGCCTCTGATTAGGAGACCCTCATGAACATCAAGCAACTGATGAAGCAAGCCCAGCAGATGCAGGAGCAGATGCAGCAGAAAATGGCCAGCCTCAAAGTGGAAGGCTCGGCGGGTGGCGGCATGGTCACCGTCGAAATGTCCGGAAGCAAGGAAGTCCTCTCCGTGAAGATCGAGAAAGAGGCCGTCGATCCCGAAGATGTGGAAATGCTTCAGGACCTGATCACGGCAGCCGTGAACGAGGCCGGCCGAAAAGTCGATGAAGCCATGCAGGACCAGCTGGGCGGGCTGTCAGGAGGAATGAAGATTCCGGGGCTGACGTAGGGAGGATGAAGGATGAAGGATGAAGGATGAAGGATGAAGATCTCCGGATAAGGACTCGCAGGTTCGCCCTCGACGTCATCCAGATGTATTCGACGCTTCCCGCGATTCTCGTCACCTGCGTAAAACGAGTAAAATCTCGAATCAGACGCCCGGAGGCAAAGTGATGTTTCATGCCGCGCATCTGTCCCATCCGGCAGAGCTTTTCTTCATCCCTCACCCTTCGTGCTTCATCCCTCATCGTTCTCCCTTCTTCATTCTTCATTCTTCATCCTTCATCCTTCATCCCTCATCCTTTCGAAATGACCGCTCCTCCACTTGCCAACCTGATCAACGAGCTCACCCGGCTGCCCGGAGTGGGAGAAAAGTCCGCAGCGCGGCTGGCGTATCACATCCTCAAAAGGCCGATGCCTGAGGCCGAAGCGCTCGCGAACGCGATCCTCGAGGTGAAGACGAAGATCTTCCGCTGCTCGATCTGCAACAACATGACGGACGTCGAGCCGTGCAGCATCTGCTCCGACTCCCGGCGGGATGCGACGACTATCTGTGTCGTGGAAGAAGCATTCAACATTCCGTCGGTCGAATCGGCTCGCGACTTCAAGGGCGTCTACCACGTCCTTCTTGGCGCACTCTCACCACTCAAAGGTGTAGGTCCGGACGAGATCGACATCGCCGGGCTTCTGCGCCGTCTGCGGGGTGGGGAGATCCGCGAGGTGATCATCGCCACGAATCCAAACGTCGAAGGCGAGGCCACGGCGATGTACATCGCCCAGCAGGTCCGCCCGCTCGGGACCAGGGTAACGCGGCTCGCGTTCGGACTTCCCGTCGGCGGTGACCTCGAATACACCGATCAGGTAACCATGGCAAGAGCGCTCGAGGGTCGGAGAGAGTTGTAAGGACAGAGTTGACGAAAGCGGCCGTTTAGCGTCCTTCGACTCGAGACACCCGACGATTCTCCCTTTGCCGCACCCGTGACCTTCGTGCTATACATAACTTCCTAAATTGACCAGAACGGTGTAACCAACATGGCATCTCCTGACCTCGTGATGTATGAGGAGGAGTATCTGCAGCTCAAGGACACCCTGTCCCGGCTCCAGATCGACTCCAACGCGAAGATCGTCTTTCTCGTCGACAAGAACGGGCAGCAGATCGCTGCCATGGGCGACATGAAGGGCCTCGACGCAACTTCGCTCGCCTCGCTGACGGCGGGAAACGTTGCTGCGACCGACGGGCTCGCCAAACTCATCGGCGAAAAGGAGTTCTCGATCCTGTTTCACGAGGGAGAGAGGGACAACATCCATATCTCGCTCGTCGCGCAGCGGGTCATCCTCGTGGTCATTTTCGACGAGCGCTCGTCGCTCGGTCTGGTGCGTCTTCGGGTCAAGCGCGCCTCTCAGGAGCTCGAACGGGTCTTCGAGGACATCGTACGCAAAGCCGAAGAGGAACAGGGAAGTCCCGACCGCTTCGATTCACCCTTCGCCGAGATCACTGATGAGGATATTGACAGCCTTTTCAGCGAATAGACGGCCTTCCCAGGTTCGTCGTAGGCGGCCAGAGTGCCCGCCAGGCGTTCGTCAGCCCTCGAGTTCAGAAGCCACCGGTCCGCGGGAACGTCGTCCGTCATGACATTCATCAACTATGCTGCACGCGAGATCAACTGCAAGATCGTCTACTACGGTCCTGGACTCTGCGGAAAAACCACCAAACTGCAGTACATTTATGACAAGACCAATCCTCAGGCCAAGGGCAAGCTGATCTCTCTGGCAACTGAGACGGACCGCACGCTTTTCTTCGACTTTCTTCCGCTCGATCTGGGAACGGTCCGCGGTTTCAAGACCCGCTTTCACCTCTACACCGTGCCCGGTCAGGTGTTCTACGACGCCTCGCGAAAACTGATTCTCAAGGGAGTCGACGGCGTGATCTTCGTCGCCGATTCGCAAGAGGCCAGGATGGAGGCAAACATCGAGTCGATTCAGAATCTCGAGAGAAACCTTCAGGAACAGGGCTACGACCTTGCCATGATTCCGTATGCCTTGCAATTCAACAAACGGGATCTCCCCACGGCTTTGCCGCCGGACGAGATGTATCGGCAACTCAACTACAAGGGCGAGCCGACATTCGAGGCGGTCGCAAGCGACGGCACCGGCGTGTTCGATACGCTCAAGGCAGTCGCAAAGCTGGTTCTCACCGAGCTCAAGAAAAAATAGCCACCTTCTGCGCCGCCTCTGCGCACACGAGCGGTGGCGTAAACTTCCCGCGATGCATCCTTCTAATCTCAACGTCGTGGCCATTGGCGGTGGAACCGGCCTTTCCACGCTCCTGCGCGGCCTCAAGCGTTACGTGAACCGAGAGGGAACGTGGTCTATCGGAAGGCTATCTGCCATTGTCACCGTCACCGACGAAGGAGGAAGCTCCGGCATTCTGCGCCGTGAGTTCAGCATGCTCCCCCCCGGCGACGTAAGGAACTGCATCGTCGCTCTGGCGGAAGAAGAGCAGTTGCTCTCTCAGCTGTTCAACTATCGATTCGACACGGACTCCGCGCTCAAAGGGCACTCGCTCGGCAATCTTCTTCTTGCGGCCCTTACGAACATTACCGGGAGTTTCGACGGAGCGATCATTGCCGCATCGGAGGTCCTCGCAATCAAAGGAGAGATCTTTCCGGCGACACTCCAGGACATCCGGCTGCGCGCGACCTGTGCGGACGGCTCGGAGCTCGCGGGAGAACTGGAGATCAGCGGTTTCCTGCTCGGCGAGGCTGTGGTCCCCCGTCCGCAGCATGCCCGGATCGTCCATCTCGGTATCGATCCGCCCGACGCGAGGCCTGTCGAGGCCGCCCTCGAGGCCATCCGCGGAGCTGACCTGATCCTGATCGGCCCGGGCTCGCTCTACACATCCATACTCCCGAATCTCGTCATCGGCGAGCTGGGCGAGTCTCTCCGGCTGGCCAGGGCCCTGAGGGTCTATATCTGCAATGTCATGACTCAACCCGGCGAGACCGACGGCTATACGGCCGAGGAACATCTGGGCGCGATCATCGAGCATGCGGGACTGGTGGCGGATGTCGTCGTACTCAACGGACGCCGGCCCTCGGAGAAAATCCTCGAAGCCTATGCTGACGAAAACCAATACCCGGTCAAGTTCACGATTCCTGCGATACGGGAACTGGGAGCGACTCCGTTTTTTGGCGATATCATCTCGGAAGGAAACTTCGTTCGGCACGATCCCGAGGCACTCGCACAGACGATCTTCCGACTCTATGATCGTTATGGCAGGCGTTTTCCTCGATCCACAGGGAGCGGGGTCGCAGACCGTTGAGCGTGGGGTTGGAGACAGGATCGGATGAACCCACCGGATTTCGGGATGCAGCTATCTTTCGTCTCCTCCCTGACATGGGTGAATGGCCGCAATGACTGAAGCTGCGAGCAGGGTGAAACGCCTGCTCCTGAAAATCCCTTCGCTTTATACGATCGGTTTCGTTTCCATCATCATCGCGATTTTCTTCCGATCCATCGCTCTCGAGATCGACATCGATCTCTGGTGGCATCTCGCAAACGGTCGTCGAATGTTCGAGATGCAGGCCGTGGTCTTGCCGGAATGGATGTCGTTCACCTTCGCCGGAGAGCGGTTTGTCAACCAATGGTGGCTCGGCGAGCTGATCCTGTACAAGTTGTATTCAGCTTTCGGGCTGTGGAGCATTTTTGTTTTCACGAGCGCAGCCATTTCTGCAAGTTTCATTTTTGTCTACCTCCGTATGTTACAGCGCGGTTCCGCGCCGGCCATCGCTCTGACCATCCTCACGTTCGGGGCCATCGCCTCCGCTGTCAGCTGGGGTACGCGCCTTCAGATGGTTTCGTTGTTTCTCACATCGTTATTCCTGTGGCTCCTCGATCAACACGACCGTTCTTCATCCTTCAAATGGTTGCTGCCGCTGCCACTTCTGATGCTTGCCTGGAACAACATTCAGGGAGCCTTTGTGATCGGTGTGGCCGTGACTTCGATCTATGCTCTCGCGGCCTGGATCGAGGGCGATCGGCAGAAAGCGCGGCCCCTGACATTCGCTGCCGTGGCCACTGCCGTGGCGAGCGTCATCAGTCCGAACGGAATTCTTCAGTGGAGATATCCCCTCGAGTTCTTCTTTCCCAATCCCTATCGCAACCTCATCGAAGAGAGCCTTTCGCCGGACTTCCATCTCAGGACATTTCTGCCGTTCGAGATTCTTCTGATCCTTCTGATCGTGTCGGCGCTCTGGGCACCTAGCCGGCGATGGCGCGATGTGCTTCTGATGATCGGCTTCACCCATCTCGCGCTTTCACAGATCCGTCATATCGCGTTGTGGGTTGTCGCGATCTCTCCGTTGATCGCAGAGTACTCCAGCGCCTGGATCCGGGACACCACCTCGCAGAGACCGGCTCTCGCCCGCATCAACCGAGCGCCCTCGGAGGCAATGCGAGCGGTGCTGAATATGGTCTTGATTCTCGCGGTTGCGTTCGCATTTGCAGGCGTATTCTCCCGAGCACTTTCGAGAGTCGACCTGGAACGTACTGAACGTCATCGATATCCAGCGGGCGCGGCCGACCATATCCGGAGCCGGATCTCGCCGGAGCGCACGTTCAGTACATTTGAATGGGGTGGTTATCTGGTGTGGCGTCTGTACCCGGAGCAGACCGTCTTCATCGATGCGCGCGCAGACATCATTTACGATGAGCGGGTCCTGATGGATTACATAACGATCATGGGCCAGCTGCCGGGATGGCGGCAGCGAATCGACGAGTGGAAAATCGGCCAGTTCGTGATCAACTCCCGTTCAGATCTGGACTACGCTCTCGAAAAGGAGCCGGAATGGGAGCGATCCTATGCCGACCACAATGCGGTGATCTATGTCCGCCGGGCGGCATTGCCCTGACCGAGCCCGCTGAGGCATTCAAATTGCTGCTGGGGAATCAGATGAACGATCAAAGTCAAAGCATCGAAACGGTGATCCTGGCGGCCGGTCTCGGCACCAGGATGAAATCGGAAACGATCAAGATCCTGCATGCAGCAGCGGGACGGGCGATCGTGGACTACGTTCTGGATCTCGCCGAATCGCTGACTGACAGGAAACCGATTCTGGTCATAGGCCACCAGCGTGAGTCCGTGAAAGAACACTGCGGCGAGAGGGCTCGCTACGTCGTGCAGGAGGACCAACTCGGAACCGGTCATGCGGTGTTGCAGGCAGCCGCCGAGCTCGGGTCTTCCGTTCAGGGGTCAACCGTGCTGGTCCTCTCGGGTGACGTGCCACTCACACGCAGGGAGACTCTCGAAGGACTGATCACCGAGCACCGCCGGAGCGGGAATGCAGCGACCCTCCTGACGATGATCCTGAACGAGCCGGCACTCTACGGACGGATCGTTCGCGGTTCGAATGGCGAGTTGCTTCGTATCGTCGAGGCGAAGGACGCCTCGGACGAGGAGCTCCTCATCAACGAGGTCAACGGCGGTATCTATGTCTTCGAAGCGCGCGACCTTTTCGAGACTCTCTCCACGCTCTCGACTAACAACGCCCAGGGGGAGTACTACCTCACCGATGTCATCGCAAGACTGAAAAGTAACGGCAAGTCAGCCGGCGCAATGGTGGCGGAGGATCCAGTGGAAACTCTCGGCGTGAACTCGCGCGCGGAGCTTGCAACGGTCGAGGCCGAGCTCGTAAGGAGGCACGTAGACGAGCTGATGCGCGACGGAGTGACGTTCCGCAACCCCTCGGCCGTATCGATCGACAGCTCCGTCCGGATCGGCGCGGACACCATCGTCCATCCCTTCGTCACACTCGAAGGAACGACGACGATCGGCCGGCACTGCATCATCGAGCCCGGGGTGCATCTGAAGAATGTCGAGGTCGGCGACCACGTCACCCTGCGCACATCCACAGTTGCGGAGGAGGCGACTATTGCCGACCATGCATCCGTCGGTCCCTTCGCTCACCTCCGCCCCGGCACCGTCCTGGGACGGTCCGTCAAAGTCGGGAACTTCGTAGAAACTAAGAAGGCAACCTTCGGCGACGGAGCTAAGGCCTCACATCTTTCCTACATCGGCGACGCAGAAGTGGGTGCAGATACAAACATCGGAGCGGGAACCATCACCTGCAACTATGATGGCGTCAACAAACACAAGACCACCATCGGCGCCGGTGCGTTCATCGGGTCGGATTCCCAATTGGTGGCGCCGGTGACGATCGGCGCCGGCGCTTACGTCGGTGCGGGCTCGACAGTCACGAAAGATGTTCCGCCCGACGCACTCGCGCTCTCACGCACACCGCAGAAAACGATCGCCGGCTGGGCGACGAAGCGTCGCGAGGAAATGAAAAAAAAACCTGAATAGTCAACGGCAAGGGTTAGCCATGCAGGCAAATCTACGGCACGTAGCCGCGGATCGTCCGCACCTTCACCCCGTCGCGCGCCGTCTGTACCTCGATTGCCCGGTACTTGTCGTCTTTTCTCGTCGACTCCGCGTAATAGCCGATCAGATACTGGGAGCGAAGCTCCGCCTCGAGCGCTTCATACGTTGTCGAAAGGTCGTCGACGTTTCTGATGAAGTAGGCCACCCCTCCCGTCTCGGCGGAGATACTCCTCATTCGGGACGTCACTGTGAAGTTGAGCGACGAGATTCCGATCCCGATGAAGTAGATGGGCACGCGGGAAGCGCGCACATACTTCATCATGTCGTCGTACGTGAGGCGGGAAACAGTATCCTCGCCGTCGCTGACCATGATCAACGCCTTGCGCCCGGATACCGTACGGAAGCGATACAGACCGCTGACGATCGCATCGTAGAGAGCGGTTCCGCCCTCAGCCTCGGGCATCGAGACCACCTGACTCTTCAGCGCTTCGACATTCGAGACGAAGGGGGAGATACTCGAAGGATCCCACGCGAATGCTCCGAAGAACGCTCGATCCTTCGGCGAGATGATGTCCTGAAAAAATGCGATCGCTGCCTTTCGCGCTTCATCCAGCCTCGGCTTCATGCTCCCGGAGTGATCCACGAGTATTCCGACGCTGATCGGAAGATTGGTCGAGAAGCCGAACGACGTGATCTTCTGGGGCTTGCCGTCTTCCATCACCCGGAAATCTTCGCGCTGCAGATCGACGATGGCAGCACCCGCGGCGTTCACCACCGAAACAGGCAGCTCCACCAGGTTGACTTCGATCTCCTCTGAGAATCTGGTTCCATCGAGAAAAACGAGATCGGACGCCTCGTAATTTGCATCATCCGTGGCCGAGGCACGGACGAACTCGACACCATCGAGCTGCGCGTTGGCAATCGAGAACGCGTAAGGCGGCCGTTCCCACTCGATGAGCTTCTGGTCACCAGCGAACAGCGCGATGTCCTTCAGCGGAACGTTTCGCGGATTCTGAATATTGAGCTTGAAATGGGAGATTCCGTCCGGCGTGACCGTCCGCGTGATCTTCACCTCGAGAGGAGTCTCCCGCTCGTTCACCACGAAGGTCTCTGCGTCGATGTACCTCCCGGCACGATCGTAGCCGACGACCTTGACCTCGACTCGTTTCGGGATTGCGCCGAGATCGAGCTCTGCCCGGTACGGCGGTGCATTCTTGGTGAAGATTTTCTTTTCGTCGACCCAGAACTCGACCCGCTGAACCGGAGGTTTTGTATCGACGTCGACGATAAAAAGATTCGGCGCGAGGTCACGGCGAGGCGGAATGATTCGGATGGCTCCGGACGTCTCCGGCACGATTCCTTCGGCCAGGATCCCTTCCGCGCCGTCATCCTCAGAAGCTTCATACGGCTGGTTCGTCAGCGCGACCGACACCGGGTGCAGGACCCTGGCAAGAATCATAGGGGCTTGCACCTCGAACGGTATCAACAGCCGGGCATCGATCTCGACCTCACCGACCGGTAAGGACTGGACAAAGGTGACGACCTCGCGTTGGCTGGGAAGAAGGGCATATCGAAAGTTGCGAACGACCGCATTCTTCTGAAGAACCGAACCCTGGATGACCAGGGGTGTAGCCGGCGGAACGGAATCGTCGAGCCGGAGTCGGAACGTCAGTCGGGACACCACGAGACCTTCGCCGTCGCCAAGGGGAGTGACCTCCAGAGTCAGACCCTCCGGCGCAGTCGCAGACGCGGGCGAAGCCTCCTGTCCTGACAGTGAAAATGCCCATATACCAACCAGAAGGAGAACGACGGGAGCTCTTCGCATGAAGACGACAACGCTCGAGACCGCCCTCAGGATTTCGCGGGACTGGTCTCATTCCGTTACAGTCTCGTTTCATGATGCAGCGGGCCGTCGCGTTCGCCGGCTATTCGGATTCCGGGAAAACGACACTGATCTGTCGTTTGATCGAGCATTTCAAGAGCCTCGGAGTCGAGGTGGCCGCCATCAAACACACGCACCATGCTCTCGATAGTCGCGATGCCGAAGGCGACACGGCTCGATTCCTTCGCGCCGGTGCGAGCAGCGCAATCCTCGCTGGCACCGGTGAGGCCATCGTCTTCAGACCTGCCTCAAACGCCATTCCCCCCGCTCGCTTCGCCTGGGAAAAACCTTCGGACCTGACAGGCAGGATCGACGGCGCTCTCCTGATGATCGAGGGATTCAAAAGTCTCGAAGCCTGGCCGAAGGTCCTGGTAGGGCAGACGGGCTCTGCGGTTCCTCCGCCGGACGCGACAGTGATCGCCTGCGTCGGTGCATCGCTGGCCGGCGTGCCGAATTTCACCCACGATGATATCGACGGACTGGCAGGCTTTCTGGATAGAATCCTCGAGCAATGAATACCTCGTATCGCGGAGTGATCTTCGATCTTGACGGAACACTCGTCGATTCGTACGCGGCTCTTGCCGAGTCGATCAACCATGCTCGGCATGCCCTTGGATACTCATCGCTCGAGGCAAATCAGATCCGGGCGTTCGTCGGGGACGGCGTGGAGCGCCTTCTCTGCAGGGCTTTCGACACGGATGAAGTTCCCCAGAATGCCAGAAGTCTGTTTGAGAATCACTATGACGCGGTCTGCAGCGGGCAGTCACGCCTGCTCGATCAGGTCGAGGCCACCCTGGAAGATCTTGCCGGCATGGGTCTCATCATGTCGGTATGCACCAACAAGCCGACTCACTTTTCCCGAAAGATTCTCGATGCCCTCGGCGCGGGAAGACACTTCGCGGCTGTCATCGGTCCTGATGTCGCCCGGGCGCGAAAGCCCGACCGCAGGCATGTGGAGCTCGCACTCGAGCCGCTCGGTTTGGAAGCCATCGACGTGCTTTTCGTTGGAGACATGCCCGTCGACGTCTCGGCAGCCCGGAACGCAGGGATCGATGTGGCTGTACTGGCAACGGGATCGGCCTCGCGGGAAGAGTTGCGTGATGCAATGCCGGACTACTTCCTGGACGCTTTCTCGGATCTGGTCGGGCTGGTCTCTTCCGGTCGCGTGGCGACACGATCGGGGGCGATCTGACTCTTCGCTTTCGTCTCGTGTTCTTCGATGTCGACTCCACGCTGGCGGCGCTCGAGGGCATCGATTTTCTGGCAGAAGGAAACCAGGAAGTCGTGCGTTTAACCGAATCCGCGATGAACGGCGACATTCCGCTCGATGAAGTCTACGGACGACGACTCGAGATCATTCGACCGGGCGTCTCCGATATCGAACGACTATCTGACGAATACAGGAAACGACTGGTGCCGGGAGCGAGCGACGTGATCACGGCGCTTCATCAGGCTGGTGCAGTGGTCCACCTGGTGACAGCCGGAATCGAGCAGGCGATCGTTCCTCTGGCTGAACAGCTGGGAATCCGGCGCTCGGCAGTTCATGCGGTCCGGCTCGAATTCGACTCTCACGGAGAGTACAGGGACTATGACCGGCGCTCCTTTCTCACGAGGAGCGGGGGAAAGGCTGTCGTGATCCGCGACGTGCGAGCACGCAGCCATGGCCGCGCTTTGCTGATCGGAGACGGTATCACGGATGCAGAGGCCGCCGGAGCGGTCGATCTTTTTGTCGGATTCGGGGGAGTTACAATGCGCGAGCGTGTCCGGCAGATCGCCGGCGCCTACATCGACGAGCCGTCGCTGGCGGGACTGCTCCCGATGATTCTCGAGGAAACTTCATGAATCCGAACGAGTCCAGATTCTTCATCCCGGGTCCGACATGGGTGCGTCCCGAAATTCTCGACGAGATGAGACGGCCGATGATCGGCCATCGGAGCGCTGAGTTCAGGGAAATCTTTCAGAAGATACTGAATGACCTGCGGGAGCTGTTCCGAACGAGCCAGCACACTTATGTCGCCACCAGCTCAGGGACGGGACTACTCGAGGGCGCGCTCCTCAATGTGGTTCCTCGGCGCGTACTCGTCACGACCTGCGGAGCTTTTGGCGAACGGTGGGCGAAGATCGGAGAACAGCTCGGCCTGGAAGTCGACCATCTCGATCATCCCTGGGGGCAGCCAGTCGACCCGGAGAGGCTTGCGACGCACTTCACAGGGCGGCGGCAACACTACGACGCGGTCACCATCACCCACAATGAGACGTCTACCGGGGTGCTGAACGATCTCCAGGCGCTGACCGAGGTGGTCCGTGCCGAATCGGAAGACACACTGATTCTCGTCGATGCTGTTTCCTCTCTCGGAAGCGCACCCCTCGAATTCGACGCATGGGGAGTCGACATCTGCATCGCCAGCACTCAGAAAGGGCTGGCACTTCCTCCCGGGCTCACCGTGCTCGGGGTCTCAGAACGCGCGATGGAAGCCGCCAGGAAGAAAACCTATCGCGGTACATATTTCGACCTGCTGACGTTTCGCAAGCACGCCGAGGCCGGCGGGCCGCCGTTCACGCCGTCGATCCCGCACTGCTTCGCTCTCGCCCGGCAACTCGAACACATTCTGCGCGAAGAAGGACTCGAGCGTCGCTGGGCGCGCCACACTGCCCTGCGTGACACCACGATCGAGCGCACGTCACGTTTTGCCGATCTCATTCCTCCGATCTCCCATGCATCTCCCTCCGTGAGTGCGCTCCGGCCCCGAAAGATCGCACCGAAGGACCTTCTCGACGCAATGCGCGCGATCGGTTTCACCCTCGGAAGCGGATACGGTGAATGGAAGGAAGACACATTCCGCATCGGCCACATGGGAGATGTCAGCGCCACCTCGCTCAACACGATGCTCGATGCTCTCGATGAGGCTGCAGGCGGGTGAGCCGGAACCAGCGACGTTCCGCACGCATGCTATGATCTATCGAGTTCTCGTCACCGACACGCTGGCCGAATCCGGCCTTTCGCTCATCCGCGGAGCTTCCGGAGTTGAGCTCGACTACAGACCCGGCCTGAAAGGCTCGGAGCTTCTCGAAGCAGTCTCAGCTTCTGATGCCCTGATCACCCGCAGCGGCACCCCGATCACGAAGGAGCTCCTCGGCGCGGGGCAGAGACTTCGCGTGGTCGGACGGGCCGGCGTAGGTCTCGACAACGTCGACGTCGACGCTGCGACCGAGCGGGGGATTCTTGTCATCAATGCTCCGACCGCAAATATCCTTTCGGCGACTGAGCACACCATGGCAATGATGCTCGGTGTCTGCCGCAGCCTTCCCATGGCCCATGCTTCGGTCAAGGCGGGGGAGTGGAAACGTTCGCAGTTCATGGGAGTCGAACTCAACGGCAAGACGCTGGGCGTGATCGGGTTCGGACGCATTGGAAGCCGAGTGGCCACCCGCGCGCGCAGTTTCGGCATGCGCGTCCTCGCTCATGACCCGTACATAGCATCGGCAGCGGCTGATAAGGTAGGAGCCGAGGCCGTCGACTTCGAACGCCTGCTCACGGAGTCGGAGATGATCACTGTCCACACGCCGTTGACTGAAGAAACGAGAGGAATGATTTCGTCGGCCGAGATTGGGCGAATGAGGCATGGTGTTGTTCTGATCAATTGCGCTCGAGGAGGCATTTACGTTGAACACGACCTTGCAGAGGCTCTCCGGTCCGGCAAAGTCTCTGCCGCTGCTATCGATGTTTTCGAACAGGAGCCGCCGGGAAGCGATCACCCGCTGTTGAACGCGCCCAATGTGATCCTCACGCCGCACATCGGGGCGAACACGATCGAAGCGCAGGATCGCGTGGCAGTACAGACGACCGAGATGGTGATCGAGGCGCTGCACGGATCCATCTTCGTCTCGGCGGTCAACCTGCCTTTCGAAGGGCTGGCGGACGCGACCGCTGCACCGATGATCGACCTGGCCGAAAAGCTGGGACTCTTCGCCGCGCAGCTCATCGAAAAGCCGCTGACCCGGGCGAGTATCGAGCTCTGGGGCATCGAAGAACATCTGACCCGGATCCTTTCGGTCGCCGCCATCAAGGGTGTACTCACCCCATACATGGCCGACTCGGTCAACTACGTGAACGCCGAGAGCCTCGCTGCTGCAAGAGGGGTACAGGTCAGCTCCACGGTCTATCCGGAGCCTGTCGACTACACGAACCTGATCACGTTCCGGGCAGCATCTGACGACGGAGAAGTCTGCATCTCGGCGACTCTGTTCAGCGAAAAAATCGGAAGAATCGTCTCGGTGAACAACTTCCGCGTCGAGTTCAAGGCGGAAGGTCACCTGATCTACATCCTGAACCGCGACGTGCCTGGCGTCGTGGGAAAGGTCGGTACGATTCTGGGTGACCGCGACATCAACATCGCCGAGTACAACCTCGCGCGGGCAGCCGAGGGCGGGATGGCCCTTGCGATCGTGACGATCGATACACCCCTGGATGTGGAAACGCTGAACTTCCTGCGCTCGTTCCGGGAGATGCAGGATGTGCGTCAGATCACGCTGTAGGCTAAAGAATTTAGAATTGAGAATTCAGAATTCAGAAAGCGCGGTGCCCCTTTCTGAATTCTGAATTCTCAATTCTTCATTCTTTAGCTTGGGCTACACTGTTCCTGGTCTTTTTTGGACAGTCGTCGCTCGTTTTGCCAGGAGGCGTGAGCCCTATCGATGGAGTACAGGACACTCGGGAGCACCGGAATCCGCGTCAGTGAGATCGGCTTTGGCGCGTGGGCCATCGGCGGCGCGATGGACGTCGCGGGCTTTCCTGTCGGCTGGCCGAACACGTCGGACGAGGATTCCCTTGCGGCCATCCGCCGCGCCCGCGATCTGGGCGTGAACTTCTTCGACACTGCCGACATCTATGGCCATGGGCGCAGCGAATCCCTTCTGGGCCTGGTTCTTTCGAGAAAGCGAAGCGATGCCGTCATCGCCACAAAAGTCGGCAATGTGAAGACCTCGGCGGGCGAACACCTCAAGGACTTCTCCAAGCAGCACATCTTTTATGCGATCGATGGCTCTCTCAAGCGTCTCCGGACCGACTACGTCGATCTCTATCAGGTGCACAACCCCACCCTTGCTGAACTGCGCCGCGAAGAAATTCAGGAAGCGATGGAAATGCTCCAGAGTCTCGGGAAGATCCGCTACTGGGGAACCTCGGTGACTCTCCCTCAGGATGGGACCGAGATCATCCGGCAGCGCTGGGGTTACACGCTGCAGGTTCTCTACAACATCCTCAATCAGGCTCCCGCGGATGAACTGCTCCCTTTGGCGAAGGAGCATAACTTCGGGGTGATTGCGCGCGTACCCCTCGCTTCAGGACTCCTCACCGGAAAGTTCCGTCCTGACACGACCTTTCCCGCCAACGACGTCCGGCAGAACTTTCTCACGCCTCGAAGGCTCGAGGAGGCAATCGAACGCGTGGATGAGATCCGCGGCATCGTCGGGGGCGCGGCCCGTACCCTCGGAGAGGCGTCCCTGCGATTCATTCTCGCCAACGATGCGGTCTCCACGGTGATACCCGGCGCGAGGAACGTCCGTCAGGTCGAGGCAAACGTTGCAGCCTCCGGACAGGGGCTGGCGCCCGAGATCGTCTCCAGGCTCCGGGAACGACTGGGCAGCTACAACTTCTATCTGCGGCACTCGATCCGAGTGTGAACCCTCCCGCCCACCCGGTTCTGGGTTCTGGGTTGTGGGTTGTGGGTTTCTCGGGTCTGCCCGTGACTCTGCGAAGACTTTGTGCAGTGTCGTTTGTTCACACGCACATCCCAGAACCCGGAACCCAAAACCGTATGGACGGGGGACGGAACATTCGACTCTCGCCGGGCGTTTTGGCCACCGTTCATGTCCTCGAAGGTCATCTCCATCCGCGGCGCGCGGACTCACAATCTCAAGAACGTCTCGGTCGACGTTCCTCACCGCCAGCTGACCGTCGTGACCGGGCCCTCCGGATCGGGCAAATCATCGCTCGCCTTCGACACGCTCTACGCGGAGGGACAACGACGGTTCGTCGAGTCGATGTCGACGTACGTGCGACAGTTTCTCGAAAGGATGGAGCGTCCAGACGTCGATTTCATCGACGGCATTCTTCCCGCGCTTGCCATCGAGCAGAAGAACTCGGTCAAGAATGCCCGCTCCACCGTGGCGACGGCAACGGAGCTCGCAGATTACATCCGCCTCTTCATGACGTACTGCGGCGAGACGTTCTGTCCTACCTGCGGCACGAAAGTCGCCAGGGAAACCGCCGAATCGGTCACGCGAACGGTCATGAAAACGCTCAATGGAGCAAGGGTGGCTGTACTCGCACCACTGGTCTTCTCCGATGAGACACGAAACGCCGTTCTGCAGCAGCTCGTCAAGGGCGGTTACTATCGGATCTGGCTCGATGGCGCTGTGGCCGATCTCAAAGAGATCGACGTGAGTGGGCTTGACTCCGTGGATGTGGTACTCGGCCGGTTCCGCATCTCCGCGTCGTCGCAGGAGCAGATTGCCGACGCGATCGAGCAGGCGTTCTCCCTGACGGGAGGCCTGATCCACGTTCTGGAAGAGGCGCCCGAAGGCTGGTCGAGCCATCGCTACTACGCATCGTTCTCGTGCAACCATTGCGGAGACGAGTTTCCGGAGCCAACGCCTCACCTCTTCTCGTTCAACTCGCCCCTTGGCGCGTGCGGTGACTGCCAGGGGTACGGCCGAATCATAGGGATCGATATGGACAAGGTGATCCCAGTGCGTTCCCAACGTCTCAACGAGTTACCCATCACGCCGTGGAACTCTCCCGGTTACGAGGATTGCTACGAAGACCTCGAAGCTGCTGCAAAGAAACACAAGTTGCGCCTCGACGTTCCGATCGACGACCTGACCGAGACCGAATGGGACATCCTCTATTCGGGACGCGGGAAATGGTACGGGATCAAAGGCTTCTTCGAATGGCTGGATACGAAGAAGTACAAAATCCACGTTCGCGTCATGCTGGCCAGGTTCAGAAACTACACCACCTGCCAGACATGCGAAGGGTCGCGCATCGGGCCTGCCGGCAGGAACGTGCGGTTCCGGCAGCTTACTGTCGCGGACCTGTTCGCGATGCATGTCGGCGAAGCACGCCACTTCTGGGAGTACCTTCCGCTCACTCGAGCAGAAGAGAAAATTGCAGGACATCTCCGTCGCGAGATTCTCAACCGGCTCGTCTACCTTGACGAAGTAGGATTGACCTATCTGACGCTCGACCGTCAGACTCGAACTCTCTCAGGCGGAGAGTCCCAGCGCATCAACCTCGCGTCTGCCCTCGGCAGCTCACTGACCGAAACGCTTTATGTCATCGATGAGCCGACTGTCGGTCTTCACGCACGCGACAGTGAAAGGCTGCTCTTTGTACTCCGGCGTCTTCGTAACGGGGGGAACACCGTCGTCGTCGTCGAACACGATCCTACGGTCATCGCCGGCGGCGACTACATCGTCGAGCTGGGGCCCGGCGCAGGGGAGCTCGGCGGCAGGGTTCTTTTCGCTGGAAGCGCCGATACCTGGACCAGCCCTGACTCGGACAACCCGCCAGATTCTCTACCCGAGGCAGAAAGTTCCGCTTCTGATGAGTCTCATAGCATCACCGTCGTGGGAGCGCGGGAACACAACCTGACGGACATCGACGTATCCATTCCACTCAACAGACTCGTGGCGATTACCGGTGTGTCGGGATCCGGCAAGACTACCCTCATTCGCGATTGCCTGTTCAACGGCTACCAGCGGGTGTTTCGCGGTATATCGAAGCTCGACATCGGCAAGTTTACCCGCATCGAAGGCGTAGAGCACGTCGACGACATTCAGTTCGTCGATCAGAGTCCCATCGGCCGATCGAGCCGTTCCAACCCCGCCACCTACATCAAAGCATGGGACGAGATCCGAAAGCTGCTCGCAGGCAGTGCCAGCGCTAAGCTCAACGGAGTCACTCCCGGCATGTTCTCGTTCAACACGACCGGCGGGCGCTGCGCCACGTGCGAGGGTGCTGGATTCGTCATCATCGACATGCAGTTCCTGGCCGACGTGGAAGTCGTCTGCGATACCTGTGGTGGACGGCGCTTCAATGAGAAGGTCATGAAGGTCATGTACAAGAACAGGAACGTCGATGCCATCCTCAAAATGACCGTAGATGAGGCGCTGCGGTTCTTCATCGACAAGCGCGCTGTCGTCAGAAAACTGGACGCGCTGCGCTCGGTCGGGCTCGGCTACCTGCAACTCGGTCAATCGACGGCCTCGCTATCGGGAGGTGAAGCTCAGAGACTCAAGCTCGCCTCGTTCCTCGTCGGAGAAAAGAATATGACCCGCAGGCTCTTTCTCTTCGACGAGCCGACGACCGGCCTTCACTCCAGCGATGTCCGTCAACTGATCACGACGCTGCGAGATCTCGTCGAACGGGGCAACTCGGTCGTGGTGATCGAGCACAATCTCCAGTTGATCGAAGCCTGCGATCACGTGATCGACCTCGGGCCGGACGGCGGTGACGGAGGTGGTCAGCTCGTCGCTGAAGGAACTCCCCGGGAAGTCGCTGCGAATCCTCGCAGCATCACCGGACGATTTCTTTTCGCGAGGCCATCTGAAGAATTTGATCCTTCCCGTGCAGAACCGATCGATGTGTCATCCTGAGCGAGAGACTGGCTGACGCCACTTCAGTGCCTCCCCATCCGACCACGCTCCTCGGGCGCCCACGTCGCAGCGATCCGCTTTGCACGCCAGGGAGGAAGCTCACGGGAGATGATCCAGTAGCCGATCAACACCACATGCAGCGCCACGAGCAGCGTCAGAGACTGGCTGCGGTTGAGGAATGGGACGTGCGCGCCAGGCCATGAGAGAAACAGATAGTCCAGGGCCAGGAGCATCACTCCGTCAAAAAGATCCCGGAACTTCTTAGTCCGTCGCGCTTTCTCGATCTCGATTCGACCATTGCACACAGCGAGCGGCGGTGTGGCATCCGGACCTGCAGTGCCGGGCAACAGTTCCAACGTCGAGGGACCGCTCATCGAATCGTCCTCCAGGGTGGCGTTGCGGAGAATAAGTTATTTTTACGATTCTAAATTCCTGGTTCTCCGTCTGTCTCTTACCGCGTCCGGATCGTCTGCGCGATGTATCGCCCATCCCGATCACGGAACGCCTGGATGACCACACGCGTCCCCACCGCGAGCTGATCCGCCGTCACGTAGCTGCCGTTGACGAGGCGGACGACGAAGTCACCCACGAGATGGACCTCGAGATCCCTGCCGCTGTCGGTGTCGCGAACCTGCATGTTCTCCACGCTGCCGAGCGCGCGCTGTACGGTCCCGTAGATCACCAGCGTTTCGAACACCCGACCTCCTGCGGCAGGTGACGTCGGAGAAGTGGGCAGGGTTGATCCCCCAACCGGTCCGCTGCCGGTGCCGAGGCGGATCGTGGAAGCCCGGAAGTTGTCCGCGGCATCGAACGTTCCGTTGACTTCGATTGAATCGCCGACCTTCAGATCCGTCAGGCGGAAGGCCCGCCCTTCGGGGTCGCGCGCGTTACGCGTGTCGACACGCACCTCGCGCGTACCTGCATCGAGCCTGAGTGTCTGGGCTCTCGTATCGATTCCGGTGACCCGGCCGGAAACGGAGGTCAGCGTCCGGCCACCGTCGGACAGATTCACGTCCGCAATCACATCGATGATGCGCGCCCGCACACCGTCACTCAGGCTCGATTCGACCTGCACGCGGATTCGGTCGCCGACCTCGATGTTCCGGATCCGATAGACTTCGCCGCGGTAGTAAACCGGCGTGCTCTCTGTTCCATAAACCGTCAGCAACCTCCGGTCCGTCGTTTCGATGACGAGCCTGTTCTCCGCCTGGGTGATCTGGCGAACGACGCCCTCGAAGCTCTGCCCCGATGTCGTCGCAGGAGATGTGGGACTGATCTGTCTGCCGAGCAGCATGACGTCCGTCGAACTGAGCGTCCCACCCGAGCGACCGATGCCCGTGACCTGGAGACGATCGCCAGTTCGGATCGAGTTGAATCCCACAGAGCCGGACAGGACTTCTGCACCCGTGCCGAACCCGTAATACCTCGTCGTCACGGCTTCGGTCGTCACTCTCACCGTCTTGCCCGTGGTCTCCGCATCGGGAGTCAGCAGGAAGCTCGCACCGCTGCTGTTTACCTGGGTCACCGTTCCGACGAGCGATCCACGCTCGCCTACACGAACATCGCTCGCCAACTGCCACGCTGGGCGGGTCTGACCGAAGAGCGATGCGGAGAGAAACGCGACCGCGAAGAACGCGAGAGCTGTGCGATAAACCTTTGCCTGTTGCCGTATCATGGCTTCCTCCTGAGTCTGATATCGAAAGCAGCCGCAATTCACGTGCCGGGCAGCTCGACCACCCACCCGGTTGCGGGTTGTGGGTTGTGAGTTCCGGGTTCCTGGCTGGACCTGACCCGGCTCCCCTCACGACCCTGAACCGGGCAGACGGGAGTCGGAGGTCACCTTCCGTCCCCGGACATAGGCGGCGCTCACTGCCCTGTCATCGCCCATGAAGATGATCCCGGCCAGGAGGTCGTGAATGGTTTCGGCCCCGCGAGTCCGCCTGGCCAGCAGTGATGTAGCCTCCAGATCGAGAATCAGAAAGTCCGCGTCCTTGTCCGCTTCGAGGCTCCCGGTGATCTTCTCGAGAGACAGCGTTCGCGCGCCTCCAAGGGTCGCCAGGTACCACAGCTCGAACGGAGTCAGGGAGAGTCCCTGAATCTGCTGTACTTTGTAAGCATCTGCCATGGCGTTGAAGAGGCAGGGCGTCGTCCCTGCTCCGATGTCGCTTCCGAGCCCGATGGTGACGCCGGAGGCCAGCACTTTGTGAAGCGGAAACAGTCCGCTTCCGAGAAACAGGTTCGAGTTCGGACAATGCGCGATACGGCTGTCGGTTTCGTGAAGGATTCGAAGCTCGTCGTCGCTCAGATGCACCCCGTGAGCAAGAACCGTTCGATTGCCCAGTAAGCCGAAGGCTTCATATACCGACACATAGTCCCGGGCGTCAGGAAACAACTCTCTGACCCATTGGACCTCGGCGCGGTTCTCGGAGACGTGTGTGTGCACATAGACGTCGGGATATTCGCTTCTGAGCTTTCCCGCCGCTGCCAGGAGTTGATCGCTGCAGGTCGGCGCGAAGCGGGGAGAGATTGCATATCCCAGAAGATCGTGTCCATGCCACCGGCGGATCAGCTCGCGGCTTCCTTCGATTGCCGCTTCGGGTTCTTCCTGAAGATTTGCCGGCGCGTTCCGATCCATCAGAGTCTTTCCGATGATGGCCCGGATTCCGGCACGCCCTGCTTCCTCGAAGAAGATGTTCGTTGCCTCGGTATGAAGCGTCGAGAAGATCAGCGCCGATGTCGTTCCGCTTCGCGGCAGCTCTTCGAACAGCTCCGTCGCGATCTGACGCGCGTGATCCGCGTCTGCGAACTTCGCTTCTGTCGGAAACGTATACCGGTTCAGCCACTGCAGCAGGTCCCCGCCGTACGACCCGATCATCTCCAGCTGCGGCGCGTGCAGGTGCGTATCGATCAGTCCCGGTGTAATCAGTGCACTCCGTCCCAGATCGACGACCTCATCACCCTCGGACAATCGGACCGCACTCCATTCGTCCACTGAGACGATACGGCCGTCGTCACCGACGGCAAGGTAGCCGTCGTCGTAGTATCGATACGTCGCTTCGGCCTGTTCCGCGCCGAAGGGGCTGGCGATGGGGGAGAAGATACGGCACCGGTACAGTTTCACGGCGGAAAGTGTACCCCGGCTGATGGGGAGCCGAGCTCAGGTCGAGCTCGCAGGCACATCGACGCCGGACAGTTCTTCAGCCTGGAGGTCCAGCCGTTCCTCGGCAGCCACCTCATCGACGAGAAGCGCGTTGCTCTCGTCGACCGTCTCCCGGCCCTGCCTCGCGTCTACGGCCGTCCGGCCGCGCCGGTCCCTTTCCTCGGCAGCACGAAAATCATTGTTGAATGCGATCACCGTGGGGGCGAGTCGCAGGTACAGCTCGCAGGTGGCGCGTACATCTTCCAGACAGTAAAGAGCGATGTCTTCGTACTTGCCCGCGCGATAGAGCGATTCGACCGCTCGTCCATCCATTCCTTCGCTCTTCGAGCTCGTGATTCCGAAAGCTCGGCAGGCCAGATCGAGGTTGAATCGCATCTGCCTCGAATTGATCGTCCCGCAGAAATTGAGCGCATCGCGAAGATCGCAGTTCGGATGGAAGCTGTACCGGTAGCCCACCAGATCCCGCTTCGGAACGACGCCGTTGATGGCCGAGCGAATCATAAGGAAAGGCCCATCGAACTGCCGTCCATTGAAGGAGATGAAGCGGTCATCTCTACCCAGGAAATCCCAGAACTTCTCGAGAATCAGCTTTTCGCTTCCGGAGATGAAGGTTCGATTGCCGTCTTTGCGAGTGTCCAGAGTTTCCTGACCGGGGACCTCGTACAGAACACACGAACGATTGTCGTCGGCATTGATTACGCCGATCGCGACAATGCGGCCCGTGAACGGTGAAAGCGCTCCGCGGCGCTTCTCCTCCTCAGCCTCCGCGTCGTTCATTCCCTTGATCAGATATTCGCGAACGTAGGGGTCGTGCTCCTCCCAGGGGGTGCCGACCGTTTCGATGTCGATGACGAGTCGCTTCATGGTTCGATGATAGCGCCTGGGATGAAGGGAGACAAACGTTCTACCAGTTGTAGACGTGTGGAGGTCAGAGTGTGTCTTCCCGAGCCGGCGAATGACAGGACGGTCATTGTGGTGAGAAATGAACACGGGTGTCATCCTGAGCGAAGCGAAGGATCCCCTGAAGACTTGCCGTGACTCCTCGAGGAAGGGGATCCTTCGCTTCGCTCAGGATGACACCTCCCTAGGAATCTGTCTTCAGCTTCTCGACCAGCTCCTTCACTGCGTCGACCGATACCTGCAATCCCGAGCGCTCGGCATCGGTCAGTTTGATCTCGATGATCTGCTCCATTCCAGCCTTGCCGAGCTTCACTGGCACACCGACGAAGAGCTCGTCGACACCATACTCTCCCTGAAGAAACACAGCGCAGGGAAGAATTTTCTTGTTGTCCTTCAGGATGGCTTCGACCATCTCACACGTGGCAGATGAGGGCGCATACCAGGCAGACGTCTTGAGAAGATTCACGATTTCGGCGCCGCCATTCCGCGTGCGATCGACGATCGCATTGATGCGCTCTTCGCTGATCAGTTCGGTGATCGGAATTCCGGCAACTGTCGAGTACCGGGGCAGAGGGACCATCGTGTCGCCGTGGCCACCGAGAACGAACGCGTGTGTATTCTCGACGGAGACGTCCAACTCCATGGCGATGAACGCGCGCATTCTTGCGGAGTCGAGCACGCCCGCCATTCCGATCACGCGTTCACGAGAAAAGCCCGACACGCGCCGCGCAACTTCACACATGGCATCGAGTGGGTTCGAGACGATGACGAGAATCGTGTCCGGTGAACGAGCCACGACCTCGCGTGTCACTCCGGCAACGATCTCTTCGTTCTTCCAGAGCAGATCATCGCGGCTCATTCCAGGTTTGCGCGGCAGGCCCGCCGTGATGACGACGATGTCCGAGCCCTCGGTCTCTTCGTATCCATTCGTTCCGGTGATGCGGGCGTCGAACTGCTCCACCGGCGCGGACTCGATCATGTCGAGGCCCTTTCCCTGCGGCACTCCCTCAACGATGTCGACCAGGACGACGTCGGCCAGCTCCTTTTCAGCGATTCGCTGCGCGAGGGTCGCGCCGACGTTTCCGGCGCCTACGACTGTTACTTTTGTTTTCATCTTGGCATTCCTCAGGCAGAAGATTTTGTTTTTCGGGACGGATTCTATGTCAGATTTGCGACTGAACGTTGTGACGGGACCATCCGAATGCTGAGCTCTTTCACCGCGGTAGCCAACCAGATTGCCGCAACGACAAAGCGAAACGAGAAGGAACGGTTGCTCGCGGGCTACCTCGCCGGCCTCGACGATGCCTCTCTCGAGCGGGCGGCAGTCTTCTTCACGGGATCACCCTTTCCCGGCCGCGACGAGCGGGTCACGGGGGCGGGGTGGTCGATCGTCGCGGAAGCGGCCGCGGAGGCGACCGGCACGTCGAAGTCTACCCTCCGGGAGCAGACGCTGGCCGAAGGGGACCTGGGAGACGGGCTCGCGAGCTTCTTTCCGGAAGATGTCGAGCGGGACCTCTCGATCGTCGAGCTGGGAGAGTTCTTCGATGAGCTCGCCGCCGCCTCCGGTTCCCTCGATAAGACTGCCCTGCTGACCGCTTTCTTTCGGATGCTCGACCGCCAGGCCGCGCGATTCGTGACGAAGATCCTCCTCAACGAGTTCCGCATCGGACTGCAGATGGGCCTTGTGGAAAGCGCGGTGGCAAAGGCTTTCGGTCGTCGCCTCGCGGACGTACGGCGCGCCCAGATGTTCGTGGGCGATATCGGGACGACCGCTCTGCTTGCTCGGTCAGGGACTCTCGATGAAGCCTCCATCCAGCTGTTTCGCCCGATCGGATTCATGCTCGCCCAGCCCGCGGAGGACCCCGAGAAGATCGTCGAACTCCTCGGAACGGGCGCACTCGCAGACGACAAATACGACGGGATCCGGGCGCAGGTTCACTTCAATGGGACTGATGTTCGAATCTACTCGCGAACGCTCGATGAGATCGGAAGTCGCTTTCCCGAGATCGTGTCGGCGGCAGCGAAGCTTCCAGAGCCATGCATTCTAGACGGCGAGCTCGTCGCGTTTCGCGACGGCATTCTCCCTTTCGCCGTGATCCAGAAGCGGCTGGGACGGAAGAGCCCGGGCGAGAAGCTTCTCGCGGAGGCGCCCGTCGTTTTCTTCGCGTTCGATGTTCTCTTCGCAGGTGATGAGGCTGTCTTCGAGCTTCCGCTTCAGACGAGGCTGTCGAGGCTCAGTAAGCTTCTCGCCTCGACGCCACGAATCCGTCCTTCAACTCAGAGCCAGATCCGGGATGCGAGCCACATCGATGGACTGTTCGATCAGGCTCGCGCGCGCGGAAACGAAGGGCTCGTGATCAAGGGCGCCGATTCTCTCTACACTCCGGGACGCCGCGGCAAAGCCTGGCTGAAGTACAAGAAGGCACTCGCAACTCTCGATTGCGTCATCACCGCGGCGCAGTACGGGCACGGGAAGCGACGAAGCGTGCTGTCGGACTACACCTTTGCAGTCCGCTCGGACGATCAGTTGTTGAACATCGGAAAGGCTTACTCAGGACTCACTGATGCCGAGATCGAACAACTGACGGTGCGGCTCGGGAAGATCACGACTTCGCGCCATGGCCCGGTTCATATCGTCCGGCCGGAGATCGTTCTCGAGATCGCATTCGACCGCATTCAGGAGTCGGCTCGACACAAATCGGGATATGCGCTGCGATTCCCCCGCATTGCCAATCTCCGCTCCGATAAGAGTCCGGAAGAGATCTCGACACTCGACGAAGTGCGCCGAATCTACGAAGGCCAGCTGAAAAGAGAGGCCGGAGCAATTTCAAACGAGAAATGAGGAGACGAGGACGAGAAACCCGCGCCTCTCCGTCTCCCGCCTCTCATCTCGAGCCTCGAGCCTCTAGCCTAACGTCCCTCGCCCCTCGTCCCTCGCCCCTCGTCCCTCGCCCCTCGCTTTTTGCTATCCTCGCCGCAATGCCGAGGCCTGAGATCATCGGGGACACATTCATAACGAGCTCTCCCCTGAAGCTCGTTCTGGAAGATGGCTTCCGGTTCCGTCACGGTCAGACCATTGCGCCGTTCACGATCGCCTACCAGACCTTTGGCGAGCTCAATGAACAGCGCTCCAACGCGATTCTCGTGTGCCACGCTCTTTCGGCGAGTCCGCACGCGGCCGGAAGGTTCACCCGCGATGACCCGAAGACGGGATGGTGGGATGGGCTGGTCGGCTACGGCAAGGGAATCGATCTCGACCGGTATTTCGTCGTCTGCGTGAATCTTCCGGGTTCCTGCTTCGGCACGACGGCGCCCGGGTCCCTCGATCCGGCGACAGGAATTCCCTACGGCTCGCGATATCCCTGGGTGACCATCGAGGATGCCGTCGAATCGCAGAAGATCGTGCTCGATCATCTGGGGATCGAGCGGCTCCATTCGATTGCTGGCGGTTCACTCGGCGGCATGCAGGTTCTCATGTGGTGCGCGCTGTATCCCGAGCGGATCGGATCGATCATCGCGATGGCAGCCGGGTCGGCCGTCCCGGTTCAGGGAATCGCATGGCACACGATCGGCCGCAAACTGATCGAGGGAGACGCCTCATTCAACGGCGGCGACTATTACGATCGGGCAGAGCCGCTGCGCGGACTCGAGCTCGCGCGCATGGTGGGCCACATGACCTATCTGTCGAACCAGGCACTCGAGGACAAGTTCGGCCGGCGGCGCCGGGTTCCGACGGCTCAGTTTGAGATCGATTCCTATCTCGAGTATCAGGGCCGGAAGTTCGCCGGGACGTTCGACGCCAATTCGTACATACGCATTCAGAGCGCGATGGACGAAATGGATCTGGCCGAACAGTACGAAACTCTCGAGGTCGCGTTCGAGGCGTACCGCGCGCCGTCGCTGCTGTTGTCATTCGACACCGACTGGCTCTTTCCGACGACCGAAGTCGCAAAGGTGCAGAGCGCTTTTCATTCGCTCGGCTTGCCTTCGACGCACCTCGATATAGAGACACACAACGGGCACGATGCATTTCTGATTGATTACCACCTGATCACGCCGCCCGTTCGCGAGTTTCTCGCGAGTCTGTCGCGTCAGGCCGACGCGGCGGGGGCCGCAGCGCGATAGTCGCACTCGGACTGGTTGCACAGCTCGATGTGCCCCTCGCGCTTGGTTTCTTTCTCGACCAGATACGCGGCGCCGCATTGCGGACACTTCCGATCGACCGGGCGATTCGAGAGCGAGAAGTCGCATTTCGGATACCGCGAACAGGAGTAAAACACGCCACGTCGTGAGCGTCGCTCGACGAGCTCACCCTCTTCGCACGTCGGGCACTTCACGCCCGTCGGCTTCGGGGGCGTGCCGCCCTTGCCGCCGATCTTGCGGATCGTCTTGCAGTCCGGATAACCGGAGCAGCTGTAGAACGGTCCGTACCGGCCGCTCTTGAGGACCATTTCCTTGCCGCAGTTCTCGCAGGGAGGCTGCGGTTCTTCGCCGACTCCGATGTTGAGCAGCTTCGGGTCCTTGGTGTTCTTGCAGTCGGGGTAGCCGGTGCATGCGAGAAACTGGCCGAAGCGCGAGCGCTTGAGAGTCATCGGTTTCCCGCACTTGTCGCAGATGACCTGCTCTTCGGGTTCCGTCTGTGCGGAAGCAGCCTTAGGACCTACCTCCCGCGTGGTCTTGCACTCGGGATAGTTCGTGCACGCGAGGAACTCACCGAACTTGCCGAACTTGATGTTCATCGGCGCGCCGCAGTTCTCGCAGACTTCTTCTGTCGCGATTCCAGCGCCTTTGACGCTGGTCATCTCGGTCTTCGCGCGCTCGAGATCCGAGTTGAATTTTCCGGAGAACTCGCGCAGGGACTTGATCCAGTCGAGCGTGCCTTCTTCGATGCTGTCGAGCTCCTCTTCCATCTTCGCCGTGTACTTCTCGTCAATGAGGTCACCGAACGATTCCCGAAGAAGCTTCGCGACCATCTTCCCCAGCTCGGTAGGCTGGAACTTACCCTCATCCTTGAAGGTGTAATCGCGAGTCTGGATCGTGGTGAGAATCGAGCCATACGTCGACGGTCGTCCGATGCCGTTCTCTTCCAGGGCCTTCACGAGCGTCGCTTCCGTGAAGCGCGGCGGCGGCTGGGTGAACATCTGCCTGGTGTCGAGACTCTTGAACTCGAGAACTTCACCCTCGGTCATCTGCGGAAGCATCTTCGCCGCGTCTTCGGCGCGCTTGCTGTCGTCGGCTTCCGGGTCGGCTCCTTCTTCGGTCTCCACGCTGTCGCGGAAGATCGAGAGAAATCCAGGAAACTTCAGAACCTCTCCCGATGCACGCAGCGTGAGGTTCGCGTTCTGAATGTCGACGTCGGTGACATCGAAGAGCGCGGGCTTCATCTGTGAAGAGACGAAGCGCTCGAAGATCATCTTGTAGAGGTTGTACTCCTCTTTCGTGAGGTGCGCGGCGATCTTGTCGGGATCGTACTGAATGGACGTGGGACGGATCGCTTCGTGCCCTTCCTGCGCGCTCTTCTTGGACTTATAGACGTTCGGCTTCTCGGGGAGGATGTCCTCGCCGTAACGGTTGCCGATGTACTCGCGGACTTCGGCGATTGCGTCATCAGACACGCGCGTCGAGTCCGTACGCATGTAGGTGATCAGTCCCACGTGGCCATACTCACCGAGCTCCTTGCCCTCGTACAGCTTCTGCGCGATCGACATCGTCCGCTTCACCGGGTACTTGAAGCGGCGGTACGCCTCCTGCTGCAGCTTCGAGGTGGTGAACGGTGCTCCCGGCGATTGTTTCTTCTCTTTTCGCGCAATCTTCTCTACGACGTAAGATCCGTTCTTGAGTGCGGCCTCGATCTTCCGCGCCTGCTCCTCGTTCGGAACTTCTGCTTTCTTTTCGTCGATTTTCGAAAGTTTCGCGATGAAAGGCGGAGGTGTTGATGCACTCAGCTTCGCGGCAAACGTCCAGTACTCTTCCGGAATGAACGCGATGATTTCCTCTTCGCGCTCGACGATCATTTTCAGCGCGACAGATTGCACGCGCCCTGCGGATAGACCGCGGCGCACTTTGTCCCAGAGAAGAGGCGAGAGTTTGTAACCGACGAGACGATCGAGCACGCGGCGGGCCTGCTGCGCGTTGACCTTGTTCATGTCGATCTCGAGCGGCTGGTCGATCGCCTTGCGGACGGCGTTCTTGGTGATCTCGTGAAACAGGATCCGTTTGACCTTCGAGGCATCCTTGCCCAGGATGTTCATCACGTGCCAGCCGATCGCCTCGCCTTCGCGATCAGGGTCCGATGCGATGAATACGGTGTCGGCTTTCTTGGCGGCAGCCTTCAGCTCGCTCACGACCTTCTCTTTACCTTCGAGCACCTCGTACTTCGGCAGAAACGTTACCTCGTCCACACCAAGCTCGCTCTTCGGGAGATCCCGCACGTGACCCACCGAAGCCTTCACGGTGTAGTCCTTCCCGATGAACTTGTTGATCGTTTTCGCCTTTGCGGGCGACTCGACTATGACGAGGTGCTTTGCCAACCTGGGCTCCTGACTATCTGAAACGGGTACAGCCAACTGGTGCGCGGCAGCGCATATTCCAATCTGAAGAATTGAGAATTCAGAAAAGGGGCACTGCGCTTTCTGAATTTTGAATTCTCAATTCTCAATTCTTCATCCTTCATCCTTCATCCTTGTCTTCCTCTTCTTCCCCTTCGTCCTGTTTGTACTTTTTCGTTTTGTTGTAGAGCGTCTTGTACGAGATCCCGAGGATTTCCGCCGTCTTTTTCTTGTCGCCAGCCGTCATATTGAGGGTCTCTTCTATGACAATACGCTCGACTTCTTCCATCGGCTGACCGAGCGGAAGCGTTACGGAATTGTTCGTCCGCTTCCTCCGCGATCCGAGATATTTGTCGGGCAGGCATTCGGCTGTGAGGGTGTTGCCTCGGGCCATGATGAATGCCCGATTTACCACATTGCGCAACTCGCGCACGTTGCCCGGCCAGTCATACTGGCCGAGAGCGTCGATGAAATCCTGATCGATTGTTTCAATCCGCTTTTCCTCCGTCTCGTTCAGCTTCTCCAGGAAGAAGTACGCAAAGAGCGGAATGTCTTCCTTCCGCTCACGCAACGGTGGAACGTCGATGGGAAAGACGTTCAGCCGATAGTAAAGGTCTTCCCGAAGCTTCCCATCGAGGATCGCCTTCCCCGGATCGCGGTTCGAGGCCGCGATGATCCGGGCGTCGATGTTGATCTCTTCATTGCCGCCAACGCGCCTGAACCGAGACTCTTCCAGCACGCGAAGCAGCTTGACCTGCAACTCGAGCGGCATCTCGGTGATCTCGTCGAGAAACACCGTTCCGCCCTTCGCCATCTCGAAGTAACCCTCGCGGCGCTTGATGGCGTTCGTGAAAGCACCTTTCTCGTGCCCGAAAATCTCCGACTCGATCAGCGTCGGTGAGATCGCGCCGCAGTTGAACGCGATGAACGGTTTGTTCTTCCGGCGAGAAAGGGAGTGAATCGTATTGGCAACGATCTCTTTGCCAGATCCGGATTCGCCGACGACGAAAACGTTGGCGTCCGTGTTCGCGACCATTTCGATCTCTTCGAAGAGCTTCTGCATCGCCCTGGACTTGCCGACCAGATGTCCGAGCGCTCCCATCTTCTGCAGCTGTCGCCTCAGCTCCAGAATCTCCTGCTTCATCTCCTGCTTGTCTTCGATCGTCTTGAGCACGACCTCCAGTCGCGGGAGATCCACGGGCTTGGTCACGTAATCCTCGGCTCCGACTTTCAGCGCGTTCACAGCGGAGTCGACCGTTGCATGTCCCGTCAGAATGATCACTGAGACGTCGGGATAGGTTTCCTTGATCCTTCTAAGAAGGTCCAGGCCTGAGCCGTCCGGAAGCTTGAGATCGACGATCGCGCAGTCGGGAACGAGCTTCGTGACCGATGCCCATCCCGTCTCCACACTGTCGGCCGTTTCCGCTTCATAGCCCCACTCTTCAACGATGTCGGCCATGCCGGCACTCGTCGCGTGGTCATCATCTACAATCAGAATTCTCTTCATCGTTCCTCGATTGGAAGGATGAGCTCGATTACTGCGGTCTCGTTCTCCTGTTCCGCCGTGATTCCACCGCCGTACGTTTCGGCGATGAGTCGCGAGGTGGCCAGGCAGAGATCCGGAGCTCCGGATGGGTCAGTGTAATAAAACTTGAATACCTTGGCTAATTCGACATTTTCGCTCCTGAGAGCTCCCTCGATTCGCAACATCATGCGCCCACCTGCGACGGAATATGAAATCCGGGCCATGGAAAGCTCCACCAAACGGGAAGCCCCTTCGAAGAACAGACTGGAGAGCATCTCGATTCTCGACGGATGCGCAAGGACCATCGCCGCGATCCCCGGCTCGAGTACGGCACCCTCCCTGGCCCCCGCTTCCATCAATGCCTCCGCAGCGTCGAGCCTTTCGAGGTCCTCGTCTCCTCGAGGAGGCACGCTGTAGACGAAAAAAATATCAAAGATGGTGGCCAGACGCCGGAGCTCGGTATCGATCGCCGCGGCATGGGTCTCGATTCTGGAGTCACCCTCGGAGCTGGCGTCGAGCTTCCTGAGGCGCATTCGCAGCAACTCGAGATTCAGAACCCCGATATTCAGAGGAGTCTTCAGATCGTGCGCCGTATCTGCGCTGCGGTGAAAAACCGTCTCCGCAAACAGCTCCTGCCATCGTTCCATCTGATGAGTGCTCCATTCGTGCGCTCTCAGGCGGACGGGGATGAGGTATCGGGCGACCTGCGAGCCGCCCCTCAAGAATCGGCTCGATATCCTCAGTGCGTCCGGCTGGCGATACTGATCTGCGCGATCGACTCTTCGAGCCGAGCTTCCGCGGCCGCGAACTCTTCATCGTGTGATGCGAGCATCGCCAGCTCCTTCTCCGCCTCCACCCTCTGCCTCTCCGCCGCTGCGGCGTCAATCTCGTCCGCAAGATACGCCCCCTCGGCCAGAACCGTGACACGATCCGGCAGCACTTCGGCGAATCCCCACAAAAGCGCCACACGGTGCTCCCGGCCGCCGACGCGATACATCAGCACACCGATCTTCAGCATCGCGAGCAGCGGCGTATGTCCCGGAAGAATTCCCAGTGCACCCTCCGCTCCCGGCAGGACGACCTCATCGGCCGATTCCTGAAGGACCCTCCGGTCGCGGGTGACCACTGTGAGCTGCAGTTTATCGTGGAGGTCTGCCATGGCTTATGCCGCTTGGTTCTTCATCTGCTCGGCCCGCTCGACAACGTCTTCGATCGTGCCCTGGAGGTAGAAGGCCTGCTCCGGAATGTCGTCGTGCTTGCCGTCGACCACCTCGCGGAATCCGCGGATCGTGTCGGCCACCTTGACGTATTTACCTTCGAGGCCGGTGAACTGTTGGGCGACGAAGAACGGCTGGGACAGGAAACGCTGAATTTTTCGGGCGCGGGCAACCGTGAGCTTGTCGTCTTCCGAGAGCTCGTCGATTCCGAGAATCGCGATGATGTCCTGCAGATCCTTGTACTTCTGAAGCACCGCCTGCACTGCGCGGGCAGTGTTGTAGTGCTCTTCGCCCAGGATTCGGGGGTCGAGAATCTTCGAAGTGGAGGCGAGCGGATCGACCGCAGGATAAATACCGAGCTCCGAGATCTGACGCGACAGAACGGTCGTCGCATCGAGGTGGGCGAATGCCGTCGCCGGCGCCGGATCCGTGAGGTCGTCTGCCGGAACGTAAATCGCCTGAACCGACGTGATCGAGCCACGCTTGGTCGAAGTGATGCGCTCCTGCAGCTCGCCCATCTCCGTGGCAAGGTTCGGCTGATATCCGACGGCCGAGGGCATCCGGCCGAGAAGCGCCGAGACCTCGGATCCCGCCTGGGTGAAGCGGAAGATGTTGTCGATGAAGAGCAGCACGTCCTGGTTTTCGACGTCGCGGAAGTATTCGGCGACTGTCAGCCCCGTCAATCCGACGCGGAGGCGGGCACCCGGCGGCTCGGTCATCTGGCCGTAGATCAGCGCTGCTTTCGACTTCGAAGGATCGCCCGGAACGATGACCTCCGACTCGGAGAACTCGTGGTAGAGGTCGTTTCCTTCGCGCGTCCGCTCACCCACTCCGGCGAACACCGAGAATCCGCCGTGCTGCCGGGCGACGTTGTTGATCAGCTCCTGAATCAGAACCGTCTTGCCGACGCCAGCGCCGCCGAACAGACCGGTCTTGCCGCCCTTGGTGTAGGGCTCGAGAAGGTCGATGACCTTGATTCCGGTCTCGAACATCTGGATCTCGGTTGACTGCTCGTCGAACGGGGGCGGTTCGCGGTGAATCGACCAGCGCTGCTCGCTCTTGACCTCACCCAGGCCGTCTACAGGTTCGCCGAGAACGTTGAGGATGCGTCCAAGCGTCTCGCGGCCGACCGGAACCGTGATCGGCTGTCCGGTGTCGATCGCAGCCATCCCGCGGACCATGCCCTCGGTCGGTTTCATGGCGATGCAGCGCACCTGGCTCTCGCCGATGTGCTGGGCCACTTCGACGACGACGTCGATCGGGATCTTCCCGAGCTCGCCGTTGTCGAGAATGCGGACGGCGTTGTAGATCGGAGGGAGGAAGCCTTCCTCGAACTGAAGGTCGACAGCGGGGCCGATGACCTGAATGACGCGGCCGATGTTCTTTTTGTCTTCGGACATTGATTGTTCTCCAGATTCCTAGTCGAGCGCCTGAGCGCCGGAAACGATTTCGATGATTTCTCGGGTGATGGAGGCCTGACGGATACGGTTGTAACTGAGGGTCAGGCTCTCGATGAGCTCGCCGGCATTGCGGGTGGCCGCATCCATGGCCGTCATCCGGGCGCCATGTTCCGCCGCGGCGGAGTCGAGCAGCGTGCGGTAGATCTGGAACTCGATATGCCGCGGCAGAAGCTCGGAGAGAATCTTCTCCGGCTCGGGCTCGTAGAGGTACTCGATCGCAGGAGCTGCAGGATCTTCCGGGGGACGCTCGAGGGGAAGAATCTTCTCGACCGTGACGACCTGAGAGATCACCGAACGAAACTCATTAAATATCACGTATACAGCATCTATTTTACCTGTAATGAAATCATCTGTAATTATATCGGCTAATTCTCGTCCATGTTCCAGGCTGAGCGCCTGGAAGATGTTGACCGCCTGATGGCGGGTCGGGATCGCTCTGCGCTTGAAGAAGTCGTTCGCTTTGCGCCCGATCGGAATGAGCTGAAGATCGGTCCAGCCGCGCTCCTGAATCGTGTTCTGCGTCACCTTCAGGACGTTCGTATTGAAGGCTCCCGCAAGACCCTTGTCGCCGGTGACGACGAGCAGGAGGACCTTCTTCTCCTCGCGGGTCTGAAGCAGGGGATGATCCTTCTCGCTGACTCGCGACGCGACCGACGCGAGAACCTGCTTGAGGGCTGCCGAGTATGGGCGCGCCGCGACGATGCGGTCCTGCGCACGCCGCAGCCTCGCGGCGGCGACCATCTTCATCGCCCGCGTGATCTGCTGAGTATTCTTGACGCTGCGTATGCGGCGCCGTATGTCGATCGTGTTAGCCATTCACCCTCAAGCCGCGGCTGCCGCGGAA
>JBGTDX010000040.1:0-35979 GCA_041748075.1 Thermoanaerobaculia bacterium
CAGCCATGCCGCCCGCGGCCGCCGCCCACGCGCCGCTCGCGCCCGCTCCTCCGAACGATCCGCCTCCGCCACTCCAGGAACTGGTCGATGACGACGATGAAAATGAGTCCGAAGAACTTCTCGTTCGAGGGAACGTGCTCATCGTCGACGCGGCAGCAGGAAAGTTCACGGACCACTTCTCAACATCTCTTGAGAGACCGAATGCGAGAAGGTAGGGGAACCACGCGTCTTCGAGTGCCGGGCGCTCTTTCTTCAGCTCCCGCCTGAAGAACTCCCGCGCGGCGGTGAGCATCTTTCGCGCCGCGATCGACTCGCGAGTGCCTCCCGATCGAAGTGCGCTGATCGCACCGAGGACTACCCAAAGGGCAAGTCCTGTGATGCCTGCGAGCATCTGTTCGGACAGCTGCCAGCGGGCGCCCTCAGTCAGCACGAGCCATGCGGCGAAGCCTGCCGTCAGTGCCGCAGGAATCAGGGCGAGAAAAACCGTTCCGAGTCCCTGATCCATCCTCTTGCTCCACGCACTGGTGGATATGGCACTGATGATCAGCAACCCGATCGAAGCGACTGCCGTGATGGCGACAGCCGGTCGCGAATCCGGCTCTTTCACGGCAAGGTAGATGAGAAGTGCCGCGGCGGCCAGAAAGGAAAGGCAGGACAACCACCCCACGACATCGGTTCCCTTCGAGCCCGGAAGCCGCTCCGCAGCGAGGGCGTTGAGCTCGGTTCTGATGAGCGCCGCGGGATCGAATCCGCTGCTCTTGTAATGGCTGCGAACCGCATCGGTGGTGGTGCGGTCGCCATTGAAGAAGAGCGCCTCGATCAACTCCCGCTCGTACCCCTCGAGCCGGGATCGGGGTACCAGAAGGTCCAGCTCCATCTGATCGCCCGAGACACGGCTCTTCAACTTACCCTCGGCCACCAGCCTGGCCAGGACCGCCGATACCTCGGGAGCTCCGACACTCTGATCCCATAGAGCTCCGACGAGCTCCGGTCGGAGGGTCAGCATATTCGACTCGAGCCATTTCCGGTCGATCTCCTCGGGACGCACGCGTGCGAAACGCCCTAGCGAGCCCTCCCGAAGAAAAACGATACCTAGCAGGAACGGCGGCAACAGAACGAGAGATCCGAACATCGCTTTCAATGTGGGAGGAGCTCCCGGGTCGACGGCCACGTCTCCCGTGCCGTCATACTCCAGCGGCACCTCGACGACGTAGCCCTTGCCGGGAGGGATCGGTCCCGCGAACCGGGACAACAGTGCGCTTCCGACCTGCCGCCACGCGGGATCGAGCGTCAGGTCGAGGGTGAACCTCTCGATTGCTCCCTGCCGATCCGTGAACGCGAAGTCGTGATCGAGCAGAAAGCTGTCGCCCTTCTTCACGAGGATGTTCGACAAGGTGTAGTGGAGCACGTAGGTGATGGCCGAATTGTCGAAGGGAGGATCGGAAGTCTCCCGGCTGCGCCATCGCAGGACGTTCTTCCCCTGGAAATCATAGTGGTCTACGAAAGAAGTCGATCCGCCTCGGAGAGGAATCTCCTCGCCCGTAGCGGGATCGATGCGACCCATTCCTTCGAACGAGAGCTCCTGTCGCGGTCCGAGGCGAAACGTGCGCTCCCCGCCGTTCCAGTCGCCCGTGAAGACCATCACCTGCTTCTCGTCGACATGCAGAGTCCCGTCGGCATCCAGATGCGCCGTCACCGCGAGCTCGTCCCAGTGCAGTTCACGTTCCTGAGCATGCCCGGTTTCCGCGGTGAGAATCGTCAGAAGCACACCGATCAGCCAACCTGCTTTCCGCATTACGATTCTCCTCCGCTGGTGCCCCGGGGGAAGCGTATCCACGCAGATTCCGCCAGGAAACTTTTCTTCGAGTATTGGTTGTGGGTTGATTTCGCGAAATGTAAACCATTTCTGCCGAGGCTACAACGGACGCCTGCCGCCCGTGTCTCCGGGCACGTGCCCTCCAGATCTCTGTGCGAGAAGGTCAGAGCGTGTGTCATCCGAGCACCCCAACGGCGCCTGGCGCCGGTGAAGGGGTGATGAACCACCGTGTCATGCTGAGCGAGGCCACGTCATCCTGAGCGAAGCGAAGGATCTCTTTTGCGATGCTCGACCCTCTTCAGGAGATCCTTCGCTTCGCTCAGGATGACGTGTTTCTACATCCCTCCCGGTTCGGAGAGGTTCATTAGCAGCGAGTAAATGGCGGGGCTCCAATGAAGTGTTGATGAACCGCGCACCGGAGGTGCGCTTAGAGGGTAGCCGGTGCGGGAGTTTGGACACAGTCTCGCTGGGCTCAGGATAGCTCCGAGCGCCGCGTCCTCACCCTTGTCTACCGAATACCTCGCGATGCGTAATGGCAATTATGAAGCAATTGCTCCGGCCGGTCCCCAGGGGAACGTAGTCCGTCACCCATGTTCAGAACACTCTGGAAACTGTTCCGACTCAAGCCGTACGGGAATCAGCTCGTCGACGGGATGGCCGAGCTCTGGCTGATTCTCGCCGCGGTGAACATCGCTTCGATCGCGCTCTGCGACGCGATCGCCTGGGGATACTTCGGCTACACGACCTCCCAGGGTACCGTCGCTTACCTCTCGGCCGCGCTGGCGGGAATCATTGTCCTCGTCCTCGTGGGCAGCCTCGATGCGATGTTCATCATGCACGACCGGACGGCAAAGGCGTCGCCCGGCCCCGGCCGCTGGAAGGTTCGCCGTGACCATCTGGCCATAGGCGCGCGAATCATTCTCGTCATTCTCACCTTTACGATCACGGCACCATTTCTCACACAGCTGGTCTTCATGCGGGATATCGAAGCGAACATCAGGCGGAGTAACGAGCAGACGATCGCAGCCAAACGTGCCGAGATCGCCGCGAGTTTCGACCGGCGCATCAACGACGGTCGCCTGAACATGTCTGGGCGACAGCGCGATCTCGAACGGGAAATTGCAGGCAGCGGGGCGAGCGGACGTTACGGCAAGGGCCCGACGGCTGCCGCGATCGAGCGAGAAATTACAGATTTGCAGTCGGACATCGCAAACGCGGACGCTGCCAGAACTTCTGAGCTGGCAACCTTCGATCAGGCTGTGCAGACGCCAGAGGTGCTGGCAAACCGTTACGGCATTGATCTGGTCCGTGAGGGACCGGACACACGCGCACGCGTCATCGCGGAGATGGAAAACTCGCCGTCGTTCCGAGCCACACGCCGCACGATCAAGGCATTCCTCCTCTTCATGTTCCTCGGGCTCGTCTGCCTGAAGCTCTTCCAGCCGGAGTCTGTCCGGATCTACTACAGCGCCCGGCTGCAGGCTGCGCACGCACGTCTCCACGCAGGTCTGTTCGACCACCGGCTCGACCCGCGTGAGCATGCGGAAGCCGGTGGCATGACGCCAATTCGATTCGCCGAGTGGTACGAGAACGATCAGCTGGTTCGCGACACGACGGATCAGTTGCGCGACCAGACGGCGTCCGCGATCGAGCGGCTCAAGGCACAGGAAGACGCGGTTCGTGTCCTGCACGAAACACTCCGCCTCGACCTCGCGCAGATGCACCAGGAGCTCGCGGACGCATCGAAGACGAGCGACGACCTGGAAGCACAGCTGCTCGCCATGCAGCAGGAGCTGAACGTACTGACTGCGAAGATCGCTGAACAGCAGCAGGAGCTCGACGACTTTCGTTACGACATGGGGGAGGACATCTCTCTGCGCGATCAGCAGCTTCTCATCAGCAACCGGCAGAAGACGGTACGGCAACTCGCCGCGAACAGGATCGCTGCGACGGGACTCACCACGTCGGTCGCGCGGCTTTCGCCGCGCCTCGAGGCAAGCCGGGCCTACGAGACTCAGCTGCGCGAATCGATTGCCGCGTCGGGAATCGAGGTCGCGGCCGTCCGGAATGCTCTACAACAGGCGCGTCAGCAGCGGGTCGCCGACATTCTCGAAGCGAAGTGAGCATCCGGCTCAGGATTCCCCGGACGACTTTTTTTGATCCGCTGCCTCCGCCATCACCATACGAAATGACGCGTTCCGCTTGCCGCCGACCAGCGCGACCAGATCCGGAAACGTCTGGGGATTGAATTCGTGCATGACCCAGTCCCGGGCTTCCCTGCGGCACCGGCCCGTTCGGCCTCGCCCATGACCGTGTCGATCCCCGAGCCCATCGCGATAAAACTGCACCGACCGCTCCAGGTCATCCACACCGATCGTAACGACGCTGATCCGAGGTTTCATTGTCTCCGTTGTCCGATTCTAATCTAGTATGGAGCCTTCGCCGGACGGCCGGGCGAAACCATCGCAGGGAGGCCCCAGGGATGATCGGCAGGACTGTTTCGCATTACAAGATCACTTCGCAGCTCGGCGCTGGCGGTATGGGCGTCGTCTACGAGGCGGAAGACACGAACCTCGGGCGCCATGTCGCGCTCAAGTTCCTTCCCCCTGACCTGACCAGTAGCGAAGCACTTCAACGATTCCAGCGGGAGGCGCGCGCCGCATCGGCACTGAACCATCCGAACATCTGCACGATTCACGGCATCGAAGAGCATGAGTCCGAGCAGTTCATCGTCATGGAGCTTCTCGAGGGTGAGCCGCTCTCGTCAACGATGCGCCGCGGACCGATGGACCTCAGCACCGTTCTGAGTCTCGGCACTCAGATCGCCGACGCCCTCGAATCCGCGCATTCGAAAGGAATCGTCCACCGGGATCTCAAGCCGGCGAACATCTTCATCACGCCGCGTGGGCAGGCGAAGATCCTCGATTTCGGCCTGGCCAAGATCGACACGCGCAACACAGCCGAGACTGCCGATGCCCCGACCGCGGTGCTCAAAGACGAGCTGACTGCCGCCGGCACGACAATGGGCACGGTCTCCTACATGTCTCCGGAACAGGCGCGCGGACAGGTCACCGACACGCGCACGGACCTCTTTTCCCTTGGCACGGTGCTCTATCAGATGGCAACAGGCGCACTCCCCTTCCCCGGTGAAACGTCGGCGGTCGTGTTCGATGCGATTCTGAATCGCGATCCCGTTTCGGTCACACAGCACATGTCGGCTCTTCCTCCGGAGTTCAACCGCATTCTTTCTCAGGCGCTGGAGAAGGACCGCGATCTTCGCTATCAGACGGCAACTGATCTGAAGACCGCTCTCAAACGACTGCAGCGCGACCTCGATTCCGGTCCACGAACCTCGCAGTCGAGTGGAAGCCGCCCTGCAGCGGGAGCCTCCACCGAAGCGCAGCCGATCGCCGTCATGTACTTCGAGAACCTGAGCGGAGTTTCCGAGGACGAATACCTGCGCGATGGAATCACGGAAGACATCACGACCGAGCTTTCGAAGATCAAGGGCCTCAAGACATTTTCGAGAGCGATGGTTCTCGCGTATCGCGACAAGCCGGTCACGGCAGGACAGATCGGCAAGGACCTCGGTGCCGCATACGTGCTCTCAGGCAGCCTCCGGAGGGCAGGCACCAGGCTGCGGATCAACGCACAGCTCGTGGACGCGGCGACCGACTTTCCGCTCTGGACCGAGCGGTACGACCGCGAGATGAAGGATGTCTTCGAAGTGCAGGACGAGATCGCGCAGAAGATCGCGACCGCGCTTCGGATCACACTCTCCCCGCAGGAGCAGCAGGCACTCTCGGCCAAGCCGACCGAAAATCTGCAGGCATACGATCTCTTTCTCCGAGGCCGCGACTATGCGCGACGCGTGGGCCGGCAAGACCTTCTGTTCGCGTTGCAGATGTACGAGAACGCGGTGGCGCTCGATCCCGGATTCGCCCTCGCCCATGCCGGGCTGTCACTGGTCAGCGCGCAGTATTACTACTACTTCGAGCGCCAGCAGAAGTGGATCGACCGGGCCATCGCAGCGACGAGAATGGCCACTGCCACAGGTTCGAACGAACCCGAGATCCAGGCCGCAGAGGCATGCCTGTCATTCGTGGAGGGGCGCTACGACGAGGCGATCGAGAAAATCCGTGGCGCGTTGAAGCGCAAGCCGGATCTCGACGGAGGCTATTACTTCCTCGGACGCGCCCTTTTCGCCTCAGGCCGTTATCAGGATGTCGTCGACATCATGGAGGACGCGCTCGAGCGCGCGGGAGAGAATTACAACATCACCGTGGCGATTCACAATGCACTCGGCGCCCTCGGGAAGAAGGAAGCGCTGAACAACTTCCTTCATCGCGAAGTCGAGATCTACGAAGCGAGCCTCCGGAAGAACCCGGAGGATGCGCGCGCCCGTGTCCTGCTCGCGGCGAACTACGCAATTTTCGGCCGCAACGAGGATGCCAAACGCGAGGCAGATCTGGCGATGATCCTCCGGCCGGACGATTCGATGATCCTCTACAACACCGCATGCGTCTTCTGCTCGATGGGCAACAAAAAGGACGCGCTCATCGCGATCAAGAAAGCCTGGGAGTCGGGCTATCGCGACGCGAACTGGACGCGGCAGGATCCAGATCTCGCGATCCTCCTCGGAGACCCGGAGTTCGAGAGGCTGTATCCGGCCGCGGATTAAAGCCGTCCCGAGCCGTCATCCTGCAATTCGGATACGCTTCCGCCATGACTGCATTGCCTCCGGGGTTCTGGTTGGGCGTCAAGACAACGCTCTCCGAGGCCGATCGCAAGCAGATCTTCGGATGGGCGCCGGACATCTTTGGAGTGGCCGCGCTCCCGACCGAATGGCGGCTCAAGGATCTGCACTTCCTTGCATACGACGGAAGCTACGCAGCCTCGCATGTAGGAACGCTCCTCCACACGGTGGATGTAGACGGCGAACCGGTACGAGTATGCGGGGTCGGTGGAGTGACAACGCGGCCGGAGTATCAGGGCCGTCGGCTCGCCCGCGCGCTGCTCGGCGAGGCACTCGCTCACAACGCAGAGTCGAGCGATGCTTCCTTCGGATTTCTGTTCTGCTTTCCCCGTCTGATTCCGTACTACCGCGGTCTGGGCTGGAAGCTTCTCGAAGTTCCGGTGCTCGTCCAGCAGGCTGATGGCGAGATCCCCGCTCCGATAGAGGCCATGGTGCTACCTCTCGGAGATGCGACGTGGCCCGCCGGCAGTGTGCGCGCGCTCAGCCGTCCCTGGTGATGGCTGCAGCTCTCGGGAGAACGTGAATGCTTTCCACATCGTCTCTACCGGGCACGTGCCCACTCCACGACGGGGTCGAACCATTCGGGAATCGGGCGGTACAGAAAGCCGTGGTCCAGACCGGTGTCGATGACGACTTCCCGCGCATGAAGTCCGGGGAAACGGACATCCTTCCCGGGCCAGGTCGCGCAATCCGAGGACGGGATATCGCTTTCTTCCCGCACCGCCAGAATCCGTCCGGACGGATGCGCATTCTCTTCGTCCGCCATGGCCGGGATACTCACGGAGATGCACGGCCCGAGAAGCGCAAACCGGACGTCGCGGTTCCCGAGGCGGGAGGAGACCCGCAACGCGATCGCTGCCCCCATCGATGCGCCTACGATCGTGATGCGATCCGGTGGTACACCGGAACTCAGAAGCTGTCTCACCTGAGCCACGACCTCGTCAGCCGCCTCGCTCACGGTGGTGGACTTCGGACGGATCGACGCGTTCACGACGAATCCCCGCTCGCGAAATGCTCCCGTGATGCCCGCCATGTCATACACGCCGTACTCGGGGTGTTCGGGCCGGAGACTCTGCCGGTCCTGAACGATGCGTCCGTGCAGATAGATCAGGTGATCGGATGGCGGCATGACGGCCGTATCCCCCGATGCGCATGCGACGAGCACCGCGGCTACCAGTCCACCGATGATGTTCTTCAGCGTTCCGCCTCCTCGCGACGTATATCAGAGTATCTTGTAGAAGATCACCGCGTCATGCGGAGTTCCATCCGGATCGAGCGCATACAGAGGGATCGTTCCCGCGTGCGTCCATCCCATCCGGCGATAAAGATGCTCGGCGGTCACTCCTCGTTTCGCATCGAGCGTCAAAGGCGCGAGAAAACTCACAGCAGCTCCCGAATCGACGGCGTCGAGCAGAAGCGATGCAAGATCACGGAAATCGGAGTCGCTCACCGGCGAGTTTAGTCGCTCGATCCATGAAGTGTCCGGCGGCTCCGTGACACTCATACCCAGACATCATTTTCCGCTGTCAGCGCACCGCCTGCATCCCCCGTGTTCACTACACCTCGAGGCTCTACCAGCATCAGCCTGCATTCACTCGTTGCTGACGGCTTGTGCTCAACGCCCCGCGGCACGACGTACATCTCCCCTGCATGGAGCTCCACACTTCCGTCCCGCAGCTCGATCTTCAACTCCCCGTCGAGAACGATGAAGACTTCGTCAGTTTCAGCATGGCTGTGCCAGACGAACTCGCCTTCCACCCTGACGAGCTTGAACTGATAATCATTCATCTCGGCAATGACGCGAGGCGACCACTGTTCAGAGAATCTTTCGAACTTCTTCTGGAAATTGATCGCGGTCCGGTCCATCCTGTGATCTTAATCCAACCCGAACTCACAGGGAATGCGTCCGAAGAGTAGAGATGGATCAGATTAATACGCTGATTGCCGCAAAGCAGTTCCTTCGCTGCGCTCAGGATGACAAGATCTTCAAATCCCTCCCGCTTCAGGAGATTCCCTGATGGTGCCGCCACTGTGAGCGAACACGAGTGATCGTCTACGGACTCTGGATTCTTCTGGGACTCTTCCTGCTTCGCGTTGCGGGCCAATTCCTGGTGCTCATCGCGCGCCCTTTCTGGCTTCCGCCCATGAAGGACTGGTACTCAGGTCTGATTCCTTACCGGATCCTTCTCCCGACCCAGCTCGCGATTCTGGTGCTGATGTTCTCGATCGCCCTCGGTGTGACCAGCGAAAGCGGTTGGTTCGGCCAACAGCGCCATGCTCTCGGAGTCGGAGTGCTCTGTTTCAGCCTTCTCTATGCGCTGTCGATGGTCATCCGTCTCGTCATCCGCATCCGCCACCACCCCGATCTTCGTTGGTACGAGGGGGGCATGATCCCTACCATCTTTCACTTCGTTCTTTCAGGATTTCTGTTTCTCCTTGCTCGTTGGCACCTCGCCTGAGCTCACCGAGCCGGCAGACTGGCTGCGGCGAAGACACGCCGTAGGGCGCCACGCATCCTTCTCAAGCAGGAGAGCCATGTCCGGGGATTCGGATGTCGTCCGAAGCGGGCTCGTTTTCGCGCGAAACCGGCCGCCGCCATCCGGATGCCTTCGAGGTCGATGGCCTCCGCACCCTCGCATGCTATGCCGCGTGAGGCCAGCTCTCGCGCTGGATCGGCTGTGAACCGATTCAGCGCTGATTGATTCGTAAAAATTTCGGCGAGCAACTCTTCGCAGCCGCGACCATCGAAGCTGGATACGATCGCCACGAGCCGTTCGGGGGAGACCGACCCCGAAGCTTCGTGCGTGAAGACTTCAGTGTTTTGCGAGGCGATCTCCCGGGCACGACGCACTTCGCCGATGAGTTGTTCGATTGGCGGGAACTCACCGTCCCGCTCGACGATGATGTCGAATCGATCCTCCCTTCGGGCGACCTCCGCGAGAAGCTCGAAGACGGCTTCCGGAACCTCACTGCGATGGTCATCGAGAATGCGCGATCCCCCTTCGCCATCGATCACCCGGCCGCCCGCGAGATGAATTGCGCGGATCCGCCCGGCCGGAATCGCGGCGATCAGCGCCCCGGCATCCTCGCCGAAGTTCGTCGCGTTCGTGTGAAGGTTGTGCAGATCGAGCAGGAAGCCTGCCTCGGTTGCCTCTGCAATCTGCGACATCCACTCCGTCTCACTCCAGACGCTGAACGGTGGATCGACGAGTGATGCGACGTTCTCCAGAACCGGAAGACTGCCGATTGTCTTTCGCGCAAGGGTGAGGTTTCGGCAGAGCCCATCGAGTGTCGATGCATTGCGTGGCGGAGCCGCCAGGTGACCGATCTCCCACCCCCCACCGCGAACAAACGCGAGGTGTTCGGACCAGCCTGCGGGCTCGATCGCATCGATCAACCGGGCGAGCCGTTCGAGCCGCGGCTGCTCGACCGGAGCGCTGGAAGCCAGCCCGAGGCTCGTCGCATGAATCCAGACCGGACGCTGGCGAGCGAGGAAACGGAGAGCCTGGATGGTTCGTCGAGGCGCATCGAGATAGCGCTCGGCAATCAGCTCGAGCACATCGATTTCTCCGAGATTCGCGACGATTCCCGCGGCGAGCTCCTCGCGCCAGGCAAGTCCGGCACGCCTCATCCGCATCCTCCGCACCCGCCCCCTCCGCAACCCCCGCCGCAGCTCGAGCCGCAACTCGAGCCGCACGAGCTTCCGCCCGATCCTTCACTGGCCTTCGGAAAGAGCTTCCTCGCCCAGGGAAAGTGGATCGCGGAGACTGCGCTCATTCCATAGACCGCGGCGAGGAGCGCCAGCTCGTTGGTGCTTCCGCCCGGCTGGATCGAGGATGCGCGCCCTCTCAGCGACTCGAAAAGCGTGCGGAGGTCCCGAAGCAGCTCACGACCCGCAGGCGTCTGCTTCGGGAAGATCACGACCGCAAGAGCAATGACCGCGATGAGCGTCATGATCAGGAGAAAGATGAGATTGAACCGGCCGCGGGAGAGCGCGATGATCGTCTTGACGAGTGAAACGCCGCCGAGAAAAAAGAGTCCCGCCAGAAAAAGTAGGCGTCGCTTCGACTGCTGATCGCTGTCCGGCATCAAGCCGGCCTTTGTGAGATTCTTTTCGTACTCGCTGCATGCAGCTTCCAGAGCCTTGTCGCTGAAGATCGACTGCGCGGTGTTCCGAACCGAGAAGTGACGGACGAGCTCCTTTTCGATGGGGCGCCGGACGTGTGCGGGCGTAATGTTCCCGGAGGTGATGAGCTCTTCCTTGTGGTGCTGGAGGATTTCGCGGTCGACGAGTGAGAGCGCTGCAACCCGGAGTGCTTCATTCTTTCCGCCGCGGAGATAGGCGACCATGTAGGGATCGGACGCGATCGAGCTCATGTCGGACTCCCGTCCCGTCCGCAGTCTCACGAGACGCCCCTTGATCTCGCCGCTCATCGTCGTCGGTGCGGCCCGCATCTCATCGCTCAGCCGGCGCAGCCGGCCGATCAGAGTCACAGTCACCAGGACGAGGAGGAAGTACAAGAGAAGAAATTGAGGGCCGGGCAGATCGAAAGGATTCATCGCAGGCCTCAGCCCAGACTGCGGCTCCGGTCGTAGAGTGATTCGGCGAGCTGCAGCATCGCGAACAATCGCGCGGGGGCCTCGCCAGGGGGAAGCATTCCCTTCTCGCGGGCAGCCGAGATTGAATCGATCAGGGCGGCGGTCTCGTCCGAAGCTCCGTCGGCGAGTCGCTGCAGGGCCGCCCGCGGCGCGAGCCGTTCTCCCGTTTCCAGCTCGACGATGGCGGCGGCGGCAGCACGCAGCGGACCCGCCATCTCTGCGATGACCCTGGCCGCCTGTTCCTGCCGGAGGCTCTGCGTCACGTAACGCTCGCGCAGACGGATCGAGAGGTTGAGCAGCACCTGCCGGACGCGCCGCACGAGCTGTTCGCGGTCGATCGTCACCGCCGCGAACACGTCTTCACCATGGAGCACGACGTGCCGGTTCGTGATGTCTGAAAACTTGAGCGCAAACTCTGCGGCGGACGCATCGATCTCATCGCGCAGGACGAACATCGGGCTCAGACGGATCAGCCCTTCGGCGAGCCGCACCGGCTCGGCCATCCCGTCGAGCGCCTCGCGCCGTAATCTCGCCAGAACGACGATGACGTTCACATCGGACGTCATCCTCAGCCGTCCCTCGGCCGCGCTACCAAAGAGCGTCACAGAGACGAGATCGTCCGAAAAAACCGAGACCGCTGAATCGACGAACGACCGAAGTGCTGTCGCGGTCGCGGACGGAAGTGCGGCAAGAGGATCAGTCGCGCTCATCGGATGAGCAGATCATACCGAAATCTGGTTTTCGTCGCCGTCGCCGTCGCCGTTTCCGTCGCCCTCGCCGTCAGCTACGTCACCGCCGCCGCCTTTTTTTGCGGGAAGTGATCAGATGATCGAACGAGAATCTGCCCGCGCCGGTGAATACGAGCGCGAGGTACGCGGTCAGGAACAGGAGTGCCGGCTCCTTGCTGGCCCACGACTGCGATTCACCTGACATGAACAGCCTTGCGCTCCTTCCCATGGTCCATGGGTCCCCTCCGTGGGCGACGAAGGCCGCCACCCCCATCACGATCACGACCGGAATCGCCACGAACCGCGTTCCGAGGCCGATGAGCACGAGAAATGCGCAGAGAAATTCCGCGAACGTGGCAAGAACGAGGCTCGCGGGACTGCCGATCCCGATCGGATCGCCGAACGCGTCGAACCTGCCTTCCAGAACCATTCGCAGCTTGCCCCAGCCGTGCGTCATCAGGTAGCCCCCGAACCCGAACCGCAGAATCAGCAGTCCGATGGATGTGACAGCGCTCTTCTCATCGGTGTTCGTCATGAAGGTCATTCTCCTATCGATGGAGCGCCATCCTGACGCTGGAAACACGGAAGGGCGGTCACATTTATGTGACGATTGGCAGCAACCACTACAATGTTCGGATCATGTCGTTTCCAGAATTCCACGCTCCGCCTGAAGAATCCCGTGCATGGCAGCCTGTACGCCATGAGAGGCACCGACTGCCGAACACTCTCGAGGTCTCCTAATGATGTCCAGAACACTCCTTTTTCTGCTTACCGCCCTCGCTGCAGCCTGCGCGTCGTCGCCAGCACCTCCCACGCTGAATCAGCCCGACTTCCTCCGTTCAGCGGAGCCGAAGGCGAGCGTCTTAATGCTCGGCGTCTTCCACTTCTCGGATCCCGGACTCGACGGCTACAAGCCGGAACATCGCTTCGATGTGATGTCTCCGGAACGGCAGAGAGAAATCGAAGACGTCGTCGACCGACTCTCGCGCTTTCAACCGACGAAGATCGCCGTCGAGTTCCCTCCCGCGCGACAGGCGAAGATGGACGAGCTCTATCAACAATATGTAAACGGAGAACATGAGCTCGGCGTCAACGAGGTCTATCAGCTCGGCTTCCGCCTTGCGAGGAAGCTGGGCCATCCACGGGTGTATCTCGTCGATGCAAGGGCTCGCCACTTTTTCACAGCGGAAGAATACGAAGAGCGCCAGGCGGAGCTCGAGGCGAGCGGCGCGTTGTCCGACACGGCAGACGGGTGGGACGAACGTTTCAAAAGGCTTTACGCTCACGACGATCAACTGAAGACCCGGCAGAGCCTGCGCGAACATCTGCTGTACATGAACTCACCGGATCGAATTCGCCAGGGGCACGGTCACTACGTCGTCGGCTCATTCAAGGCCGGAAGCGGCTTTGCCGAGGAGAACGATGGTTACTTCGGACCGGACTCGGCAACCGGCTGGTACAATCGGAACCTGCGCACCTTCCGCAATCTGCAGCGGCTGACCGAATCACCGGACGAGCGTATTCTGCTGATCATCGGCGCGGGTCACCTTCCCATTCTTCGATTTCTTGCACATGCGTCTCCTGAGTACGAGCTGGTGGAGCCCGCAGAGTTCCTCCGATGAGCAGAGCTTCGGCTCTTTCCCGGCAGTGACTGGTTGCAAAGGGCTGGATACACGATGAAAATCAATCCTCTGGCGGGCCACCCGCTTCCTGAAGCGCAGCTGCTCGACGTTTCGAAGCTCATCACGGCGTATTACGCGGAGATCCCCGACCCATCGGAGCCGGCGCAACGCGTCGCTTTCGGCACTTCGGGGCACCGCGGCTCGTCGTTCTGGAAGACCTTCAACGAATGGCACGTCGTCGCGATGAGCGAGGCGATCTGCCGTTACCGGCGCGCCCAGGGCTTCGACGGCCCGCTCTTTCTCGGAATCGACACACACGCTCTGTCGCTGCCTGCGTGCGCCACCGCCCTCGAGGTGCTTGCGGCAAACGGGGTCGAGGTCATGCTTGCCGAGAACGACGAGTACACCCCGACGCCGGCGCTGTCGCACGCAATCCTCTGTCACAACCGCGGACGGACCACGGGGCTTGCGGACGGCATCGTCATCACCCCATCCCACAATCCGCCGGATAACGGCGGGTTCAAGTACAACCCTCCCGATGGAGGACCGGCCGATTCGAGCATCACGAAATGGATCGAAGCCAGCGCGAACGAGTTGCTGGAGGGCGGTCTCGAAGGTGCAAAGCGGATCCCGTACGGGAAAGCGCTGCGAGCCCCCACGACGCACCGTCACGACTTTCTCAACACCTACGTGCGCGATCTTGCGAACGTCGTCGACATGGAGGCGATTCGCAACGGTGGCATCCGCCTGGGAGTCGATCCGCTCGGGGGAGCCGGCGTTCACTACTGGTCCCGCATCGCGGAGCATTACGCTCTCGACCTGACTGTGGTGAGCGACGTGGTGGATCAGACGTTCAGATTCATGTCGGCTGACTGGGACGGCCGCATCCGGATGGATCCTTCGTCGCCGTACGCGATGGAGCGATTGATCAGCCTGAAGGACAAATTCGACATCGCCTTCGCGTGTGACACCGATCACGATCGTCACGGCATCGTCACGCGGAGCACGGGGCTGCTTCCTCCCAATCACTACCTCACCGTCGCGATCCATCATCTCTTTCAGCACCGGCCTGAGTGGAGCGGGGAATGCGGCGTGGGAAAGACGGTGGTGAGCAGCACGATGATCGACCTGGTGACCGAGAAGTTGGGCCGGCGGCTGCACGAGGTACCGGTCGGTTTCAAATGGTTCGTCCCTGGTCTCGTTGACGGTTCAATCGGCTTCTGCGGTGAAGAGAGCGCAGGCGCGTCGTTCCTCCGCCGCGACGGGACCGTCTGGACGACGGACAAGGACGGCATCATCCCGGCGTTGCTCGCGGCCGAGATCACGGTCGTGGCGGGCCGGGATCCCGGAGAGATCTATCGCGAGCTCACGCGCGAATTCGGCGAACCGGTCTACGATCGGGTCGAAGCGCCTGCGACCCCTGAGCAGAAAAAGCGACTCTCGGCGCTATCGCCTCAGCAGGTGAAAAGCACCGAGCTCGCGGGAGAAAAAATACGGAGTGTCATCAATGAAGCGCCGGGAAATCACGCTCCAATCGGCGGCGTGAAAGTCATCGCGGAGACCGGATGGTTCGCAGCCCGGCCATCGGGGACAGAGGACATCTACAAGATCTACGTCGAGAGCTTCAGGGGGAAAGAAGCCCTGGCCCGGATCGTGGAAGAGGCGCAGACCATCGTCGATGCGGCCCTCGCGACGCCAACGACGAACGGCGGGTGATGACTATGGCAGGTCTCGCAGGGATCTACTGTCTGATCGGTACTCGAGGCCCACGCGGTGAGGAAACGTCGTCCGCGAAAGCAGCCGGCGCCGTCCTGGCGTTGTCGTTTTACCTCGCGCACTCCGCGAGCTCCCGGCAAATTACTTCCTGCAGTGATCCGCCTTCCATCTCTCCAGCCACTCGATCGTTGCCTGATACGCACGCGCTTCCTCGAGACCGAGCTCGCGAGGGATGTTCATGTTGTCGCTCCAGGTTCGGGGTTCCGCCTTCATCGCGACGCAGCGGGTGGAGTGCAGGGACATATGGTGACTGAGCTCATCGAAATAGATCCATCGGAAACAGTTGCCTGGGTCGCCCGCGCCGGAATCTGAGGCCCGAGTCTGGTCGAGGACCGCCTGAACTGCGTCGGCATATGTGTTGCCCTTCGCCATCTGATTGATCAGCAGTTCGTACTCTTCGGCCTCCCAGTTCATGTCAGCGGGGAACGCCGGCGGCCTCTCCTGGTAGCGCGGGTTCCCGTAGAGGTCCCGAAGCTTCTCGTTCGAGTCAACACGTTCGGCGAGATACTCGTCGAGCCCTTTGCATTCGCATTCGGCCTGACGGGCGGGCGCATCGGCTTTGAATCTGAATGTGATCGCACGCTTGCCGCCGGCCGGAAACCCGCCCGCCAGCCCCGAGATTTCGAGATCGACTTCCATCAGTTCCGGCGAACTGACACTCATCGCGTAGGTGATCTTCATCGTCACGTTACGTTCCGAATGCACCTCCGGCTCTGTAGCGTATCGCGTTCCTTCGCGGCGGTGCAAAACGAGCGAGCGGTTTCCGTCCGCTACACTGATTTGCTCGCCGTGCCGCTCGCCGAAGACCTCTACCGTCTTTTTGCCTTTGCCGCCTACGAAGAACCCGGCGCTGGTCCGGATGCCTGGTGCGTGGGTCAGCTCCCAGAGACCAGGGCGAACGAACGGGGGACAACTCCCTGTCTCGGCCTGCAGGGGCGGAGCAGTCAGCACTGCACCGACGAGCATGATCCAGAAAAGTTGAGCGGTACGAGTAGTTGGCAGAAGTTCGTTCATGACGATCCCCTTGTCCGATGGGAACGAATTGGACTCAGGCCTGATGGCCCGGCGAGCCAGTGATCCAGTTTCATCCTCGAACGCAATCAATCATCGACGGGTCGATTCGAAATGCAGTCTCGAGACGGCCAGAGCTCGACCAGCGCCGCCACCTCGTCGGAATCATGAATCAGGAAAGCCTACACCGCCGTGGTCCGGCGTACAACCCGAGGAATGATGAACCGTGGGCCGGGCCTGATCCAGTGGCCCGCTGTCCATCGCCGGAACCGGGCGCCAATTCAGCCGGCAGGCTTCGCGTCGAGCGCTTCGTCGTTCCCGAACGAACGGAGTGCCCTTCTCCGGGTCGTTCGTCATCATCTCCATCACGGGATGGACCAGAGCGTAGAGAACCTGCGGAAGGCTGGGGGTTCTACTGGGCGAGGCAGCGGCAAACGCAATGTTCGGCCACCTGGCGGATGCAACGCCGGATCACGCAAAATCCAGCAGTGCCAGCCGCCGGAGAAAGCGGCGGCGGAGCGTTCGAACCCGCAGAGCGACGGATGCAATTCTGAGCACCGGCCTCATGAGGCGTCCACCTCCTCCCAGGATCAATCTGGTCATGACATCCGTGAAGCGATTCACGCCCTTCTCGATTTTTTTGCGCCGGTGTGCGACATACGCTTCCAGCGGCTTGCAGTCGTCCTGTGCCAGCGCGTCCATCAGAGCATCGGTCAGCCGGGCCGCATCCATCATCCCCGCGTTCATCCCCTGCCCTCCGACCGGGCTGTTGAGATGCGCCGCATCGCCAGCAAGCACTACCCGACGATCCATCCAGCGGGAGCTCACTCGTCGATGAAGTCTGAACTCGCTCTTCCAGACATGTTCGTACGCGACCTCCGGAAAGAGGTGATGCACCGCGTCGCGGATGCGATCGTCCAGTGCGCGCTTTTCGCGTCCAGGCACGAAGGGGAGAATCAGGCGCCAGAGACTCGCGTCGATACGGATTGCCAGTGCGAGCCTGGGGCGTGTCGTCATGCGGGGGAAAGGCAGGTCGTCATACTCCTGGATTGCAACGTCAGCCAGTGCCGCCTCGACGCCGTAGGTGATCCCCTCGAGCGATCCACCCAGGGTTTCGCGAACCATACTTCCGGCGCCGTCACACCCGGCGACGAAGCGGGCATGAACGCGAGCGTTGCCAGACCCATCCTCATAGAGAACATCCACGCCGGAAGCATCCTGCTCGATTGCCGTCACTTCGCTCGAGAATCTCACCTCACCAGTCGACGTCGCCGAGACCTCTTCGAGGAGCAATCGCTCGGTCGTCGACTGTGGGATGACCAGCATCTGAGGACACGGCGTCTCATCCTTCAATTCCTCGATCGGAAGATGGAGAAGCGCTCGATTGTGATCGGTATCCCAAAGCCTCAGCTCGGGCAGCACGATCCCCGCTCGAAGAAACTTCTCGAGCACGCCGAGCTTCAGGAACAGCTCCTGCGTTGCCGGCCAGATCGCCGGGGCGCGCGAATGCTCTGCCGTTGCGGGGGCCTTCTCGAGCACGAGCACTCGGACATGGCGCCTTGCCAGTCCCAGTGCAAGCATGAGTCCCACGGGACCCGCTCCGACGACCACGACATCGACATCGGTCTGCATCTCGCTCCTTCCGGGTCCGTGTGGTTACCCCCAACGATGCCACGAACGGTTCACTGCGATCATCGTACCGGCATGAACCAAAGGCAGGAGAATCCCCTGCCACAAAAAAGCCAGCGTCAGGGTTTTCTGCGATCATCGTCGGATGCGGGCTGATACGACAGGCGCGGCCAGCGTCGCTCGAGATAACCCTCGCGATGTGGTCATCATCGGAGCCGGCCCCGCGGGTCTCGCCACCTCGTACTACCTGATGCGCCGTGGCATCGACCACGTCGTGCTCGAGCGGGGCCCCGACCTGGCACACACATGGGCGAATCTTTACGACAGCCTCCGGCTGCACACGGGCAGACATCTCTCGGCGCTTCCCGGACTGCCATTCCCGCGTGGTACGGCGATGTTCGTCTCCCGGTCCGAGTTCGTCGACTATCTTCACCGGTACGCGGAGCACTTCTCACTTCCGATTCTCACAGACGCTCGAGTGGTGGATGCATGGAAGGAGAACGATCGCTGGGTCGTCGTCACGGCGAAACGCGATCGATTCGAATCGGGCGTGCTCGTGGTAGCGACGGGAATCGTCTCGAGCCCGCGAGTTCCTGTCATTGACGGACAGGAGCAATTCACGGGAGAGATCCTCCACAGCGTTCATTATCGAAATGTCCTCCCGTTCATCGGGAAGCGCGTTCTCGTCGTCGGCGTCGGGAACTCCGGCGCCGAAATCGCGAGCGAGCTTGGACGCGCGGGCATCGATGTGACCATCTCGGTGCGATCAGGCGCGAACGTCGTGCCGCTCCAGATTCTCGGTGCGCCGATCCAGTATCTGGGGTATCTCGTCCGGAAGCTCCCACGTGGCCTGCAGAAACGCGTCGTCGACGCCATCGGAGCCGTGACGGAATGGCGCCGAGGCAAGTCTCCGCTTCCGAAGCCTGCGCAGGGGCCGCTGGACGCAATCCCGGTGATCGGATTCCATCTCGTCGATGCAATTCGCGAAGGACTCGTGAAGCTGCGTGGAGGAATCGATCGCATCGAGAAGAATGGCGTCCGCTTCCTGGACGGAAACGAAGAGCCGTTCGATGTGATCCTGCTCGCCACCGGCTTCAAGCCCGCGCTGGATTTCTTTCGCGAGCCTGTCGATGTCGATGAAAAGGGTTTTGCACAACGCCGCGACCGTGTGTGGTCGGCCAGCGAGCAGGCTCTTTTCTTCGTCGGCCACAACTACGACGCCAACGGAGGCCTGCTCAATATCCGGATCGACTCGAAACTCGTAGCGGAGCGCGTGGCCTCAGAGTTCCAAGCCGGAGCTCTTCAGCGATGACCGGCAATCCGCGACTACTTAACCGCCCTAGATAGAAATCCATTCACTGCCTTCGCAGCCTCCACCGGCGCGGTCTGGAGCACCAGGTGCGGAGCCGGCACCCGAACGATCTCGACATCAGGCCGGAGCCGTGCAATCGCGTCCGCGTTGTGGCGGCGCACGACGCCGTCGGTCTCGCCGCCGAGGTACATCATCGGTACGCGGCACGCGAGGAGGTCGGCTCGCGCGTCCACGTGCAGAATGGATCTGGCGCGGGACGCGAACACGCGAGGCGATACGAGACGATGCGCCCGTGCGAGCGATGCGCGGAGCTCCGGGGTCGAGTATCCACCCAACAGCGTTTTTGTACGCGCGAACGTCGGGAAGAACCGGAACCAGAAAGGGAAAGTGACTCTCGATGCAGCGCGCGGGACACAGCGCACCGGTTTGGTGAGAAACGTCGCGCAGAGGATCACTGCAGTCACACGCTCGTCGGTGACGGCGAGGCTCAGGGCGAGAGGTCCCGAGAATGATTCGCCAAGCACCGCGAAGGGACCCTCGGGAAGACGCTCTATGATGTAGTCGAGCAGCTCGGGATACGACAGCAACTCGTCTCCGGGATATGCGATCACGACGGGATCAATCTCCGGCGGCAGCGCCGCAACGAAGCTTTCGAAGAGCACGCCGGTTCCGTCGAGTCCCGGTAAGAGTACGAGTGTGGTCGGCATTCGCGACGAACGGTCCCGAGCTTCATCCAGCAGGCCCGCTCAGAGAAAGTATAGCTCCCGGTTGCAGGCATGGTCGGCGAATTCCAAATGTTTCTCGATTTTCCGGAATCGAAGACGCCTGATGGCGAGAGGAAACCCGTCGATACGGCAGCAATCAGCTGGAGCTTCGACGCAGGCGGAAAAGGGACATATCACCAGACGGTTGCCGCTTTGAACATGAAGAACTCGAGCCCTCTGTTCTGGGAGCTCGATGGTGATTCCATCAGGCTGTTCAACAAGAAGGGCGCCAGAAAACCATCTGCGGTTTACACCGTGATCGAGTACAACGCCACCAGCATGGTGTGGAAAAACAACCGGCTCGGGGACTACTACCACCTCAAAAAAATGGCCGAGTAGCTCCGGCAGTCATCCGCGCGAGCGGAGCCTGCTCAGATGATGGCGATGACGAGGGTCCGGACGCTCAAGACGATTACGAGGCATCCGACTGCGATCATCAGCGGTCGAGGCGACACGTAGCGGACGGCCCACCCGGCAATCGGGGCAGCCAGCGCCCCGCCGAGCGCAAGTCCGGCTATGACCTTCCAGTTCGACACTCCGATCGTCACGACGAACGTGAGCGTCGCAGCCAGTGCAACGAAGAACTCCGCGAAGTTCACGCTTCCGATCGTCGTGCGCGGGGGATTTCCCCGGGCGAGCAGCGTTCCGACCACGATCGGCCCCCATCCTCCTCCGCCGGCTGCGTCGAAGAAACCTCCCGCAAGACCCAGCGGAACCAGACGCGTTGTGTTCACCGTCGGTTCCCGCTTTCTTCGTGCCTTCGACAGGATGATCAGCCCCATAACCAGGAGGTAGGCGGCGACGAACGGCCGGATCGTGTCTCCGGGAATGCTCACGAGAAGGTACGCGCCACACACCGCTCCGATGATTCCGGGAATCATCAGGCGCGCGACCAGCCTGCGGTTCACGTTCCCGAACAGGTGATGTGACAGGCCCGAAAAGCCGGTCGTCACGACCTCCGCAGCGTGAACGCTCGCGCTCGCGACGGCCGGCGACACGCCGAACGTCAGCAGAAAGGATGTCGCGCTGACTCCGTACGCCATTCCAAGGACGCCGTCAATCATCTGCGCGAGAAATCCGACGGCGACGAATAGAAGAAATTCAGACATTCGCGCATCAAGGTACGACAGTTTGCGCCCGCTTCGTCGACGAACCTTGCATCGTCGGCTGATTCCGGGTGACAGAGTCCCCTGGAGCCCCGTTTCCCTGTTCGATGTGAGCTACATCACACCTCTCGGGATCATCCGTCATCCTCGCTCCAGCACTCCGCCGCTTAGGTTAGAGCTCTGAACGGAAGTCATCGGGGTGTCATTTCCGGTCGCGAGTACGACGAACCATCATCGGCGCACGAAAACCTTCCGTCAATCCTAACGGAGGAGCAGTTGAACTTTTCAATCAGGTCAGATTCCGTAACATCCCGGCAGTACGTATCTACGCCGGTGAAGGGCAATGCCCTCCTCACCGACCCTTTCACCAACAAAGGCACGGCTTTCACCGACCAGGAAAGACGCGAGCTCGATCTCGATGGACTGCTGCCCCCACGCGTCTCGACGATCGAGGAGCAACTCGAACGAATCTATGAGAACTTCCGGGCAAAATCGACAAATCTCGGCAGCTCTCGACGATCCGCGACTGCTCGCTCGCCGTCGCGATCGCGGTCATCGAACGAGCCGTCTCGGAGGGGTTTGCGGACTCCGGCATCCTGGCTGATCTTGAAGGGAGAGTGAAGGGCTCGATGTGGCTGCCGGAATACCTGCCTATTCGCTTCGAGCCGCGTGCCGAGGCTCGCGAATACGTTTCGATTAGGATGGAGGTCACCTCTTCAGAGTTGGACTGAGAGCCGCCTCGCGCGAGCACATTTCTCAGGGAGGTAGAATTGGGCATACGATCCAATCATCAAAATCAGGACGACGAGATCATGAAAGATGAGAGCAGCTTCTTTCCCAGGGGAGCCATTGCCTTTTTTGCGTCGCTGATCGCTTTCTATGCCGCCTTCTGGCTGCTGCTGATGTTCATCATGGTGAGCCGAGGCTGACGATGAAATCGCAGATCGGACTCGAGAAGAAGATCATCGCAGCCGCTACGGTCTTCGTTCTGACTCTCAGCGCAGTGATCGCGCTTTCGGTGAAGCTGTACAGCATCGACCTGCCGAACTGCCTCACCGACGTGAAGCCGTTCACAGAGGGCACCGTGATTCAGCATGGACCGAACCGGTACGAGGTTCAATACGTCGCGAAGATGTGGAAATTCGAACCGGCTGAGATTTCGATCACTCCCGGGTCGACGGTAGACATTTATCTCGCTGCGCCCGACGTCACGCACGGAATGCAGATCGTTGGGACGAACGTCAATCTGATGGCGGTGCCGGGAGTCGTGAATTACGCACGTGTGAAATTCACGAAGCCGGGTGATTACCTCATCGTCTGTAATGAATACTGTGGAGTTGCTCATCACAGTATGGCGGGCGTGATTCACGTCACCGCGGACGCTCCGCCGGTCACCCCGCCCGCCACGTTCGATGCGGCTGCGGACGTGCGCGGGATGGAGCTGCTCGAGACACACCTCTGCACCGCCTGCCACTCGGTCGACGGCAGTGACGGGCCGGGACCGACATTGAAGGGCCTCTACGGCGCGCAGCGCGAGCTCGTCGACGGCAGCATCGTGACGGCGGACGAGGAATACCTGAGAGAGTCGATCGTCGCGCCGGAGGCGAAGATCGTGAAAAATTACGAGGATTCGATGTTTCCGGCTGAGATTCCTCCCGACGAGCTCGAGGCGATCATCGAATATCTGAAGAAGCTGAAGTAGAGATTGAGGAGTCGACCGGTCATGCAATCTGCAGTGATTCCGTACACGCGCCTCGAGGTCGAGCCCGGACTCCGCCGGATCATCCTGTTCGGCATTTCGTTTCCGATGGTGCTGCTGATCCTCGGGATCGTCACCGGATTCCTCCAGGTTCTCTACCGCGTAGGCATCATTCGAGCCCAGAGCTTTCTCGGAATCGAGTACTACCAGGGGCTCACGCTGCACGGCACGATCAACGCGATCGTCTTCACCACATTCTTCGCTGTGGTGTTCGGTCACGCTGTCATGCGGTACCACACCGGAAGACCTCTGCTCCTCGGAGCTGCGTGGACCTCGCTGATCCTCATGACCGTGGGAACCCTCATGGCGGCGATTCCAATGCTCACCGGCGATGCGAGCGTGCTTTATACCTTCTATCCTCCCCTCAAGGCGCATCCGGTTTTCTACATCGGGCTGGTCGTTTTCGTGATCGGGTCATGGGTTGCCTTCTTCAGCTGGATTCCCGTCTACAGAGCATGGAAACGCGATCACCCTGAAGACAAAATGCCTCTCGGAGTACTCGGGATCTTCGCGACGTTCATCGTCTGGTTCATCGCGACGATACCGGTTGCGATCGAGTTGATCTTCCTCCTCATTCCATGGTCTCTCGGCTGGACACAGACGGTGAACGTGCCGCTTGCCCGCATGCTGTTCTGGTTCTTCGGACATCCCCTCGTCTATTTCTGGCTGCTGCCCGCGTACGTGATGTACTACACCATGCTGCCGAAGCTCGCGGGCGGGAAGCTCTATTCAGACTTCGCGGGACGATTCACATTCCTGTGGCTCATCGTCTACTCCGCGCCGATCGGAATCCACCATCAGTACACCGAACCGGGCATTAGTTCGAGCTGGAAGTTCATTCACATGTTCTTCACCATGCTGGTCGCGATCCCGAGCCTCGTCACCGCGTTCACGCTCGCCGCATCGATGGAGCACGGCGCGCGCCTGAAAGGAGGGAAGGGGCTTTTCGGATGGTGGCGGAAGCTTCCGTACTTCGATGGCGAACGATGGCTGTTCAGCTATCTCTTCGCCGGACTGTTCATCTTCATCTTTGGCGGGATCACCGGCATCATCAACGCCTCGTACAATCTCAACCTCGTCGTTCACAACACGTCCTGGCTGCCCGCCCACTTTCATCAGACCGTTGCGGGCCCCGTGTTTCTCGCTTTCCTTGGCGGAAGCCTGCTGCTCGTCTCGACGCTGATGGGGAAAAAGGTAGCGTTCCGAAGGACCGCCGTCTGGGTGCCGTACATCTGGACGCTCGGCATCATGACGTTCTCGACGGGATTGTTCGTCGGGGGAGTCAACGGTGAGCCGCGACGGACGAATATGGGGCTCACCTACACGAACCCCGATTCGCCTCTGTATCAACCGTCCTGGGAGTTCGCGAGGATCGTCGGCGCCATCGGCGGGACCATCATGTTCATCGCGATGATCCTCTTCTTCCTCGTTTTCTTCGCAACGCTTCTCGGGAAAAGAGTCAGCGAACCGGCACTCGAGATGCCGGTCTCCGAGCCGTATCACGATGAGGATATCCGCGGCGTGCAGCGCCTCACGCCATGGCTCGCGGGTGCCGTGCTTTTGCTGATTCTCGCCTACACCATGCCGTTCGTCACGGTCTTCCGCGACGGATACGAGGGCGCCCCGGCGTACTCTCCGGCGAGCCCTCTGCCGCAGGCGAAGCAATGAGACAGCTGCTGACCGTTGTTGCGCTGCTGTCGTTCGCGATCGGCGCCCCTTCTGCCGCCGGATCGATCGTTCCACCGGAGTACGGCGCGGGCCGTGAGATCCCGATGATCGAGATCGTCGACGACAACGGAACAGTCAGGTCGCTCGAGTCGTTCAAGGGCGCACCGATGATTCTGGCACCCATCTTCACCAGCTGCCCGCTCGCATGCCCGACGATCGCGAACAATCTCATCGCGGCGGCCGCGAAGTCGGACGAGCGTCTTTCCGGGTATCGCGTCGTGTTCCTGTCGTTCGACCCTGACGATGATATCGCGGCGCTCAAACGGTTCCGCGAGCGCCAGCGCGTTCCACTTCCCTGGACGATCGCCAGAGCAGAGCCGCAGGACGTGCGCCGTCTGCTCGACGCAGTCGGCTATTCGTACCGGAAGGTGGATGGTCATTTCGTTCATCCCAATATGGTGATCGCCTTTACCCCGGAACTGAAGACGGCGAAATACATGATGGGAACAACGTACGACCTGGACGAAGCCCTCCGGCTTGCGCGCGGCGCGAAGGACTGGGTGCACAGCTATGGGGCACTCACCCTGTCGATGCTCCTGCTGGTCTGTATCTCCTCGCTGGTCTACCTCGTCGTGCTGGTCATCCGGTAGCGGCGTCACTCTCCGTTCCGACGAGGAGATTGAGGAATTTGGCCGCCGCCATGCTCGCCCTCGTACCGCGAAGTCGGGGAGAGGCTGGCGCGCAGCATCCGCGCAGACGTTGGGGACTTGCGAGATCGGGACCGAATGAAGCCCTTTGCAGGATGAGCCGGGCGTATTTTTCAGCAGCCGCCGCAGACATCTATTGAAACGCCGGCAGAAGCAGGGCCGGGAAGGGCAATCGTGAATCCCACATCATTGATGGATCATCTTCGCCGCCGCTACATGGCGACGTTCCCGGACCGACTCGAAGAGGTACGCAATGGCTTGACCAGTCTTTCAGAAGCTCCTTCCGATCTGATCCGCGTTGACACTCTCATGCGCGGGCTTCACGGAATCGCCGGCAGCGCTGGAATGGTGGGCTTTCATGAGCTGACCGATCTTGCGCGCTCCGCCGAGTATCTGTGCCTCGACATTCTGAAAAGCCCGACCGGCGCTTCCCAATCCGATCGCGAACAGTTGGAAACAATGGTGGCCGGTCTCGAGGCCAGGTGGAAGCTTGAAACGGCAGACGTGGCATCAGCCGCACCAGCCATCCAGAAGTATGTCGTTCTCGCCGACCGCGACGAAGGCATCCTGCAGGAGCTCTCTTCTGCAATCGAGCGTGAAGGCGTCCAGGTGCGCACCGCGCGATCTCTTGCCGAGGCGTTGTCTTTGCTGGATCAAGAACTGCCGGAGGCCCTGCTCACCGAAGCAGATCTCGGAGACGGTCCGGGAACTGCTCTTCTCGAGAATCTGCGCGCCCGCTGCGGAGGCGACTCCGTACTGGCGATCACCATGGGCGAGAACTTCCAGTTTCTCGACAAGGTCAGAGCTGTGAAGGCGGGCGCCGACGCCTGTCTCGACAAGCCAGTCGATCGGCATGCTGTGGTGCAACTACTCGAGAACGTATGGAAGGGCGAATCGACGCCTCGTCGGATTCTCTATGTCGAAGACGATTTCGATCAGGCCGCCATCGTCACAGACGTGCTGCAGGATGCCGGATACGAGGTCGTCGTCTGCGAGTCTCCCGCCCGTTTCGAAGAAGTACTCCATGCATTCCGTCCCGAACTGATCCTCATGGACATCCTTCTGCCCGAGATCAGCGGCCATGATCTGGCACGCTACGTACGACTCGATCCTGCGAACGCCACTCTTCCGATTCTCTTTCTGTCCACGGAAGGACAGATGCAGAAGCAAATTGAATCCTCGCAAGCCGGAGGAGACGATCATCTCGTCAAACCGGTTTCTCCCAGGCGCCTGCTGTCAGCGGTGGCATCGCGCCTCGAGCGCGCCCGACTCATGCAGAGACTCATCGAGAGGGATGGACTTACCGGACTGCTGAATCGACGCGCCTTCGAGAGGCGTCTCCAGGAACAGTGGACGCGGAACCGCGACGGCGATCATTCCTGCGTCCTCGTCATTCTGGATCTCGACCATTTCAAGCAGGTCAACGACACCTACGGGCACGTCACCGGCGACCGCGTCATCGGAGCGCTGGCTGCCCTGATGACTGCCAATCTCCGACAAACCGATTGCGTTGCCCGATACGGTGGCGAGGAGTTTGCGCTGCTTCTGGAGGGTATGAGTGAAGAGGTGGCTCTCCGGATCGTCGGGCGGCTTCTCGAGCAGTTCCGCTCGCTGGAGCAGGCTGCATGTGACGGCCGGTTTCTCAGCTCGACGTTCAGCGCAGGTCTTGCGATGCTCGGTAGCCAGGAGAGCCCGATGGCCTGGCTGCGCGAAGCCGATCAGGCTCTGTATGCGGCAAAAGAGGCGGGAAGAAACAGAATCGCTGCAGCGTGAAGAAGTGTGCAGAGTTACCGAGCGTCAAATTTTTTAAAGCGGGAGAAGGGCGTGGCGTCGTGCTCTCCCTCTCCCCGCGAAGTCGGGGAGAGGGTGGCGCGCGGCATTCGCGCAAACGTCAAGGCTTGCGAGATCGTCGCGCGCCGGGAGAGGGGCGTTGCGGGCTTGCTGCTGCTCAAGCCAACGGGCTGCATTCGAACTGCTTGCACGGCCCCTCTCCCCTTGCCCCTCTCCCCGTTCACACGGGGAGAGGGGAATGCCGCTGCCAGCTCACGAGCTCTGAGGACCCGCATCCGACGATGCCGCCGGACGTGAGCGATTCACACATTCCGTGACGAGATGCACGATGTGGTCATATCGAAAAGGCTTTTCAACGCTCGCGAAGGCAGCAGACCGTTCGCGACGTGGACGGCGCGAGTATGCCGTCATCATGATGACTCGATCGAGCAGATCAGGTTGAGTGATGCTCCAGTAGTCGATCAGGCGCTCGCCGTCGAACACAGGCATCTGAACGTCGAGGAGGATCGCGTCATAACGCTCCTTCAGGCTCAACGCGTCAATGCCGTCGTCCATTGTCTCCACCTCGAGACCGTGGGCCTCGAGAATGGCCCGAATCGTCTCACGGATGTCGGGATCGTCGTCAATCACCAGTATGCGGGTCTTTTCGGGAAGCATCAGTGAGTCTCCTGCAGGTCGTTCTCTATATCAGCGATCGTATCGAGAAGAAGCTCCACATCGAAGGGTTTCCGAAGAAAACGAGCGAGGGAGTAACGATTGAGCTCGGCGTCGTCGGCGTGCCCGGTCGAAAAGATGATGGGTAGCTCGGGATGGGCCAAGCGCAAGCGCTTTGCCACGTCGCGACCGTCGATGTCGGGGAGGCCGATATCGAGCAGTACCATGTCGGGGAGAAACCGCTCAACGGCGGCCAGCGTTTCGAGACCCGTTCGAGCGACACCGACCTGGAATCCTTCGAGCACCAGAACTTCACTCAGTCCTTCCGTGATCGACTCTTCGTCGTCTACGATCAACAGACGTCTGGCTCGAATGGGGACTCTTTCGGCAGGCGCTTCGGGCGTCGTGACCGGGTGATCCGCCGCGCTTCTGGGCAGGAAAACATGGAAGGTAGTTCCGACTCCTGCTTCGCTCTCCACGAAGATGTGGCCTTGATGACGGCTAATCACCTGGAGAGCGACGGCGAGCCCGAGGCCTGTTCCTCCGTGGGTCTTCGTCGTGAACAACGGTTCGAACAGATGTTCAAGGATCTCCTCAGAAATGCCGGAGCCGGTATCGGACACGGACAGGTGTACGAATGACGACGAATCGGAAACCACACCGAAAGGATACTGTTCATCCTTTGAGGTCGCTTCCGCACGGATCGTCAACGTTCCCCCTTCGGGCATCGCATCCTGAGCATTGTTGACGAGATTCGAGAAGACCTGTGAAAGTTGCAGCGCGTCCGCTATCACCACCAGATCGTCCGGAATCCAGCTGTTGAAGGTGATGTGACTGCCGAGCTGAGCATGCAGTTCGGGAGACAGAAGTTTCCACCACGCGGCAAGATTGACGGGGCTCGTGACGGGCGCGGCGGGCTGCGTGTAGCGAAGAATATCCTGAGCAACTCTCTTCCCCCTCTGGATCGAGTTGCTGAGGTGATGAGCGCAGGTCTCCAGCATCTCCGGAGAGGGATTCGGCTGCCGCAGAAGCTCGGCGAACGGCTGCATGCCCATGAGGACGTTATTGAACTCATGCGCGACAGTCGCGGCGAGGCGCCCGAGCCCTGTCAGCCGGTTCGCCTGCACGAGTTGCGCTTCCAGAAGCTCTCTTTCCGTGATGTCGCGTGCATTCTCAATGATCGAGCTGGATCGCTCCTCGCTGTGCCGCAACTCCAGCAGCGCCCCTTTCCTCTCAGTGACGTCACAGGCAAGACCATGCACGAAGGGACCGTCACCACCTCTGGTCATCGAGCGCTCCCATCCTCGTTCATAGCCAGGCTCCTCAGAGATCCCGTGGTCGGGACCAGTTTAAAAAACATGATCGGCTCTCTCCATCAACGCTGGCTCGGCTCGGAGGTGTCAGCTTTTCCTTGCAGAAACGTTGCTCGGCAGCCTCGACATTGAGGTTCTCCCCGTACGCTCGATGTTGCGCTCTTGGCCGAATTGTCAGTCCGCCGCGGTTCTCGAAAAATACACGTCCGTTTGTATTTATTCGGGTTGCCGAGCGACACATGAGTCGTACCACCAGAAAAGGGGAGTTCAGATCATGAAAGCTTCAGCACTCAGCCGCGTCTCGACTCGTTCGACCATGATCCGCTCTCTCGTTCAGGCAAGTTTCGTCATCGCTCTGACCCTTTTTACGGCCGGAGCTGCGAGGGCGGACGAACCCACCGAAGATCTCACCGAGCTCAATCTGGAGGACCTTCTCAACGTAGAGGTGACGTCGGTGGCACGCCGCGGGCAGAAGCTGGCGGAGACGCCAGCCGCCATATTTGTCATTACCAGCGAGGAAATCCGCCGCTCCGGGGCAACGACCATTCCAGATCTCCTGCGAAGGGTGCCAGGGTTCGAAGTCGCCCGTGTGAATGGAAACGTCTGGGCCGTGTCCGCTCGCGGATTCAACGGCCGTTATGCCAACAAGCTTCTGGTTTTGATCGATGGCCGCAGCATCTATTCGAATGTCTTCTCCGGCGTCGACTGGGATGAGCAGGGTCTGATGCTCGAGGACATCGAGCGGATCGAGGTGATTCGCGGTCCGGGAGGGACTCTGTGGGGGGCCAACGCGGTGAACGGTGTCGTAAGCATCATTACGAAGAGGGCGGTCGACACCCAGGGGACGCTTCTATCGACCTCGCTCGGCAGCGGCGCGGCGGGAATGGACGGCGCGGCGCGTTATGGTGCACGGCTGGGACAGATCGGTCACTACCGCGTATTCGCGAAGTCCTTCGATCGGCCCGGCTCACCTCTCGGGAGTGGGAGGCGAGCAGACGACGATTGGGCCGTCACACGCGCAGGGTTTCGAGCCGACTGGGATACGGAGGCGGGCGGTTTCACGATGAGCGCTGACGTTTACGATGGCATTGCTGCTGGAAAGAGCTTTTTCGATCCGATAGCGACCAACAGCGAGATTCGAGGAGAACATCTCATCGGCAGCTGGACAGCAACCCAATCGAAGCGTTCCGAGACCAACCTTCAGGCGTTTTATCAGGACAGCAGACGGCGGTCTTTCCATCTGGACCGGCGGGCGCGCACTTTCGATGTCGAGTTCCAGCAGAATCTCACGCTCCAGCGTCAGCAGGCTTCATGGGGTGTGTCGTACCGTTCCACATACGACGAGCTGGTGAGCCGAACCCAGGTTCTCGCTTTCGGGACTGAACGGCAGTCCGCGGATCTTTTCACAGCCTTCGTTCAGGACGAGATTCAGCTTCACCCGAAGTTCTTTGCCACGTTGGGGTCCAAAATCCACTACCAAAGCGTCTCAGGGCTCGACTGGCAGCCGAGCGTTCGAGCGCTCTGGCTGCCGACACCACGCCAGAGAGTCTGGGCCGCGGTGACTCGCGCGGTGAGAACTCCCTCGATCTCCGAGCTGGACATGACGACTCGCCCGGGCGCATTCCCGACCGGGCCGGGAACGGCGCTCCTGACAGTCGAAGGGAATCCCGATCTTCGGTCTGAGTACGTGGTCGCCTCCGAGCTGGGGTACCGGATGCATCCAGTGTCCAGCGTCACCGTGGACGTGACTGCGTTTCACAACTCCGCAGAACAGCTGGTAGCCAATTATATCGGTCCGTTCTACGTCGATCAGAATGGACAGGCGCGGGTCCCGATTCTCTACGGGAACATTCTTCATGGGGAGATCAGCGGGCTCGAAACATTCGCAACGTTTCGCCCTTCAGGCCGCTGGGATCTGACGGTCGGCTACTCCTTCCTTCATACCGATCTCGTCTCAGACTCAGCAAAACCGACAGCGGTGACGATATCGCCGCAGCATCAATGGCAGCTTCGCTCGTCGGTCACGCTGATGCCACGGACCGCGCTGGAGGCGGCGGTGTATTACGTCGGCACCCGCCCCGGTCAGAATCTTGGAGACGATTACCGCCTGGATCTTCGCGTTTCATCGGAAGTCGGTCCCATGGAGCTGAGCATCGCAGCAGAAAACCTGTTCGGCGGATCGCATCTGGAGTTCAACGGGGTGATCGAACAACCGTCGCTCGCACCAACATCTCAATCCCTCACCGGCCGCGCAACGTGGCGGTTTTGAGGACTCCTCGAAAGTGATACGAATCCAACAGGCTTGCCTCAGAGGCGTCATCCTGACGCTGCTGCTCTCCGCCACATCGTCATCCGGCCAGATGACGGCGGGCGAGTACCAGCTGAAAGCAGCCTTTCTCTTCAATTTCGCGAAATTCGTCGAATGGCCAGCTGAACGCCTCCGCCCTTCTGAGCCGCTGGTCATCGGGGTGGTTGGGGACGACCGTTTCGGAACTGCACTCGACGACGTGGTCCGCGGACGATCGGTGGGTGGAAGACGCGTCACGATCCGCCGCCTCGCGTGGAACGACTACTTCGCAGGCTGTCACATTCTCTTCATAAGCTCGTCAGAGCTTCCATATCTCCAGAAAATCCTCGGGGATGTGCGAGGCTTGAGCATCCTCACCGTAGCCGACTTCGACGGGTTCATGCACCGCGGCGGCACAATCGAGCTGAAGACGGCAGACAGGAGGATTCAATTCTCCGTGAACCTCGGACCGGCACGGGACGCGCGCCTGAAAATCAGCTCCAAACTGCTGAACCTCGCCCAGGTCGTCTATACCCCCATCCCGAACGCAGGAACACGCTGATCGATTATGCGCGAAAAATCGATCCAGCGAAAACTCCAGGGCATGATCATGCTGACGAGCACGATCGTTCTTCTGCTTGCGTGCGCTGCGTTCGTCGGCGTCGAGCTCGCCAGCGCACGGTACAAGATCAACCATGACCTGCTCTCGCTCGCCGAAATCATCGGCGCGAACAGCACCGCAGCACTGACCTTCGGCGACCGTGAAGCCGCCAGCGAGGTACTTCAGGCGCTCGAAGCGAAGCCCTCGATCATCGCGGCGGCGATATACGGGAACAGCGGCCCACCGGTGGCAACTCATGGAGACATCAACCAGCAGATGCAGGGATCCTCGTTGTTCGGCTCTCTGAACAGAATCGAGATTGCCCGGGAAATCGTGTTCGACGGCGAACCGATCGGGACGGTGTACATCGCTTCAGATCTTCGTGATCTTGTGACCGCACTGCGGCAGCAGGCTGCGCTGGCAGTTGGGATTCTCTTCGCCTCCCTGCTCATGGCGTATCTCCTCGCCTCGCGTCTTCAGCGGCTCATCAGCCAACCAATTCTCGAGCTGGCGACTGCTGCAGCAAAGGTTCGGTCGCAGAAGGACTATTCGATCCGGGTGCTGCTGCCTGACAGCAAGGCTGCGGCTGCCGAGCTGACCGAGCTGGTGACCGGCTTCAATCAGATGCTCACTGAAATCGAACACCGCGACGAAGAGCTCTCCCGCCACCGCGATGATCTGGAGCACCAGGTCGACGTTCGGACGGCCGAGCTCCGTTCCACGAACACGAAGCTCGCCGAGGCAAAAGTCACCGCCGAATCCATGGCAGAGCTGAACGCGGGGCTGAGCCGCCAGCGGCAGATGATTCTGAACGCGGCCGGCGAAGGCATCATGGGCATCGATGGCGCGGGAATTGTCACCTTCATCAACACAACCGGAGCCGAAATCGTCGGCAGGCCGGTAGAGCAGATCGTTGGCGTATCACTGCACGCCAGCCTCCACCCGAGAGACCTGGAGTCTGTCGATTGTCCGATGTGCGAAACCAGGAGCAGTGGAAATCGCGCAGTTCAGACCACCTGCTCGGTACGCCTCGACTCCGCGACGATTCCCATCGAATACATTGCCACTCCGATGATCGAGAGTGAGGGTTACCGTTCTGGTGGTGTCGTGGTGTTCCGGGATATCACCGAGCGCCTGGCCATCGAACGGATGAAGGACGAATTCGTCTCCACGGTGAGCCATGAGCTGCGGACGCCTCTCACATCCATTCGCGGAGCGCTGGGCCTGCTTGGAAGCGGATTGATCGGAACCGTCGGGGATCGCGCCAAGCGGATGCTCGACATCGCGATCTCGAACACGGATCGCCTCGTACGTCTGATCAACGACATCCTCGATCTCGAACGGATCGAGTCGGGCAAAGTGGAGCTCAACATGACAACCGTCAATGCGGCGGAAGTGATGGAGGAGGCAGTGCTCGTGGTGCAGGGCATCGCGGACGCGGCCGGCGTTGCGATCTTCCTCGAGAAGGTCGATGCGACGGTTTCCCTGGATCGCGACCGGATCGTCCAGACGCTTACGAACCTGCTGGGAAATGCGATCAAGTTCTCGCCGCGCGGGGCGGCTGTCCGGCTCTCCGGCTCCGTCGACCGGCAGAATTTCACGTTCAGGATCACTGACGAGGGACGGGGGGTGCCGGTCGATCAGCTCGACACCATCTTCGAGCGTTTCCAACAGGTGGACGCGTCCGACTCACGCGACAAGGGTGGCTCGGGGCTCGGCCTGCCCATCTGCCGCAGCATCGTGGCAGCGCACGGCGGACGAATCTGGGCTGAGAGCGTTGAGGGACAAGGCAGTGTCTTCTGCTTCACGCTGCCGAGACCTGCTGGCGTGACTTCTCCGAGCGATTCAACCAGGACCGTGGTCATCTGGGCTCAGGACCGGGACATGAATCCGATCTCCGACCTGCTGCATGCACGCGGATTCACTCCGGTCATTATCGAATGCCTGTCCGATCTGATGGAAACCGTGCTGACGAGAAGGCCTGACGCCGTGGTGCTGGATCTGCTCAGCGTCTCCGATCCCCGTTGGCGGTTTCTCGAAGCCCTGAAAAAGAACGAGGAAACGGAGAACGTCCCGATCATCGTCGGGTCGAGTCAGCCCGAGGTCCTGCTCGGGCGCTACGTGGACCTGATCGCCCGCTGGGTCCCCAGTCCATTCAATGAACGGGAAGTCGCCGACGCCGTCTCCACGGTCAGCGGTTCGATCAGCGTGCTCGTGATCGAAGACGATCTCGACCTGGCAAGAGTCATGACGGCCGGCCTTCAGGCGCGAGGCATCCATACCGTGCATGCGATGACGGGAAAAGAGGCGATTGAAGCCTGCCAGCGGGAAATACCGATGCTTGTCGTGCTGGATCTAGTGCTGCCTGAGCTCGATGGATTCGAAGTCGTGGAGTGGATGCGAACGAAACGCGCGCTTTCGAGCGTCCCGCTGCTCGTCTTTTCCGCTCGCGAAGTTCCCGGCTCGGAGCAGGGGCGGCTGCGACTGGGCCCGACCGACTTCCTCATCAAGAGCCGGGTTTCGCTCGATGAGTTTGCCGACACTGTCATGAAGCTACTGAACGCCGTCAACCCGGACAGGGAGATTCAGAATGCAAGCTAGGCACATTCTCATCGTGGACGACGAAGATGATATCCGCGAAATCGCAAGTCTCACGCTCGAGCTGACCGAGGGGTGGGAGGTGAACAAGGCGAGCTCTGGACGGGAAGCGATCGACAAGGCGCTGACCTCGAAGCCCGACGCGATTCTTCTGGACGTCATGATGCCCGAGCTGGACGGCCCGAGCACCTTCAGAATGCTTCAGGCGGATGAGCGTACCCGATCGATCCCTGTGATCCTTCTGACGGCGAAGGTGCAGGCAGCAGACAAACGAGGGTTTATGCAGCTGGGCGTTTGCGGAGTGATCGCCAAGCCGTTCAATCCATTGACGCTGGCAGCCGAGATCGCAGAACGATTGAGTTGGAGCTGATCGCAACCTCGAGAAGCCGCGGGCAAAGACTTCGCGTGCTGCTCTCCGACGTCGTCGCGTACGTCGACCGGGGGTCGAGGGAAGACCTCGCGAGCGCCAGCGCTTGCCAGTGCCCTGGACGATCGCCAGAGCAGAGCCGCAGGACGTGCGCGGTCTGCTCGACGCAGTCGGCTATTCGTACCGGAAGGTGGATGGTCATTTCGTTCATCCCAACATGGTGATCGCGTTCACGCCGGAGCTGAAGACGGCGAAGTACATGATGGGGACAACGTACGATCTGGACGAGGCCCTCAGCCTTGCGCGGGGCGCGAAGGACTGGGTACACAGCTACGGGGCTCTCACGCTTTCGATGCTGCTGCTGGTCTGCATTTCCTCGCTCGTTTACCTCGTCGTCCTGATCATCCGCTAGAGCGCGGCCCATCTCCCGTTCCCGCGAGGAGATGAAGGGATCCCGATCGTCCCGCGCCCGCCGTCGTCCCGTTGCAAGCGAGAGGGATCGCCGACGGGCCAGAGGCCCCGTCCTGCGCGGCCATCACGCCCTCCCAATCGTCGCCGGCGCGCCCAGCACGATGCGCAGCCGATGTTCCGCGCCGTCGTCAACGAGCGGAATCGCGCGGGCATCGACGGGCTTCCCGTCGAGCTCCGCGAGCGTGACCTCGACGTAGTGCGGGTCGTTGTTCTCGACTTCGATCAGATACTTCGAGCTCCCGAATCGCCACTCGATCGAAAAGCCCGGCCATGACGGCGGAATGGATGGTGCGACTTCGAACGTCGCGCCGCGGCGGCGCAGCCCGAGGATGCCTTCGATCGCAACGCGGTAGAGCCATCCCGCCGAGCCGGTGTACCAGGTCCAGCCACCGCGGCCTCGATGCTCCGGGTGATCGTAGACGTCTCCCGCCACCGCATAAGGCTCGGTCTTGTAGCGCACGAGATCCGCATTCGTTCGCGTGTGATTGATCGGATTGAGCATGTGAAACAGCTCCATCGCTTCGTCGCCGCGACCCAGACGCGTGAGAGCGAGGACGACCCACTGCGCCGCGTGCGTGTACTGGCCGCCGTTTTCGCGCACGCCCGGGATGTAGCCCTTGATGTATCCCGGATCGAGCTCGGTC
>JBGTDX010000041.1:0-4548 GCA_041748075.1 Thermoanaerobaculia bacterium
TGACCCGACAGGGTCAGTGTGTGCGAGGGATGAACGAGCTTGTCATCCCGAGCTACCTAACGGCGGTGGGCGCCGGTGAAGGGGTGATGAACCACCGTGTCATGCTGAGCGAGGCCACGTCATCCTGAGCGAAGCGAAGGAGCTCTGCTTGCGATGCTCGATCCTCTTCAGGAGATCCTTCGCTTCGCTCAGGATGACGTGTTTCTACATCCCTCCCGGTTCGGATGACAAGTCCGGACGATCGCCGCGCTCAGGATGACACGAGGTTCATCGGATGCTTCACTCTCAGCGGCTCAGAAACTCTTGTCCCACTTTTCGAAACACGTCGATCGACGGACGCGGATGACGGTCCAGAGTCGCCCGATCCACCGCGTAGAGCCCGAACTTCGGCCCATACCCATCGAGCCATTCATAGTTGTCCACGAGCGACCAGTGAAAGTAGCCGCATACCGGAACTCCGTCGCGCTCCGCCTGCTCGATCGCTGCTGCGTGGCTCTCGATGAATGCTCCGCGCATGGAGTCGGCGGCGTCGGCGAGACCGCTCTCGGTCACCATGATGGGGAGTCCGAGGACGGACGCCTCCTTCAGCATCGCGGTCAGCGCGGAGGGAATGATCTCCCAGCCGTTGTCGGTCAATCCCAGTCCTGACCGGTCCTTGTAGTCGAAGTCGCCGATCGTACGAACCCTGCCGGGACAGCGGAGATGCAGCCGTGAGTAGAAGTTCACTCCGACGAAGTCGAGCGATCCCGGCAGGTCATCGCATCGTCCCGAGAATCGGGTGAACGGCGGGAGCATGAAACTCCATCGTCCGGTAGCAAAGGCTTCCCACAGCGCGCGGTTGTAAAAGCGATGGGCGGTGAACGCGAGGAGGTTGTCGAGTGGGTGGTATCTGCGCTCGGGCGCGAACGCCATCATGTTGTGTGCGACGCCGATCGCCGCAGCGGGATTCACCTCGCGGATTGCAGCGGCGCTCGCGGCGTGAGCGGCGAAGAGATTCCCCAGAGCCTGCCGCGCCTCGCGCGTGCTGCGGAGACCGGGGGGAATCTGCCCGTCGAGATACCCCGCGAGTAGAAACACCAGAGGCTCGTTGAGCACGGTGTAGAGCCGCGCCCGATTTCCGAGAGCTTCGGCAACGCGCTGGCAGAATCGTTCGAAGAGGCGAACGGACCGCGGCGAGGCCCAGCCCGCGCGGTGATGAAACCAGCGAGGATGCGTGTAATGAAATAGCGTGACGACGGGCTCGACGCCGCGGGTTGCGCAGTGGTCGACGAGGCGCGCGTAACGCTCCAGCGCGCGCTCGTCGAATTCTCCCTGACGCGGCTCCACGCGGCTCCAGGAGATTGAGAAGCGGAACGAGTTCGCGCCAGCGGCGAGGGCGAGATCGACGTCGCTCTCGTAGCGCTCCCAGCTCCCCGCGGCCCTGCCGCACGGCTCGCCGAGCGTTCTGCCCTCGGCCTCCCACGCAGTCCAGTCGCAGGAGTCGTTTCCTTCGACCTGGTAGTGCGAGACGGCGACTCCCCAGAGGCGCGGCCGGTCGGCGAAGGGAAAGCGCGCTGGGATCCTGCTCGGATCTTTCAACCGAGTGGCACCACGCGTTTCTCCCGGCCGGCGAACGTCGTCACCTGCTCGATGCCGAGGTCCCGGAGGAGGCGGATCGTCGGTTCGTAGTCGGCGGCAATCTCGGTTGGAGCGTGGGCGTCCGATGAGAGCACGATCGCGATGTCGCGCTTCGCGATCTCCGCAATGATCGCGGGAGACGGATAGATCTCGCCGATGGGCTTGCGCAGTCCGGCCGTCGACACTTCAACGACGGTCTGCGTCGCTTCGATCGTGTCGAGGAGTTCATTCAATTCAGCGGAGACGTCGCTCTCGGGAGCATGTCCGAATTTCTTCGGCAGATCGAGATGCGCCATGACGTCGAAAAGGCCGGTGCGAACGGCTTTCGTCATCTGACGGTAGTAGCGCCGGTAAATCTCCGCAACGCTCTCCTCGCGGTAACGGCCGCTGTTCTCCGGTGCATCGATCAGCCAGCCGTCCATGAAGTGAACGGCTCCGAGGACGTAGTCGAACTCGTACACATCGAGGAATTCGCGAAGCTGCGGCTCAAAGCCCTCGACGTAGTCTGCCTCGACGGCGACCCGCACGGCGATCCGGTCGCCGAAGTGATCGCGGACCGCGAGCATCTCGCGGTAGTGCTCCGGGTACTGCCGCTCGGGCATCGCCCATTCGGGGTTCCGGCTTTCCGGCGGCTCGTAATAGAGATAGACGTGATCGGTCAGGCCGATCTCGCCCACGCCCCGCTCGATGGCGGCTTCCACGTACTCCGCCATTGTCCCGACGGCATGTCCGCAGCGCCAGGAGTGCGTGTGATAGTCGGTGATCATTCTGTGGATGTTGGAGCACAACGAGAATACGCGATGTGAAGCATTCGTAAAGAAATTGTGCGACGCGGACAGTCAATGGGTCAGACGGGTCACTCGACGATGGTGCACTACGAGGAGCTTCAACGCGTGAACTTGAGGAAGCAACGCCGAGATGCCCCCCTCAGCACTTCGGAAATTGACGAAATAACAGATCTGTTGACAATAGCCTCATGAAACTCGCAAACACAGTTCAGATTCAGAAAGCCATGGCCCATCCGGTTCGCCTGCGAATTCTCGGAATGCTTCGGGATGGTCCACTCTGTGGCTGTCAGGTCGCCGCAGTGGTGAAACTCGCCGCCTCGACCGTGTCGGAGCATCTGTCGGAGCTGAAGAAGGCGGGTTTGGTCGCCGAGAAAAAGGACGGACGCTGGGTCGAGTACCGTCTGGCTGCCGCGGGGCATGCGGAAGCCGCGCTCGCGGCGGTCTTCGCCCAGATGGACGGCGACCCCGAGGTGCGGGCGGACCAGGTGCTCGTGCGCGCGCTCCGACGAGTTCCCCTCGAGGAGCTCTGCAGTGTGGACCTCGATCTGGGGCGGCTCGAGCGGGCCGCGGTGAACACGGCTCGCGATCGCGCGGAGCGCATTCGCGAGAAAGCAGGCGTGCTGAAGTGAGCCGGCAGAGCGCCCTTTTCATCTGCACGCACAACTCGGCGCGGAGCCAGATGGCCGAGGGTCTGCTGCGTCACCTCGCGGCGGACCGCTTCGAAGTCGAAAGCGCCGGGACCGAAGAGACGCACGTCCGACCGCTCGCGATCGCGGCGATGAAAGAGATCGGGATCGACATCAGCGGCCAGCGCTCGAAGACGATCGCGTCGCTCGGTGACCGCCGCTTCGACTGGGCAATCACGGTGTGCGACAGCGCGAACGAGGCGTGTCCGATCTTCCCCGGAGGGACGCGCCGGCTCCACTGGAGCTTCGACGATCCGAGCATGGCGACGGGAACGGAAACCGAGCGCCTCTCCGTCTTCCGCCGCGTCCGCGACGAGATCCACGCGAAGATCGAAGAGCTCCTCGCGGACCCCGCGCCCGGGAAAGACTGAGCCTTCGCGGCGGGCGCTCTCCGTACATTCGCAAAGCTTCATCCCATCACTTTTGGCGTGCTCAGCTTCGTGAATTCCGGTCGTACCGAACCGAGGATGACAGGCGCCCTCGAGGCGGGGTATAATTCGGTAATTTCCGAAACGGCGAAACCGTTCTGCCCCTTAGAGGAAGCGATTGCTCATGTCCGAAGACGTCACCCGCAGGCTCTCCTGGCTCGATCGCTGGCTCACACTCTGGATCTTCGCCGCCATGGCGATTGGAATCGTCATCGGCTGGCTCTACCCCGCCGCGCACGAGTTCATCAGCCGGTTCGACGTCGGAACCACCAACATCCCGATCGCGATCGGACTGATCCTGATGATGTATCCCCCGCTCGCGCGGGTGAAGTACGAGGAGCTGGGCAAGGTCTTCCGCGATTTCAAGATCCTCGGGATCTCGCTCGCGCAGAACTGGATCATCGGGCCCATTCTCATGTTCGTCCTCGCGGCGCTCTTCCTCCGGAACCACCCGGAGCTGATGGTGGGCCTCATCCTCGTCGGCATCGCGCGATGCATCGCGATGGTCCTCGTCTGGAACCAGCTCGCGCGCGGCAACTCGGAGTACGCCGCCGGCCTCGTCGCCCTCAACAGCGTCTTCCAGGTTCTGACCTACGGCCTCTACGCCTGGATCTTCGTCACCCTCGTTCCGGGATGGTTCGGCATCGATCTCTCCTCCGTCCAGGGCGCCGGCGGACGGACGCTCGACCAGATCACGGTCGGCGAGATCGTCGCCAGCGTCATGATCTACCTCGGCATTCCCTTCGTGGCCGGCATCGCCACCCGCGCGATCCTTCTTCCTCTCAAGGGACGCGACTGGTACGAAAAGAAGTTCATCCCGCGCATCTCTCCAGTCACGCTGATCGCGCTTCTGTTCACGATCGTCGTGATGTTTAGCTTCAAGGGAGCCAACATCGTCGAGTTCCCGGCGAAGGTCCTGCTCGTCGCAATCCCGCTGACGATCTACTTCGTGCTGATGTTCCTCATCAGCTTCTTCATGGCCTGGAAGCTCGGCGCCGACTACAGCCGGTCGACGACCCTCGCCTTCAC
>JBGTDX010000042.1:0-13135 GCA_041748075.1 Thermoanaerobaculia bacterium
GGCGTGCCGCGGCGGCCGGCGCTTCGGTGGCCGAAGGTCTCGCCGCAGCGCACGCAAAGGGGATCGTCCATCGCGACCTCAAGCCGGAGAACGTATTCGTCACCATCGACGGACAGATCAAGATTCTCGATTTCGGGCTGGCATCGAACAGGTTCGCGGAAGCTGCCGAGATCAATGAAAACGTCGAGACAGAACGAATACTCACGAGGCCGGGTCAGATCATGGGGACGATCGCCTACATGTCGCCCGAGCAGCTTCGCGGGGAGAAGGCTGCACCGACGAGCGACATCTTCTCGCTGGGATCGATTCTCTTCGAGGCGGCATCCGGTGCGCGGCTCTTCGCCCGAACGAGTCAGGCCGAAACGGTGGCCTCTATTCTCAAAGAGGAAGTCTCCATGGGAGCGCTCGAGGCTGTAGCACCCCAAGAGTTCGTGTCGATCGTGCGGCGCTGCCTGAGCAAGTCGCCCGACGATCGCTACCAGTCTGCGCGCGATCTCGCCTTCGACCTGCGCGCGATCAGCAGCGCCGGGTCGGTGCCGCGAGCGGAGGAAGTAGACTCCCGCTCGATCGCCGTGCTGCCGTTCGATAACGCGAGTTCCGAACCTGACTCAGAGTACTTCAGCGATGGAATCACGGAGAGCATCATCGGCAAGCTGTCACAGTTGCCGGCACTCCGCGTGGTGGCCCGGAGCACGGTGTTCCGCTACAAGGGATCCAATGTCGACCCTCAGGCGGTGGGCGCCGCGCTGGGAGTGCGCCTCGTGCTCAGCGGGCGGGTTCAGCAGCGGCGCGATCGGTTGACGATCGGCGCAGAGCTCACTGACGTCGTCGACGGACGGCAGCTATGGGGTGACCGATATCACCGGCTGGCCGACGACGTGTTCGCGATCGAGGAGGAGATCGCGACGGAAATCTCAGACCGTCTTCGTCTCCGCCTCACCGAGAATGATCGTGGACGCCTCGAACGAAGGCAGACCGCGAACATCGATGCCTATCACGCGTACCTTCGCGGGCGTTACGAATGGAACAAGCGCACCGAGACCGCGCTCCACAAGAGCGTCTCCAGTTTTCGCGATGCGTTGGAAAAGGATCCCGGATACGCGCTCGCGTACACCGGTCTCGCGGATGCCTACAACGTGCTCGGCTTCTACAGTCTGCTTCCACCGGGCGACGCATTCCCGAAAGCGGAAGCGGCCGCGATGCGCGCGCTCGAGATCGACGACACGCTCGCCGAGGCGCATGCATCGCTCGGATACACGGTCTTCTACTATCGATGGGATGTTGCGCGTGCCGAGAAGTCATTCCTGGAGGCGATCGCGCTGCGCGACGACTACCCGATCGCACATCAGTTCTATGCAAACGAACTGGCGGCCCTCGGGCGATTCGAAGAGTCGCTCGCACAGTTCCGCCGCACGGTGGAGCTCGATCCGCTCTCGCTCATTGCGAATGCCGCCACTGGCTGGTGTTTGTACATGAGCCGTGACAACGCCAGCGCGGAAGAGCAGCTGCGCAGCACGCTCGCGATCGATGACTCATTCGGTCTCGCGCACATCTGGCTCTCGCACGTGCTGCTGCTCGGCGGACGGACGGACGAGGCGTTTGCGGAAGCGCGGAGCCCTGCCGCGATGCAGGCGTCGTGGATCGAGTCGATGTCGGCGCAAGCGTGCGCCCTCGTGCACGGCGGAAAGGCGGCTGCGGCGCGCGAGATTCTGGAATCGTTGCTGTTCGATCGCACGCGCCGCTTCGTTCAGCCGTACGAGATCGCGAAGATCCAGCTGGCCCTTGGCGACCGCGATGCCGCGATTGCGTCTCTCATCGAAGCATTCGAGATCCGATCACACCGTCTCGTGTTCCTCGCAGTCGATCCCTCCTTCGATGCTCTGCGCGGAGATCCGGAGCTCGAGCGTCTGGTAAAAAGGATCGGTCTGGCGTAAGGAGTGATGAAACAAGACAGCAGCGCTACGTCGGCAGGATGTGTCAGATAGAAACTCGAACTGCAGCCCGGCGAGGTCCGCGCCATTCGTTACAGACCCCTAAGATCAGGCGGCCGAGGCCTCAGGGTGCCGGCCTCGCTCGGCAACCCTCGAGCTGCCTGTTTCGTATACTCTCCCAGATGGCAGCGCCAACGCTGGCTCCGGGGACCCTCCTCGCTCGCTACCGCATCGAGTCGTTCCTCGGAGCGGGTGGCATGGGAGAGGTGTATTGATGTTCTCCGGTTTGAGATCGCGATGAACGATCCCGGCGCGATGGGCCGCGGCAAGACCGTCCGTAGAAGGCTTCGTCGTCGTGGCAGGGCCCCTGCCTCTTCCGCGTCGTGACAAGGTACGGCAGTGGGGCATTCGTCCCGCGGAGCGCGAGATTCATCTGCGGGCTGGGCGGCGGCGGGGAGAAGCCGTGCCGCTGAACCAGGTCCGGACCTCCGCCCGATAGCCCGTCGCATCGCGGAAGCGACGCTCGAACTCGGTACGGATTGCTTCGATCTGCGTGATCTCCCCTTCAGTGGCGCTCTCGCGCGAGAGGAGGACGAAGACGACACGGAACTCCCTCTGCGTATCAGGGAAGGCGGGCTGGCGCGGGCCCATGGCCCCGACGACCTGTTCGATCATCACGTTGCGGCGCTCGGCCCGGTACGTGCTGTTCGCCGGCGGAAAATATGCAGGCCCGAGAGCAGGATCCGAGTTCGCCAGATAGAACCACGGGGTCACTTCGTTCTTCGAGGCAAGGCCCATCAGATAAAGGTCGGTCCACGAGTACCCCCAACTGGCGCGCGTCGGCCAGCTGCTGAACGAACCGTCTCCATGGTCGTCGAACGTACCTCCGCCCATCACCGACGAAACATAGGAACGCTCGATGGGAAACGCCGCGAGCGTATGAACGTACTGCGCGGGATGGCCTCCCAGCGGATTGAGCACACGGGTTCGTGACCCGTTTTCGAGAATGGAAATGTCGTGCAGCCAGCGATGCCCGAACTCGTGCATCAGATTGTGCGACGCCAGTCGGGCATCACGATTCAGCCCGTTCGCGAGAAAGTTCATGTGCATGAGCGCGGGAGAGCGCGGAAGATCGCTCCTGACGAAGGGCTTCGATTCGATGATGTTGTCGACGCCGGGATTGCCGCCGGTGCTGTAGGCACTGGCGTAGAGAAGGATGTCTGTGCGGAAATTCTGGTAGATCGCAACGGCGTCGACGGAGGAGTCGTCGAGATGAAATGCGTCGCGCAGGTGCCGCCAGATCTGGTGAACATTGACGACCGGAATCGTGAACGCTTCGATCACAGGCCCGCTCACGACCTCGTCGTTGCCGAGGCGCGCTGCGCCGAGAGCGATCGGCCGGGCGGCTTCGTCGACCTCTGCATCGAGGATTGCTTCATCGGCTACGACATTGCCGCGTTTCGTCTCGATGCGAATCGTTCTGAAGCCCGGTCCGATCGCAAGATGCTCGTCGAGCACATCGAGCTCGATGACGTTACCGTCGATGCGCGCTGCGGGATTGCTGTAGGGCACGATTCCCCATCCGGGGATGGTGTAGCGCTCCCGCCCATCGCCGTACAGGCGGACCATCAGCGGCGGGTCGGTCACCGCCGCCGACCAGGCGACCCACTCATCCCCCGCAAGACCCGCGGTCGAAACGGGGCCCGCGGTCTCGATGCGGAATCGGATCAGATTGCTGCTCCCGATCCGGCTCACCCTGGCCGAAACGATATCCAGCATCGGATCGAATGCATCGCCGGCCGGATCGGAAGCCTCTCCGAGAACAGCTTCGGATCCGGAGAACGTGCCATCCTTGATTGCGAGCGCCGCCGCGTATGGCGGCACCTCCACGTCGTAGGAGAACGACACGTCTCCAGACGCGGTGATCGTCGCCTGGATCACGTAAATCCAGCGGCCGTTGCGCCTCCACGTGACCCGGACGAAGTCGCCCGTCGATTTCACGAACACCCCGGGCGATGTCGAACGGATGATCGAAGGGAGTGTTCGCGTCGTCCGCCTCCATGACGACCGTACCATCGATGACCACCGGAGGCGATGCGGTCTCTGCGGCCACATGCCTCGATTGATCGGGACGGCGGGCATCGATGGCCCGCAGCCGTTCGTCGAGCGATGCATCGCTTCCGCAGACGAAGTGCGAGCCATCGAGGAGTAGCAGCGCCAGGAGAAGAGAAGTCATGAGCGCGCGGTGACGATCCCGACGGCGCTTCTGTACTACACCCCGACGGCAACGTTCACGCCGACATTCTACGCCCGCAGGCCGGCGACGTCTTCAGCTCCGCGTCCGGGTCAATTCACATACTATCTCCGAGGATACTGAACGAATTGCCCATTGGCGTACAGGATGTCGCATTCGTACCGGTGCGTTTCTCGGGGAAACGACGGGATCTCTCCGTCCGTTTCGAAAATGCCGTCCTTCCCGCCGCTCGAGAGCAGATAGCCGTCGCAGGGAGCCGACGGGTCGATGCCGGAGCTCGATCGGCATTCGTAACGGATGGGCGCTCCCCAGCCGTCGCTCTCCGGCAGTTCCTTGATGTAGGTGGGAGTGAGGAGCGGACCGAGCTCCGCGAAAGCGGCGACACGAGGATACTCATCGTGATCGACCTCATACGCTTCGATCGCAGTCGCGACCGATCGGATGTCAGCCATCGTGCGGAGCTGCTTTGATCTCTGCATAGCCTGGAGCAGAGGAGGTACCGCAACGGCAGCAATGATTGCGATCCCAATCAGCAACAGGATTCCGGCAACGACCAGCAAGAGTTTCAACGTCGAGGACGACGAAGTCCTCCCGGGTCTGCCGCCCGGCGGCTTTCCACATGCCGGACAGGAAGTTGCTCCTCTGCCGGCGTCTGCACCACAGTGAGCGCATCTGCTCATGGAGATCCTCCGCAGAAGGGGTTGTGAGCCTTTTATTGTAGCTTTGGTCGATCCGTCAGCAACGGGAGGAGGGATTTTCAGTGCCTGAGCTTTGCTGAGCCAGGGTGCAGGGAGGGCCTTTTCATCCCCATGCGAAACTCGCCGGTTGAATCACTCTCCTCCCCCGATTGGCTCTATAATGCCCGCTCCAAAGGAGACCACCATGCCGAAGTTCGTCATCGAACGTGAGATACCGGGAGCGGGCCAACTGACCGAAGAACAGCTGGGCGATGTCTCGCGCCGCTCGCTCGAGGCTCTGGGCGAGCTCGGTCCGAAAATCCAGTGGCTGCACAGCTTCGTCACGGATGACAAGGTCTACTGCGTTTATCTGGCTCCCGACGAGGAGACGATCAAAAAGCATGCATCGATGATCGGGCTCCCGGCGAACCGCGTCGTCGCTGTCCGGCGGTTGCTCGACCCTGCGAACTACGCCTGACCCAGCGCTGAGTCGGCGTAGCGGACTGCCTTGGACAGGCTCAGCAAAGAGCCGCGTCGATGCGCGCGCTCCGCGACATCGGGCGGCAGGTTTCTGCGCGCGTTTTCGACGCACTCCATGAGCACGGCCTGATCGGTGATCGGCCCCGGCGCTCCAAGCTTGCTTCGTAGAGCCGCCGCAGCGGAGGCGAGCGTCAGGACTTGCTCGTGAGATGCGTCGTCTGCAACGAGAGCAAGAATTGATTCGAGCATTCGCGCAATCCCGCGACGATGGCCGACCTGCCGGAAGAGCATGAGCGCTTCGCGGTACAGAGTTGCGGCCTTCTGACGATTTCCCTCTCCACGTGCGATCGTCCCCTGGTCGGCGAGTGTGCTCGCGGTGCCCCACGGATCACGAAGGGCTCGGAAGGAATCGAGGGCGCGCTCGTAATAGCTCGCTGCCTCTTCCCACTCCTTCTTGTCTGCCGCCACACCTCCATGATGATTCAGTGACCATGCGGAGCTGATCCGGTCGCCTAGCTTCTCGAAGATGGCTTCTGCTTCCTCGTAGAGCCGGCTGGCTTCGTCATAGTGCTTCTGCTTGCGCCGCACGAATGCAAGGTTCGAAAGCGAACGCGCATAGCCGCCTTCATCTCCCGCCGCCTGCCATTCCTCGAGACTCGATGCCAGATGTTGTGCGGCCGGCTCGAAATCCCGAAGATCGGTGTAAGCGATTCCGATCGAGTTGTGAGCGACCGCCATCCCGCGCCTGTCACCGCACTTCCTGTGAAGCTCCAGGCTTTCCAGGTTACGGCGGATCGCCTCGTTCGAATCCGACTGTGCGTATGCAAACACGCCGAGCGCGAAAAGAGCGCGTGCACGAAGGTCATCGACGACATCGGCATCGGGCAAATCCAGAAAAGCGCTCAGGCGCGTGCGACCCTCGAGCAAATGCTCGTTCCGTTCCCAGAAATGAAAAAGGCCGAGCGACAACCGCAGGCCCCATTCCGCCTTGCGCGCGGCGAGCAACCAGTCGAGAGCCACGCGGAAATTCTCATGCTCTCGCGTGAACAGGTCGAGCCAGGCGGCGCTTTCTCCTGCGGCGAGGATGGCGGCTCCCTCCTCCGCCAGAATCAGAAAGTAAGCGGCGTGCGCATCGTAGGTGCTCTCCCGATCACTGCTTTCTGCGAGGCGTTCCACGGCGTATTCGCGAATCGTCTCGAGCATCGAGAATCGCGCCTCTTCGAGGTCCTCTGCGGTTTTCTGCAGAAGGCTCTTGTCGACGAGCGAAGCGACCGCGTCGACCACGTCGAGGTCGAGCTTTCCGAACGGGTCGTAAACTGCCTCGACTCCTTCAAGAGAGAACGAACCGGCGAAGGTTGCGAGGCGTCTGAGCATCGTCTGCTCATCGGGGTTGAGAAGACCATAGCTCCAGTCGATCGCTCGGCGCATCGTCATCTGGCGATCGGGAAGATCGCGGGCTCCCGACTTGAGAAACTGCAGGCGTTGCCCGAGTCTCGCCACCAGCGCCTGCGGAGGAAGGGTTCTCACCCGGGCAGCCGCGAGCTCGAGCGCCAGGGGGAGCCCGTCGAGCCGGCGACAGATCTCCAGCACAGCGTCCTCGTTCTCCTCGGTCAACCGGAACTCCGGGTTGGCGGCGCGCGCCCGATCGACGAAAAGAGCCACTGCAGGGGAGGCCGCGAGCTCCTCGGACGACGGATCATCCTCCGGACGGGGAAGCCGCAGGGGAACGACGGGCACGTCGTACTCGCCGTACAGATGGAGGACTTCACGGCTTGTGATCAGAAACGAAACATGTGGTGACGCTTCCAGCAGCTCGCTGAGGTCAACCGCGGCGGTGATGACCTGCTCGAAGTTGTCGAGGATCACGAGTGTGGGCGCGGCGGTGGCATTCAACTCTGCAGCGACGGCTTCGAGGGGGCTCTCGCCCGCTCCCGGAGGCGGCGCTTTGAGCGCTTCGGCGATCATCGGAACGACCCGCGAAGGATCGCGAAGCGGTCCGAGCGGTATGAAGAAAATCTGGCCCTCGTAATGCCCCAGCAGAAGTTCCGCCACGGCAATTGCGAGTCTCGTTTTACCGCCGCCGCCGGGCCCGGTGAGCGTGACTAGTCTCACGGCTCGGTTCAGCATCAGGGTGTGGATGCCTTCCAGCTCCACTTCGCGTCCGATCAGCGGAGTCCTCGGAGAAGGAAGAGGCCGTCGTGGTCGGGTGGATGGCAGTCGTTCCGAAAGGCTTGGGGTAGGGGTTGGGGTAGCGTTCATCAGAGCGAGCAGATCTGCATGCAGGTCTCTCGTCGAGGCGAAACGATGCTGCGGGTTCTTGTGAAGACATCGAGTGACGATTTCGGCGAATCGCGGCGGTAGGTCCGGGCGGGCAGGGAGCGGTGAAGGGTTGTCACGGAGGGTGGCCGCCATCGTTTCCGCCAGGGAGTCGCGCCTGAAAGCGGGGACACCGCAAGACAGCTCGTAGAGAATCGCGCCGAAGGAGAAGAGATCTGCACGCATGTCGAGCTCGGTGCCGGCGAATGCTTCAGGTGCGGCGTATCCGGGAGTGCCGAGGAACATGCCGGCCGCCGTCAGACGGCGGGCGGTAGGATCGACGGAAGCCACATCGCTGCTCTTCTCGCAGATCCTCGCAAGCCCGAAATCGAGAATCTTCACAGTGCCCTGCCGCGTGACGAAGACGTTGTCCGGCTTGAGATCGCGGTGGACGATGAACCGTTCATGAGCTGCCGCAAGAGCATCGGCAATCTGCGTAGCGATTCCCAGCACCTGCTCTGAAGTCAGCGGCTGGGCAAGCATCTGCCGCAGAGACCGACCTTCGAGCAGCTCCATCACGATGTATGGCCGGCCGTTGTCTTCCCCGATGTCGTAGATCGTGACGATGTTCGGATGGTTCAGTGCCGATGCTGCGCGCGCTTCCTGTGCAAACCGCACGCGTCCCGGTCCCGTCGCATCGAGGTCGGTCTTAATGAGCTTTATCGCCACCTCGCGGTTCAGCTGTGGATCATGCGCGCGAAAGACCTCTCCCATCCCGCCCATGCCGAGCGATGTGAGAATCTCGAACCGCCCGAAGCGATCCCCTGAACTGACTGGCATCCCGACATTATCGCCATCCCGGGCCTGAAGGCGAGAAAACCGTTAGTCGCCGAGGCGATTCTGCGGTACGCCGTTGCCGTTGCCGTCAGCTGGAGCATTCATCCCCGATCCAGCTCCAAAGTGCGCAAGACCTTACGTACCGAACCGCGGCGGATCGGAATCCGCCGCTACTTCAGGTCTCGAAGTTCTCCTTCGTAGACGACCGTTCGAGCCGGGAGACTGCGCGGGTCAACTCCTCGTGGGCGCCGACGAGGAGCAGGATGTCGCCGGCACGAAGCGGCTCGGTCGTCGGGAGCGGAGAAAGCGCTTTTCCGTCACGCAGCAGAGCCGCAACACCAACGCTTTCATCGCCGAGGTGAAGCTCGTCGATGCTGCGTCCCTCGGAAGATGTATCAGGAAGCACCAGGTATGTCTGAGAGGTTCCTGCGGCGAAGAGCGCCGACACGCGACGCCCGTCGGTGGCGCGCACCGCCGGATCGCGCAACATTCTGTAGCCCTCGTCGCGGAGCAGCCTCAGTTGATTCGCGACCACGTTTTGCGGAACTCCCATCAGTCGAAGAGTTCGCGTGACGATCTCCAGCGATGTCTCGAATTCCTCCGGAATGATTTCGTCTGCCCCCAGGTCACGAAGACGATCGACCTCGGCGACATATCGCGTGCGCACGATGACGTGAACGTCGGGATTTTCAATCCTCGCAAAGCGCACGATCCTCCTCGTCCCATCGGGATCGGAAATCGCGATGATGACGGCAATTGCCGACGAGATCTCCGCGAGCTTCAGCGCGTGCGGGTCCCCGGCGTCGGCCAGAATTGCCCGGCTGCCTGCCTCGCGAGCTGCGGCCACCCGGTCCGCATCCTCCTCCATAACCACGTGGGCGATTCCGATCGATTTGAGAACGCGCGCGACGTTCTGCCCATTGAGACCGTAGCCGATGATGACGATGTGGCGCCGCAGAGACTCGCGCCCGGGATCCTCGTCATCCGTGACGCTTTCATGGATCCGGTCCGCAATCCAGCGACCCGCGGTGATGAGTAGGGGAGTGGCCGCGAGAGTCACCACCGCCACAGAGAGGAACGTCTGCTCGGCCCTCAGAGTCATCACGCCAAGCCGTTTACCTTCCTGCGCGAGAAGAAACGAGAACTCTCCGATCGGTGCGATCGCGAACGCGGCTCGTATGGAAGTTCGCTTCATCGCTGGCGAAGCACGGAAGGCCGGATAGGAGCATGTGACCTTCACAACGACGACTCCCACCACCGCGAGAACGATCAGAAGAGGGTTGGCCAGCACGAACTCGATATCGAGCAGCATGCCGATCGAGGTGAAGAACAGCGTGGAGAGGAAGTCGCGAAACGGCCGGAGGATGCCTTCGATCTCATGAATGAACTCGGTATCGCCGACGACCATGCCGGCCGCGAAAGCGCCGAGCGCTGCCGAGATCCCGATCCGGTCGGCGAGCGCGATCGTCCCGACGATCAGCACAACCGCGGCGCCTGTGAACGCTTCTCTGCCAAGGCCCGATATCGCTTTGAAGAATCGCGGAACGACGACGCGTGCGATCACGATCAGAAGAGCCACACTCGCGGTTGCGACGACGAGACGGCTGAACACGGCACCTGCGCCTGGTGCGCCCCGTTCACCTGCCGCAAATGCCGGAACCAGAAGCATCAGCGGAATGACGGCGAGATCCTGAAACAGCGACACGCCGAGGAACCGCCGTGCGAAAGGGGATCCGAGCTCGTCCCGTTCGGTGAGCAGCGGCAGCACGACCGCAGTGGAGCCGAGGCTGACGAGCGCACCGTAGAAGAGTCCCATCCGGAAGGTCGTACCGAGAGCAACCGTGATTCCGGCGACCACGAGCGTGGTCAGTCCCATCTGGATCGGTCCGGACAGGAACGCCGTGCGGCCGAGCGCCTTCAGACGCGCGAGGGGTACATGAATCCCGATGAAGAAGAGAATCAGGGCGACGCCGAGCTCCGCAATCGTTTCCACGCGGTCGGCATCGCGAATGAAGCCGAGCGCGTGGGGCCCGATGATCACGCCCGCGAGAATGTAGCTGAGTACGACCGGGACCTTGAATCGACGCCCGAGAAAAAGAAGAGGCAGCGATGCGAGCAGGATGATCGCGACGTCTACCATCAGCGGTGCGTCATGCATTCATCGCTCTCCAGAAATTCACATGCCTGTCACGCGTGGAGCCACGATCGCGAGACTAACAGAAAGTGTCGATTCTGCTTCCAGTGGATCGAGTCGGAGGCGAGGGGAGGGGTCAAACGCGAAACGAGGTCTCGCTGGGTCACAGCTTCAGGATCGATCGACTCGAGGATCGGAATCGTCCCAGGCGTCCCGACTGCCGGAATGCTTCCCAGAGCGCCATCGGGCCGGCCGTCGCACCGATGAGCTGCTTTGCCCGGCTCGTATTGGTCCCGCGGATTCCGTCGAGCCCCTTTTCGTGGAACAACTCGAACAGAGACGCAGTGCGAATGAGCGCGAGATGCGTGAATGCCTGCGGAAAGTTGCCCAGAAAAATCTGTGAAGCCGGATCGATTTCCTCCGAGTAGAGACCGAGGTCATTTGCTGCATCGAGTAGCTCATCAAACCGGGACCGGGCTTCTTTCTCTCTCCCCAGCCACAGCAGCGCATCGACGAACCAGAAGCTGCAGAAAAGAAATGCACCCTCCTGACCTTCGAGCTGATCATCGCTTCTGTACCGATAGACGAAAGGCCCTTCCGACAGCTCGTCCCGGATTGCATCGACCGTGCGGCCGAACAGGCCGGCGTCGATCGGGAAACCTGTGAACGGAATGGCGAGCAGCGAGCCGTCCAGTTCTCCGCTCTCGAAGGCTCGCATGAGAATTCCGCGCTTCGGATCGATCCCTTTCGAGAGAACGGTCTCGACGATTTCGTCGGCGGTACGTCGCCACCTGCGCTTCTGTTTTCGGGATCCCGCCAATGTCGTCGCGCGCTCGAGCGTCACCCACGTCATCACCTTCGAGTAGACATGGTTCATCGGCTCTCCGCGCATCTCCCACAGCCCGCTGTCGGGCTCCGACCAGTTTTCTGCAGTCCTGTCGGCGAGTTCCGCGAGAAAGTCTCTCGTGCGCCGTCCCGGTCGGCTTCCGAGGCCGCGCTGAAGGTGTGCCCAGTCGAGAATCTCCCCCGGCACATCGTGCTGCGTCTGCTGATAGGCGCCGTTTCCGATGCGCACGGGGCGGCTTTCGGCATAGCCCTCCAGGTGATCGAGTGTTCGTTCCGGGAGCTCGGCTTCCGAGTCGATGCCGTACATGATCTGCAGGCGCGGGTACGAGGCGTGGCACGCAACCATGAGATAGTCACCGAAGCGTCCGGCTTCGCCGCTGTATCCGAGAACCGACAACGCATACAGAGTGAGCGCGGAATCGCGCAGCCAGCAGAATCGATAGTCCCAGTTTCGTCCACCTCCAATCACCTCGGGAAGAGAGGTTAGAGGCGAAGCCACCAGCGCTCCCGTCGGGGCGTACGTCATCAGCTTCAGCGCCAGGGCGCTGCGCACGACGGCATCTCTGTGGTGACCGGTGTGCCTGGAGTACTCCGTCCACTCCTCCCAGAATGTCCGCGTGATCTGGAGAAGCTGCTCGCCTGACGCTTCGGGAGCGCGGGCCATGGCGGGATAGACGAGCAACTCCCGGCGATCTCCGGCAGAAAGCTCGATTTCCGCCCTCGCGCCGCTCGCCGCACTCGTATCAAAGTCGATACTCGTCCGGAGCTGGGTGCCGTCCGACGCTGTCACCCCTCCGTCCATCGCAGTGAGAAGAGAGCGGTGGCGTCCGTAATCACTGGTGGGATCGTAGAGGAGTCTCATCGGGACCATCCCGTCGACGCCTTCGAGGATTCGCACGAGTGCGAACGGTGCCTCGAGCGTGACGTAGTCGTGCACGCTCGATCCCGGTTTGCGACCGACGGGCATGAAGTCCGTCAGACGGACCGTTCCCGATGGCGTGCGAAAGAAAGTCTGGAGAATGTTCGTTCCGTCGAGGTAGCTGCGCTCCGATTCGAATTCTCCGGCAGGGGTGATCGAGAAGGATCCTCCCCGGCTCGCATCGAGGATGCGGCAGAACGCCGGCGCGGCGTCGAACCGGCCGAAGGCGCACCAGTCGATGCTTCCCGCGCGGGACACGAGCGCGGAGCCGTGACAGTCCCCGATCAGCGCGTAGTCGCGAATCGGTGCGTAACGATCGTCTTTTTCTACCATGCTCTTTATCATCGCGTTTGTTGACCCACGCATCGAAGGAACCGAAGGTTTCTGCGACTTGCTGCGCGGCAGCTCGACCGCATCGGCATCCGCGAGGTCCAGCCCTCCCAGGCTTTGCTTCAGCAAACAGAACCCCAGCTGAAAACTCTATTGACGACGCAACGAGCTCATTGATTGCTGGAGGGTGATCTTCAGGATTGAAGGGGACTCGCGCCCAACCCTATGATCATCATGGCACGTTCCAGGTTTACACATAGAAATGTAATCTTATGTGTCTGGTGTTATCTTTGGTGTATGCGTACGAATATCGATCTGGATGACGCCCTCATGCGGGAGGCGATGCGGTACTCGAAGGCCAGCACCAAGCGCGCACTCGTCGAAGAAGCGCTCCGCAACTTCGTGGACGTCAAGGCTGCTGAAGATCGGCGACGCACTTACGCGGAGAAGCTTGCAGAGATACGAAGAAAG
>JBGTDX010000043.1:0-20549 GCA_041748075.1 Thermoanaerobaculia bacterium
GTTATCCTGAGCCTCTAATTGTAATCCTGAGCTAAGCGAAGTATCTCCTTCCTCTATTCTTAAGCGCCAGTATTCAGGGTATCCTTCGCTTCGCTCAGGATGACACATGGTGATGCACGACCATGAATCATCACGCCGCGAGAGTTCTTGAATCGCTCGCGCACGAAACGACCTTCCCCTCTGAACCTACCCCAGCTCCGCCAGCTGTTCGGACGCATACGTCTTCGGGTTGACCTTCGCGTGCGCCTGCACGATCTTGCCGTCAGGTCCGATGAGGTAGGCGATTCTCCGCGCGAACTCGTCTCCCTCGGAGCGGGCGGCGCCATAGAGCATTCCGACGCGGCGCTCGGTATCGGAGATGAGAGAGAACGGAAAGTTCATCTCCTCGGCAAACTTTCGATTCGCCTCCGGCTCATCGAAGCTGCAGCCGACCACGACGGTGTTGTGGTGCTCGTACTCGCTGATCAGGTTCCGGAACCCGGCCCCCTCGGCCGTTCAGCCGGGGGTACCTGCCTTCGGAAAGAACCAGAGCACCACGTTCGAGCCGCGAAGCTCCGAGAGCTTCACCCTCGTGCCGTTCTGGTCCATGGCCTCGAAATCGGGGGCGGTCTGTCCAGGCTCGAGCATCCGGGGAGCAGGCCTGAAGAGGGAATCGAATGCGAATCGGAAAATGCCTTTGAGTGACATCCGGACATGGTAATTCGGAATGGATTCCGTGGGAAGCGTTGTAGCAGGAGACTCGATGCACATATCTCTTGATATGATGATTCCTGCATGAGCTCAATTCTCTCCCCGCGAGAGACACTCGCCTCCGCGCGACGCTGCAAACTATCCAACCTACATCGAAAGGTGAATTCCAGATGTCCTGGTTTCTGAACTTCTACAGGTCTGCCATCGGCAAGAAGGCGATGATGGCTCTGACCGGGATCATCCTGTTCGGCTTCGTGCTGGTGCACATGATCGGGAATCTCAAGCTGTACATGGGAGCCGAGGCGATCAATCACTACGGTGAATTTCTGCGACAAGTGGGCGGGCCGGTCGTACCACCCTACTTCGTCCTCTGGGTCGCCCGGATCGTGCTGCTCGGAGCCGTGCTGCTCCACATCGTCGCATCGTGGCAGCTCACGCAGATGAACCGGAAGGCGCGGCCGATCGATTACGGCCAGAGGGATGCCGTCGCAGCGAGCTATGCATCACGGACGATGCGGTGGGGCGGAGTTCTGATACTCCTTTTCGTGATCTATCACATCCTCCATTTCACCACCGGCGACGCGCACGGGAACTTCATTCCGGGTGACGTCTATCACAACATGGTGACGGGCTTCAGCGTCTGGTGGGTCAGTGCGATCTACATCATCGCGAACATCGCGCTCGGATTTCATCTCTATCACGGACTCTGGAGTCTCTTCCAGTCGCTCGGGCTGAACCATCCGCGGTTCAATTCCTGGCGCAGGAACTTCGCCACGACATTTGCCTGGATCATCACAATCGGCAACATTTCATTTCCCGTCGCTGTGCTGACGGGCCTTGTGCGGTAGGAGCACTCGACAGACATGGAACTCAACTCGAAGATCCCGCCCGGCCCTCTCGCCGACAAGTGGGACACGGCAAAGTTCAACCTCAAGCTCGTGAACCCGAGCAACAAGCGGAAGTTCGAAGTGATCGTCGTCGGAGCCGGTCTTGCCGGCGCCTCGGCGGCCGCGACGCTCGGGGAGCTCGGATACAACGTCAGCTGCTTCGTCTTTCACGACAGTCCTCGTCGCGCGCACAGCATCGCGGCTCAGGGCGGGATCAATGCGGCGAAGAACTATCAGAACGACGGCGACAGCATCCAGCGCCTCTTCTACGACACGATCAAAGGCGGCGACTACCGCGCGCGGGAAGCCAACGTCTACCGGCTCGCACAGCTGAGCGTCAACATCATTGACCAGTGCGTCGCGCAGGGCGTTCCACTCGCGCGCGAATACGGCGGCCTCCTCGAGAACCGCTCGTTCGGCGGCGTCCAGGTCTCGCGAACCTTTTACGCGCGGGGCCAGACGGGACAACAGCTTCTCCTCGGCGCTTTTCAGGCGCTCGAGCGCCAGATCGACCTTGGACGCGTGAAGATGTACAACCGCACCGAGATGCTCGATCTCATCGTCGTCGACGGCGAAGCGCGCGGGATCGTCACGCGGGACCTCGTGTCGGGAGCGATCACCTCACACTCCGCAGATGCCGTGGTACTCGCCACCGGCGGCTACGCGAACGTCTTCTACCTTTCGACGAACGCCAAGGCCAGCAATGCCACGGCGATCTGGCGCGCGTACCGCCGCGGCGCGGCATTCGCAAATCCCTGCTACACGCAGATCCATCCGACATGCATCCCGCAGTCAGGCGACTACCAGTCGAAGCTGACTCTCATGAGCGAATCGCTTCGCAACGACGGGCGCATCTGGGTGCCGAAGAAGAAAGGCGACACCCGCCGGCCGGATCAGATTCCGGAAGCGGAGCGCGACTACTACCTCGAGCGCAAGTATCCGAGTTTCGGCAACCTCGCGCCGCGCGACATCGCCTCACGCGGTGCCAAGGAAGTCTGCGATGCGGGCCTCGGGATCGGCGCCAGTGGCCGCGGCGTCTACCTCGACTTCGCCGACGCCATCAAGCGCCTCGGGCGCGAGACGATCGAAGAGCGCTACGCGAATCTGTTCGAGATGTACCACGACATCACAGCCGAGAATCCGTACGAAGTGCCGATGCGCATCTACCCTGCCCCGCACTACACGATGGGGGGACTCTGGGTCGACTACAACCTGATGAGCACGATCCCCGGCTGCTTCGTCCTCGGCGAAGCGAACTTCTCCGATCACGGCGCGAATCGTCTCGGCGCCAGCGCCCTCATGCAGGGACTCGCCGACGGCTATTTCGTCATTCCGTACACGATTGCCGAATACCTCGCAGGCAAACTGAACAAACAGGCGAAACCCGATCCGGCAGCTTTCAAGCAGGTCGAGGACGAAGTGCTCCAGCGAGTCTCGCGTCTGGTTTCCGCGAACGGAAAGCGCAGCGTCGATTCGTTTCACCGCGAGCTAGGTGGCATCACCTGGGATTACTGCGGCATGAGCCGTACTGCTGAGGGACTCAGGACGGCGATCGGCAAGATCGCAGAGCTTCGAGAGGTCTACTGGCGTGACGTCAAAATCCTCGGGCGAAACGAAGAACCGAACCAGGCCCTCGAGAAGGCAGGCCGCGTTGCGGACTTCTTCGAGCTGGCCGAGCTGATGTGCGTCGACGCGCTTCACCGGGAGGAGTCGGCCGGCGGTCACTTCCGCGCGGAGTACCAGACACCGGATGGCGAGGCCCTGCGGGACGACGAGAAGTTTGCGTACGTGGCCGCCTGGGAGTTTACGGGAGACGGCAATCAGCCGAAGCTGAACCGCGAGCCGCTCGAGTTCGAGAACGTGCATCTGAGCCAAAGGAGCTACAAGTAATGGACCTGACACTCCAGGTTTGGCGGCAGGCAAGCCGCGACGACAAAGGCGGCTTCGTCGAATACAAGGCGACCGGCATCAGTGCCGAGGCCTCGTTTCTCGAGATGCTCGACGTCATGAATGAGTCGCTGATTGAGAAGGGCGAGATTCCGATTCACTTCGAGCATGACTGCCGTGAAGGGATCTGCGGTTCGTGCGGCATGATGATCAACGGTGTGGCGCACGGCCCGAAGAAAGGAACGGCCGCCTGCCAGCTGCACATGCGCTCGTTCAATGACGGCGACACGATCCGCATCGAACCGTGGCGCGCGCGCGCGTTCCCCGTGATCAAGGATCTCATCGTCGACCGCTCTCCTCTGGATCAAATCATCCAGGCGGGTGGGTACATTTCCGCCAATACCGGCAGCGCGCCGGAAGCGAACATGCTTCTGATCCCGAAGCCCGTGCAGGAGAAGTCGATGGACGCCGCGGCATGCATTCAGTGCGGCGCCTGCGTCGCGCAATGCCCGAACGGCGCCGCGCAACTGTTCACCTCTGCCAAAGTCGCACATCTTGGCCTGCTTCCCCAGGGCCAGCCGGAACGCTACGGGCGCGTCGTCCGTATGGTCGAGGTCATGGAAGAGATGTTCGGAAGCTGCACGAACTACGGCGAGTGCGAAGCCGTCTGTCCGAAAGAGATCAGCATCGACTTCATCGCGCGGATGAACCTGGACTATTTGAAGGCGAAGTTCAAAGGAGTGGAAGGCTGAAGAATTAAGAACTGAAAATTCAGAATGCAGAAAGCGGCGTTAAACGTTCCATTGTGTCATCCTGAGCGAGTCCACGTCATCCTGAGCGAAGCGAAGGATCTCTTCTTGCGATGCTCGAGCCTCTTCCAGCTTGAACTTCGAGTCTCCGTTTCTCGAGCCCCGCACGAACGCATACCCACCTGCGGTGACGGCGGCAAGAATGACGAGAATGACGAGTACTTTGAAAAGCTTTCCCATGTGCACCTTCCTGCGGACGATTACGTTACTCCCGGCCAGAATCCTTACCCGGGATACGATCTCGTATGGAAAAGGTTTTCTGATCGATTATGACTCGTACAACAGGCGGGACGCTTGATCCTTCCTCCGGATGTCGTTACTCTCCCGCTCGCCTCAGATGACACCCTATCGAAGACTCCTCCCCTTTCTCGCCGTAGCAATATTCATTGCTATCTGGCATCTGGTCCTTGCACAGCATCCTTCCAGCCTCGTTCCTCGTCCCGCAGCCGTGGCCGCGGCGATCGGAGAGCTCGCGTCCAAGGGGCTCCTGGTGAAGTACGTCGTTGCGTCCCTCTTCCGGGTCACGTGGGGGTATCTGCTCGGAGTCGCCATTGCCATTCCACTCGGCATTCTGCTTGGGCTGTCCAGACGGGGGGAAGCGGCTTTCAATCCAGTGATCCAGCTTCTGCGGCCGATCTCGCCGCTCGCGTGGATCCCGATCGCGATCCTCTGGTTCGGCGTCGGAGACCTGTCAGCGATCTTTCTCATTCTGATCGCCTCATTCCTTCCGATGCTTGCCGCATCCATGAATGCCGTGCGAAACGTCGACGCGATCTACATCCACGCGGGGCGGAATTTCGGGCTTTCAGACCGGCGCATGATCACCTCGATTCTCGTACCGGCGATGATGCCCGAGATGATCGTAGCCCTTCGGCTCACGCTCGGGATCTCATGGCTCGTGGTCGTGGCCGCCGAGATGATCGCTGTAAACTCCGGCCTCGGTTTTCTGATCATCGAAGCGCGCAACAGCGGAAACCGGTACGATCTCGTCGTCGCGGGAATGGTGCTGATCGGCGCAATCGGGCTGGTGCTCGACACGATGATGCGCAGGCTCGAACGGCTCGATGCAGTACGCTGGGGATATGCGACGCCATAGATGACAGGACGAGGCAAGCAGCAGGCAGCAAAGGTGAGGATCGAGAAGATCTCCAAGGTCTTCCGGTCTGACGAGCGCGATGTCGAGGTGCTCCGGGACATCGATCTCGAGGTGCGTCAGGGAGAGCTCGTCTGCATCCTCGGACCATCGGGATGCGGCAAGTCCACCCTGCTCAACATCGTCGGCGGGTTCATGCAGCCGACCTCGGGAACTGTGCGCATCGACGGGCAGATCGTGGACGGCCCGGATCCAAGACGGATCTTCGTGTTTCAGGAGCGCGGCGTGTTCCCCTGGCTGACAGTCTCTGGCAACATCGGTTTCGGGCTGCATGGGCTCAAGCCTGCCGATCGGAAAGAGCGCGTCGATTACTACATCAAGCTGGTCGGTCTTCCGGGATTCGAAGAGTCCTACCCTCACGAGCTCTCGGGAGGCATGAAGCAGCGCCTCGAAGTGGCGCGGGCACTGGCCGTCGATCCCGACGTCCTCTACCTGGACGAACCCTTCGGGGCCCTCGACTCCATCACACGCCTTCTCATGAGGGCCGAGCTGCTGCGCATCTGGGAAAAGGAACGGAAGACGATCCTGTTCGTCACGCACGACATCGACGAGTCGGTGCAGCTGGCCGATCGTGTCGTCGTCATGTCCGCCCGACCCGGAACGATCCGCCGCATCGTGGAGATCGACATCCCGCACCCGCGCGACCTGAGCTCCCCACGTTACATCGAGCTCCGCGACGGCATCTTCGAAGAGATCGGACTGGCGCATAAGATATGACAACGGCTCCCGTACACCACACTGAAAGACTCCTGCTTTCCACCGCGTGCTTCCTGGCGCTGTTCGTCGCGTGGCACATCGCGGTTCGGGTCACGGGTACCGATGTCTTTCCCTCGCCGTGGGAGGTGCTCCTCGGCTTTCGGGAGCTGGTGATCAAGGGGCATCTGCTGGCGTACGCGCGCGATTCTTTGATTCGTGTGCTTTCCGGTTACGGGCTCGCGGTTCTTGCCGGCATACCGTTCGGCATTCTCATGGGCTGGTATGAGCCGTTCGCATCGATGATGAATCCCCTGATTCAGATGTTCCGTCCGATCAGCCCGCTCGCCTGGATGCCTCTGGCCGTGATCTGGTTCGGGATCGGCAACTCTGCTCCGATTTTTTTGATCTTCATCGCGGCATTCTTTCCGATCGTCGTCGCAGCGATGAACGGCGTGCGGAATGTGCCGCCCATGTATCTGCACGCGGCCTCGAACTTCGGTCTAAGCGGCTCCGCGATTCTGATCAGAGTCGTTCTGCCGGCTATCCTCCCCCGTGTGATGACCGGCCTGAGACTCGCGCTCGGGATCGCGTGGCTTGTCGTCGTGGCGGCCGAGATGATCGCCGTCGACTCCGGACTCGGCTATCTGATCATCGATTCGAGGAACGCCGGAAAGCGCTACGATCTCGTGGTAGGCGGTATGATTCTCATCGGTCTGATCGGTCTGGCACTCGATACGCTGGTCCGCCGTGCCGAACGGATTCCTTCGCTGCGGTGGGGTTTCAGAAAGGACTGAACGGGCAATGACGAAATACAGGAAGATCGGGGCCGTCGTAGTTGCATGGGTCGCCGTCGTGACGGGACTCCACTTCTACATGAACGCCGACTGGACCGTGTTCATGAACGAGCGCCTGCCGCTCGACAAGCGAAAGCTGAATGTTGCGTATATCCCCGTGACGTGACACCTCGCGTGCCCGGTCACCGACTATATCTCTGCCTATTCACAAGCGGGCACCCTCTTCGTTCCCCGCATGTTTCAGGGGTTTCCGGAGATCAAGGAAGCCCTGATGTCCAACCGGATGCAGGCAGCGTTCATGGTCGCACCGATGGCCATCGCCCTGCGTGCTCAGGGCGTTCCGATCAAGATCGTCTATCTGGGCCACCGATACGGCAGCGCCGTGGTGGTGCAGAAGGACGGTCCTGTGAAGACGTTTCCGGATCTCCGCGGGCGAACGATCGCGATTCCGAGCCGGTTCTCGGATGAGCGTCTGATCGTCTACAAAGCGCTTCGCGACAACGGCATGGAGCCCGATGCCGTGAGGCTCGTCGAGATGGCGCCGCCCGACGTGGCGGGGGCGCTTGCCGCGGGCGCGATCGACGGCTTTTCCATGGGTGAGCCGTACCCGTCACAGGCCGAGATGGGCGGATTCGGACGTGTGCTCTTCCATGCAAAAGAGTACTGGCCCGATTACATCTCGTGTGTCCTCGTCGTTCGCGACGACGTCATCGAGACCAAACCGGAGGCGGTTCAGATACTCGTGGATGGGATCGCGCGGTCGGGACTCTGGCTGGAGGAAGGCGAGCGGAACCGGCTGCACGCGGCGGACTTCGTGGGCCGGTTCTATTTCAATCAGGATCCGAAACTCCTGGCCTGGGCATTGACCAATCCGCTGGATCGGGTCATGTACACGCCGCTCTCGCCGAGGCGCGCGGATTTCGAGCTGATCACGAGCCTGATGTTGGAGACCGACACGCTCGATCGGCCGATCTCGTTCGATGAGTACGTCGATGTCCAGTTCGCGGAAGGTGCAAAGTACAGGACCGCGTGGCGGTATGAGCCGGGGAGCCAGAGAGCCGAGTAGGGGAAGTTGTGAGTTCTGAGTTGTGAGTGGCACGAGCAAGCGTTCTCTTCACAACTCACGATGCTTTCACCGCGCCCGTTCCACTCAGAACTCAGAACTCACAACTCAGAACTTTTTTCCCCCGTAATCTCCGTGAAGAAGGCCTGGCTGCTCACGGGCCGTCCCAGAAATCGCTCTACGAGCTGGCGGGCCGGTTCCTCGCCACCGCGGCTGAGGATCAGCCTGCGGAACCTTTTTCCGACGTCCGGATTCATCAGGTTATCGCCGAATTCGGTGAGCATGTCGAGCGCGAGCACCTTCGACCACATGTAGCCGTAATAGCCGGCCGCGTAGCCGCCGGTAATGTGACCGAAGGAACCGGGAAACTCGGTTTCGGGAACGTGACCGAGTGGCGTTTCCAACTCCATGGCTTTCCACACGTCAAGCACCTTTCCCGACCTGGGACCGGCAAGCACCATGTCGAAGGCGGCATACAGATGCTGGCGCGCGTAGTCGATTCCCTGACCGAATCTTCGAGCGTCATTCAGACGGTCGACGAGCGCCTGATCCACGACGGGACAATCGGCGCAATGGTCTCTGATCGTCTGAAGGCTCTCGAGCCTTCGGGCCCACTCCTCGTACATCTGCGACGGCGCCTCGACGAAGTCGCGCTGCACGGATGTGCCGGAGTGCAGGCTGTACTCTGTCACCGAAAACACGCCGTGGAGAACATGGCCGAGTTCGTGAAAAAACGTCTCGATCTCGTCGTGAGTCAGTCCGTCCCGGTTGAAGTTCGTGACGAGCACACTGATGGGAGTTCGTCCCGTGCGACGGCTGGCTCCCCGTACGGGCCATGCGGCCGCGTGCTTGTACTTTCCTTCGCGTGGAAAAAGATCGAGATATATACCGCCCATGAATCGGTTCGAGTCGGCATCCCTGACATCGAAATAGATCACATCTTCGTGCCAGACCGGCACCGTGACACGCTCGAAACAGACTCCGTAGATCTGCTGCGATACGCTCAGAAGCCACTCGATTGCAGGCGGAGTCGGAAAGTACCTTCGGAGAGCTTCCTGATCGACCTGAAAACGCAGCTCGCGGAGTCGCTCCCGGTAGAAGGAAAGGTCCCATCGATGCACCCGCGTTTCGCCAAGCGGCCCGCCAGTCATCTCCGACTTGAGCTTCCACAACTCCTCGAGGTCCCGCCGTTCCGCCTCGGCGACCGTCGCTTTCACATCGGCAAGAAACGCGTGAACGGTCTCGGGGTTCTCTACCATCCGGCGCCTGGTCACGTAATGCGCGTAGCTCGGCTCGCCGTAGAGCGAAGCAATCTCGCGCCGCAGTTCCACGATCTCGTCGAGAATCTCGATGTTGCGCGGCGTTCCCCGCCTCTGATACGCAACGTAGTACCGTTCCCGGGCCGCCTCGTTCCGCGATGAATTCATGAAGGGTATGTAGTCCGGCGAGTCGAATCCGACCTGTACGTTTTCCTGCGCATCTTTCGGAACGCGATCAATCCAGCTCTGCGGCAAGCCGTCGCACTCCTCGCTGGTGAACGTCAGCGTCGTCGAATTGTCGCGAACATTTCTGCCGAATTCCTGACTGAGCTCTGTGATCGTTTCGGTGATCTCCTTGAACCGCTTCCGTTTGTCCAGGGGCAGTGCAACGCCGCTGTCCTCGAATGCTTCGAGCAGGTCCTTACGGAACTGTTTCTGAGCTTCGGTACGAGGACGCACCGCTTTGACCCGCGCGTAGAGGTTTTCGTTCTGGAACAGCTCGGTTTCGAAACTCGAGATTTCCAGAGTGCAGCGGTCGGCTGCCTCCCGTACGCGACGGTCGGGGTGAACGTTGTTGAGGATCGCAACGACTCCGGCGATATTCTCGAGCTCGATTGCGTCGTCGTCCCACTGGTCGAGAATGCTTTCGACCGTCACATCTTCGAGCGGCACTCGTTCCAGGGCAGCCACGTTCTCCCGTGCCTCACGCAGGACCTGCGTGCACGACTTGATGAGCGTGACGTCATCGAGAATGGGAAGCGTGACCCGCTCGTCGGCGGCAACGGGAACGGAAGTGATGGCAGGCATGATGACGGGGGCGATGGTACGACGAAAGCCGGCCCGATTGAAGCCGACGGGAAGGATGCCAATACGCCTCCGGCGATTTGAGCCCGTATGATGAAGAGTCGGACCGGAGCGTGAGCCGCGTAACGCCTGCGGCGGAATCGACGAACACGACCTCGATGGAGAAGCCGATGGAACATACGGACATGTTTCTGCAACCCTGGCTCGGCAGGTACCTGCCCTGGTTCTATGCGAGCTCCTACTGGTGGACTGCAGTCGGTCTTCTCGGCAACGCGCTGTTCGGGTCCCGTTTCATCATCCAGTGGCTCGCCTCCGAGCGGAAGCGCCAGATCGTCGTGCCCCCTCTATTCTGGCACCTCAGCTTCTGGGGGAGCGTCGTTTCACTCATTTATGGCCTTCACGTGGACAAACTGCCGGTCATTCTCGGTTACGTCGCGCTCCCGCTGATTTATGGAAGAAACCTGGTCCTGCTGAAACGCTCCGGTCGTGTGGAGGCATACCCTTCGGAAGAGAAGTTATCTTGATTCCGTTACAGCACCCGATGAAAGTGATCAGCGCCTGTCTCACGGTACTGCTGCTGGCCGGGACGGTTGCCGCGCAGGCCCCTCCCCGCGTGCGCGAGACCGTCGATGTCGGATACGTCGTGGTTCCCTTCGTGATCCGAGATCGCGGCGGCAGGCCGATCCAGAACCTGCGGGAACGGGACGTCACCCTTCTCGTCGAGGGAAAACCCGTCGACATCGACATGTTCGCCAAGGTCGGCGATGCACCCGTGTCCTACACGATCCTGCTCGACGGATCGGGCTCGATGGAGCTTTCAGGAAAAATCGATGGTGCACGACTCGCCATTCAGGAACTGCTCTCCCGCCACTCAGATGGAGACGACTACGCGCTGTACGTCTTTTCGGAGGGTGAGGTACGGGAAGTTGTGCCGTTCACTTCCAGTCCCAGCGAGGTCATGACGGCCGTCAATGCCGTTCAGCCATACGGAAAAACAGCCTTCTTCGATGCGCTCGCGCTGATGCCGGACAGGAGCCTTCTGGGCAACAACGGCTCCCGCGCAATCATTCTGCTTACGGACGGCTTCGACAACGCTTCCAATCTCACAGGCCAGGCCCTTACGGATCTGATCGCCGGCGTGGATGTGCCTGTCTATCCGATGGGTCTCCGTCCGGAGGTCGCCGCCCACCCCGCGGCCAGACAGACCACCGACGCCCTGCTGGACGTCGATGTTCTGCGCCAGATTGCGGTAGGCTCCGGTGGCCGGCTGGCCGTAGCCAGCCAGCCTGACAGCCTGATCCAGGCAATTCACGAGATTCAACAGGAGCTCCGCGCTCAATATCTGATAGGCTTCTCTCCCACAGGTCGCGGGCCTGTCCGTTACCGAACGATTGCCCTGCAGCTGCCAGGCCGGGCCCGATCCGTGCAAGTGCGGGGAGGGTACCGGGGAACGGAACCACCTTTGCAGGGACGTTCCGACGCCGGGAAATAGTAAAGCTGAGTTACAAATGTGAAAGGAATCAGAATGAAGAAACTGTCAGGATCCCTGCTGTCATTGCTCCTAATTGCGTCCTTTGGTGGCGGTTGTGCTACCACGACCACAGTGGACCGCAAAATTGCCGAAGCCCAGGCTCAGACCGATGCAAAGATCGAATCCATGGGGGGACAGGTCGAAGACCTTCAGGAGCGCCAGACTGCAACCGAGGCGCGCGTCGAGGAAATCGGCCGCGGTGCTGAAGAAGCTCTGCGACGTGCCACGGAGGCGGGTCTTCTCGCCAAGGGGAAGATTGCCTTCCAGCAGTCCTTTTCCGAGGATAACGTCCGTTTCAGGGTCGATTCGTACGAACTGACCAAAGACGCCATGGCCGCCCTGGACGGATTCGCCAATCGCGTGAAAGCGATGGAAGGCGGCATCTTCATGGAGATCCAGGGTCACACCGACGACACCGGCAGCGCGGAACACAACGACCGGCTCGGCCAGCAGCGCGCCGAGGCCGTTCGCCGGTACCTTTCGCGGCAGCATCAGCTTCCGCTCGGCCGCATGTCGACGATCTCCTACGGAGACACGTTGCCGATCGAGAGCAACCGGACCAGGGCCGGACGCGAGCGCAACCGCAGAGTAGTCGTTGTCGTTCTCGAATAGTTCCACGTCATGAACCGGAAGGGCGCCGGGGGAACGGTGCCCTTCCGCTATGGTGCCAGGCGTTCGATGATCCAGTTGCCGTCCTCGCGACGGTACCGGAATCGGTCGTGTAACCGGTTTGGTCTCCCCTGCCAGAACTCGATCATCTCGGGGATGAGCCGGAATCCTCCCCAATGGGGCGGCCGCGGGACCGGACTGCCCTGATAGCGAAGCTCCGCTTCTGCAAGCTGCTCTTCGAGAACATCCTCCGCTATTGTCCCACTCTGATTCGATGCCCAGGCGCCGAGTTGGCTACCACGGGGCCGTGTTGCGAAATAGAGATCGGACTCCTCTTCCGACACCGGCTGAACCGCACCCTCGATTCGAACCTGCTTTTCGAGTGGAGGCCACCAGAAGACCAGCGCCGCGTATGGGTTTGCGCTGAGCTCAACGGCTTTTCTGCTGTCGTAGTTCGTGAAGAATGTGAAACCTGCGCCGTCGACCCCTTTGAGAAGTAACAGGCGCGCGGACGGCCGCCCCCGTTCATCGGCAGTGGCGAGTGTCATTGCCTCGGGAAGATGACTGATGGTCTCGACCGCCTCCCCGAACCACTTTTGGAACTGCTCGATGGGATCCGGATGAAGATCCCTCCTGCGAAGTGCCTCATTCCCGTAATCGTGAATCGGTTTGTCGCTCATTAAGAGGTATCTTAGTTCAACGAAGAGCAAAGAGCTCGTAGTTGGCCGTACTGATGACGCTTCGGAAGCGCTGGCGGAATGCTCCCCGATCTGCTCCCAGCTGTGACATCTCGTTGGGACCCACGACGATGTAGTCGATCCCATACTCCTCGAGCTTGCGCCCGGCGTCGGGGCCCATCCTGTAAATAGACTGCAGGTCCAGCTCCCTCTGCCGGTAGTCGCGACCATGGCTCCAGAGCCAGCCGGGATAACTCATGAGCACAGGGCGTCCGGAAAGCATCGGCACAGGATGGTTGTGTTGAATTCCGACTGCGATCAGGCTCCGGGGCTCGGTCTGCGCTTCGACTCTTGCGGCAAACTCCAGTTCCTCGCTCGTCAGCACCAGTTGGCGCTCACGACCGAGCAGTTGATTCAGGTTTGCGAGAAGACCGGAACCTATCATCGTCATCACGACGAGGGAGATCAGAAATCGAACCGTGGCCGACGGGAATCGTCTCCAGGTATCCACCATGAGTGCCGCGACGCAGATTGAAGCGGACAGAAACCAGAAGATGAGAATTTTCGTGTTATCCCAATCCCACGGCTGGAAAACGAAAAGGTTCGCAGCAATGAACAGCGCCGTGAACGCAAACAGAAATCTTCTGCTCTTCTCATTCATGAGATCGCGCCTGAACATCGCAATCACCAGCAGCGGCAGAAAAAGACCGAGGTTCTTGAGCCAGAACCAGACCCAGGAATCAGGCGCCGAAAGCCATCCGACCTGTAACCGGATCGCAGAAGCGGCTCCAACGGAACCACCCTGTTGAAGGAGCACCTGGGGAAGCCCGATCACAGCCCACATGAGAAAGAACCATATCCATGCGCGCGATGGGAACAACAGAAACAGAAAGGGGGTGAGGATTGCGAGAAAGAGAAGTGTGCTCAGGTTCGCGAATGGTAAGAGTCCCGCTACAACGCCCGCTGTGATGAACACGAGTCGCCGCCGCGTCTGGATACCTTCGAACAGAAGGGTCATCACGAGCAGGCCGAGGGGAATCCCGTACAGAAAACTTCGCTGTGGTTGAATGAGCGAGAAAAAAATGTTCTGAAGTCGGAAATTGGCCGCTTCCTGCCGGACCGCATCCCATGCGGACCCTTTCAATACGCCCAGTACCGAATGCTGTGCGTTCATCTCGGAAACGGTGAGGACCCATCCAAGCGTCCCTCCGAGCAGGAACAGAACGACGGTGAGCGCGCCGACAGTGCGATCACCGGAGATTCGCCTGGCGAACGCATAGATCCCGAGCAAAATCAGCAGCGAGAGAACGAAGCTCTGCAGAGTCAGAGCAGTCGTGATGTCGAGGCCGAGCTGCACCATCGCCGCGGCCGTGATCGAAGTCAGATAGTGGTACGAATGCGGAGAGCCGGCGTATCGGGGATCCTGCGGAGGGAAGTTGTCTCCGAAGGCGAATGATGCAACGTCGCCCATGTGCAGTGCCCAGTCGGCCCAGAAGCCCGTGTTGCCTGCCCACAGTCCAGCGGCATCTACCGAGTAACCGCTCCACCAGAAGAGAGCCCAGCGGACCGCGAAGGCGGAGAGAATCAGGGCGGGAATCCAACCGAACGACGTGGCGATCGACGGCAGTCCGAGTCGTGTTTGACGGGATCGAGACTCCGGAGTTGCTGGCTGTGATCGTCGGGCGTGAGTCCCTTTCCCCTTCTTTTTTTCCTCCTCCGGAGTCAGCTTCTCGAACGGGTCAGTACGCAGGGCGAATACTCCGCCGGCAACGCAAACGAGAGCTACCGCAATCGTCAGCCAGGGATGCAGCCCCACTACGCACGCAGCGCTCAGCAGAGCGAGAGATCCGGCAACGATTCCAATCGGCGGGCCAAAAGCCCAGATCTCCAGAGGCTCGAGGGCGCTCCCGCAGTACCGGGCGAGCAGCACGAGACCGAAAAAGCCAAACGCCCCGAGCAGTAGGAGCGCCGCTGCGATGGAGATCAGCTGCACGGCTTACTGAAAGAAGAGCGGAAATCCTGAGGGATCGCTCTCATGCATTAGCCCGTACACGGTTCTGAACACGTCCTCCCGGTTCGGCTTTGAAAAGTAGTCTCCATCGGAGCCGTACGCCGGCCGGTGGGGTTTTGCCGAAAGAGTCCTCGGCTCGGAGTCCAGCCACTCATAACCGCCCTGCGTCTCCACGACCTGCTGCATCATGTACGCACTCGCTCCACCAGGCACGTCCTCGTCGAGGAAAACGACACGGCTTGTCTTCTTCAGTGACTCCACGAGCGTCGCGTTCACATCGAAGGGCAACAATGTCTGCACGTCGATGACTTCCACGTCGATTCCGACTGCCTCGAGCAGATCCGCGGCATCCAGCGCAATCCTGCAGCAGGCTCCATAGGTGATGATGGTTACGTCCGCACCTTCCTTAAGGACTTCCGGCACTCCCAATGGCACGGTGAATTCACCCACGTTCTCCGGCCGCTTTTCCCTCGTGCGATAACCGTTGAGCACTTCGACGACGATCGCCGGATCGTCACCGGCGAGCAGCGTGTTGTAGAAGCCCGCGGCCTGCGTCATATTCCGAGGAACACAGAGGTAGATACCGCGCACCAGGTTGATCATCCCGGCCATCGGAGAACCCGAGTGCCAGATGCCTTCCAGCCTGTGCCCGCGGGTCCGGATGATTGCAGGTGCTTTCTGTCCGCCCGCACTGCGCCAGCGGAGAGTAGCAAGATCGTCCGAGAGGATCTGCAGTGCGTACAGGATGTAATCGAGGTACTGAATTTCGGCGATCGGCCGAATACCCCGCATGGCCATCCCGATCGCCTGTCCGATGATCGTGCACTCGCGGATACCGGTGTCCGCCACACGCAGAAGCCCATATTTCTCCTGCAGACCGGCACACCCCTGGTTGACGTCGCCGAGCCGGCCGACATCCTCCCCCATCAGCACGAGCTGCGGATAGCGGAGCATCGCCGCATCGAAGCAGGCATTGATGATCTCGAAGCCGTTGAGGGCCGGTGAATCGGCGTTGAAGGTCGCGGGAACCTCTTCGACGTGAATCGCGGCCTGTGGGCAATCGCTGTAAAGGGCCGAGCCAATGCGGTCCTCGTTCGCGGTGCGCTCGCGCTGCATCCAGTCGGTCAGCTCGCGTCGGGCTTCGGTGTCGTCGTTGCGCGCAGCGATGAGTACAGTCATCGCGGTGCGAAGCAGATCTCTCCGGAACGGTGACTGCATCCGCTCGAGCTCGGTGATTGCCGTCTCGATCTCGGACTTCGCTCCGCCTCCCGACGCAACGCTTCGCGCGAGGCGAACGAGCTCCACCCGTTCCTGATCGATCGGGGCCCTGTAGTCCCGCCAGGAATTCCGTTGAATCTCCCGAACCGTTTCTCGGTCTTCGGCCTCGAAACGATCCAGCTCTTCCGCAGAGGTGATCCCCTGCGAAAGCATCCAGTCGCGCATGCGGATCATGCAGTCGAACTCCAGCTCCCACTGAAGCCGCTCTTTCGACTTGTAACGCTCGTGGCTTCCTGACGTGGAATGACCTTGCGGCTGCGTCACTTCGGTCACGTGGATGATCGCGGGAACATGCTCCATGCGGACGATCGCCACCGCGTTAAGATACGTCTCACAGAGTGCCGCGTAGTCCCATCCGCGAACTGTATAGATGTCGTAGCCCTGCCTCGTACCGGCCTCTCGCTGGAAGCCGCTGAGTATGGCGGACAGATCTCCCTTGGTGATCTGGAAATCGTTGGGTACGGAAATGCCATAACCGTCATCCCAGATCGAGACGAGCATCGGCGCCTGAAGGACGCCGACCGCGTTGATCGACTCCCAGAATATCCCCTCCGCCGTGCTGGCGTTTCCGATGGTTCCGAACGCCACCTCGTCACCATTCGTGGAGAAGCCCCCGAAGCTTCGAAGCACCGGAACTTCCCGGTAGAGCTTCGACGCATAGGCGAGTCCGACCAGGCGAGGCATCTGCGACCCTGTAGGAGAGACGTCCGAAGAAGAATTCCCACTCGCCTGCTGATCTCCCCAGGAGCCATCCTCATTCAGCATCCTGGTTCCGAAGTGGCTATTCATCGAACGCCCGCCCGAGGCTGGATCGAACTGTATGTCCGCGTGGGCGTAGAGCTGCGCGAAGAACTCCTCGATGGTTGCCATCCCGGTCGCGAACATGAAGGTCTGATCGCGGTAATAGCCGGAACGGAAGTCTCCTTTGCGGAAGGCGCGGGCCATTGCAAGCTGGGCCACTTCCTTGCCGTCGCCGAAGATGCCGAACTTGGCTTTCCCCGTCAGGACTTCCTTCCTGCCTATCAGGCTGGCCTGGCGACTACGGAATGCGACGCGGTAGTCCTCGAGGATGCTCTCGCGCGTGAACTCCACCTGCCGGTCCTGCCGGGTGCGGGGCTGCGAGGTCAATTCGTTCTTCATCGTGGGGATTGTAACGGATCGGGTGCCTTCGCTGCGCTCAGGATGACCTGGCCTCGCTCAGCATGACACGGTGGTTCATCACCCCTTCACCGGCGCCCAGCGCCGTTAGGTAGCTCGGGATGACCGTTCTCCATGCCTGTCTCACACGAAAATCCTCATCTCCTTCAATTCGCGCAGCTTGTCGCGCAACTGCGCGGCTCGCTCGAACTCCAGATTCTTCGCGGCTTCCTTCATTTCCTTCGTCAGCCGGGTGATCGATTTCTCGATATCCTCCTCGGCAACAAGATCGAAACTCCTCTTGCCCGGAACTTCGAAATAGTCGAGATTGGCCATTCGCACCAGGTCGGAGTCGATCGCCTTGATGATCGAAGCCGGCTCGATTCCGTGCTCGGTGTTCCAGGCCTCCTGGATCGCACGCCTCCGGGTGGTTTCGTCCAGCGCGAAGCGGATCGAATCGGTGATCTTGTCGGCATACAGAATCGCGATCCCGTTCACATTCCGGGCCGCGCGCCCGATGGTCTGTACGAGCGAGGTTGAAGAACGGAGAAAGCCCTCCTTGTCGGCATCCAGTATCGCGACACACGAGCACTCCGGGATGTCGAGACCCTCGCGCAGCAGGTTGATGCCCACGAGCACGTCGTACACTCCGCCTCTGAAGTCCCGGATGATTGCGATTCGTTCGAGCGTATCGACGTCCGAGTGAAGATAGTTGACCTTGATCCCGAGTTCCATGAGGTAGCGGGTCAGATCCTCTGACATCCTCTTCGTCAGAGTGGTGACCATCACGCGCTCTTTTTTCGTGACGCGGTCTTTGATGACGCCGATGAGATCGTCTACCTGTCCCTTGACCGGACGGATGATGACTTCAGGATCGAGCAGCCCCGTGGGACGGATCACCTGCTCGGCGACGAGTCCACCGGTGAGAGTCAGCTCGTAGGGTCCGGGTGTTGCGGAGACATAGATCACCTGCCCCAGCTTTCCGAGAAACTCGTCGAAACTGAGGGGACGGTTATCCAGTGCACTCGGGAGCCGGAACCCGTATTCGACGAGCGTCTCCTTGCGCGCTCTGTCGCCGCCCCACATCGCGCGCACCTGAGGAATGGTCTGATGCGACTCATCGATCACCAGTAGAAACTCCTCCGGAAAGTAGTCGATGAGGGTCGGTGGTGGCTCGCCCGGAGCACGTCCGGTGAGATGGCGGCTGTAGTTCTCGATCCCGTTGCAGAATCCGAGCTCGCCGATCATCTCGAGATCGAACATCGTTCTCTGATGAAGGCGTTGCGCCTCCAGAAGGCGGCCTTCCTGACGGAGGAAGCCCTCTCGCCCTTCGAGCTCCGAGCGGATGTTTTCCATCGCGACGACGAGACGCTCCCGCGGGGTTACGTAATGTGTGCGGGGATAGACTGCGAGCCGGTCGATCTCCGCCGAGACGCGGCCGGTGATCGGATCGATTCGCGTGATCCGGTCCACCTCGTCGCCGAAGAACTCGATCCGGACCGCGTCTTCTTCGTAGGCGGGCCAGAGCTCGAGCACATCGCCTCGAAGACGGAACGATCCGCGACTCAGGTCGTATGGCGTCCGCTCGTACTGCATTTCAGTCAGCCTGCGGAGATGCTGCGAGAGTGGCTTCGACTCTCCCCTTTCGAAAAAGTGAAGCATGCCGAAGTAGAGGTCGGGATCTCCGATGCCGTAAATGCACGAGACGGACGCCACGATGATTACGTCGCGCCGTTCGAACAGAGCCTTGGTGGCCGACAAACGCAGTTTGTCGATCTCCTCGTTCTTGGTCATCTCCTTTTCGATGTAGAGATCGCTCTGCGGAACGTAGGCCTCGGGCTGGTAGTAGTCGTAGTAAGAGACGAAGTACTCCACACGATTTCCCGGAAAGAAGTTCTTGAACTCCTGATAGAGCTGGGCGGCCAGCGTCTTGTTGTGACTGAGAATCAGAGTCGGCTTGTTGTGATGCTCGATGACCTTTGCAATCGAAAAGGTCTTGCCCGAACCCGTGACCCCAAGCAGGACCTGATTCTTCTCACCGGAGGCGAGGCCTTCGGAGAGCTGTCTGATTGCGGCGACCTGATCTCCCTGCGGCTCGAAAGGTGAAACGAGCTTGAAGGCGTCCATCTCAGGGACTCTGTGCGGGGCGCGTCGAGGCGTTGGCCTTGCGGAGGGATTCGATCAATGCCTCGACTTCCTCCCTCGAGAGATTCTGATCGCCGATCGCGACACGGAGCTGTTCAAGGATCGGCTGAACGGACATCAGGCCGACTCTTTCCTGCTCGATGTTGCCGGTCAGCGTTTTGAATTCCTGCTCGAGCTGCTGGCGCTGCTCGGCAGGAACATCAGCTGCAACCATCTGCATCGTTTCGGCTTCCATCCGCTCAAACATCCAGGACAGAACTCGCGTAGCTCCCTGATTTCCCATGAACGCCGCACCACCGACCATCAACACCAGAAAGAGACAGCCTGCGCCGCCACAACCGAGAGGCACCCACTTCGGCAGGCTCTTGCCGGCGTGAGATTCCGGCGGTGAGCTGTAGTAGTCAGCTGGCTTTTGAAACGTGGGTGCTGCGAGGTTCTCCGCGGGTGGAGGAGTCACGGGCGCCGGCGACTCTTCCTGATCGGGTATGCTGTCATTCTCCAAGGAGCCACTCCTAGATCTGTATCTTTTTTCCGACGGCGTGAGACTCTATCATGTAGCGTGCAAGCCGGACGTCCGCCACTCGGAGCATAAAATGGCCTCACTTCAGAACGTGACAGTCCTGATCCTGGACGACAATCCACTGGTCCTCAAGCTGGCTCGAGCTCTGCTGGAGCGGGAAGGAGCCACCGTCCTCACTTCCTCGAGCTGGATCGAGTTCAACCACGCGCTCGCTTTGAACGAACCCAGTGTCATTCTGCTCGATATCAATCTGCCGAGCATCAAGGGAAACAGACTTAGTGAGGTTCTGAAATCGCAGACCGAGAAGCGCGATATCCCGATCATCCTCATCTCGGACCTTCCGGAACGCTCGCTCGAGGAGTTGCTTCCCTCATCGGGCGCCGATGCCTGGCTCAGAAAACCACTCACCCGCGACAAGCTCATCGACGCAATCTTCGGAGTGCTGCCGGTGCAGTGAGGGATGTTTCACGACCTGCCGATGGTGTGACGGAGACCCTATCCAGGTTCGGTGGCTGCTTCTCCCGGCGCGGGTTGCGGCGGCACCGAGGGTAGCAGAGGGGCCGACTCGGGCGCCGGGGGCACGGCGGTTTCCGGCGGCG
>JBGTDX010000044.1:0-4409 GCA_041748075.1 Thermoanaerobaculia bacterium
GAGCGCTCGTCGATGCGATCGGCTTCCAGAGCGCCGACTACTTCCGCGCTCTGACCGGCCTCGCGGCACTCGGCACGCTCGAGCGCGCCCGCTTCGCCGCACCGTTCGTCGCGTGGGACCAGGAGCAGTATCAGCCGTCCCTTCTGGAGCAGTTGCTGGCCGAGCGGATGACCGGCTCGGTGAGAAATCTCTTCGGCCTGCTCCTCCTCCTGTACGACCGCCGCTGCGTCACTGATGCGCAGCGCGCAGTCATGGTCGGCGGAGCGGGCGCGCAACGTCTCGGCGTCGAGTATCTCGACAACGTTCTCGAGCCCGCGATCCGGCGCGTCATCCTTCCGGTGATCGACGAGCGCCCGCTCGGCGAGAAGCTCGAAGCGGCGCGTGCGCTGTTCGGCATCACCGTCAGCTCACGCACGGAGCTCCTCGCCGGGCTCGTGGAGGAAGCACTCGACGAAGCGGGCGACAGCGCCGGATTCGGGGCCGCGGCCCTCTTCGAGATCTACTCGACCCGCTACGGCCGTCTCTACCCGAGCGTGCAGAAGATCAGAGCCAGCGAATACGCCGAGCCTCTCGCGCGGGAAACCGCCGAGTGGATCAGCAGGAGAATCGACATCGCCGCACACCTGAGAACCGGAGGAGCGTGACTTGCCCGAACTGGCTCGCATCGAAACCGTCGTCGTCCTTCAGAGTGTCGACTACTTCGCCGCCTGCACCGCGGAAGAGGTTCTCCGCATCGCGGCGATCGCGAGGGAACGCTACGTCCCCGCGGGTGAGGAGCTCTTCCGCGAACGCGATCCGGCAGAGAAGTTGTTCTGCATCGTTCGAGGAGAAGTCGAGGTGAGGGATCGCAGCGGCCGGACCGAAACGCTCGGCCCACTCCAGTCGCTCGGTCTTCTCGATCTCCTCAGCGGCCGGCTCCACTCGACGGCCGCCTGCTCTCGCGCCGAGACGCTCGTCCTCGAGATCCATGCGGAAGATTTCTTCGATCTTCTGTCGAACAACATCGAGATGGTAAAATCGTTGTTTCGTCACCTGATCCAGCGGATTGGGGACGAAACGGCGGAAAGGGGTCGTTGATGCTCAGGCTTTCCACGGCGGGCGGCGTGCTCCGCTTCGCACTCGTCCTCGCAACTCTCCTCCTTCTCGCCGCATGCGCCTCCACCACCGACCAGAGCGCAGGCGACCAGCGCGTCGTCGCCGTCGGCGATATTCACGGGGACTACGACAGCCTCGTCGCGATCCTCCAGGCGGCTGGTCTTGTCGACTCGAAAGCCAAATGGAGCGGCGGAAGAGCGACCCTCGTCATCACCGGCGACTTCTTCGACCGCGGCCCCGACGTTCGCCCCGTCCTCGACCTTCTCATGAAGCTCGAGAGAGAAGCCTCGAGGCGGCGCGGCCGCGTCGTCGTCCTCCTCGGAAATCACGAGGCGGTCAACCTCGCCTACGACCTTCCCTTCGTCAGTAACGAATCACTCGCCGCATTCGCCGACGGACGCTCTCAGAATCGGCGCGAGGCGGCCTGGCGCGATTACGTGGAAATCCACGAGCGCCTCGCAGAGCGCTACGGCGAAGGGGCGCTGAAAACCCTCACCGAGAGCGAGTGGATGAAAGCCCATCCGCCCGGATACTTCGAGTACCAGGAGGCGATCTCCGCGCGCGGGAAGTACGGCCGCTGGCTCAGATCCAAGTCGGCGATCGCGAAGATCGGCGACACCGTCTTCGTCCACGGAGGGCTCACCCCCGAGGCCGCCGAGTCGGGCATCGAACTGCTCAACTCGCGGATCCGCACCGAGATCGAAGGAGTCGACCGCGTGCGCAGCTACCTCGTCGCTGAGCGGCTCATACTTCCCTTCTTCAGCCAAGTGGAAGTTCACGCCGTCGTCGACGAGGAAGCCAAGCTGCTCGACCAGGCGTCGGACGATCTCCGCCGCGTCGTCACTGTGTACCGCGCAATCTACCAGTGGTCGATCTACGACAGCTTAGGACCGCTCTGGTTCCGAGGCTATGGCGAGTGGAGCGACCAGGAAGGTGAAGAGAAAATCGAGGCTGTGCTTCAGCATCTCGGCGCAAGCCGCATCGTCGTCGGCCACACGCAGCCTCCCGACCCGAGCAACATCCTCCCGAGGTTCGGAGGCCGCGTCTTCCTGATCGACACCGGCATGCTCCGCGGCCTGGTGGAGAACGGGCGCCCTTCGGCTCTCGAGATCCGAGGCAGCGACGTCACTGCGATCTACGAGAACGGCCGGGTCGCTCTCGATTCAGCCAGCCGCCCGTCCACGATTCAGAGCCGATCGAGGCGGGAGCCCGATCTGCTTCTGGCCGCAGCGATGCCGCTGGCGGTGTGGCGGGACGCTCAGGATTTGCCGGCGCCGGATGAGCAGCCTACGGAACCTCCCCGCATGGTCTGGCGCGGGCCCGGCGACTCGGTTCTTCCGTTCGTGACCCCGGCCGACGTGAGCGCGTTTCTCCGGAGCGCGAAGGTGGTGAAGATCGACCGCAAGCGCCTCGCGGGCGCTACGAAGCCGCAACGGCTCCTCATCGAGAACGGAGAAGTGCGCGCGCGCGCCGTCTTTCGCTCGCTGCACCGGGAGGAGGAGAACGCAAGGTGGGAATCGGGCGCATTCACCGAGTTCCTTCGCGACAGCTGGAAGTCCGAGATCGCTGCCTACGAGCTCTCCCATCTCCTCGGGATCGACCGCATCCCTCCGGCCGTGCCGTGGAGATTGAGGAAAGTCGACGGCTCACTGCAGCTCTGGATCGAGAACGCACGCACCGGCTGGCATCCCCAGGACGCCGACAAACCGGCCGACCCCGGGTTGTGGCAGAGGCACCTCGACAGTGTGCGGGTGTTCGACGCGCTCATCGCGAACACCGACCGACACGTGTTCAACATGCTCGTCGACGCCAGCGGGCGCGTATGGTGGATCGATCACAGCCGCGCGTTCGGGCGTGATCGCGAGCTGATCGATGCCGCAGGCATCGAGCAATGCGAACGCCGCCTATGGGACGGGATCCGGACCGCGAATCCGGAGGCGATCGCCGCAACGCTCGCGCCCTACATGAGCGAGCGGGAGATCGACGCACTTCTCGAGCGGCGCGAAAAGCTCGTCGCTCACCTGCAGAAGCGGATCGACGAGCAGGGGGAAGAGGCGGTGCTCTTCGCGATCGGGCAGGCGGAAGCTCTCTTCGCCGCGCCGGCGGGCAGCGAAAAACGCTGACGGAACGCGGAGAGGGTCACATCTTCGATGTTCGATCCGGAAGTGGTCACCTGATGCGACAAGCATCGCGGCCGACATCGAGTCGGTGCAAAGACTCGTTCAGCAACTCGGTTCTGACGCGCGGAGTTTGAAGTCGCGGCGCCGGCGCCACGTCAATCTCGATCATGGCTCGTGCATCTTCTCTACCGTCCGATCGCCGCTCTCTCTGCGCAATCACGCCGTGGCTGTCGCCGCCGTGGCAGCATTGGACGCCACCTTCTTCTTTCCGCGGATCACCAGTGTCAACAGCACTGCGATGGCAACCGAAAGCAGAATGATGCCGAGTACGGGGCGATAAATCACCCAGGCCACGCCGATGGTACCGATCGAAAGCGCGAGGGAGATCACGAGCGCGAAGAGGCCCGTGCCGAAGGCCAGCATGCTTCCGATCATCGGGATCACATCGCCGATGACTGAAAGCGGGCGGAACACCATGACCAGGCCGAGAAACATCAGAAACAGGCCCGCTCCTCGGAGAATCCAGGTGAGCATCGTGTTGGCGGCGAGCGCTGCTTGAAACATCGACTCCGCCGTATGCACGCCGCGTTTGAGCATCTCAATGTCCCTCCCCGCTTCAGCACGGTAAGCCTCGAACGTGTTGCCGACCTGTTTGGACACGACGCTGACGCTGCCGGGAGGCACGGCGGCGAATGAGATGCGGACATCGCCGACCTGCGGCGCTTTGGGATCAGTGCCGATGTAATACGCGCCGCTGTCGACCTTCATCGTCTGCTCGAGAGGCTCGGGACGGTTGACATGGAACCTCCGCGGAACGGTAGAACGGTAGCGAACACGGCGGCATGCCGCGTCCGGGCCACATGGGGGGGGTTGGATGGCGCAGAGTGTACCGCAGACGGAGAAGATAGAGTGCGGCACTCCCTCGATCTTCAGCGCTACGCTTCTAATGAACCTCTCCGAACCGGGAGGGATGTAGAAACACGTCATCCTGAGCGAAGCGAAGGATCTCCTGAAGAGGATCGAGCATCGCAAGCAGAGATCCTTCGCTTCGCACAGGATGACGTGGCCTCGCTGAGCATGACACGGTGGTTCATCACCCCTTCACCGGCGCCCAGCGCCGTTAGGTAGCTCGGGATGACGCTGCGTCAGACGAAAGTAGGTGTCACCCATTAGCAGGCATTGTCAATTCGCCCT
>JBGTDX010000045.1:0-4102 GCA_041748075.1 Thermoanaerobaculia bacterium
TGCATCGCGACATCAAGCCTGAGAACATTCTCCTCGCTGCAGGCCACGCGCGCGTGGCGGATTTCGGGATCGCAAGGGCAGTGGAAGCGGTGGGTGAGCAGACGCTCGCGAAGCTGACCCAGACCGGGATGGTGCTGGGCACGCCAATCTATATGAGTCCGGAACAGGCCAGCGGCGAGCGAGGGGTGGACCCGCGCAGCGATATCTACAGCCTGGGCTGCATGCTGTACGAAATGCTGGCCGGTCAGCCGCCGTATGTCGGCGCCACTCCCGGCGCCGTGTTGGCGAGGAAGTCGCTGGAGGCAGTCCCCAGCCTGCGAGTGGTGCGCGAGGGGGTGCCAGCCGGCGTCGAGCAGGCCATCACGAAGGCGTTGGCCAAGGTGCCCGCCGATCGCTTCATGACCGCCTCGCAGTTCGCGGAGGCTCTGGAGCAGGGGCGCACCGTGGATCACCCCCTGCCGAGCGCCCGTGGAATCTCGCGCCGTCGCGTCCTTGTGACCGCAGGAGCAGGGCTTATTGCGCTTCCTGCTGCATGGTGGGCGATGACAGGGAGACGAGGGCCGTCCACGCGCATCGATTCCCTCGCCGTGTTGCCGCTCAAGAACATGATGGGCGACCCCGCGCAGGACTACTTCGTGGAGGGTATGCACGAGGCGCTGACTGCGGAGCTTTCAAAGATCAGTGCCCTGAAGGTGATCTCACGCACCTCGGCGATGCGCTACCGGAATACCGACAAGGCGATGCCGCAGATCGCCCGGGAACTTGACGTCATCGGCCTCATCGAAGGCTCGGTGCTGCGCGTCGACAATCAAGTGCGTGTCACCGTGCAACTGATCGACGGGCCCAGCGACCGGCACCTCTGGGCGCAGTCATACCAACGGGACATGGGCGACGTGCTGGCGCTCTTTGGCGAAGTGACCAGGGCGATCGCCGGGGAGATCGCGATCGCATTGACGCCGCAGGAGCGGAGACGCCTTACTGCCCAGTCTCCCGTTGATCCTCAGGCCTTCGACACCTTTCTCCAAGGCAACGCCTACCTGCGACGGTGGAGTTCTGAGGCAGACCTGAGAACTGCCGTGACGCTATTCGAACAGGCCACAGCCTTGGATAGCACGTTTGCATTGGCCTACGCTCAGCTGTCGCTCGCTCATGGCTGGCTGTTCTGGTGGTGGTTTGATCGCTCCAGCGAGCGGCTGGCGCTGGCGCGCGCGTCGGCCGACCGATCGCTGATGCTGAGCCCCGATCTCGTGGAAGGCCGGATAGCTCTGGGCGCCTACTATATTGCCCAGCTCGAATTGGATCGCGCATGGGAGCACTACTCCGCCGCGTTGAGCCTCCAGCCCAACAATAGTGACCTCCATTACCGCATGGGCTTCGTTCAGGGAACGCGGTCTCAATGGGACAGAGCGGTGGCCAGCACGGAGAGAGCAATAGAATTGGATCCATACAGTGGAGAAAAGATCGTAGAGCTGGCCGCCGTGAAGGCTCAGGTGAGGCGGTACGCGGAAGCGGAGGCGCTACTCGATCGCGCCATCGCCCTGCAGCGCGAGTCGGTTTGGCTGTACGGGGTGAAGGCGTTCTTCGGGGTGCTTGCCAATGGGGACGTCGAAAACGCCCGGTCTATTCTGCGCGATGCGGTCGGTAGATTCGGTCAGGATAACGTCGCCATGGTAATGATACTCAGGCCTGTCATCAGTCCATTGCCGTTCCTCTTCGACGAGGAGTACCCATCAACAATAGCTCGGTTGTCCCGCCCCTCCACGTTCCCGTTCTTCACCAACGCCGCGTCATTTTACCTGGAGCAGGCCGCGGTACACCGCTACCGCGGCCGCGATCAGGGCGCTCGAGCCCTTTACGAGTCGGCGCGCGGTGTCGCGGAATCCCTTCTAGCGGCCGACCTGCGGCAGGGTGTTCCTCCCGGCTACTACGTCCCCTTCCTGCACAGCCAGCTCGGACGGGCCTACGCCGGCCTTGGTCGCAAAGCGGAGGCCATCCGCCACGGTCAGACCGCGGTGGATCTGTTGCCGCTAAACAAGTCTGCCATCCTCGGTACCAGGCTGTTGACCGCGCTGGCCCTGATCTACACCATGGTCGGCGAAGCCGATGCGGCAATCGATCAGTTGGAGGTGTTAGTGTCGGTCCCCTCCCTCGTCTCTCGCAACTCGCTGCGCGTGGACCCGCAGTTCGCCCCGCTGCGAAGCTATCCCCGCTTCGTACGGTTGTTGGACGGGAAGCAGGCGCCCTGAGGGGAGAGTTGGTGAAACGAAATGGACGATGGAGGATCAAACACTGGATTATCAGTTTAGACGCGGAGCCTTGAACAGTGGGGATATCCCGGCCGCCGTTTAATGACGACGGTGATGGCCTCGCGGGTGAAGCACATGTACGTTAGACAGACGAAAGGACATCCGATGTACTTGCGAAGGACCCTTCGTGCGGGCCTGTTTCTTGTCGGCACATGCGTGCTTGTCAGTTGTGCCTCCTCGGCACCATTGCCGGATGACGGGTTCGTCAATGTACCCGGCGGCCGCGTCGCCATCCGGGTAATAGGACAGGGCGACGGAATTCCCCTCCTGATCATTCATGGGGGACCGGGTGGGTCGAGTTGTACCTATCCCGCGACTTTAGCGGGTGTCGCAAAAGCCAGGCCTGTGGTGATGTACGATCAATTGGGCTCCGGTCATTCGGATCGGATGGCGGATTTGAAGCGCGATGCGGTGCTTTCTCGGTTTGTGTCGGAAGTGGCCGCTATTAGGGCTGAGCTCGCACTCCACAAGGTGCATCTCGTCGGCCATTCTTGGGGAGCAGCAGTGGCGCTCGAGTATCTGCTGACTAGTGACGCAAAAGGTGGAGTTGACCCGGTTTCGTGGACACCTGACCATTAGGGGGAGGAGTCACGATGCCGAGGACACGAAAAGCATATGCAGCAGAGTTTCGAGAGCGAATGGTGGAGTTGGTACGGAAGGGACGGACGCCGGAAGAACTGAGTCGGAGGTTCGAACCATCTGCGCAGTCGATCCGGAACTGGGTGGCGCAGCTCGAGCGGGATCAGGGGCGGCGAAGCGACGGGCTGACCAGCGACGAGCGGGACGAGCTCACGCGCCTGCGGCGTGAGAACCGCCGGCTGGAGGAAGAGCGGGAGATACTGTCAAAAGCCGCGGCCTGGTTCGCTCAGGAGACGCAGAAGAAGCCGAACGGATCTTCACGTTCGTGAGAGCAAATCAGGCCTTTCATTCGATCGCTGCGATGTGCCGAGTGCTGGAAGTCTCCACCAGCGGGTACTACGCATGGCGAACCCGCCTCGAGTCGACCAGGGCAAAGGAAGACGAAAAGCTGCAGCAAAGGATAAAAGTGATTCACACGTGGTCGCGAGGAACCTACGGCGCTCCACGCGTGCATGCAGAGCTGAAGGACGAAGGGACGATGGTGGGATGCAAGCGCGTGGCTCGTCTGATGAAAGCGTGCGGGCTTGTGGGCGTAAGCCGGCGAAAATGGACCGTGACGACGCGTCGCGATCCGGCCGCACGTCCGGCTCCGGATCTGGTCGATCGCAACTTCAAAGCCGAACGACCGAATCAGCTATGGGTGGCGGACATCACGTACGTCCCGACCCTGACAGGGTTCCTCTACCTGGCCGTGGTTCTCGATGTATGGAGCAGGAAGATCGTCGGCTGGGCGATGCAGGGACATCTTCGAACCTCGCTCGTGCTCGATGCGTTGGCCATGGCAGTGGAACAGCGTCGTCCGGATGCAGGCGTCATTCTCCACTCGGATCAAGGCTGTCAGTACACATCGATCAGCTTCGGACAACGTTGCAAGCAAGCGGGCATTCGTCCGTCGATGGGCTCGGTCGGCGACTGCTACGACAACGCCCTGTGCGAGAGCTTTTTCGCTACGATCGAGTGTGAGCTCATCGATCGATCGCGATTCCGCGATCACTCAGAAGCACGAGAAGCGATTTTCGACTTCATCGAAGGCTGGTACAACCCTCACCGTCGTCACTCCAGCCTCGCGTATCATTCACCCGTGAATTTCGAACGGATCGAGCAGACGTCTGCCTGATCCCAAGCTGTGAACCGTCCACGAAACCGGGGTAACCTCA
>JBGTDX010000046.1:0-1607 GCA_041748075.1 Thermoanaerobaculia bacterium
AAGGCGCGCCGCTCGGCACTCAATCACCTTCTCTCGACGTTCTTCGATGGCTCCCCGGAGGCCGTAGTCTCGACACTCCTCGATGCGAAGAGCCTGAAGCTGTCCGCAGAACAACTCGAATCACTGGCGCGTCTCATCGAAGAAGCACGGAGGGATGGTCGCTGATGGAACTGCTGGATGAAGTCCTGCTGAACGCTTCCTACTCATCCCTCCTCGCTCTGTCGCTCTTGAAGGCCTCGATCGTCCTCGGAATCGCGCAGCTTTTTGTCTCCGTCGCGAAAAAACTACCCGCGGGAGCGAAGCATCTGATCCTCACCGCCGGAATTGCTGCGTTTCTGCTCATTCCGACGCTCACACTGCTCGGACCGTCGTGGAAGTTCGGCGTTCCGGTGGAGGGTCCCGCCATCGCAGAGACTTCAATCGCGGACAGCTTCGGCAGGACATCGGGTGGACTGAGCAGTGAGGGGTTGTCGGCGCCCGACAGTTCGCTCGCAGTCGGCAACACCGTCCCCCCCACCCTTCTTCTCTGGTCGTTCGTTGCGTCGATCATTCTTTTTAGATTGATCCGTGCCGCGATTCACGTGCGTTCCGTCGTGGCGCGCGCAGCGGCTCCGTCAGCGCGCCTCTCGCGTCTGCTCGCCGAGGCGCGGGGACGAGCTCGAATGGATCAGTCGGTTCGCCTGCTCCGGAGTGACCGAATCCGGGTGCCGATGGTGTGGGGGTTCCGCTCCGGAACGCTTCTCCTGCCCGTTGCAGCGGAGGAATGGCCGGACGAGCAGATTCGAACTACCTTCCTCCACGAGCTCGGTCATCTGCAACGGATGGACTATCTGAGTCTCGCCGTAATGAACCTGGCCTCGACGCTGTTCTGGTTTCACCCGCAGATCTGGTTCGCCCGCCGTCGTGCTTTACTCGAGGGAGAGCGCGCCTGCGATGATCTCGTGCTCGGAGCGGGCGAGCGCCCCTCTGCGTACGCATCTCATCTCCTTCACGTGGCCAGCCTCACTCCGAAACGAGAACCGCTCGCGGCCTTGCTCGCGATGTCGCGTCCGTCGCAACTCGAAGACCGGATGCACGCAATCCTTTCGCCTTCGATTAATCGTCACGCAATGGGAGGACCATTCTTCATGAAAACTCTGGTGTCGTTTCTTCTTGTACTGCTGCCTCTATCCGCGTTCCACCTCGTAGCGGAGCCGGTAGCTCCCGTTGCGCCTGCAGCTCCGAAACCTGTCACCGCTGAGGCGATAGCCCCCGCGCCGCCGATGGAAACTGCTGAAGCGACAGCAGAACCTTCAGCCATCGCTGCAGCTGCGCCGCAGTCGAATTTCGCGCCGCAGCCGGCCGCGGCGTCGGTCGCACCCGAGACACCAGTCATTCCGAATGCCGGAGAGACGGCTACACCGGTCGTGGCCCCCCGATCGCCGGAGTCATCACCCTCTGTGAGTCTGGCACCCGCACTCGAAGCCGCGAGAGCCTATGCCTCTCCGCACCATGAGATAGACGCGCCGAACCCTGTCCCCGCTCCGCCTGCGCAGCAAGGCTCTTTCGCATTGGCAATCCTTTCTGAATCGGATCTCGCCTCGCGGCCGTTTCGGGTTCTGGATCGT
>JBGTDX010000047.1:0-18555 GCA_041748075.1 Thermoanaerobaculia bacterium
TGCATGTTCGGCCCTGAGTCCAGGACTGTCCATCTCTGAGAACGAGGGCCGAACATGCAATGTTCGGCCACTTTCTGACGGCTCGTTCATTGTTCGGCACAATGACACCCCGGTCATTCTCGCTCTCACGATGACACGGCCTCCAACGATTTCACCCGGGCATGGAAACGTCTCTGGTCCGACCTGTGTTGCAATGACCTGTGGCTTCCCTCCTCAAGAGACTTCCTACGAACGTCGACGGCGATTTCTATGTCGACGAGTCGTGTATCGACTGCGACGCCTGCCGCCAGATCGCCCCGTCCGTCTTCGGGCGTGTGGGCCGACAGTCGGCGGTGCGGCAACAGCCTCGAACTGAAGCGGAACTGCTCGAAGCAAACAAAGCTCTGCTGGCCTGTCCGACGGCGTCGATCGGCTCGGTCGTAAAGCATCCGATGGCCGCTGCCCTGGAAGCCTACCCGGAACGGATCGAAGGCGAAGTCTATCGTTGCGGGTTCACTTCCGAGAGCTCCTTCGGCGCGTTCAGCTATCTCGCGAGAACTGCGAAAGGCAATCTTCTCTTCGACTCCCCTCGGTTCTCCGGGCCCATCGTTCGGAACATTGAGCGGCTGGGCGGAGCCGGCTGGATGCTTCTGACCCATGCCGACGATGTGGCCGATCACCAGAAGTTTCACAGACGATTCGGAAGCCGCAGGCTGCTTCATCGCGATGACGTGCGCCGCGCGACCTCGATGATCGAGGTTCAGCCGGAGGGCCGGGAGCCGCGAGTGGTAGCGCCGGATACCCTGATGATTCCGGTTCCGGGTCACACGGCGGGGCATGTGGTGTTTCTCTATCGCGAACGCTTTCTTTTCTCAGGAGATCATCTCGCCTGGGACGCGCCGCGCGGACGCCTCTACGCATTCCGGAATGCCTGCTGGTACTCGTGGGAGGAGCAGACGCGATCCATGGAGTCGCTCCTCGACTATCGATTCGAATGGGTGCTCCCTGGACACGGACGGCCCATCCATCTGCCGGCCGCAAGGATGAGGGAGGAGCTCGAAAAGTGTGTGGACTGGATGAAGAGGAATTAGTGGTTATTCATCCTCGGCGACCGGCTCCTGATTTTTTCCCGGAGCGTGGGAGCCTCGCGACCGCGCGTAAACCTGCGTGAACTCGGATCCGAAGAAAACGATCTGGGCGCTGTAGAAGATCCAGATCAGAAGGATCACCAGCGAGCCGGCAGCTCCGTAGGCCGAGGCGGTGGAGCCGCGCGCGAGGTAGTAACTGAGCACGCTCTTTCCCGCAACGAAGAGAAACGATGTGAGCGAGCCGCCGGCCAGCACGTCTTTCCACGTGAGATTGACAGACGGGGTGTACTTGAGGATCAGGCTGAATGCGAACGTGAGAACGACGAACGAGGTGAGCAGGTCCACGAGCCTCCAGACGAGCGCACCTCCGAAAACATCGAGAGAGGAGCCCATGACCGAGATTGCGGTCGTGGCGCCTGCCATGAAGATGAGCAGCAGAACGAAACAGGGAACCAGCACCACGGCGATCGATCGGTTGACGATGAATTTCATGAATCCCTCACGCTTGGGCGTGACGTTCCAGATGATGTTCATCGTCTCGCGGAACTGCGCGAGAACGGCGGACGCACCGAAGATGAGCATGAAGGCTCCGATGAGGGTAAAGTCGTTTCCCTCCGCGGCTTCCCGTACGATTGATTGAACGGCGCCGGCCGCGGCCGGCCCCAGGAGATCCCGCATCGTACGTTCGAGCTCACCGCTGACTGCTTTTTCTCCGAAGAGCCAGCCGGCGAGCTCGAGGGTGAGAACGAGCATCGGAGCGATTGAGAAGACCGCATAGAAGGCAAGCGCCGCACCGAGACGGGGGACGTTGTCGTCATTCCATTCCTTGAACGTCTGCTTGAGCAGAGAAATAGCGCTTCGAAACCACTGCATCCCACTTGTGCGAGCAACCTGTGTGCCGTGTGGCAGATCCTGCACGGGAATACGCCCGCAAACGAATGGAACGGAAGACGCGAAGACCATCATGCAGGCGATTTCGGAAGCTTCAGGCTTTCCGGCACTCGAATCGCGCGAGGCGGAACAATGGAAAGCCGGGAAACTTGCAGCGCTCGATCCGTAGTCGGATGGAGAAGTCACCCACCATGACGTCGATGACGATGAACGGTCCTGACCCTCTACGCAGGTCAGAACAGCCACGCATAGGCCAGCTTCACGAACACAGCGCGATTGGTCTGTGTCAGGTCGATCTGCTCGGTGCCTGAATAGTTGTCCGAGTATCCCGCGAGAAAAACGGTCTGCGCGTCCAGGCGATACGACACGAGCAGCTGAGTCAGCAGTCCATTGCTTTCGCGCCCCACCGGAATCACGTACTGATCCGGATCCCTCTCTACGCTGCGGTACTGCAGAATCGCCCGTACGAGAGCGCGCCGGTTGAGGTGATAGAAAATCCTGGCTTGCGGAATGTCGGCCGTGAAGATCTCGTCGCCTTCGATCGTGCGGAAAACCTGCCGGACCCACGAGACGTTTCCGTTGATGTGCCGTCCCACGTGAAACGTGGCGGAAGGACTGACCGTGACGAACTCCGCCTTGCGCTGATTCGAAAAGTCGATCGTCTCTCCCCAGTTCACCGATCCCGAGACCGACAGATCACGTCCAGCCTGCATCGAGCCGGCGATTCTGTATCGCGTGTTGTGGTACGTCGTTCCGGCGAAGTGCTCCTGATTCGGTGCGATGAGCAGCGACACGGTGCTCTGCCGCGAACCCTGGTAGACACCCACAATGTCCGCACCCCACTCATTCCACGATCCGTCCCATTCGCGCCGGGCGTCGCCGAAAACTTCGACGAACAGGTTGCGGAACCAGCGGTTCGGCCCGCCGCGGATTCTTCGCGACGCACCTGCGACGCCCGAGCGTACTCCCACCTGGTTGATGAGTCCCGCGTCTGCCCTGAATTCCGGCGACACCTCGGAGTACGACGTGAGCCATGTCCAGTCCCGATCGCTGTGGGTATATCTGGCGAGAATCGAATGGCCGTTCAGCGTGCCTGCCGGCTGGCCGGCGGCTGTCAGGATGTCGGGGTACTCCGAGCGCGCGCCGGCAACCTGGACACGGACGGAGTCCTGTTCTGTAAGGCGGAGAAACGAGTCGGCGGACAATACCGAGTTGTTGTAATCGTCTCCCGTACGTGAGGAGAACAGAGCGCCGGCCGTCGATGTCGATGACAGGCTTCCCTGATATCTCAGAACCGCCGTATTCGAGTCATCGGAGAGCGATGTGCGCAGCGACGACTGGTCGAACGGAATCAGGAAATTGGTGATCTCGTCGCGGGCGAGGAGAACGCCGTACGCATGGCGACCGCTCTTGCCCGTGAGCTTCAGGCCTGCGATCGGGTCCGCAATCGTGCGGGTGAAGACCAGCGGCATCTGCGTGTCGAAGAAGTCGCTCCCTTCGAGAAAGAACGGTCGCTTCTCCGGAAACGAGAGGGCGAATCGGGTGTTGACATCGAGGGTGGCGGCGTCGGCCTCCACCTGCGAAAAATCGGGGTTGATCGTCGCCTGCAGGGACGTGCTCGGTGTGATCGCCCAGCGGCCCGAGATACCGGGCTCCAGCCCCCGGTCCTCCGTCGCGAGCCTGCCGGAAGATCGGTCCTGTTGCAGATTGCCCGTCAATGAAGGGGTCACCTCCACATTCCGGCCGGCCTCAGGCAAACCGAACCCGGAGATATCCGCGAACTGGCAGATCAGGCAGTTGCGATTCTCGTCCGTAACAATCGAGCGGAACCGGTGCCGCACGTTGCGCGGATAGTCTCGCATTGCCATCACGCCCCAGATCTGGTCTCCGCTTCCGGCGGGGATGCGAAGCTGCTGGAGTGGAATCGCCGCCTCGACGATGTAGCCATCGCTCGTGATACGGCCTGCGGAATCCCAGATTGCATCCCAGGAAAAGTCCTCTGTTCCTTCGACATCGCTGTTGATGGCATCCGCCTGAACTCCGAGGGGGTTGATGCGGAACTGATAGGCGATCCGGCCGTCGTTGAAGGGATCGATCATGAGACCGACGTTGTCGTCGTTGAGGGCGCGGTCACGTTCCGCGAAGCGGGCGCGAATCTGACCGGGCTGCGGGTCGAACGCGCGGAAAGCGATGTAGAGGGTGTCGTCGTCCCACGTGATCAGGGCTTCGGTTTCAACTGCGGCGGGGATGTCGTCGCCCGGGAACCATTCGCGGTCGATTCTGATCGGCGTTGCGTCAGCCCATGCGGGCTCGTCGAGCACCGCGTCGATCCGGATTGGTCCTGTTGCCCTCTTCACGGTGATCGCGCTCGCGGTGGTGCATACGCACACGACGGCCACGACGGCGAGTAGCCGGGTCCACATGAAAGGTCTCCTGAGTCGGTGAATTGAGATGAGAGCTGCGCGTTATTCCCGAGCTCCCGCTTCGATCAGTACCGCTGCGACATCGTCATGACCCCCGCGGCGCGCCATGTTCAGCGGCGTGCGCCACTCCCGGCGGTCCGCGAAGATCCGGGCGTTCGTGTTCGCTCCCCGGGCGATCAGCAGTCTGACTGCTGCGAGCTTGCCCGCTCCTGACGCGGTGATCAGTGCATTCTCATCGCCTGGCACCTCGTCGTCGACACGCGCTCCACGGTCGAGAAGCATCGTCATCACCGCGGTGTTCCCTTCGCCGGCAGCCGCGATCAGGGCGTTCCCGTCACCGGGAGAGGGAACATTTGGATCCGCGCCGTTGTCGAGCAGCCATCCCACGGCATTCCTGCGGTCTGCGCGCGAGGAGATCAGGAGTGCCGTACCATCTCCGATGAATGGGGTGTTGATGTCGATGCCTCGCTCGAAGAAGAAGAACCGCAGCGTGCGGGTGTCGCCTCGTTCGGCGGCTTCGACGATCGCGTCATGATAAAGCTCTGGATCCTCGAGCGTGCCCGCGAGTCCCTCGCTGATGCCCTCCAGGACCGCCTGTCCACTGACGGAGTCCTCGGGGGAGCCCGGGATGCCCTCGGTCACGCCATCCGAGATCGCGTCATTGTTGGATGAGTCCGATATCTCGATCGATGCGGCTACGAGCCTCACAGAACCGATCGTCACAACGAATGCGAGCATCACGCTCGTCGTCAGGAGCAGCATAGCCCGGCTCTGTGGTCCGCGGGCCTGCTTCGGATCGAGAATCGCGCGCACCCGCACTGACAATCTGCTCGGAGACGCCATTGCCAGCGCCGGCACTCTGCTGCTTCGGCGGATCGAACGCGCCAGACTGACGAGCTGATTCGCGTACATCGACGCGTCGGTACTGCGAACCACCGCGTCGTCGCAAGCCCGTTCCGCTTCGAGAAAGAATCGGCGGAGCGCGATCCAGACCATCGGATGCGGCCAGTAAACCGCGCATGCCACTCGCGCCACGATCTGCATGGTCCAGTCGTCCCGCCGCACATGTTCCAGCTCATGACGGATTGCCCGCTGAAGCTCTTCCTGGCTCCACTCCGTCGCTGTCGCCGGCATGAGGATCGTCTGCTTTCGAAAGCCGAACGTCATTGGAACGCGGACCTGCTCGGAGATCGCCACGAGTACCGCGCGCCGGATTCCGCTCGACGAAGCGATGGATGTCGCTGTCGCCGTTCCCTCGAGCCACAGGCTGGCCGCGGCTTCCCATCGATGAAGTCGCCAGACCCCGGCACCCAGCGTCGCCAGGAGCAGCGTCAGCCCGGCGAAGTAAATAGTTCGCACGATCGATATCCACTCGAAGCTGCTTCCCTTCGACTGCTGCAAGGCCGCCGTGCTGACCGGTGACGTTGCCGGCACCGTGACTTGCTCACGGCCGGACTCGACCGGAACAGGCCGGGGTCCCATTGGAACAGCCGCCGCCGGCTCTGTAACGGTGACCGGAATCTCCACCGCGGCTCCAGTGATGACCATGGGCGCCACGGGCAGCAGAAGAAGAGTCACGAAGAGCGCTGCATAGACGCCGTGACGAACCGACGCGCGACCCGATCGGGCAAGCGTCCCTGCACCGAGTGCACACGCGATCAGAAGCGTCGCTTTCGTTGCGATCGTCAGGATTCCGATCATGAAGGCTTCCTCTCTTTCCTGGCCCGATCGATCTCTCGTGCGAGGTGCTCGAGCTCGTTCTCCGACCACTGCTCCTCCCGGAGGAGCGCGGCTGCAGCCTGTCCGGCGGAGCCTTCGAAGAACACCTGCACCATTTTCCGCAATGCGGAACGGCGCGCGGTGCTCCGGCGCGTGGTGGGGGCATAAACGTAACGGAGACCCTTCTCCCGGTGCCGCACCGCCCCTTTCGCTTCCAGCTTGGCCAGCATGGCCCGGACGGCGGAGTAGGAGGGGGGGTCGGAGAGGCGCTCGCGAATCTGTTCGGCCGACGCCTCTTCACTTAGGGAGAAGAGAACGTCCATGATCTCGCGTTCGCGGCGTGAAAGTTTTTCAGTCGTCATGCTATGAATCCAACATAGTGCTACGTTTGTAGCATGTCAAGTCACAAAACGGTTTCCTTTTTGCCGGCACTTCCTCCCTGCCCGGGTGGCATTTGCGCAAGCCGAGATCGACAAGGGCGCCATTCCCTACGGAAATGTCCGCACCACCACCAGGTCGCTTTCTGCGCGATTCGCTGCCGCATAGAGAACCTCTCCCCGGAGATTGACGCTGATACCGATGTCGTCATCCGACATCGGAAGGATCGGGCCTCGGCGTTCGCGGCCTGTTCCGACGTCGAGCATCACCAGCGACTTCGCTTCGGGGTCGAGGTACCACAACGAGTCGCCCACGAGCTCCCAGTTCGCATGGCCGTCCTGACTGAAGCGTTCGACGACAGGGACCGCTGCGTCACGCTCTGGCGTCAGGCGCCAGATTCCTCCAGAGTCGGGACGGCTGAAGTAGAGGCTGCCGTCGCGCCCTTCGAAGATTGCTCCTGCTGCGAGGCCTGCCACTCTGGCCGGTGCGCCGCCGCTGGATGAGACGCTCCAGATCGCCCAGGAGTCTCCCCGCTTCGAGGTGAAGTAGATGCGCTGCCCGTCTCTGGACCATGCGGGTGAAACATCCGTGGCGCCGCCGGCAGTGATCCGTGAAACCTGCGCTGTCTCCGGACTGACCCTCCACAGCGATGAGGAGTTTTCCTGACTCACCGCAAATGCGATGGAGCTTCCGTCCGGCGACCATCGGGGTGATCTCAACGTGGCGTTTCTGAATCGGGTGAGTTGAGACGGGTTCTTTCCGTCGCGATCAGCGATCCAGAGCTCCGGACTGCCACTCCGCGCGGAGAGGAACGCAACCCGGCGCCCGTCAGGCGACCACCGGGGCTCGTCTTCCCACTGAGTCGATCTCGCGAATGGCCTTGTCCCTGAATCGCCAAGCAGAAAGAGGTCGGAATCGAACGTCTGCTGCTCGAACACAATCGATCCCTGGCGGGACGCGAACGGGCGTACCGCTCCTCGGGCACCGATCTTGGTCCAGCGGATGACGGGATTCTTCACTGCGAGACTCCAGAGCTCGAACTCTCCGGAACGGTTCGAGGAGAACAGCAGCCGGTCCTTCTCGATCCATGTCACACCTTGAATCCATTTCCCTTCGAAGGTCACCTGGCGCGCAGGACCTCCTTCCAGCGGCACGAGCCAGAGATCGGATGCGCCCATGGCCGTGGTCCGCGCGAAGGCGACGGTCGAGCCGTCCGGCGATATCGCGGGGAAGCGGTCACCGAGAATTCCTCGCACGGAGGTCAGTGGTCTGCGGCGACCAGACGTGAGATCGAGCACTGAGAGCTCGTACTCGCCGGTGTGCTTCTGAACGTCCGACAGAACCAATACGTCGGCCTGACTCGACCAGGCTAGACGGGACGATGCAGACGTCCCACAGCTACCGACGACTGCTTCCAGTTCCGTGTCGAGCTGTCTGACTACGACCTCCCACGTCACTCCATGACGAATGAATGCAATCCGGTCCGCCTCTGGCGAGAACGCGGGGGACGATTCCGCAACGGTCGCAGTCGTCAGACGCGAAGGACTTGCGCTTCCCGCTCTCTGAATGTAGATACTCCAGAGGTCGGGTTGCTGTCCGTTCCACGCGAATGCCAGGGTACGGCCGTCTCCGGAGAGCACAGGATCCGTTTCCCGTCCCGGATACGAAGTCGACGGGAAGATCTCCGGCCTCGGCGGCTCCGCCGTCTGGCGGGGAATTACGAAAGCGATGCCGACTGATGCGGCCATGAGCGCTGCAATTAGGACCGCTACCCATCTATAGCTGCCTCTCCTTCTGCGAGGTTCTGCGGCCGGGTCGATCAGCTGATACCCTCGCTTTGGGATCGTCCGAACGAACCGGGGATAGCGCGCATCGTCACCCAGGGCTTTTCGAATCGCGGAGATCGCCTGAGTGAGCGCTTCCTCACCGACGGCCAGGTCGGGCCACACCGCATCGAGAAGCGCCTGCCTCGCCACGACTTCTCCTTTTTTCGAGAGGAGAAACAGAAGCACGCGCATGACGCGCGGCTCGAGCTTTCGTCGTACGCCCTTCCGCTCGACGGCATCGAGCTGCGGCAGCACGAGCCACTCGCCGAGGACTATGGAGTCGACTGCATCAATGCTCTGGCTCGATCCAAACATTTTCTTCAGGACATCACCGTCATACGGCTACAGATTCACGACAATCCACGATAAGGAGCCGAGACGATGACTCGAAGGCCCGGCATGATGTTGTTCTTCGCGGTTACGGCACTGTTCATCGCTACCCTGTGCATCTGGTTCGAGTTCACTCCGGTGGCTTCGATTGCGGACACCCGGATTCCCGCGATGATCGCGGCCCTGTCCTCGCTGGCGTTATTCGCAGGTTTGCGGTCCACGAGGATAGGGAAGGCTGGAGTTGCCGCGGCGATGGTCGCCGTGATGTCAGTCATCGTTCTCTACGGACTCTACGACGAGGAGGCCGTGCGGTTTCGAAATGGTGATGTGGACCTGGCGGGGACGTTGATCCTGCCGCGGTGGGGAAGCAAGCCCCATCCGGCAGTAGTGTTCCTCCACGGCTCGGGTCGTGAGGTGCGGGATGGGTTCGGCTGGCATGCGAAGCTGTTCGCGCGTCACGGAGTTGCCGCGCTCATCTACGATAAACGTGGAGCGGGAGAATCGTCGGGCGAGACCTGGCAGGGCACCTATGTGGATTACGCGGCGGATGCGGCCGCTGCGATCGAGTACCTGCGGAGTCGGGATGACATTGACCGCGGCTGTGTAGGGGTGTTCGGTTTGAGTGAGGGTGGATGGGTGGTCTCGATTGTGGCTGGCTCGATCGTCCCGGACGTCCGGTTCGTAATCGTGGCGTCGAGCACGCCGGTGACACCGGCCGAACAGGTCCTGTATGAAACCGGTTCGAGTGTCGCCGCGGCGGGATTTGACGCGGGAGCTGTCCGCCGAGCCGTGGAGCTGCAGCGGCGCGTGCTTCAGTATCAGCGGAGCGGAGCGACGGATCCTCGCCTCGAGGTCGAGCTTCGCGACGCCGCCAGCCAGGCATGGTTCGAGGCGGCCGAGCTCCCGGACGAGCTCTATCCCATCGAAGACTACGAGTGGTGGCGCGGGGTGATGGATTTTCAATCTCTGCCGTACTGGCGCCGGGTTCGGGCGCCGGTGCTGGCGATCTCTGGTGGCCGTGACAGAAACAGCGATGTCGTCGAGAGCCAGCGCGGAATCGCAGCGGCCCTGGAAGAGGGAGGCAACGGGAGCTTCACGGGGCGCATTTTCCCGGAGATGGAGCACGGCCTGATCGAATGGTGGCTTCCGGGTCGCATTCCTCCGCCACGCTTTCCCCCGGGATTCGCCCGTCTTCTCGTCGACTGAACGCGAACACAGACGGCCTGCGAACCCGATCCTGCGAGATAGCACCCCGGTCGCAGGCAGGCGTCGCGTAGATGCGTCAAAAATGGAGACTCTGGCATGCGGGATGGGTGAAGCGGAAATCCTGTTTGCGAATTCTGCCACTTCCTCTCATCTGGAGTATGCTATGCGCTTCTTAAATGAGTACGACGGTTTCAACGGAGAAGGCTCCTGCGTCTTCGCGCCTGAGGTTCATTGTTTTGAGCCTGATTGGCATCGCTGTGCTTGCCGGCCTCCTGGTCGGTGGACGCCGGGTCGGCGCGCTCGTTCCGCAGTTCGCCGAATGGGTCGCCAGTCTCGGCATATGGGGGCCGGTCGTTTTCATTCTCGGCTACATCGTCGCCACGGTTGCCTTCATCCCGGGTTCGATTCTGACGTTGGCCGCCGGCGCAATCTTCGGGCTCGTTCGCGGAACGATCTTCGTTTTCATCGGAGCGACGGTCGGTTCGATCTGCGCGTTTCTCGTGTCGCGCTACTTTGCCAGGAACGCCATCGAACGGAAGCTGAAGGGAAATCGCAAATTCGAGACGATCGACCGCGCCGTTGGAGCTGAGGGACTGAAGATCGTGTTCCTGCTCCGGCTCTCGCCGATCTTTCCGTTCAACCTACTCAACTACGGTCTTGGACTGACGAACGTCCGCCTTCGGGACTATGCACTCGCTGCGGTAGGCATGCTGCCGGGAACGTTCCTTTACGTCTATTACGGCAAGCTGGCCGGAGACGTTGCCGCGGTCGCGGGCGGCGTCGAGGTGTCGAAGGGCGCCGGCTACTGGGCCGTTCTGATTCTGGGTCTCGTGGCAACGATCGTGGTGACGACGATCGTCACGAAGATCGCGAGAAAAGCGCTGAGAGAGTACGAGGAAGCTGAATGAATTCAGAATTGAGAATTCAGAATTCAGAAAGCCACCTCCCGACGTGTAGAAGTGCAGCAGGTTTTTTTCTTTCTGAATTCTGAATTCTCAATTCTGAATTCTTTTAATGGAGGTAATGCAATGGCCAAGAATCCCCTCGCACAGCTGGCAGAAACAGGGCAGAGCGTCTGGTACGACCTGATGGAACGGGCGCTCATCACGAGCGGCAAGCTTCAGAAACTGATCGAAGAGGATGATCTCCGAGGGCTCACCTCGAATCCGACGATCTTCGAGAAGGCAATCGGGGGAAGCGACGATTACGACGATTCCCTCCGGGAGCTTGCTGAAAAGGACGCGTCGACGGACGAGATTTACGAGTCCCTCGTCGTGAACGACATCAGTAATGCCGCGGATGTTTTCCGCCCCGTCTACGACCGCACGAACCGCGTGGATGGTTACGTCAGTCTCGAGGTCAGCCCCAATCTGGCCCACGAGGGTGAGGCCACCCTTGCGGAAGCCAAAAAGCTATGGGGGCTCCTCGGCCGCCCGAACGCCATGATCAAGATCCCGGCGACCGAAGAAGGTATCCCTGCCGTTCAAGAAGCGATCGCCAGCGGAATCAACGTGAATATCACCCTGATCTTTTCGCGGGACGTGTATGACAAGGTGATCGAAGCCTACATGAGAGGCCTCGAGCGCCGGGTCGAGCAGGGTCAGCCGGTCGACACGATCGCGTCGGTCGCGAGCTTCTTCGTCAGCAGGATCGATGCGGCTGCCGACAAGGAGATCAATGAGCGCATTCAGAAAGCGACCACCGACGAGGAGCGCGAGGAGCTCTCATCGCTCCTCGGCAAAGTCGCCATCGCAAACGCAAAGCTGGCGTATCAGCTCTTCAAGGACAGGTTCTCATCGGAGAGATTCGCGAAGTTGAAAGCAAAGGGTGCCCAGGTGCAGCGGCCGCTCTGGGCGTCAACTGGAACCAAGGATCCGCGCTACAGCGATGTTCTCTACATCGAAGAACTGATCGGTCCCGATACGGTGAATACGATTCCGCCGAAGACCTACGATGCTTTCAGGGATCATGGAACCGTATCGATAACGCTCGACAAGAACGTCGACGAGGCCACGGATGTGCTGCGGCGGCTCGAGGCCGCGGGTGTCAGCCTCGATGACATCACCAGGCGTCTGACCGCCGACGGCGTGAAGTCGTTTGCCGATTCGTTTACGTCGCTGATCAAGACGATCGATACCAGACGCGCGGCGGAGGTTGCTCGTTCCTGAAGCAGCCTGATTGCGATTTCAAACCGGCTGGGAGCTCTGACTCCCGGCCGACGATCTTTAGCAGAACGAGTGCTGCGTATCGCGGCGCATCAAAGACGGGAGAATTCAATGACAGATACAAATGCGGCTGCCGGCGGTGCCGAATTCGGCATGATAGGGCTCGGAGTCATGGGCGAGAACCTGGTACTGAACATCGAAGATCATGGCTTTTCGGTAGCCGTCTGGAATCGTGAGCCGGAGAAGATGGACAGCTTCATCGAGAAGAACTCCGGGAGGAAGCTCGTTCCAACGAAGACGCTCGAGGAGTTTGTCGGTGCTCTCCGCCGCCCGCGCCGGATCATGATGATGATCAAGGCGGGGGCTCCAGTCGATGAAATGATTGAGCGCCTTCGCCCGCTGCTTTCCGAGGGCGACATCATGATCGACGGCGGGAACTCCTGGTTCCCGGACACCCGCCGCCGCGCCGAGTACTGCCAGAGCGTAAAGCTTCGTTTCATCGGCTCGGGGGTTTCAGGAGGAGAGACCGGCGCTCGATTCGGTCCATCGCTCATGCCGGGCGGAGACACGGAGGCCTACGCCGAAGTTCGTCCTGTCTTCGAGGCGATCGCCGCGAAGACGGATTCAGGTGCATGCGTCGCTCACTGCGGTCCCGATGGTGCCGGCCACTTCGTCAAGATGGTGCACAACGGAATCGAGTACGGCGACATGCAGCTCATCGCCGAAGCGTACGACATTCTGCGAGAGGCCGGGGGAATGGGGGCGGACAAACTGGCGGATGTATTCGCAGAATGGAACCGCGGGCCCCTCGAGTCATTCCTGATCGAGATCACGGCCGCAATCTTCCGGGTCAAGGACGACCGCACGGGCGGGCCGCTCGTCGATATGGTTCTGGACAAGGCCGGCTCTAAGGGCACCGGCAAGTGGACCGCGCAGGTTGCTCTCGATCTCGCCGTTCCGATTCCGACCATCGCGGCCGCCATGGATGCACGCAACCTCTCGAGCATGAAGGATGAGCGGATTCTGGCAGGCAACATCATTCGATCTTCAGCTTCCAGGAAACGTGTCGATGGGGACACGAAAGAGCTCGTAGCGGGGGTACACGATGCCCTCTACGCGTCCAAAATCTGCGCTTATGCGCAGGGCATGAGCCTCATCGGAACCGGATCCAAAGAATATTCGTGGAACATCGACCTCTCGGAGATGGCGCGCATCTGGAAGGGCGGCTGCATCATCCGGGCTCGTTTCCTCAATGGCATCATGGAGGCTTACAACGAAGATAAAGCGCTGCCGAACCTGCTCCTCGCTCCCCGATTCGCCGAATCGGTGTCGAAGTCCGAGGCAGCGTGGAGAAAAACCGTGCAACTCGCGCAGTCGCAGGGGATTCCGGTGCCGGCCATGTCGGCAAGTCTGGCCTACTTCGACAGCTATAGAACCCCAAATCTCCCGCAGAACCTGACACAGGCTCAGCGCGACTACTTCGGTGCGCACACCTATCAGCGAGCCGACGCGCCGGATGAGGGGTTTGTGCACACCGACTGGGACGCGAAGTGAATGACGAGTGACGAGTGACGAGTGACGAGTGACGAATGACGAATGACGAATGACGAATGAGAAGAGAGGGCCGAACAAGACATAATGTTCGGCCCTCTCTACGTGAGGCTCTGGCGGCGTCAGTCGCGCCGGCCTTGCCGCCAGTTCTCCCGATCGTCGCGGCCCCTGTGCGTTCTCGGGATCTGAATGGCTTCCGCAACGAAGACATCCTGACTGCGGAATTGTCCAATGACCGTGACGCGGTCGCCGGCTCGCAGCTGCCGGAAACGAACGTCGCTTCGTCCCCGTGAGTCCGCTCGCGCTGCGTCGATCACGATCGTCCGTCCAGTCTGAGAGCGCATCCGGAAGGTCTGCCTCCGCTGATTGACGCTCGTGATGAGACCGCTGACGGCTCCCTGTCTGGGGGCACGGGCCGACACGCTGTTCACGACCTGAATCGTTCGCGCATGAAGGCCGTTTCTCTCGAGTTTCCCGATGACGAGCACGCGATCGCCCACTTCCAGATTGGCCGGCCGGTAGACTCGTCCTGCGTAGTACACGGGAACACGCGCGGATGCGACCAGACGAACGGTACTGCGTCCCGTAGAGATTCGCAGGTCGCGACCAGCCCGCCTTACAGTACCGTGAACCTCCACCTCCCCTCGTCGAGGGGCCTCACGGCGACCCTCCACCGTGATGGTCCGTCCAGCCGGAGCGAGGGCCAACGTACTCCCCGGGAGACGGTCGTCCGTCAGAGCGGACGCGCTATTGGAAGAAAAGATGACGGCAAAAACGGCCGCGGCCAGAACTAAACTTTTGTAGTAGCGCATGTTATCACCCCATCCTGAATTGAACATCGACGGGGAAAATCGCAAGCGACGGGCCAGGTTCAGCTCGCTGTGAGGGAAGCCCTTGTCATTCTGAGGTGCTGCGAAGGATCTGATCTTGCTCCCTGCAATCAAATGGCAAACCCTTCTGGCGGACAGTTGAAAGGAGGTGAAGGAGTGCACCCTACCAGCGCGGGCGACTCTAGGAGGTGACCCGGGAGTCCCCCGAAACAACTCCGATCGCATCGTTGAGAATCCAGAGGGGGCCGATCAGCAGGTGCACGAGGTTCTGTGCGAAGGCTGGTTGCCGTTTTTCGTAGACGGCATGCCCGATGCCCTGAAAGATCCAGCCGGCAACGAAGAGGGTGATGAGAAGCCACATGGGCATCGCTGCGCCGATGAAGTACATCCCGATGCTTACGAGGATCATGGAGACTCCCAGCCGCCACTCGAGCGCGAGGTAATAAATCCCCGAACCGATGATCAGGATCGCGGCGAGATCGAGTTGCCATCCGCCGGAGCTGAAAAGCGCCACCCGCTCGAGCATTCCGAGAAGAGAAAGCATGATGATCGGGATGCCCAGGCGATGAAAAAGCTTGTTGCCGGGCGTCCTGTGGAAGGCGGCATAGTCGGAAAACTGCTCGTGTACCGATTTCATCTTCTGCCCTCAAATGACTGCTGAAGCAGATCATACCGCCACGCGAAGAATCTTTTCCACGGTTTGTATTTTTATTGACGCTTGATTGACGCGGGGGTTGACGCTCCCCTGACGTCAGCTTCGTATTCTGGCCCCGCTGCATGGAGCAGTGGTCCCCTTTTTCGTGATGCCCGGCCCGGGGCGGAATCGACAAGCGGATCGAGACGCAACGCGAGCGGGTCTTCTCGGGATCGCTCACCGCGTTTCGACGCCGCCCCGGCCCGGCAACATGGGGAATGAAACGGAAGCGGAGTGAGGCAGGCGATGACTACAGCGGCGGAGAAGCGACGCATACAGAGAGTGGAGCCGGACTACCCGGTGGTGGGACAGCTGCCGGCGGGAAACGTGATCGTGGCGGATCTCAGCATCGTCGGCGCCAGGGTGGAGCATCAGTTCCCCCTCGCGGCGGGACGGAGAGTGCGTCTCGATTTCTCATGCGAGGGCGAGACGCTGTCGCTTCTTTGCGACGTGACGCGCTGCAAGCTGCAGAGGAGCTCGGGCCGCTTCGGTGTCGTTTACACATCGGGGCTGCGGTTCTGCGACCCGCCGGAAAGCGCCTGCAAGACACTCCGGCGCGTCATCGCGGGGTTCGTCACGCGCAGGCTCGAGACGCGAAAAGGTGCAGGGTCACAGGTGGCATCCTCAGAAATTCACTCCGCGAGCGGCAGGTAACCCGATGTGTAATAACAGCAATAACTCTAGGTGTTCGAACTCGAACCATGCAAAAATGACTCGTTCGGCCAGACATACAAGACCATCGTTCCCGGAGGCCCTGGTGAGAAATACAGTCCAGGCCCGCTTGATCTGCGGGCTTCTGTCGATATTTATTTGCGCGAGCACTCTGCTTGCTGCTGGACCGCCGTCCCTTGCGATCAATGACGTGTCGGTCTCGGAAGGCAACTACGGCGTGGTGGTCGCGGTGTTTACAGTAAGCCTGTCGGAAAAGTCGGAGCATGAAGTGTCTGTCCGGTACGCGACGGTGGATAGCACCGCGAAGGCGGGAAGCGACTACGTTTTTGCAAGCGGCGTTCTGGTGATCCCGCCGGGGCAGACTTCGGCCGGGATCGTCGTGCAGGTGAAGAGCAATCGAATTGAGAACGAAGAACGCCGCTTCGCTGTGGAGCTGAGCGATGCGCTCGGAGCTGCGATCGCACGGACCGCGGGTAGCGGAACCATCATCGATGACGACTCGAAGTTGTCAGCACGCCAATGAGAGCCCCCATGAAAACCAGAACCCGAGATCGATCCGCCAGGGAGGCAGTCGTGAGATTCGCGAGTCAGACAATGCGGTCGTCCTTGCTGACGGCTTTGATGTTTCTGTTTGCCGGCGCGGCCAGCGCGGCCTCGTTCCAGTTCACCGCAGGCTCCGTCACTAATACCGTGACCGAGGGCGGCCCGGCGCTCGTTCTGACGATCGAACGCCTGGGTGGAAGTTCCGGAGGCCGGAGCGTGACCTACTCGGTATCCGGTACGGCGTCGTCGGGGAGTGACTTCACGCTCACCCCTGCATCACCCGTGAGTTTTTCCAATGGCCAGACGTCTAGCACCATTACGGTCACGCTCCCGGAAGATCTCGTTCAGGAATCCACTGAGACGCTGATCATCACGCTGACCGGCGTCAACAGCGGTGACACCATCGGCACGAACAACACAGCCACGGTCACCATCCTCGACAACGACGGTCCGGGGATCGAGATCAACAACGTCGCGCTGACTGAAGGCAACTCGGGCATTGTCGTGATGGCTTTCACCGTTCAGTTGTCCGAGACGTCAACTCAGGACGTCATGGTCGACTTCGCAACGCAGGACGGCACGGCGATCGCCCCTGGCGATTACGCGGCGACCTCCGGCACCCTGACGATCCCCGCCGGGCAGCAGCTCGGCATCATCAACGTCAGCATCGTGAGCAACACGGTCGATCAGATTGACCGCAGCTTTTTTGTAAACCTCACGAATCCCGTCAATGCGACGATCCTGACTGGACAGGGTGTCGGGACCATCCTCGACGACGACGGGCCGACGGTTTCAGTTGGCGATGCGAGCCTCATCGAAGGGAACTCTGGCACCGCGAACATGACTTTCACGGTGTCGCTGAGCGCCCCGAGTCCCCAGCAGATCACAGTCCAGTATGCGACGGTCGACGATACGGCCAACGCAGGAACAGACTACCAATTCCGCAACGGAATGCTCACGTTCGCGCCTGGAGTCACGACGCAGACCATCCTCGTTCCCATCATTGGAGACACGATTGTCGAGCCGGACGAACAGTTCTTCGTAAATCTCTTTCTCATCGATGAGGCGTTCCCAGGCGACGTTCAGGGCGTGGGAACGATCATCAATGATGACGTTGCAGGCGTGACCGTCACCGCTGCGCCGAACCTCCAGACGACTGAAGCCGGCGGTACGGCGACATTCTCGATCGTGCTGACGAGCACGCCCTCCGCCAATGTCATCATTTCAATTGCGAGCTCGGACCTGACGGAAGGAACGGTCAGCCACGCTTCGCTGACCTTCACACCGGCGAATGCCCTGACGCCCCAGGTGGTCACCATCACAGGCGTCGACGACGCGATCCGCGACGGTGACATCGCCTACACGATCATCACGGGCAATACCCAGAGTACGGATCCGAACTACGACGGTCTGACTGTTGCCGATGTCGCGGTGACTAATCTGGACGATGAGGTGGATCCCGGGGTGACGCTGAGCCTTGCCGATTCTCCGATGCCTGAGAACGGAGGCGCGGCCACCGTAACTGCAACGCTGTCTCACGAATCGACCGTCGATGTGACCGTGGCGCTCGGCTTCACCGGAACCGCGACGTTCGACATCGACTACGGTGTCTCCTCGAGCACCATCGTCATTCTCGCGGGATCGCTCACCGGATCTATCACCATCACGGCCATCGACGACCTGATCGACGAACCTGACGAGACAGTCATCGTTGACATCACCTCGGTCACGAACGGCACCGAGACGGTTCCGCAGCAGGTGACAGCCGTCATTCTCGACGACGACGCGGAGCCGACCGTTCAGTTTCTGACTGCGGCTTCATCCGGACCGGAGAACGTCACGCCCGCCCAGCTCGAAGTGGTGCTGTCAGCGCCGTCGGGCCGGACAGTCACCGTGAACTATTCGGCTACGGGAGGGAGTGCGACGGGTGGCGGTGTCGATTACACGCTCGCCGCCGGGACGCTCACGTTTCTTCCGGGCGTCACATCGCAGCTCATCGACGTCGCAATCGTCAATGATCTGATCGACGAGCCTGACGAAACGATTGAAGTGACACTCGCCGTACCTTCGAACGCGACTCTCGGCACACCGGTTCTGCACTCTTACACAATCGAGGACGATGACGCGGCCCCGTCAGTCGGGTTCGCGCTGGCGAGCTCGAGCGGTCTGGAGAGCGTCACGCCCGCACAGCTCGAGGTGACCTTGTCGAGCGCTTCGGGTCAAACCGTAACAGTCAACTACGCGGTGACCGGGGGGACGG
>JBGTDX010000048.1:0-8146 GCA_041748075.1 Thermoanaerobaculia bacterium
TCCCCGCGGCGGCGATCAAGCGGATCGAGGTGCTGCGGGACGGCGCCTCCGCGCAGTACGGTTCGGACGCCATCGCCGGCGTGCTCAACGTGATCCTCAACGACGCCGCGCACGGCAGCACGTTCGTGGTGCAGGCCGGTGCGTACGCCGACGGGGACGGCGAGCGCACCACCGTGAGCGGGAACATGGGTTTTCCGCTCGGCCCGAACGGTTTCCTCAACGCCACGCTTGAGTACTCCACGTCGGACAAGACCTCCCGCGGTGTAGCGCGTCCCGATGCTGCCTTCGTCGCCAGCGTGGTCGGCGCCGATCAGACTCCCCTCAATGGGCTGGGCCAGCGCTGGGGCGATCCGGAAGTGGAGGTCTGGAAGCTCTTCCTGAACTCCGGCATCAAGGTCGGCGACGAGACCCATATCTCAGCTTCGCCGACAATGAGACCCTCTCCGACTTCTTTTACCGCGGCCCCGTTCTCGACCCCAGCCACCGGTTCAACGCCCGCACCACCCTGCAGCGCGATGCCGACGGGGACTTCCGCCCCGATCCGGCGCCCCAGGCGCTGATCGATGCCATCCGGGCCTCCGGCAAGAACCCGGCGGACTACCTGGTGGCGGATGCGTCGAGCCCCAGCGGATTCGTTCTCCGCAACCCCGCCTTCACCCGTTTCCCGGGGGGGTACAATCCCAATTTCGGTGCGCTGATCACCGACATGGCCGGCGTCTTCGGAGCGAGGGGGCAGACGGCGGGAGGGTTGAGCTGGGATGGCCGGGCCCGTTTTGCCGAGAACGAGGTCGAGTACGTGATCTCGGAGACGATCAACCCGAGCCTCGGCAACCTCTCGCCCGACTCGTTCAAGCCGGGCACGCTGACCCAGCAGGAGACCAGCGGCAATCTCGACTTCGTCAAGCCGCTTGCGGTCGGCGGCCTCGCCTCTCCGCTGAACGTGGCCTTCGGTCTCGAATACCGCGACGAGACTTACAAGATTGGAGCGGGAGATCAGGCCTCGATCGAAGCGGGACCGACGGCAGCCATCTTCGGTGTCGGATCGGACGGGTTTCAGGGCTTTCCCCTCGAGTCGGCCGGCAGTTTCAGCAGCGAGAGTTACGCCGGCTACGTCGATCTGGAGGCGAACCTCACCGACCGATTCACCGGTGGAGTGGCCGTTCGTGCCGAGGACTTCGACGCGTTCGGATCGACCTTCGACTGGAAGCTCTCGGGGCGGTTCGATGCGACCGACCGCTTTGCGTTGAGGGGGACCGCCAACACCGGGTTCCGCGTCCCCACGCCCGGTCAGGTTCACACGCTCAACGTCACCACCAGTGCCGACACCAGCGGCAATCTGATTCCGAGCGGCGTTTATCCAGTGGACCATCCGGTGGCGCTCGCGCTGGGATCGATCCCGCTGGTGCCGGAGGAGTCGACCAGCTTCACCGTCGGCGTGGTCTTCCGACCGTTCGACAACACCAATGTCACCCTCGACTACTACGACATCAGCATCGACGACCGGCTGGCGCTCCAGAACAACGTCATCAGCGAAGCCGACATCCCCATTCTCAGGCAGCGGGGGGTGGCGAACGCTGAGTTGCTCCTGGGCAGCCTCGCCAATTTCTTCAGCAATGCGTTCGATTCCGACATCACCGGTTTCGACCTGGTGATCACCAGCGACTTCGTCCGTCCGTCCGGGCTCTACACCGTCGATTTCCGCCACAACTACAACAAGCAGGAAGTCAGTGACGTCGCCCCCGGGACGATCGACGCTTCGCGGGTGTTCGACCTCGAGAACCAGGTGCCGAACAACCGCTCCACCCTCACCTTGAGCTATCACGGCGGAAAGAGCCTCAGCGGACACGTCCGAGCCAACCATTACGATAGCTGGGAATCCACCGGAGGACTGTTCAGCCCGGGCGACGCCAGTGACGTCTCCTCCTACGGATCCGAGACCCTGGTCGATGTCGAAGCGCGGTGGGCCCTCAGGGGAGGGTACGAGATCGCCATCGGCGGCGAGAACGTCTTCGACGTTCTTCCCGATGCCGAGCAGGATCCCGTTCTGCAGTTCCTGGGTGTGAGGCACTCCCTCACTTCCCCCTTCGGGTTCAACGGCGCGCTCTGGTACGCCAGAGTGTCCTTCAAGCTCTAGCGCACTCACTCGTCCGGTTGGGGCTCCTCCGAACCCCAACCGGACGAAGCTGGTTCGCTCCCATCCCCGCGGCGGCCGCGCCTTCGCAGTTCATGCGGCGTCTGATCGTGATGATCCGCACCAGTCACCCATCAGGGTCAAGGCTGCAGCCGGAGTGAGCCGACCCGCCCCTGACGCATTACGCGTCCCAGAAACTCAGCGGTAAAACGAGCGCGCGTCCAATTGGAAGGTGCACAGAATGCGTGGCTCGCCGGCGCGACATGGTCGACCCCGGTGTCCAACCTCTTGTGGCTCACGCGCTCGTCGCGGACATCATAACGCCACATCTTCCTGGCCGGTGCGGCCTCCAATCAGACGCGCTGGTTTTACCAACCCCAATTCTGGCTGACCGCACCGACCAAGCTCTCAAACGAATACTTTTTTCGGCTCGAAGGCGACGCGCCCACGCAGCACGTGAAACGAGGCGCGCGCCAGCTTGTGCGCGAGCGCTTTGGTCGCGACGATCGAGTTCGTCCTCGCGGCTTTGCGATCGTAAAAGCGCTTCGCCTCAGGATAGAAGCGAACGGCAAAGTGTGCGGCCTCGACAAAGGCCCATGCGAGGTACTTGTTGCCGTTCTTCGCGTTGTTGTCTGCTTTCTTCTTGCCATTCGACAGCCAGCGGGCCTGGACACACCGCGCTTAGGAGGCAAAGTCTCCCACGCTCGCGAAGCGGGACATGTCACCCGCCTCGTACATGATCACCAGCGAGAGAATCTCGCCGATCCCCCATATAGTTCCAAGCAGATGAACTCTTCACGTGGTTTCGCTCTTTTCAGTACGGCCTTTTCCAGAATCCTGATCTGCTCGGTGAGTGCTGCGATCACATGCAGGGTGCTCGTCATCGCAAGCGCGAGATCGTCGTTGTCGTAGAGCGCGTGGACATCAGCAGCTGTGAGCTTCTTTACCTCATTTGATGTGATTTTCGTTCCCCGGTTCCTTTGCTCGAGGTTCTGCACGCTCAGGATGTTGGCCGTCCGCTGCTGGACGAGCCTCGCACGCTTTCGCAGAAGATCGCGCACGGCTCGTTCTTCTCGCGGAGGGACATGCCCGGTCGGCAGGATTCCCAAACGCATCATGTGCGCCAGCCACCACGCATCGTACTGGTCGTCGGAATGCTTGAGGCCTTCGTACTGCTGGATCGCCGCGGTGTTCACCAGCATGGCGCGAAACTCATGCTCGTAGTACTTTTCCATGGCAGGCTCCTTTCGTCGAAGATGCTATTCAGACACATCGCGACGGTTCTTGCCTGCTAGATGTGTATCAGAGCTTCAGTCAAACCATAGACCCGTCGAACAGTCTGGAAACAGACACGATATCCCGCTGACGCGGGACTGAAGCTGCGACCCAGAGGCTGTCTCGGTCCACGGCTCGGCCTCGCAGGTCCTTCGCGGACTGTTTAACGACGACTCTACTCACGCTCTCAGGGAGTTCGCCCGGGTCGCAAGCGAGAAGAGCCGCTAGGTCCAAGCCGAAAAACGAAATTCTCTCGAGTCCAAATTCTTCATTTTTCGGCTCTGACCCCCACGGCTGACGACGGTGATCCGCGATTGGTACGGCAACGATCCGGAACCGGTTCTGGGCGGCAGCTACGCAAACCTCGGATTCCTCGGGACTGAGCCAGCCGTTCCGAAAGAAACTGCGCTCGAGGCGCTGAGACGGGCTGGCTGTTTGAGGTGAGCCCGTGATTGAACAATTTAGAGAATCTGCGGTTACAGCAAGTTTTGCGGTACGATCGGCGCGATCACTTGCAGCGTATGACCGATTCTGCTGATGTCGTCACCGCTCGCCCTCGGCCGAGATGGGGAACGACCGATCGCCGCGACGCGTGGTGGGTCGGTCCGACCCTGACATTTCTCGTGCTCAGCGCCTTCGTCGTCTACGCGACATTGCGCGCCCTGATGAATCAATTCTATGAAGCGGGCGAGCTTCTCTCTCCGTTTTACTCACCGAATCTCGAGGCGTGGACTCCGCTCCCGCAGTGGCTCTCCCCTGCGATACTCATCCTCTGGGCTCCGGGCGGATTTCGCCTCACCTGCTACTACTATCGAAAAGCCTACTACCGCTCCTTCGCGTTTCATCCTCCCGGCTGCGGCGTGAGCGAAGGCGCGCGGCACGATTATCGCGGCGAGACCGCGTTTCCTTTCATCCTCCAGAACCTCCACCGCTATCTCCTCTACTTCGCCCTGATTTTCCTTTTCTTTCTATGGCACGACGTCTGGAAGGCGCTCTGGCCCGACGGCCACTTCGGCATGACGGCCGGCACGATCGTGCTTGCACTGAACACCTCGCTGCTGACTCTTTACACATTCTCCTGTCACTCGCTGCGCCATCTCGTCGGAGGCAATCTCGACTGCTTCTCCTGCACGTCCTTTTCTCGCACGCGTTACGGCGCGTGGGGAGCTGTGTCGAAGCTGAACGCGAACCACATGCTCTGGGCATGGACGAGTCTCTTCGCTGTGATGTTCGCGGACTTCTACGTCTGGATGGTCGCATCCGGACGGCTTACGAACTGGAGAATTCTCTAGATGGAGAAGTACGAGCGGCATCAGTTCGATGTCGTCGTCGTCGGGGCGGGAGGGGCGGGGCTACGCGCCGCGATCGAGGCGTCGGCCCTCGGTGCGAAGACGGCTCTGGTTTGCAGGAGCCTCCTCGGAAAGGCGCATACGGTGATGGCCGAAGGCGGCATCGCGGCGGCGCTCGCACACGTCGACTCGCAGGACAACTGGCAAACGCATTTCAAGGACACGATGAAAGGCGGCGCGATGCTGAACCACTGGCGCATGGCGCAGCTTCATGCGCAGGAAGCGCCCGATCGCGTCCGCGAGCTCGAACAGTGGGGAGCGGTGTTCGATCGCACCAGGGATGGACGCATTCTTCAGCGCGCGTTCGGGGGACATACCTACAAGCGACTCGCGCACGTCGGCGATCGGACAGGCCTGGAGATGATTCGGACCCTTCAAGATCGAGGCGTCCATCAAGGGATCGACGTGTTCATGGAATGTACAGTCGTCGGTCTTCTGAAAGACGGCGATTCGGTGAGCGGCGCGATCGCGTACTGGCGCGAGAACGGCCGCTTCGTCGTCTTCCGCGCCAAGGCGATCGTCCTCGCGACGGGCGGATACGGAAAGGCGTGGCAGGTGACGTCGAATTCGTGGGAGTACACGGGAGACGGACACGCCTTCGCGTACGAAGCTGGAGCGGAGCTCATCGACATGGAGTTCTTTCAGTTTCATCCGACCGGGATGGTGTGGCCTCCCGGCGTGATGGGAATCCTCGTGACCGAAGGAGTGCGCGGCGAGGGTGGAGTGCTGAAGAACAGCGAGGGGGAGCGTTTCATGTGGCGCTATCTCCCCGAGAACAAGCGAAAGGATTTCGCCGAGACGCCGGAGGAAGCAGAGCGCTGGCTCGACGCGACGCTCGCCGGAAAACAGACCGATGCGCGCCGTCCCCCGGAGCTCTCGACTCGCGACAATGTCGCGCGCGCGATCTACACCGAAATCGAAGAGGGCCGGGGCACACCGCACGGCGGCGCATGGCTCGATATCAGTTGGCAGGATCCCGAGCGGGTGAAGAAGAAACTCCCGGGCATGTATCACCAGTTCAAGGATCTCGCCGATGTCGACATCACGAAGGCGCCCATGGAAGTCGGGCCTACCGCGCATTACGCGATGGGCGGAATCCGCGTCGATCCCGATACGGGCGCAAGCACCGTGCGTGGACTCTATGCGGCGGGCGAGTGCACCGGAGGGATGAACGGCGCGAATCGCCTCGGCGGAAACTCACTCTCCGATCTTCTCGTTTTCGGCCGGCGCGCGGGGATGGGCGCCGCGCAGTTCGCAAACACGACGAATGGATGGCCGGCGGCTCGCGACGACGAGATCGAATCGCACGCGCGCCGGACGATGGCTCCCTTCGAGCGCGAAGGGGAAGATCCCTATACGGTCCATCGCGCGCTGCAGGAGATCATGGCCAGGTACGTCGGCATCTTTCGCACGGAGGACGGGCTGCAACAGGGTCTCCGCGAGCTCGTGGCGCTGAAGGGCCGGCTCGAGAGCACGCACGTCGACGGGTCGGTCATGTTCAACCCTGGATGGCATCTCGCGCGCGACCTCGAAAATCTGATCGTCTGCGCCGAGGCGACGTGTCGCGCCGCCATCATGCGGAAGGAGAGTCGCGGCGCGCACAGTCGCACCGACTATCCGAAAGACGATGCAGCCCTCGGCAATGTCAATATCGCGGTGAAACGCGAAGACGGCGAGATGCGAGTCGCGCCGGCGACGAAGCCTTTGATGCCGGACGAGCTGAAAAAACTGTTCGAGGAGACGAAATGACGGGCGAATGCGCGTTCCAGGTCTTTCGCGGCGACGGCTCCGGCGGAGAGTTGAAGGAATACGAAGTTCCTGTCGCGACCGGGATGGTCGTACTCGACGCGATTCACTGGATCCAGGCGTATCGTGCCCCAGATCTCGCGTGCCGTTGGAATTGCAAGGCGGCGCGGTGCGGCTCCTGCAGCGCCGAGATCAACGGCCGCCCGAAACTGATGTGCAAGACCCGCCTCGACGATTTTCCCCAGGGGACGACGATCGTGGTGAGGCCGATGCGCGCGTTTCCGGTCATGAAAGACCTCGTCACCGACGTCAAGAGCAGTTACGCGATGGCGAAAAAAATCACCCCGTTCACGCCGAAGAAAAACGCGGAGTGGAAATGGTATCAGGAGGACATCGATCGGGTGCAGGAGTTCCGCACGTGCATTCAGTGCTTCCTCTGTCAGGACGTCTGCCACGTTCTCCGCGAGCATGACAAGCACGATGTGTTCGGCGGGCCGGCATTTTTCGTTCAGGTGGCGGCGCTCGCGATGCATCCGATGGATGATGCCGATCGGACGGCTCTTCTCAAAGAGAGTCTCGGCCTCGGACTTTGCAACATCACGAAGTGCTGCACGGAAGTCTGTCCGGAGGAGATTCACATCACCGACAACGCGATCATTCCTCTCAAGGAGCGCGTGGTCGACCGGTTCTACGATCCGCTGGCCTGGCTGTGGCGGAGAATCCGATGGAAGGAGTGAACCATGTTCGAGCTCAAGCCGCTTTCGAAGGAGTCGATTCCGAAAGCTCTCGAGAAAGCCGATCGCTACCGACTGCTGAACGAGCCTGCCGAGGCCGAAAGCATCTGCCTCGACATTCTCGCGGCCGATCCCGACAACCAGCGCGCACTGGTCGTGATGATTCTCGCGGTGAGCGACCAACTCGATCATGAGGGGTTCGTCGTCGGGGAGCATCAGACCAACGAACTGTTCATGCGACTTCACGACGATTACGAGCGCGCGTACTACACAGGCGTTCTCTGCGAGCGGCGCGGCAAGGCGACGCGCGGACGGCCCATTCCGGAGTCGGTTGCGTACGAGTGGTTCCGCGAGGCGATGAGCTGGTACGAGAAGGCGGAAACGATCCGCCCTCCGGGCAACGACGACGCGATTCTGCGCTGGAACACCTGCGCGCGGATCGTCGCGCACAACCGCGGCCTTCAACCGAGCCATGAGGAGCGCGTCGAGCCGTATCTGGAGTAGCGCACGAGTCGCGCGAGCGTTCGACGATCAGCAGACGCTGCGTAACCCGCATTTCTCACACCGTTTCGTCGCGAGGAGACGGAGAGCGGCCTGGATGCGAGGCACGGCGAATTTCGCACACCTGAAAGCCGCCGCACATTCGGCATGAATCGGTCATTGGTGCCGATGAGAGCAGCCACCGGGTGACCTTGGGGTCGCAGCTTCAGTCGATCATGAGATCAACACGCCCTCTACTCACTGTGGACGCGTGCCGCTCATCGCATCAGAACTTTCCATTCCGAGGAGCTTTTCGGCGTGATTTCGTAGAAATGTTTGCGATTCTCCGAGACCGAGGGATCCTCGGTGCATGGCACGAGCACTACGCGTCGAGTATCCCGGAGCGCTGTATCACGTCACCTCGCGCGGCA
>JBGTDX010000049.1:0-27927 GCA_041748075.1 Thermoanaerobaculia bacterium
GGCGCGCCGTACAGTCTAGCCCCGGGCTCTGCCCGGGGGACTTCGTTCGTGCGGAAGTCGTGTGCGGCCGAGAAGGCGGCCGCTACAGGGCGATTATTTCTTCTCAACCTGTAGCGACTGCCTTCGCGGCCGCATCAATTCGTGCCTGGATCGATCGACCCCGGGCGGAGCCCGGGGCTAAACTGACGATCGCGCCTGCGCGCGCCTAATCCTGATCCATCTCCATCGCGATCTCTCTCTGGCTTCGAGCGAGCTTCTGCAGGAAATCCGCCGCGCTTCCCGTCGGCGTGCGGAGCGTCAGCAGATAGGTCGCAAAGGCTGCAACCGCTCCCACAAATGCAATGGGCCCGATACTCGGAAAGAACGGCCAGAGGAGCCACAGGAGCGCGCCGATCACGCCGACAATGAGAATGGCGACGCGCTGAAACGTCGGAGGCGCGACATGTTCTTCCGCTGATACGGTCACAGTCCCTTCGCCGGGCACGTCTTCGACCCAGCTGAGGACAGATTCCACGGCCCCGGAAGCCGCCGAACCCCTCCGTTGGGGAAGAGTGAACCGGAGCTCGGAGTCGGATGCATCTGTGACCCGGCCTCCGTAGAGCTCGATCAGCTCGGCGGCATTCTCGGCGATATCGCGGAGCGGAACGCGCTCTTCCCGCACGAGGTCCGGCGCGCTCATCGACCGATCTCCTGCGAGCTCAGCGCCCGCTCGACGCGTTCCACGAGCTCGGATTCGACGACTCGATATTTGAATGCTTTCTTCCCACCGACGAAAACGACCGGGACCTGGTCAGAGAACCTGGCACACAGCTCCGGGTCGCGGTCAATATCGACTTCCGTAATGGAAATGGGCAGACTGCGACGGCGCGCCGCTTCGACGATCACCAGCTTCGCTTCGTCACAGAGACAGCAGCTTTGTCGCGAATAAATGAGAACCTCCACGTGAGCGGCCGCGTCGGACATGTTCCGTAGTGTAACGAATAAGCAAGGGCAAAACTCGTGAGTCAAGCCAGAACTGAAAGGTACCTATGAGCCCGGAAAGCCTCGACCTCAGCGGCAGAGTCGCACTGATCACAGGAGCATCGAGAGGGATCGGACGGGAAACGGCCCTGATGCTGGCTCGCGCAGGCGCATCCGTCGTCATCAATCACCGTGACAGCGCTGATGCCGCCGCCGAAGTCGCTGCTCTGGTCGACGGAAAGCGGGGGCTCGTGGTTCAGGCTGACCTGGGAGATCCCGAGCAGGTCCGGCATCTCATCGAAACGACGGTCGAGCGGTTCGGCCGTCTCGACATCCTGGTCAATAACGCCGCTACCTTCGAGCTGAACCGGTTCGACCGCGAGAGTTACGAGGATTGGCAGGAGGGTTGGCGCCGGACATTCCAGCTCAATGTGTTCGGCGCGGCGAACGCCGCCTGGCTCGCGATACGCCAGATGCGCACGCAGGGCGGTGGAAAGATCATCAACGTTGCATCGCGGGCCGCGTTCCGCGGGGAAACCGAGTTTGCAGATTACGGAGCGTCCAAGGCCGCTCTGGTCAACCTGACACGAAGCATCGCCCGGGCATGCGGCCCGTGGAACATCGTCAGCAGCTGCGTGGCTCCCGGATTCGTCGACACCGAGATGGCACACTCAGAGCTCGAACAGCACAGGAGCGAGATCGAGGGCCAGATTCCCCTCGGACGGATCGGGACTCCCTCCGACGTTGCCGGCGTAATCCTTTTTCTCGCATCGTCGATGGGAGACTATCTCAATGGAACGACGATAGACGTGAACGGCGGCTCCTGGTTTCATTGACCGAGCGCTGCGCCGTGTGACCGGTCCGGATTTTGCTTCAATGTATTCAGCTGATGACCACTTTAGCCACCATTCTCGTCATACTCGCAGCGCTGGGGCTCGGACTGCTTCTGGCGTTTCTCCCGATGAAAGTGCTCATGGCCGCGATCGCCCGGAATGTCACCGAGCCGATCCGGCAGTTCATCGAACGGCAGCGGGAGCGGCGGAAAGTGGCTCGCGACACGCCAGACCGCCGACGTAGCTGAATCCTGCTCCTCTCAAAGCGCCTTTTCCAGAGCCGCATTCAACGCGGGATCGGCAGCCCTGACGATGCCACGGTGAACCCAGAGAATCGTCCCCTCCCGGTCGATCAACGCCGATGTGGGTATCACGGTCGTCTGAAACAGATCGGCGATTCTCCCCTGCGGATCCAGCACCACCGGGTAGGTCATCTGCTGCTCCCGCACGAACTCCCGCACGATCTGATTCGCACCGGGATCGTCGATGCTCACTCCCACGACCTCGAATCCACGGGATCCGAACTCGTCATGGAGAACCTGGAGCTCCGGAATCTCCACTCGACAGGGTCCGCACCAGGTCGCCCATATGTTCAGCAGAACCACCTTTTCGCTCGTCAGCTCATAAGGACGGCCATCCAGAGTGGTGGCATCGTAAGACGGCATCCGGCCTCCGACGACAATGCGCCCATCACGCTCTATCTGTCTCGCCTCCGAAGGTGACGTCGAGGTCGAACCCTCACGTTCACCCCGGCACGCCAACAGACTTCCGACCAGCACCAACGCCAACACGAGGGATCCCTTCAAATCCAAACCTCCCGGGAGTCGAGTCGTTAAGAAGAATCCGGAAGGGGCGTCTGTGCCCGATCCGGTGATTGGGATTCTAACAGCAGGCGCACCCGGGACTACCCGAGCTTGCAGAAAGGCAAGACCAATGCAAAAGCCTCCCTTCCGGGAGGCTTGTTTTGATAATCGCTTTCACATCAGGCGGGTACGCTACGTTGTCTCTTCCTCGTCCTTACCCTTCTTGATCAATTCCGGCTCGACCTCGGCTTCTTCCGTAACCTCTTCCACGACCTCGGCACGAAGGGTCGCAACGCTGACGACGAGCCTGTCCGGCTCTTCGAGCATTTCGACGCCTTCAGGGACCTCGAGATCCGAGACCCGAATCACGTCATGGAGCTTCAGAGATGAGACATCCACGACGAATTCGTCCGGAATGGAACCCGGAAGGCATTCGACGTGAAGTTCGCGAGCCTGAAAGTCGAGAACACCTTCGCCGTTCTTCACGGCAATGGAAGTGCCCGAGACCCTGACCGGGATGGTGACGCGGACCACTTCGTCCATGACGACCCGCACGAAGTCGATATGGTTCATCTTGCGGGAGATCGGATTCATCTGAATATCTTTGATCATCGCGTGACGCGACTGATCGCTGTCCGCCATCTTCAGAAGAAAAATCGAGCGGATTCCATGCTCGCTCTTTCTCACGAGCTCGGAAACACTTTTCTGGTCCACACTGATGGATACCGGCTCTTTGTGGCCGCCGTAGACGACTGCCGGAACCCGGCCCTTCTGGCGAAGCTTTCTCGCCACTCCCTTGCCCGACTCCTCGCGGCGGGAAACTTCCAATTCGAGATCAGCCATGGCGCAACAACTCCTTTAGAATTCTCAATAGACAGGATGATAAGCGCCCGAAAGGCGCCATTATTCCGTCTACTACTTCCCCTTACATCTCAAACAACGAACTGACCGAGTCCTCGTGATGGATTCTTTTGATCGCCTCAGAGAGCAATTCTGCAATCGACAGGGTTCTGAGCCGGTCGCAATCGGCTTCTTTCTCGGCCATCGGCATCGAATTGGTGACCACGACCTGTTCGAGCTCCGAGCTGTTGATCCGTTCTATGGCCGGTCCCGACAGAACCGCGTGTGTACAACAGGCTGAGATCGACTTCGCGCCCTCCTGGTGCAATGCCCTGACCGACTCGATGAGGGTCCCTCCGGTATCGATGATGTCATCCACGATGAATACGTTCCGGCCTTCCACCTCTCCGATGATATGCATCACCTGCGTCTGATTCTTCGCGATCCGGCGCTTATCGATGATGGCGAGAGTCGCTCCCAGTCTTTTGGCGTAAGCCCTCGCCCGCTCCACACCGCCTGCGTCGGGTGAAACGATGGTCAGATCCTCGGGCTCGAGAGACTTCAGGTATCGGATGATGACGGGCGCGGCGAACAGGTGATCGACGGGAATGTCGAAGAACCCCTGGATCTGCGGTGCATGCAGGTCGAGAGTCAGGACCCGGCTGGCCCCCGCAGCCGTGATCAGATCGGCCACGAGCTTGGACGTGATGGGAACTCGGGGCTTGTCTTTGCGGTCCTGCCGGGCGTAGCCGTAGTAGGGGACAACGGCGGTGACCCTGCTCGCAGAAGAACGCTTGAACGCGTCGAGCATGATCAGCAGTTCCATCAGATTGTCATTCACCGGAGGCGAGGTAGGCTGGACGATGAACACGTCGGCGCCACGCACGTTCTCGTCGATCTGCGCGTAATTCTCGCCGTCGGAGAAGTTGTAGAGCGCAGCGCGGCCCGGCTCGACGCCGAGGATCCCGCAGATCTCATGCGCGAGCGAGGGGTGAGCTCGTCCGGTGAAAATTTTCAGGGGTCCGTACATTGCAGGAAACATCGCGCGCGCGGAGACGGAGTTGGATTATACAAATCGGTCGTCAAAAAGAAAGCCAACCGGGCTCGCCTCCACCAGTGGCGGCAAACTCGCTGGTCTCAACCGGATGATAACGGGCATCGGCGATGCGGCCACGAATTTTATTCTCGCCAGCGTGGTTCATCTTGAGCACATCGGGTACATCCCGTACAATGCCACTCCCTCCCGCGCCCATAGCTCAGCTGGATAGAGCGACAGCCTCCGGAGCTGTAGGTCAGAGGTTCGAATCCTCTTGGGCGCACCAATTCCCTCCCACCCACCGGTTCTGAGTTGTGCACTCCCACCCGCCCTCACGGTTCTGGGTTGTGAGTTCCCACCCTCCCGGTCGAACTCAGAACGCGAGCCATGCGGGTGGGCGGGAACCCAGAACCCACAACGGTGCTGGGCGGGCGGGAGTGCACAACTCACAACCGGGCGGGTGTGCGGGCTCAGATTCCCGTTACCCGCACAACCTCCTCGAACGTCGTCACGCCTTCGGCCAGTTTTCGCAGGGCTGACTGGCGCAGACTTTTCATCCCCCGCTTGAGAGCAGCTTCCTTGATCTTGATGAAGTCCTCGGAACGGTCGATCAGATCCCGGATCGGGTTGTCGATCGTGAGAATCTCGAAGATTCCCGTCCTGCCGTAATACCCGGTGTTGCGACAGCGCATACAACCCGCACCCTCTCTGACGATGATCCGCTTGCCTGGCGGGGCATTCAGGTTGAGCATCGCCGCCTCTTCCGGAGTCAGCGGGCGATTCCGCCTGCAGTCCACACATATTTTGCGGACGAGCCGCTGCGCCATCGCCCCGATGAGCGTGGAAGAAATCAGGAACGGCTGGATCCCCAGGTCGACCAGACGAGTCACCGATGCAGCCGAATCGTTCGTGTGGAGCGTCGAGAATACGAGGTGACCCGTAAGCGCGGCCTGTACGGCATTCTGCGCGGTTTCCCCGTCACGGATCTCGCCCACCATGATGATGTCGGGATCCTGCCGCAGGATGGTTCGCAGCGCCGAGGCGAACGTGATTCCGACCTTCGGCTGAACGGAAGTCTGATTGAAGTCTTCCCAGATCATTTCTACCGGCTCTTCGATCGTGGTGATGTTCACCTCCGGCGTGTAGACCGCGCGGAGCGCGGAGTACAAAGTGACCGTCTTGCCCGACCCGGTCGGCCCTGTGACCAGAATGATGCCGTGAGGCCGCCGGATCCATTCGCTGAAAGTCTTCAGCTCGTCTTCATAGAAACCGAGACCGGAAAGGTCGCGGATCATCACGTCCGGATCGAAGATCCGCATCACCACTTTTTCGCCGAATGCCGTCGGCAGCGTCGAGACGCGCAGCTCGATCTCCTTGCCTTCGCGCTCGGTCTTGATTCTTCCATCCTGAGGGCGGCGTTTCTCGGCAATGTCCATGCGGCACATCGTTTTCAGGCGTGAGGTCACGGCCAGATTGACAATCTTCGGAACGCGTTGCATTTCGTGAAGGATCCCGTCAATGCGGAAACGGATCTGCGCGTACTCCCGCTTCGGCTCGATGTGGATATCCGAGGCACGCGAGTCGTACGCGTGCTGGAGCATGTAGTCGACGGCATTGACGATGTGCTGATCGCTGGTCTCGATCTCGGCGCCCGACTTCAGACGGACGTACTGCTCGAGGTTTCCGAAGTCGAAACCGGATTTCAGGTCCCGCTCCGCTTTGGTCACTGAAGAGCGGAACCCGTACAGCTCGTTGACGACCTGCAGTACATCAGGCTCGGCAGCCACAACGAGGTCGAGCTCCTGTCCGGCAATCGTGCGGTACGAGTCGATGGAGGTCCGGTCGAACGGGTTCACCACAGCCACCATCAACCGGCCGTTGCGCACCTGAAGCGGGAGCATCATGTGTTTCCGCGCGAAGGGTCGCGAGATCTTCGCCTCGATGAACTCCACGTCGAGCTTGAGCGCGTCGATCTTGTGGAATGGGAGGGAAGCTTCCTCAGCGACGAGCCGGGCCAGAAGATACTCGTCGATCCTGGTTCCCTGCCCTGAGCTGTCCGTCAGGTTCATCGCCGTCACGGCCTTGAACGGGCTCGGAGTCTCTTCCGACCGGGTCCTCGAGCGGGCCTGGAGCCGGGCCTGGCGGTCGACGTTCTGCAACTCGGAGTGCTGCTCATCATCGATGAAGCCTGCTGCGCGAAGAAGCTCACCGAGGTGCGCAACCGTGATCTCGACGGCCCTGCCCCGCGGAGTCTCTGATACGGACATGATGGAAGTTTACATCTGGTTCCCGACTCTGAGCACCAGCCCTTTTAGGTATTCGCTTTCGGGACAGTAGATTGAAACCGGATGGTCCAGGCCGGCCCCCATCTTCCCCACGATCGCGACTTCCCTTTTCGCATCGAGCGCCGCAGCGAAGAGGATCTTCTGAAACAGATCTGCATCGATGTGACCCGAGCAGGAGAATGTCAACAGATACCCACCCTCACGAACCAGCTTGAGCGACTGCCGGTTGATGTCCTTGTATCCTCTCGCCGCCTTTTCCACGTCTCTTCGGCTTCGCGCGAAAGCGGGAGGATCGCAGACAATCAGATCGAACTGGACTCCTCCCGCATCGAGCGTCCTTACATGCTCGAACGCATCCGCAACGGTGAACCGGACGTCCGGTGTCAGACTGCCGTTCAACTCGTGATTGCGACGCGCGAGGGCTATCGCCCGTTGCGAGATATCCACTTCGTCGACCGATCTCGCACCGCCTGCCATCGCATAAACGCCGAAGCCGCCGCTGTATGCAAAGAGGTTCAGAACGTCCTTGCCCTCCGACATGCCCCGCAGGCGACGACGATTCTCCCGCTGATCGATGAAGAAACCCGTCTTCTGCCCCTGGCGGGGCTCGATCACGAAAACCAGTCCGTGCTCGCGGATGGTGACCTCGTCGGGAAAGTCTCCGATGACTTCGCTTTCCTGAGGCAGCCTCTCGATCCGCCGGGCCGGGCCGTCGTTCGCGAGCAGAATGCCACGCGGGCGCTCGTCATCCTGGAGAACCTCGACGACAGCATCGCGCAGACGGTCGAGCCCGGCAGACGTGATCTCGACCACCAGGAGATCGGCGAAGCGGTCCACGATGAGGCCGCCGATCCGATCTCCTTCCGCATGAATCAACCGCAGCGCGTCAGTTCCCTCGGGCCGAATCGATCGCCGGAACTCGAGTGCGGCCCGGATTCGATCGATCAGAACCTGAAACTCGAAGGGCTGCCCGAACGTCATTGCACGCAGTCTTATCTGCGAATGGGCCGAATAGAGACCGGACGCGAGCAGTGTCCCTGAACGATCAAACAGGTCGCCGATGGCCGCACCCTCCGGACCGTCGTCATGCAAAATCGCCCCGCTGAAGATCCACGGATGCCGATTCGAGATCGCGCGCTCTTTGCCTTCCCGAAGGACCAGCCGTCGGCGGCTCTGCGACTCGAATAGGTCTGTCATCTGAATCCTCACACTGTTTCGGGCTAGAATAGAGTCCGTGAACGCCCGCACACAGTTTCATACACCCTGTCAGGAAGAAGTCTACCGGAAGGTCAAGGCCTATCTGGACGAACTGGTCGACGAACACTTCGACGATGCCGAGCACTGCGATTTCTACCTCAAGTACGGAACGACGATCGTAGAAATCTCGATCGAACCGTACGAGGAGGATGATGCCGTCATCGAGATTCTCGCTTTCTGCGTGCAGGGGGTCGAGCCTTCGTTCGAGTTGATGCGTGAGCTGCTGCAGCTCAACTCGGAAATTCATCTGGGCGCGTTCAGCCTGGTAGATTCGGACGTTTTCTATTCCCACTCGTTTCTCGGCAGGCGCCTCCAGCCGGACCAGCTCATCGCTTCCCTCAACAACGTGGCTACGGTCTCTGATGAGTACGACGAGAAGATTGTCCAGCGCTACGGCGGGCAAACGGCTCTGGAACTGCTCCGAAGCGCTTCGCGACGCACCAAGCGGGCGCCCGCGGTCCACTGAAATACCGGCACACCGCTTGCTCTTATATAAGAGTGATGAGACCTCGTATACTCCAGATTCCGCTGGTTTTCCTCCTTGTTCTGGCATTTTCCGGCTGCACGGGAGGAGAGCAGACCTCAGCACAGACATCGACCGCAGAACAAGGGGCCGCTGCTCCATCGGTCACGGTGGACCCGGCTGAAAAGCTCGATTCCATCAGCCCGGCCATCCCCCTGTATGCCGGAGCAAACTACGATGGGAACCTCACACGGCGCGATCACTCGATGGTGTCCAACCGCTACGGTACGGAGTCCTCGGTCTATACGCTGGCCACGCGCGATTCGTTTCCTCAGGTCTGGCATTACTACGTGACGTATCTGGCGCAGTTTCGCGGATTCGAGCCGATCCGACCGTTTCCTCCCAGCAACCAGGTTGCACGCTCGATCGAAGTCCGGCTGAATGAAGCGATGCAGGATCCGTTCATTCCCGGCGACACACTTCGTTTCGATCAGAACGAAGTCATCCTTCAGGTGGTCGAACGAGATCACGGAGAGGGAACCATCATCCGATACATAGTGGGGCCACCGCGGCCGCGTCCGGTACAGATGGCTGATGCCTCCCCCGCAGTCGGAGACAGTGTCGGTCAAACCTCGCCTTTAGAAGGTCCCTGAGCTTCAATCGACTGCATCGCACACCTCGTTCTGATACGATCTTCGCGTGTTTCCCTGGCGCAGAATTCTCGTACCCACGGACTTCTCAACAGCCTCCAGATGGGTGTTCGATCAGGCAATCGGCGCGGCAGGGATCACGGGTGCCGAAATCGTGGTGTTGCATGTAAGAATCACCCAGCCGTCGAACCGTGACACGTTGCGATTTCCCGCTGACTCGTCGGTGTACGAGTATGTCGAGCAACAGGAGCTCGAAGTCCTCCGCCGGCATATACACCGTGCTGATGAGAATCTGAGAACCCGGCTGATTGTCAGGACTGGTCCTGACGCAGCCACTGAAATCGCAGCCACCGCCGAAGACGAACAGGCTGATCTCATCGTCATGGCGACACACGCTCGCCACCACATTCCACACCTTTTCATCGGATCCACAACCCTCAAGGTTCTTGTCGGATGTGCAGTTCCGATCCTCGCGATCCGCTATGGAATCCGGAAGCCACTGGGCACTGAAAGACTGCTGATCGTTGTCGACGAACCGTCGCCACCACCAGAACTCGCCGAGTCGATTGCAGGCCTGCTCGAGCAGGACCAGGGAGGCGAGATCGTGTTTGCTGCCACGACGGATCCATCAGAGGAGGATGCCCAGAAGCGGCTCACACTCTGGCGTGCGTCTCTACCAGGAATCCCATCGAAGACCATCATGGTCGACTCGGAGAGAGACCTGATCCGCATCGCGGAGAGTGAAGCCTGTCCGTTGATCGTGGTGGCACCTGTCTGTGAACGGGGGGGACGGCTCGCGGGAGTTTCAGAGTATATGATCCGGCACACGGACCGTCCCGTCCTCATCGTTCCGAACCGGAGCAGTCAGCCGAAGTCGTGAGCCCGGCGTTCTGCTATAGTCGCTGCCGACTCGTCGCGGGGTTAGCTCAGTGGTAGAGCGTCTGCTTTACACGCAGAGGGTCGGGGGTTCGAGCCCCTCACCCCGCACCAGCACAACATCGTCAGGACCGTGGAGGCCAGACCATGGACCCGGAGATTCTGGTTTTGGATGGGCGAGGTGCGCTCACGCGAGCCCTCGCACAGGTCAAAACTTCATTGAACGTGAGTCTGCATGTAGCAAGCGACGCGCTGCAGGCAATCTCTCTCATCCAGCTGCATGGCTATAGGTCACTCGTGATCGACGAACAGGTCGGATACGTCGACGGCTGGGCATTGCTTCGATATCTCGTGGACAACCAGATCCTGCTGGATTCGATCATTGTTTCCTCGGGCGATACTGTGGAAAGTTTCGATGAGGAATTCCCTTGGGCTCGGCGAGTTCAACTCGCTGAAGTCATCGCCGAGAGGATCCGAATTTCACGAGAGGCCCTCGGTCCTCAGGAGAGCTGATCTTTCCTGCTGAAACCGCCATTTCCGGCACTCGGTTCGCAATAGATTCCGTATGTTCCGCTGGAGGGCCTCAGTCCCGAAGCAGAGACGGAAAACGACTCTTGGAGCGGCGATTGCCGCCATCCTCCTCACCGTAGCCGCCGAGGGCGCCTCGCCGATGCGCATCGATACGGTGGCTGGGAATCCGGCCGACGCGAATCACCGCGACGGCAACGCCCGGGTCGCGTCCTTTTCGCACCCCACCGGAGTCGTTGCGGACACAATCGGCAACATCTACGTGGCAGATTCCGGAAATCATGTGATCCGGATGCTGACTCCGACTGCCGAGGTTCGAACCCTTGCGGGAGAACCCGGAGCACCCGGCGGAAGTGACGGGCAGGGCTCAGCAGCCCGGTTCCGCAACCCGAGCGGCATCGCCCTCGACAGAAACGGGGATCTGCTTGTCGCGGACAGCGGCAACTGCAACATACGGCGCATCAGCCCCTCAGGGTTCGTCACGACCGTCGCGGGTACGGCAGGAATCTGCGGATTCGACGAGGGCGATGCCGGCAGAGCTCAATTCGCCCACCCCACCGGTCTGGCCGTCGATCTCAACGGCGATATATTCGTTGCCGATCGCTCCAACCATCTCATACGAAGAATCCGCGACGGCCTCGTAACGACCTACGCGGGAACACCTCTGGAGGTGGGAAGCCGCGATGGACGTGGCATCGGCGCGCGGTTCTATCTGCCGTTCGGTATCGCCATCGATGCACTCGGGGATCTTTACGCCGCCGACTCGGGAAATCATCTGATCCGAAAGATCACGAAGGATCGAGAAGTCACCACGATATGCGGTATTCCCGAGACGCTCGGGACGAATGACGGCGAATGTTCAGTGGCCAGAATGAACCGGCCGAGTGGCATCGCGATCCACCCGGATGGGAGCCTGCTCATCGCGGACTCGAACAACCACACGATTCGACGCGTGAGTGTCGATGGCAGGATGGAGACTCTCGCTGGGCTGGCTTCGATGAACGGCTTCATGGACGGGGTCCAGAACAATGCGCGCATGTACTATCCCTTCGGCATCACTTCCGGCCCGGATGGCTCGGTATGGATCGTGGAGTTGATCAACCACGCGCTTCGTCGAGGCACTGAGGTTGAAAGCGTCGTACGGAGACGTCCCGCGCTTCGGCGATGATCCCAAACCCAGCCGCGGCAGGCACTCATCGCCAGCGGAAGATCCGAAGCGCCACGAAGAAACTTCCAATCGTCCAGCCTGCGAGAATAACCAGTTCGGTCGTGATGTCCCCCAGCGGGCGAGCTTCGTTCATGACCGCTCTCAGCGCATCGTTCAGCGCGGTCAAAGGCAGGACACGTATGAACGGTTGAAAAGCGTCAGGAAAGCGATCGGCCGAAAAGAAAACCCCGGACAATAGCCACATGGGTAACATCACGAAGTTCATCAGTCCGCTCACCCCTTCGACAGTCTCCGATCGGGAGGCGACCAGCAGACCGAGACCGGTAAATGCCAGTGCTCCGAGAAGGCAGGTTACAGCCAGAAGCAGAAAGGATCCACGAACTGCGACATCGAACACCAGCCAGCCGAAGCCGACGATGGCGACGACCTCTGCGACGAGAAAAACGAGTCGAGAAAGCATCTGGGACAGCAGGTAGTCGCTCTTCCTCATCGGAGTGGCGACAAGCCTCTTGAGCAGCTTTCGTTGACGGGCCGTGACGATGGAGAACCCGACGGCCCACATCCCCGTGCCCATGAGGTTCATACCAATGAGTCCCGGCAGGAGAAAATCGATGTACCGCGCGCCGGGCTCGCGCATTTCCTCCTCGACAATGGGCAGAGGATCTTTGCGGCCCGCTGCTGTCTGCAGCGCGGTTTCCGCCTCGAGCCGTGCGATCCTCGAATCGGGTCTTGACGGGTCGAACACGAACGAAAGATCATCGGTACCGCTTACGAGCAACGAGACACGTCCAGTACGTAGCGCCTCGCGGCCCTGCTCAGCAGGATAGAGCCGCGGGAGAAGTGCCCTTGAAGCGGAGAGCTGTTCGATAATCTGCGCGGATCGAGGGCCCTCGACCACGCCGATCGGGATCCGCTCCGGTGGTTTTTCCCGGAATGCAAAACCGAGAGCGAGCGCCATGAGAATGGGAAAGGCGAAGACCCAGAACAGCGCTTCGCCGGTTCTGAGAAAGTCGCGGGTGCGCGCGAGCGTGAGCTCATAAAGAGCCGAGCGGCTGTCACTCATTGCGCAGATCCCTCCCTGTCAGGGAAACAAAGACATCCTCTAATGTTGCGCGATGCGTAGAAAGGCCCGATAGCTTCGCGCCTGCACGCTCCACTTCAAAGAGGATGACCGGCACGGTGGTCACCAGAGAGTCGACCGTCAGAGACCAGCTCTCCCCCCGCTGCCTGCACTGATGCACGCCGGCAATCGCTTTGAGAACCGATTCGTCGATTTGTGGATCGGAGGTGAATTCGACTACGTTCGCCGCATCGAGCGACGCGATCAGTTCTTCCGGAGTTCCCAGAGCAATGAGCCTGCCGTGATCGACCACGGCAACCCGGTCGCACAGCCTATGAGCTTCATCCATGTAGTGCGTCGTCAACAGAACCGTGCCGCCATTCTTGCGGAACCTGGAGATCTGATCCCATAGTTGCAGCCTGCTCTGCGGGTCCAGACCGGTTGTCGGTTCGTCCAGAAAAAGGATCTCTGGATTCCCTATGAGCGCGCATGCGACTGCCAGCCGCTGCCGCTGCCCCCCTGAGAGTTTGCCGACTCGTGCATTCTGCTTTTCCTCGAGAGCCAGCTGGCGCAGGAGGTCCCTCGGGCTACGTCCCTCCGGATAGAAGGATCGGAACAACTGAAGGGTTTCCAGAACGCTGAGCTTTTCGGTAAGTTGCGTTTCCTGAAGCGAGATTCCGATTCTCTCCCGGATCTCTTTTGCCTTCGTCTTCCAGTTCCGTCCGAGGATCTCCACTTGTCCCTCGTCGGGCGCTGTGAGACCCTCGAGAATCTCGATCGTCGTTGTTTTTCCGGCGCCGTTGGGGCCAAGCAGTCCGAAACATTCACCGCGATCGACATAGAGATCCAGTCCGTCCACGGCGACAACGTCGTCGTAACGTTTTCTCAATCCGCGACAGAACAGCGCGATGTCACCGTTGCTGCTGCTCATGTCATGAACCTTTTCGAAGACGGGGTGGACACCGGGGCATTGTAGCGGGACCTCCGACCGCGCCAGACGGCCTGCGGCCCTGACATCGCCCGATTGAGGTTTCCTTATCGCGACTGCGGGCAAAGTCCGGCCACGGCATGATATCGTTGGCGCGTTCAAACATCAGACACGGACAACTGAATATGGAATGGTGGATCTGGATCCTCGTGGGATTTCTCCTGCTGGGTCTCGAGTTGCTTTCGACGACCCTGCACCTCGCATTCTTCGGAATCGGTGCGCTGCTCGTAGGGCTCGCAATTGCGCTGGGTCTGGATGTTCCCCTCTGGGCGGAACTGCTCCTGTTCACCGCGGCGTCGGTCGGTCTCCTTCTGTTCCGTCAACCGGTCCTGCGTCTGTTTCGAACAGGGCAGGAAGATCGGCGCATCGACGACATGGTAGGAGAGACCGCAGTCGTTCGCGACGAAATCGCCGTCAATGCCCTTGGACGGGCCGAACTTCGCGGAACCCTCTGGACCGCCCGCAACATGGCCGATCGTCCCCTCGTCCCTGGCGAACGATGCACGGTGGTCAAGATCGAAGGCCTCACGCTCTTCATTACGTCAACCTGAAAAGTCTGGAGTCGCAAACACGGAGGAGGATCCATCATGTCCGGAGCACTCATCGTCAGTCTCGTCCTGGCCCTTCTGGCCATCATCATTCTCGTGAAAACGGCAGTCGTAGTCCCGCAGCAGAACGCCTACGTAGTAGAACGCCTCGGAAAGTACAGCGGAGTGATCACGGCGGGATTCCACATCCTGATCCCTTTCCTCGACGTCATTCGATATCGGCACTCTCTGAAAGAGAATGCGATCGACATCCCGGAACAGATCTGCATTACCCGGGACAACGTCCAAGTCGGAGTCGATGGCGTGCTCTATCTCCGCGTCCTCGATCCGGAGCGCGCTTCATACGGAATCTCGAACTACATCTTCGCGATCATTCAGCTCGCACAGACGACGCTTCGAAGCGAAGTGGGAAAAATCGAGCTCGATCGAACCTTTGAAGAACGAACGAACATCAACATTTCGGTCGTCAGTGAGCTCGACAAGGCTTCCGAACCGTGGGGAGTGAAGGTTCTCCGCTACGAGATCAAGAACATAACGCCGCCCCAGGATGTGCTCGCGGCGATGGAAAAGCAGATGCGAGCGGAGCGAGAGAAGCGGGCAGTGATTCTCACTTCCGAGGGCGTGAGGGACGCGGCCATCAACACGGCCGAGGGCCAGAAGCAGCAGGCGATCAAAGTTTCTGAAGCCAACAAGCAGCAACAGATCAACGAAGCGGAAGGTGAGGCAGCCGCAATCCTTTCGGTTGCCGCGGCGACCGCCGAAGGAATCAGGAAAGTGGCCGAATCCATCCAGGTGCCGGGTGGTTATCAGGCGGTGCAGCTCCGAGTGGCGGAGCAGTATGTTTCGGAGTTCGGAAAGCTCGCAAAGGCCGGAAACTCACTCATCGTTCCAGCGAACCTCACGGACGTCTCGACCATGATCGCTTCGGCGCTCACGGTCATCAAGCAGAACCCGTCGGGCCTGAAAGCGTAACTGCCATCCGGATCGGGACCAACCGGGTCCCGATCCGCCTCGTGGCCACTTTCGGCTATCATGCGCCCCGATGAAAGTGACCGAGACTTCCCTTCCTGGCGTCCTGATCATCGAGCCGCGCGTATTCGCCGATGACCGAGGCTACTTCATGGAGACTTACCACGCGGCGAAACTCGCGGCTTCCGCGGCGATCGAGTTTCCCTTCGTCCAGGACAACCACTCGCTGTCGGCTGCGGGCGTGCTGCGCGGTCTTCATTATCAGGAGCCGAACCCGCAGGGAAAGCTCGTGCGGGTCGTCTCCGGCGCGGTCTTCGACGTCGCCGTCGACATCCGCAAGGGCTCGCCTACGTTTGCAAGGTGGACCGGCGTCGAGTTGACGGCAGAGAACCGTCTACAGCTCTGGATTCCTTCCGGCTTCGCGCATGGATTCTGCGTGACCAGTTCATCGGCAGAGGTTCTCTACAAATGCACCAGGCTGTATGAAGGAAAGAATGACCGGGGAATCCTGTGGAATGACTCCGAGATCAGCGTCGCGTGGCCGGTGAAGGATCCCCTGCTGTCTCCCAAGGACGCGGCACTCCCTCTGCTCCGCGATGCAGATTGGCTTCCCCAGTACGAAGGATGACACCCCGGAGTGCAGGACCCGCGGCTCGCGTCTTGACACATGCAGTTCGCGCCCTTACGATGCCGACCTCTCGGGAATTCCGGTTCCCTGACGATCGTTTCACGAGCGTTACCCATTGCGGGGTCGTAGTTCAGTCGGTTAGAACGCCGGCCTGTCACGCCGGAGGTCGCGGGTTCGAGTCCCGTCGGCCCCGCCACCCCCTCCCCCCTGTCTTTTCAAGCGTCAGCGATCCGCAGTCCGTGATTCATACACCGACCTACCGGAGACGTACACTCAGCTGGGCGGCAAGCGTCGATCACCTCAGGACCCAACTCTCCGCTAAGATTACGATCCCATGAAACCCTTCTACATCACCACTGCGATTCATTACGTCAACGAGCTTCCTCACATCGGTCAGATCTACGAAAACGTGGTCGCCGACGTCATCGCGCGGCACCGGCGCGCCGCGGGAGACGACGTCTTTTTCCTCACCGGCACGGACGAGCACGGTCAGAAGATCGAGCGATCCGCTGCGGCCAAAGGAATTCCGCCGATCGAACTGGCAAACCAGGTAGTCGCTGAATACGAGCGGCTGTGGAAGCTACTCGGGATCAGTCACAACGATTTCATTCGCACCACTGAGCCTCGCCACAAGGCCGGCGTCCACGAACTGATCCGGCGCATCCGTGAGCAGAGTCCGGACGACATTTACCTGGGCGAGCACAGCGGTTGGTACTGCAGCAGCGAAGAAGCCTTCTTCCCGGACTCACAGGTGAGCGACGGACGTTGCGAGAATGGACATCCGGTCGAACGGACGACCGAGAAGAACTATTTTTTCAGGCTTTCGAAGTACACGCAGCCGCTGCTCGATTTTTATCGCTCCCATCCCGATTTCATAAAGCCGCAGACCCGTTACAACGAAGTCATCGCTTTCGTCGAGGCGGGCCTGCGCGATCTGTCCATCTCCCGGACGTCATTCTCATGGGGCATTCCGTTCCCCGGCGATCCGGAACACATCATCTATGTCTGGACCGATGCGCTCACGAATTACATCTCCGCCCTCGGCTTCGGCGGCCCGGATGACTCGGCGTTCCGCAAATACTGGCCCGGAACACACCTCATCGGCAAGGACATCGTCCGATTTCACGCGGTCTACTGGCCCGCACATCTGATGGCCGCAGGACTGCCCCTGCCCACGCAGATTCTCGGGCACGGATGGTGGCTTCGCGACGATCAGAAAATCTCGAAATCCACCGGCAATATCGTCCGTCCCAACGAAATTCTCGAGTCGTTCGGACCCGATCCGTTTCGGTACTACATGTTGAGAGAAATGGTCTTCGGGCAGGATGCGAACTATTCGGACGAAGCGTTTCTTCAGCGTTACAACAGCGATCTGGCAAACGACCTCGGCAATACACTGTCCCGCTCGCTCAAGATGTGCGACACGTACTTCGAAGGGAAGACCCCCCCGGTCCTCTGCGATTCGAACGAGCTTCGCACTGCAACGGAAACCCTGGTGCCGGACTACCTTCGTGAAATGGATCAGTACGCTTTTCAGCGGGGGCTCGACGTCGTCTGGAAGCTTCTCGGGGCGATCAACGGCTACATCGTCAGCCATGAACCCTGGAAACATTTCAAGGACCACGGAACGGACGACGCGCTCTCCAGGGTGATCTGGAATGTTCTGGAGGCCCAGCGGATCGTCTGGGTCATGATGTTTCCCTTCATGCCGAGCCTGGGGACCGAGGCTCTTAGGCGAATCGGGGCACGAAGCGGAGGGTTCGACCATGGAGATCTGGTCTGGGGCGGATTGCCCACCGAGGCACTGGTCGACGCAGGGCAGGCGCTCTTTCCCCGAGTAGATGCTGCCGAGTACATGAAAAAACCCGATGCATCAAGTGGAGGACCGAACTTGACTCAACAGGATCCGAAAGAAAGCCCGGCGAGCGCGACAGTTGAAACCGGTCCGCCGCAGGAAACGACTCAGGCGATTGCCCCGGACAGCCACCAGATCACGATCGATCAGTTCTTCGAGGCCGACCTCCGCGTTGCGGAAGTGGTTGCGGCCGAGAAAGTCGAGAAATCGAAAAAGCTGATGAAGCTACGCGTTTCAACAGGCGACGCTGAGCGGACTGTTGTTGCCGGGATCGCATCGAAGTACACGGCGGAGGAGCTCGTTGGCCGCAAGGTTGTGATCGTCGCGAATCTCAAGCCCGCTACTCTCATGGGCATAGAGTCGAACGGAATGGTCCTCGCGGCCTCGATTGATGGAGAGCCGAGCCTCGTTGCAGTGGACCCGTCAGTACCAGCGGGAACGAAAGTGAAGTGAGCTTTGTGTCGAGGCGTGCGCACTCGAAAAAGAACTTCGCCGGTGGTTTCCATAAATCTACAGACATCCACCGCGAGGTCCATATATTGAGGCTTACCGGTGAGCCATGCATCACACCGGCTAGCCGGCACGCTCTGCGCGCCGTCCCCCTTTCGGTTGATCCCGGAGGGGGGATTTTTTTGTAACGGAAGCCCATCGAGTGTCAACTGAGCGCGCAGCGAAGGACCCCCGAGCTTCGAGTCGATACGGCAAGCCCAGGGAATCTTTCGCAGTTCTTTCAGGATGACACGTGGTTCATGCTCCCGACGATGACAACCCTTTCATTTCGTCACATTCCCATCGGGTGCCAGACGGTTTTCATCTCCAGGAAGTCGGCAATCGCGTAAGGCGACTGCGCGAGACGGGGATCGTGCCAATCGATGGATCCCGGATCAAATCGCACTACGCGCTTGACGTTTTCGGAAGCCGCGACGTGCAGAGCCTCCAGGCCCTCCTCCGTCACTCCAGTGGCATCGATCGCGTTCACGTCCATGTGCGCCGCGAGCCACGGAATCAGCTCATTCTTCAGTCCTGAGATGAGATTGATCACACCCGGAGGGACGTCCGATGTAGCAAACGCCTCGGCCAGCGTAATAGCCGCCAGCGGGTGCTTCTCAGACGTGATTGCAACGGCTGTATTTCCGCTGACGATCGCGGGTGCAAGCCGGCTCACCAGACCCAGAAGTGACGGAGTTTCGGGCGCGACAATTCCAACCACACCCGTTGGCTCGGGAACCGTGAAGTTGTAATAGGGACCGGAGACCGGATTCACCGAGCCGAATATCTGCGAGAACTTGTCGGACCAGCCGGCGTAGTAAACCCATCGGTCGATGACCCGTTCCACTTCCGTGCGGGCTGCTCCCTTACTGACGCCCGATTCTCGGAGCTCGTGCTCCAGCTCGGCAGTTCGCGCCTCACATACTTCGGCGATTCTATAGAGAATCTGGCCTCGGTTGTAGGCGGTCCGGCCGCTCCATCCGGAAAAGGCCTTACGCGCGGCCACTACGGCGTTCCGCAGATCCTTGCGTGACCCTCGACAAGCATTTGCGAGCACGCCATCTCCCTTCGACGCCATGATCGCGTAGTAGCGACCCGATTCCGTGCGCGGAAATTCTCCGTTGATGTAGAGCTTGTACGTCTTCCGTACGGCGAGTCTGGCTGTTTTCTCTTTCACTCGATCCACCATCACCCGAGTTCGACATACGGGCGCAATCCGTGAAGCCCGCCTTCGCGTCCGAAGCCCGATTCCTTGTAGCCGCCGAACGGCGAAGCGGGATCGAACTTGTTGTAGGTATTCGCCCAGATGACACCCGCCCGGAGCTTCTGGGCCATTTTCAGAATTCTCGACCCCTTCTCAGTCCACACTCCGGCGGACAGACCATAAGGCGTGTTGTTCGCTCGCTCGATCGCCTCCTCGGGAGTCCTGAACGTGAGAACCGAGAGCACAGGTCCGAATATCTCCTCCTGTGCAATCCGATGAGACTGTGCAACTCCGGTGAAGAAGGTCGGCCGGAACCAGAAGCCTTTTTCAGGAACCGTGCAGGACGGCTGGAAGATCTCGGCTCCCTCTTCCGTCCCGCTCTCCACCAGCTCCGTGATCTTTTCCAGCTGCGCCCGTGAGTTGATCGCTCCGATGTCGGTGTTCTTGTCGAGGGGGTTCCCGAGCCGCAGCGTCGAGATTCGTTCACGAAGCTTGCGGATGACTGCCTCGAGCACCGGTTCCTGTACGAAAAGACGCGAGCCCGCGCAGCAGACATGGCCCTGATTGAAGTAAATGCCGTTGACGATTCCCTCGACAGCCTGATCGATCGGCGCGTCTTCGAACACGATGTTCGGCGCTTTGCCGCCAAGCTCCAGAGTGACGCGCTTGCCCGTGCCTGCAATCGACCGCTCGATCCGTTTTCCGACTTCGGTCGAACCCGTGAATGCGATTTTATCGACATCGGGGTGGGCGACCAGAGCAGCTCCCGTCGCACCTGCGCCCGTAACGATGTTGACCACGCCGGGAGGCAGACCCGCTTCCTGCACGATCTTCGCGAGCATCAGAGCCGTGAGCGGAGTGGTCTCAGCCGGCTTGAGGACGACCGTGTTTCCAGCTGCAAGGGCAGGAGCAATCTTCCATGCCGCCATGAGCAGCGGAAAGTTCCAGGGGATGATCTGACCGGCAACTCCCAGCGAAGTCACCTTGCGATTCGGGAACGCGTACTCGAGCTTGTCTGCCCATCCCGCATAGTAGAAGAAATGCGCTGCGGCGAGCGGGATGTCGATGTCGCGTGATTCTTTGATCGGCTTGCCGCCGTTCATGGTCTCAACGACGGCGAGTGCTCTCGATTGCTCCTGAATCAGCCGCGCGATCCGGAAAATATACTTACCCCGTTCAGCGGGTGGCATCCTGCGCCAGACTTTGTCGTACGCCTTTCTGGCCTCCCCCACCGCGCGGCTCACATCCTCCGCATCACCCTCGGCAACCACCGACAGGACTTCCTCGGTGGCGGGGTTGATCGTTTCGAAGTATTTCTTCGAATGAGGCTGTACGAACTTCCCGCCGATGAACAGGTCATACCGGTCTTCGATCCGGACGTGATCGGCCGATTCGATGGATGGCGCGTAGTCCCAGGCGGATGTCAAAGCAGTCGCGGGACCCGGCTTCAGCCGCTCGATCGTCTCTCTTCCAGCTTCTGACTGCTCGCCCATCGTCTGACCTCTGTCTCCTCAATCGAGGGTGAAGTAATCTCCCGATTGATATACGCCGGTTCGTTCTTTGCGAAGCTGCATCAGGATGTCATTGAGCAACGAGCTGGCACCCAGCCGGAACAGGTCGGGTGTCATCCAGTCCATTCCAAGCGTCTCGTAGAGCAGCACCAGGTAGGCGAGCGCCAGCTTCGCATTCGAGATCCCGCCCGCCGGCTTCATGCCGACCATTCGTCCGGTCGCGTGATGATAATCGCGAATCGCTTCCAGCATGGCGAGGGTAACGGGAAGGGTGGCGTTCGTCGTGACCTTGCCCGTCGAGGTCTTGATGAAGTCCGCTCCTGCGTACATCGCGATGGCCGAGGCCAGACGAACCTGGTCGTAGTTGGCCAGCTCGCCTGTTTCGAGAATCACTTTCAGATGTGCTGGCCCACACGCTTCCTTCACCGCCACGATCTCATCGAAAACCCGCTGCTGATCACCTGACAGGAACGCTCCGCGGTTGATGACCATGTCGATCTCGTCGGCACCGTCAGCAACGGCCCGCCGCACTTCTTCGAGCTTCACGTCGAGATACGTCTGGCCGCTCGGAAAGCCGGTAGCGACAGAAGCGATGTGAATCGGCGAACCACGCAGAGCCTTTCGAACCCAGGGGATCATGGCCGGATAGACGCAGACTGCAGCAACCGGCGGAATCGTGGCATCAGATGGATCGGGGCGAAGGGCTTTCCGGCAGAGCGCGTCGACTTTTCCTGGCGTGTCCCGGCCTTCGAGCGTCGTGAGATCGATCATTCGGATCGCGAGGCGAAGACCCCACACCTTGGCTTCTTTCTTGAGGGAACGTTTTGCGAGATTTGCGGCGCGCTCTTCGAGCGCTACCGCGTCGACCGGAACGACCAGGTCAAGCGCTTCGTGCAACCCGCGCCCAGGTCCCGGCAGCCGAGACTTTTTGAGCGGCATGACAGATTCAGTCATAGGAATACCTTAGCAGAGTCGGGACGGACAGCGTCGATCGAACCGTAAAACGAAATTACCCCTGCATCGCGTACAGACGCCGAGAGCCGCGTACACGAACCAGGCGCGCTCGACTACTGATGAACGGCGCTGAAGGAACCCGGCCCTGAGCCGGTGATTACCGTCGGCCTCGCAGCTCCCCTTCGCCGGCCCGGCGGAAGGCTCTCGACATTCCAGCCGTTCGGACCATACGACCGGACCTCCGAAAAATAACGGCCGGCAAACCCTCCGAAAAGGATGAAGCGCTGTCGGTCCAGGTCGAAAACGAAACCACCATTCATACGGGCTTCAGGCCGGTTCGGCTCATTGACCTGGGTCCAGGTCGTGCCGTTCCACTCCCACTGATCGTCGAGGTAGAGCTCTCGGTCGTTCTTGCCGCCGAACAGCATCGTTCTGCCGCTCATCACATCGGTGCTCGTCTGTGCCCCATACCGAGCCGGAGGCTTTAGGCTCACGTTTGTCATCTCGGTCCAGTTGCTTCCGTCCCAGCTCCACATATCGCCATATCGAGTGACTGGATTCGTTTCGCGCGATCGACCAATGCCTCCGAAGAGAATCAGCTTCCCTGAAATAGGATCGTGGAAGAAAGACGCCAGCGAACGATTTGCCGGAGCGGTCCGGTTCCTTGCCAGCTGCGTCCACGAGGTGCCGTCCCAGGACCAGAATTCATTGACGTAGTCCCGGCCAAAGGTGTACCCACCGAAAATCAGGACTCTGCGCGACTGAGGATCATAAACCGCGGAGCTGAACCGTCGATCCGATCGAGGCTGCCGGTTGGATTCAAACGCAGTGAACGACTTCCAGACTTCTCCGTCCCATTCATGAACTCTGGCATCCGAGCACACCATGACGAGTTTCTGTCGATTCGCGTCCCAGGCGCCGACCGGATAGCTGCAGGCACTCGGAGTGCCTTCGACATCGATTCGGGTCCAGCGTCCTCCCTCGAGTTGCCAGAAGTCGTAGAACTCCCGGGATTCATTGACCCCACCGTACAGGACCGTCACGTTCCTGACAGGGTCATATACCATGAGAGGAAGCGATCGGGGACCCGGCTCGCGGTCCTGCGAGACGATAGTCCACTTTCCGTTTCGGTACCTGTACGTGGTATTCGTGGCGCCGATGAAAATGCCTCCGAACAGAACGGTCTCGTTGCGAGTTCGGTCGTACGCGAGAGCATGTCCGAGAAGTGCACCGGGATTGAAGGTCGGGCTCACATCCGTCCAGTTCGTACCGTCCCATTCCCACGTATCGTCAGCCTGGGTGCCATTGAAACACTGGCCTCCTACGAAGACGACTGTCTGATTGTGCTTCTGGTATGCGAGTGCCGAGAAATTGACGCACGGTGGTATATCTTCCGGCGAGAGCTGTTCCCAACCCGAGCTGGCGAGCCTGTACATTTCCGACGTGTTCTCGCTGCCATACCCCAGCATCAGGATTTCGCCGCGCGCCTCGTCGTAAACCAGGTTCACAGCCTGCAGCTCCGGACCACCGGTGAGTCTCTTCGTCCAGGTGGTGCCGTCAAACTCCCAGGTGTCGCGGCGAGTACCGCCGGCGTCGACACCACCGTGAAGAACGACGCGGTCCCGGATGGGATCGAACGCCATTCCCGCCAGCGTGCGTGCCGACGGAGAGGAGGGAGCGGCGATCTGGATCCAGTTACGATTCTGATACCTCCAGGTGTCACCCAGGAAATTACCGCCTTGAATACCACCGAAGAGGATGACCTGACGCCGGTTGGAGTCGTAGACCATCGAGTGGCCTGAGCGGGCAGGCGGCGCGGTAGCCGGAAAGATCTGTATCCAGCCGAGCCCGGTCCATTCCCAGGTGTCGTTCAGCTCGTAGCGTATGTCTGCGGCGTCGGGATCGCTGACTCCTCCGAACAGAACGATCCGGTCGAGCGATTCATCGAATACCATCCGTGCATTGGAGCGGGCAGTCGGATAGGCCAGGAGAGGTCCTGCGACGAGCAGCTGAATCGAGAATGCGGCGAATGCCAGAGCAATCGTGCGTAGCGAAAAATTCATGTAAGAAAGGCCTCGTGAGCTGGATTCAGGATGGACCGGCGAAGTCGGCAGGATCCGCGAAGTCGAACCCTTCGCACCGGGCACAAATTCCGAAGGGGGGGCGCCTTCAGGACCGTCTTCAATCCTCGAAACAGAAAAGACACGGGCGGCGGAACCACCCGTGTCTTCCCATCGTAACCGGCGGTGATGCGAACTATTTCGGCCAGGGAGCCCCTGAATCGGACGCCTGATCCATGCCGAGGACGTCTTTGTCGCGCTTCTTCTCACTTTCGCGGATTCGCTTGTAGGAGTCGCGCGCGGGTTCGCGAACGTCCTGCCAGGACGCGCTACTCGTTCCTCGAGACTGCGACCAGCTCTTTTCGAGTGTCGGCTCGACATCCTCGAACTCGCGATCCCGATGCTCCGGGTTTGCGGCGGCTTCCCAACCTGTACGATAGCCCGGCTCATAGTAGTCAAATCCGCGATCCTCTTTGTAGTACGGACGATTGCGGTACTCGTTACGCCAGTAGTTCTCTTCTTCGGTGGGGTTCACCATCTCGCCGACGCCTTTTCCGGCATATCCGCCGGCAACTGCGCCGATCGCGCCGCCAACGACCGCGCCGACCGGTCCTCCGACCGCCGCTCCAACAGCTGCGCCCGTTACGGCTCCGGCTGTACCGCCACCGGCAACGCCGACAGGATGAGCTCCCGGCTCGCCTGTGATCGGATCCGGATTGGGGTCATGCTTGCGGTCGGCCTTCTTTTCATTCTCTCGAATTTCGTTTTCTCGATTGCGGTCTCTTGGTTCCATGTTTCCTCCTTTATGGGTGACTGCTTTATGGGTACACGCGTGAAGCTGAATTTCACTCGTGGCAATCGGTGAATCTAGTTTTTTCCGGCAGGTTGGATCCCGTACTCTTCAGCGATCGTGACGAGCTCCTGCTCGACGTCCGCACCGTCTTTCTCCCCCAGCGTTCGCTGGATCTTTTGAATCTCAGCGAGGTCAGAGCTCTCGAGGGCAAAGCCGTGCGAATGCAACGCCAGCTCCGGATCTTCCATGAGTGCTGTTCGAAACTCAGGATGCTCGATCGCGCGGCGCACGACCGCTCCAACCATCTCGTTTCTCATCAGTTTCCTCCACTCCTGAACAGTGCAAGGATCAGACCGAAAACGAGGTAAATAGCGAACTCTAGTCCGTCGTGATTCGCCTACCCTTCGGGGGGTTTGGTGAGGGATCCCAGACGATCGGAATCGAGCCGCCGTTCCCGCCGGCGGACGAATCCTTCCTCGAATGCCACCTGAATCACCGCGGCCGTCGGGACCGCGAGCATGGCTCCGATGATGCCGAGCAGCGACAGGCCCATCATGAACGCGATGAATACGCCGAGCGGAGCGACCGACACTTTCTTCCCCATCAGTCGGGGAACGAGCAGGTAGTTCTCGACCTGCTGGATCAGGATCGCTGCTGCGAGCACTGCCCAGAACTGCCATGGCGACTGGAAGAGCGCGACGATCACTGCCGGGATCGCTCCGAGGATCGGTCCGATCACCGGGACGAGCTCTCCGATGGCGGCCAGTATCGCGAGTGGCAGCGCGTAAGGGATCCTGAGGGCCAGTAGTATTACGAACGTCGCGACGCCGATGATCAACGCGAGCAGGAGCTGCCCCGAAAGCCAGGAGCTCATGCGGCGCGACATCCGGATGAAGATTCTTCGCTTCTCCCCCCGCTCTGCCGCGGGGTATAGCAGCAGGAGCAGATTCCGAAGCCGTTCGGCGTCGATGAGCATGTAGACGACCATGAAAAGAATCGCGACGACGGATGCGACGCCCTGCGCCACGCCCTGCACGTAGTTGAAAATCGGTAGCTCTGCGAAGGCATCCTGCCAGCCGCCGTAAATGAACGCGCGGGTATCCCCCATCGGGAAGTACCGCTCGAGGGGTGTCATGAGTTTCTGGTCGATCAGAGGAGGAAGCTCGCGCGAGAGACTTCCAGCGTCCAGCAGCAGCTTCGGAACGGTGAGAACCATCGTCACGATTGCGATGGCCAGGAAGGGAAAGTAAACGATGAGGACCGCAGTGCCCCGCCGGATCCTCCGTCCCAGGTAGAGCCGCGCCATCGTACGGACCCGCTTGACCACGGGAGCGATGCCCGCGGCAAGGACGGCGGCAATCACGATCAGAATCAGAACGGCCCGCACCCGCCAGAGCAGAATCAGGCCGATCCCGAAGAGAACGACCACCAGGACTCTGCGCGCAAACCCAGCGAGATCCAGCGCACCGCCATTGCGGGGAGTCGTCCTGCGTCCGTCTTCCGTCATTCAGTGGTGATGCTGGTCGATCGTCTGCTCGATGCGCGGCCGTCCCGCCGCGCCGACAATCCGGTCCACTTCGACCCCGTCCCGGAAGAGAACGAGAGTCGGAATCCCGCTCACTTTGTATCGCGCAGCCGTTTCCGGATTCTCGTCGACATTCAATTTTGCGAAGACCACGTCCGGACGGTCGACGGCAAGGGCTTCAATCACAGGTGCGATCTGGCGGCATGGGCCACACCAGGGGGCCCAGAAGTCGACCAGGACTGGTTTGGATTGCCCAATGACGTCGCGAAAGTCCCGATCCGTCACAACCTGCGGAGCGCCCCCCGGCGATAGCTCGCCCCTGCATTTTCCGCAGACGGCCTTGCTGCCGGGAGCCAGTGCAGGAACGCGGTTCGCCTGTCCGCACGCCGGACAGCGGATGATGTCGCCTGCCATACCGTGCTCGTCTATGCGAATCGGAAGCCAGCCTCCCCCCCACACCCGGTTGTGGGTTGTGGGTTCTGCACGCCCTCCCCTCCGCACGGTTGTGGTCCCACCCTCCCGACTCGATTCCGCCTACGAGCTCTGGTCCGGCGGGGTGGGTCTCAGAACTTAGAACCGTGTGGGCGGGTGGGCGTGCAGAACCCACAACCGGGTGTGCGGGTGGGTGTGCAGAACCCACAACCCGGGTGGGGGCTCAGGGCATAGAAGGGGCGGGGCGGCCCTGGTTGTACATGAGATCCACGGCCTTGACGGTGACTTCGAGCGGCAAATCATCGTTCCAGTCCAGGAACGCCTGCTGCGCTTCCCGGAGGCAGATGCCGCAGAGTGCAGCGTGATCATCCTGAAAGCAGGTCAGCAGGCTGTTGTGCGCCAGGTGCTCGTTTTCCTTGCACCGGCAGTAGCAGTACATCTTGTCCAGCCGGTCCGCAACTAGCTTCGCCTTCTCATACGTATCGCGTACTTCTGGATTCCGGAACTGATTCGGATCGGCAATGGTGTCCGCGAGATTGCCCGTCGCCCTTTTCTTCAGGAGAACCGAATCGCCCTTCCGAGCTTCGGGCGCTTCGAACGACGCGGAACCACTCGCTGATACAGCGCCCGAAGCCACAGCAGCGGGCTGCACGTGGTCGTGACCCGAATGATCCTGAACGGGTTGATCCTGAACGGAGAGATCCTGCTGATCCTCGCCCGCCACTGCGTCCGCGGTAGCGGGGGGAACCTGGGCGACCGGTGTACCGGTGGTCTGAGATTCTCGGGAGCAGGCTATTGCGAAAAGCACGGCTGCAGCGACAACAGGAAGTCTCATCGATGACATCAGTCTGCTCCGGATTATCGGTATGTGGATCACTTTGGACCGTACAACGCACTCCTCTCTTCCCGCATTTCGCGGGGTTGGAGTCAGGACCTGGTCTGCCACGCCGCTCCTGGAGCCCCAGGGAAGGGTTCTGGTGAGACCCTCAGGATTCCGAGCTCTGAACAGACCGGCTGGAATACACTCCGAAGCAATGTTTGATCTTCGCCACGCGTCACCAGACGAGGTCGATCAGCTCCGCGCGATCTTTGATCACGCTAGCGATGCTCCCTACCCCATCGTGCCGGTGTTCGACGAGAAGCTGCTCGCTGGCACGGCTGGACGGGCGGAAATTACCGTCGCGACGCGCGAGGGCGAAGTCGTCGCCGGCA
>JBGTDX010000050.1:0-3161 GCA_041748075.1 Thermoanaerobaculia bacterium
GTCGATTTCGCCGCGCTCGACAAGGCCGTTCTGCTTGCCGACGTCGTCGACGTCAACACCGGCGAGGTTCTCTTCGAGGCGAGCGAGAACCTTCCGGCGGACTGGGTCGACGTCTTCCGCGAGCACGGCATCACGGAAACCGAGATCATCTTCCCCGAGTGGGATCTGGTCAGCGACATTCTGCTGAACACGGTCCGCAAGGACGCGGCGAAGTCGTTCGAGGCCTCGATCATAGAGATCTACCGCCGCATGCGTCCCGGCGATCCTCCGACTCTCGAGTCGGCAAAGGCGCTGTTCGAAGGCATGTTCTTCGATGCGCGCAAGTACGACTTCTCGCGCGTCGGCCGCTTCAAGTTCAACATCAAGCTCGACCTGTCGACCCCGGTTACGCAGAAGACGATGACGTCCGAAGACTTCTTCGTCGTCATCAACTACCTGCTCCGTCTCCGCAAGGACGTCGGTCGCGTGGACGACATTGACAACCTCGGCAACCGCCGCGTCCGCGCGGTTGGAGAGTTGCTCGAGAACCAGTTCCGGATCGGTCTCGTCCGCATGGAGCGCGCGATCAAGGAGAAGATGTCGGTCCATCAGGACATCGACTCAGCGATGCCGCACGATCTGATCAACTCCAAGCCCGTCATTGCGGCGATCAAGGAGTTCTTCGGTTCCTCGCAGCTCTCGCAGTTCATGGATCAGACGAATCCGCTGTCGGAAGTCACTCACAAGCGCCGCCTGTCAGCCCTCGGGCCGGGCGGTCTTTCCCGTGAGCGCGCAGGCTTCGAAGTCCGCGACGTTCATCCCACGCATTACGGCCGGATCTGCCCGATCGAGACGCCTGAAGGCCCGAATATCGGCCTGATCTCGTCGCTGGCGTGCTATGCGCGCATCAACGAGTACGGCTTCATCGAGTCGCCCTACAAGAAGGTGGAGTCGGGACGGGTGCTCGACCACTACCGCATCATCAAGGTCGGCGACACGGAGTTCCAGCTCGGACAGATCGTCGAGAAGCGAGAGCTGCAGAAAGAGAACAACCGCATTGCGAAGGCGATGGCGGCGGACGAGGGCAAGAAGAAGAAGACTGCTCTCGCTCCCGCGGAGGCTGAGCCGTACGCGTTCTATCTCTCGGCCTGGGATGAGGAGCGTTACACCATCGCTCAGGCAAACGCCCTGACCGACGAGGAGGGCAATCTCCTTCACGATCGCGTCATCGCCCGCCAGAGCGGCGACTTCGTATCGATCGAGCGGGAGAAGATCGACTTCATCGACGTCTCACCGAAGCAGCTCGTCTCGGTCGCCGCTTCGCTCGTGCCGTTCCTAGAGAACGACGACGCGAACCGCGCGCTCATGGGCGCCAACATGCAGCGCCAGTCCGTTCCGCTGCTCCGCACCGATGCTCCCCTGGTCGGCACGGGCATGGAGAACGTCGTCGCCCGCGACTCGGGTGCCGTGGTTCTCTGCAAGCGTGGCGGCATCGTCGATCTCGTCGACTCCAACCGCATCATCGTCCGGGTCGAGGCGGAAGACGTCGAGACCGGCGAGACGAAAGAGTTCGGCGCCGACATCTACTCGTTGATCAAGTTCAAGCGCTCGAACCAGAACACCTGCATCACCCAGAAGCCGATCGTTCGCGAGGGGCAGAGGGTACGCAAGGGTCAGGTTCTCGCAGATGGACCCTGCACGGATGCCGGCGAGCTCGCGCTCGGCCGCAACATCCTAGTGGCATTCATGCCCTGGCGGGGGAACAACTTCGAGGATTCCATCCTGGTCTCCGAGAAGCTCGTCAAGGACGACTATTACACCTCGATCCACATCGAGGAGTTCGAGATCGAAGCCCGCGACACCAAGCTCGGTCCCGAAGAGATCACACGTGACATTCCGAACGTTTCGGAAGCGGCGCTGCGCGACCTTGACGAGTCCGGCATCATCCGGATCGGCGCAACGGTCAAGCAGGGTGATATCCTCGTCGGCAAGGTCACGCCGAAGGGCGAGACGCAGCTCACGCCGGAAGAGAAGCTCCTCAGGGCAATCTTTGGCGAGAAGGCCGGTGACGTTCGCGATGCATCCCTCAAGACGCCTCCGGGAATCGAAGGCACCGTCGTCGACGTGAAGATCTTCTCCCGCAAGGGCGTCGACAAGGACCTCCGCGCGAAATCGATCGAAGAGGGCGAGATCGAGCGGATGAACCGCAACATCCAGGACGAGATCCGGATCATCACGGATGCCCGGAACAAGAAAATCGCCGAGCTGCTCGCCGATCAGCCGTTCCAGCGCGACGTGGTCGACTTCAAGTCGGGCGACACGCTCGTAAAGAAGGGCGGCACCATGGATCGCGCGACTCTGGCGAAGCTCACCCGTCGTGAGCTGCTGGCTCTGCCGGTCGACGAAGAAGTGCGCGAGACGATCCGAATGTTCGTCGAGCGCGGTGAGAACCGGATCCGCGTTCTCGAGCAGAAAGCCGAAGAGCGGCAGGAAGACCTCCAGAAAGGTGACGAGCTTCCTCCGGGCGTCATCAAGATGATCAAGGTCTACGTCGCGATGAAGCGCAAACTCTCGGTCGGCGACAAGATGGCGGGACGCCATGGAAACAAGGGCGTCATCTCACGCATCCTTCCGGAAGAGGATCTGCCGTACCTCCCGGATGGCACTCCGGTCGACATCGTGCTCAACCCTCTGGGCGTTCCCTCCCGCATGAACGTGGGACAGATCATGGAGACCCACCTTGGATGGGCCGCCAGGACGCTCGGTCTCTACTTCTCCACGCCGGTATTCGACGGCGCCATGGAGAAGGAGATCTTCTCGCAGATGGCTGCAGCCGGCCTTCCGGAAAGCGGAAAGACGACGCTGTATGACGGCATGACGGGCGAGCCCTTCGAACAGAAGGTCACCGTCGGATTCATCTACATGCTCAAGCTCTCGCATCTGGTCGACGACAAGATTCACGCTCGTTCGATCGGACCGTACTCGCTCATCACCCAGCAGCCGCTGGGCGGAAAGGCGCAGTTCGGCGGTCAGAGATTCGGAGAGATGGAGGTGTGGGCGCTCGAAGCATACGGCGCGGCCTACACCCTTCAGGAGCTCCTCACATCCAAGTCGGATGACGTGGAGGGTCGCTCGAAGATTTACGAGGCGATCGTCAAAGGCGAGGTTCCGGATGATCCGGG
>JBGTDX010000051.1:0-40427 GCA_041748075.1 Thermoanaerobaculia bacterium
GCACCGCGCGGAATTCGGCGAGCGTCAGCTGCCCCGGCGCCGCGCGCGAAGCGTCGTCGCGTGCGACGAACGCCAGCTCCGAGCCATACATTGGCGCCAGCATCCGGCTGTAGATGCCGACGGAACCCATACCGACGAGCGTCACGTTGCGCTGCGGGAGGGTGTCGATGATTTTCAGCAACTCGAGATTGTCCCGGAACGTTCGCGGCGTGACGGCGATCTTCACGTGACCTGTACCCATCGCCTGCATGAGGGCCAGCAGCGGGGCGATCGGAGGCATCGATTCGAAGTCGTGATGCGACAGGACGATGCGGTTGCCATGAGGTTCGAGTTCCCGCGGGATGCTTTCCGTGAGCTCGAGGTCGACGAGCTCGAAACCGGCAGCGATGGCTCCGGCCAGCTCGGCGGGATCGCCCCTGGTACCGCTCTCCAGAAGGCGGCGCGTGAAGAGAAGCGGTTTACTCGAGCCCTCGCGCAGCTCGCTCAGAATCCCGGGCGTGGCATACGGGAGCCGGTCGAAGCGGATCTCGATGCCGTCGCTCCCGTCGGGAGCATTCGCCACCGCTTCGAGAGTGCGCTCGACGGTGGCTTCGGCAATCGTCAGAAACGTTTTCGACATAAAAAAACCTCTTCCCGGCCGGAGAAGAGGTCATTCGAATATTCCGAAAAGACTGCGCCCCTTCACAACGTCCGGGACGCGTCATGGCACGCCCTCAGCCGCTGTAATGCCACCAGCTGCGATAGAGGGAACCGGCCGATGCGAGCTTCATCGGCAAAACCTTAAGCGGGATCCCGCCGGTTGTCAACCGGAATGGCCTTAAGTTAAGGGGTAAAGGTGTCATCCTGAGCGAAGCGAAGGATTCCCCTTGCGTGCGGCAGAGCGAGTCTGGAGGGGATCCTTCGCTCCGCTCAGGATGACACGCGCTCGATCGCCGCTTAGGTCTCAAAAACCTCAGGCATGGCGAGTCCTGACCAGCCATCACATGATGCTGTGACACGTGATACACGTTCGTGATCTGCCTCGATGGTTTCATCAAACTTCCACACCTAGAACCGCCCCGGACTGGGAAGGTCAGGAGGTTTGATGGGTACTGGCACCCGCCGAAACTTTCTAAGCTGGTTTCTCGGCACCTCGGCAGGGGCGCTATGCATCGCCGTCCTCTATCCGGTACTCCGCTTCCTCAGCCCGCCCCTGATCGCTGAGACGGCGCTCAACGAAGTCGATGCCGGCCCCACGAACGATCCGGCGATTCTGGAGAAGGGATTCAAGATTGTCCGCTTCGGCGGGGAGCCGGTCATCCTCATAAGAGTCGGAGAGATCGAATACCGTGCATTCGCCGCCACCTGCACGCATCTCGACTGCATCGTCGAGTTCCAGAAGCCGAAGAGCCGGATCTGGTGCAACTGCCACAACGGAGAGTACGACCTCACAGGACGCAATGTCGGCGGACCGCCTCCGCGCCCTCTCACTCCATACAAGGTAAGCGTGGTCGAGAATGCCGGCCGGCCCGGCACGATCGTCATCTCGAGGGTCTGATGCGTCGCGAGCATCGCATTCTGGCCTGGCTCGACGATCGACTCGGCATCTCGCGTGTCACCGACTTCGCCAGCCACAAGACCGTTCCACTTCACCGCTTCAGCGTTTTCTATTACCTCGGCGGGATGACGCTGTTCTTCTTCATCGTGCAGGTGGTCAGCGGAATCCTGCTGATGCTCTATTACCGTCCTTCCGCCGAAGAAGCCTTCGAGTCCGTCGAGTTCATCATGACCTCCGTTCCCTTCGGCTGGCTCGTTCGCTCGATCCACTCCTGGTCGGCGAATCTGATGGTCTTTTTCGCCTTCGTTCATCTGGCGACCATCTTCTTCGTAAAAGGCTACCGGCCACCGCGGGAACTTACCTGGGTAACCGGCTGCATCCTGCTGTTTCTCACGATGGCATTCGGATTCTCTGGCTATCTCCTCCCCTGGAATCAGCTTGCGTTCTTCGCTACAAAAGTCGGAACGGACGTGGCCGGCTCGCTTCCGCTCGTCGGGGAGTGGGTGCTCCGTTTCCTTCGAGGTGGTGACCGCGTCACGGGATCGACCCTGTCCCGGTTCTACGGCTGGCACGTAGCCATACTTCCTGCGATCACGACGCTCCTTCTGGGAATGCATCTGCTTCTGGTTCAGCTGAAAGGAATGAGCGTTCCGCCGTCGGTCGAACGAGAGGCCGAACGAAAGGAGATCAAATTCCTGCCGCATTTCGCCCTGCGGGATCTCTTCGGCTGGGCGGTCGCTCTCGGCGTGCTTGCGGCGCTCGCCGCTCTGTTCCCCTGGGAGCTGGGCGAGAAGGCAGATCCCTTTGCGCCGGCCTACGAGGACATCCGTCCGGAGTGGTACTTCATGTTCATGTTCCAGGCGCTGAAACTCGTGCCGGGCGGAGAGATCGCAGGGATCGAGTACGAGGCATTCGTCATCATTCTCTTCTCACTCGGCGGACTGCTTCTTCTGCTCGTGCCCTTTCTTGACCGCAACATCGCCGCGAGGGGGCGGAGTCCGATGTTCACCTTGGCCGGAGCCGTTGCCATCGCGGGAATGGTTGGATTGACTTGCTGGGGATATAACTCGCTCCTGCCGCTCTACATCATGCTCGGGACAATCGTTCTGCTGGCAGTGATTCAGATTGTGACCGGGCCCAGAGCAAAGTCCCGCGGAAAGCTCGTCGCGGTGACTCGCGCAACGTTTCTGGCCCTCGCGCTTCTGACGATTGCGCAGTTCGCCTTCAGTGCCCCCGCTCCGACATCCTGCACGATCTGCCATGCGAATGCCGAGTTTGTGGGTGAGGAAGGTCCGGCGGTCGTCCGCGACTATGCTCAGGACATTCACGCCGAGAGGGGACTTTCCTGTCATGACTGCCACGGCGGCAACCCCGATCCTGCTCTCGCCGACGATCCCGCGGCGATGGAACCGTTCGGGGGCAAGCCATTCATCGGCTCGCCCGCCCGGGGGGAGATTCCGGGTTTCTGCGGCAGCTGTCACTCATCTCTCGAATTCATGCGCCGCTTCAATCCCTCTGCGCGCGTCGATCAGGTTGACGAGTACTGGACCAGCCGGCACGGCCAGGCGCTCCGCGCCGGCGACGAGAATGTCGCGACTTGCCTCGATTGTCATGGAATCCATGGAATCCTCCGGGCTCAAAACCCGGCATCCCCCGTTTATCCAACCCGAGTGGCGGAGACCTGCCGGAGCTGTCACGAAGATACGAAGCGGATGGCCGGCTACTCGACGGTTCACGGCGATCCGATGCCGGTGGATCAGTACGCCCGCTGGCGACGAAGCGTGCACGCGGCGTCGCTGCTCGATCGTGGAGATCTCTTCGCCCCGACGTGCAATGACTGTCACGGCAACCACGGGGCCGCGCCTCCTGGCATCGACTCGGTAGCGAACGTCTGCGGCCAGTGTCACGGCCGGGAAGCGGAGCTGTTCCGAGCCAGCTTTAAGCGGGAGTCTTTCACTGCACACAACGAGCTGCTCGAAGCAGGTGGCGGCGACTGCACTTCCTGTCACGACGGGTTGAACGTGAAACTGGCGGGTCACCAGTTCAGCGAGTGCGTGACGTGCCATGAGAACCACGCTGTTGTCCGTCCGAACATCACACTGCTTCGAACCCCGACTCACACCCCGTGCGCCTTCTGTCACGAGGGAGTGGGCCCGCTTGCAGAGCAGCTGAACGAGCTCCCCCGAAAGAAGGAGAATTTCGAGAGAACGCGTGATGCTCTCCTGAACCAGGCGACACAACAGAAGCTGGAGGGTGATGCCCGGTTCGACTGGCTCGTGGATCAGGCGCTGCTGTTGCCCAATCATGTCATTGCAGGCAGCCGGAATCAGGAAGGGACCGGGCCGAGACTACGCCCCGAGTTTGCGAGGTTGTTCGACAAGTTTCGGATCGGGAAAACGCATTTCACCTACAAAGACCCGGTGACGTGAGCGCTCGTCCGGGACAGGATCCGCCAGTGCACGGATTGTCACGTTGATCCGCAGTCCGAAGGCGCCAGAAGCGCTGCGGCGATCCAGACCAGGATGCATGAGCTGATCGCACTGACTGCACGGGCGGAACGGACACTTCTTGCGGCGCAACGGGGCGGCGTAGAGGTCAGGAACGTCCGCGACCACGTGGACCAGGCGGTCGACCGGCAGATCGAGCTGGAAGTTCTCGTACACACCTTCTCTACGGAACATCAGTTCGCGGAGAAACATGCGGAAGGAGTAACTCAGGCGAGCGCAGCGTTGAAACGAGGACAGGAAGCGGTGGACGAGCTCGGCTACAGGCGGCGGGGCCTTTTCGTTGCACTCGGCCTCATCGCTCTCGTTCTGGTTGCCCTCGCGTTGAAAATTCAGTCCCTGCCGTAACTCTATTCGGCTTTAAAGACAGAGGAGTCGCAACCATGAAGAAACAGATCGCCGCAGCCATCACCCTGATGACCATGCTGGCCCTGCCGTCGACCGTGCGCGCCGCGGACGGCCCGGAAGTGTACAAAGCAAAGTGCTCCGTCTGCCACGGTCCTGACGGCTCAGGCAACACTCCGATGGGGAAGAAGCTCGCTCTGAAGGATCTGCGCTCGCCCGAAGTCAAGAAGCTGGGCGAAGGTGGTTACGTCAAGATGATCTCGGACGGAAAAGGCAAGATGCCTGCATTCAAGTCAAAGCTCTCCGCGGAAGAGATTACGAAAGTCGCGAAACACGCACTCGGATTGAAGTAATCGACTTGCCCGCTTCCGTGAAGCCATCCTCCCGCCGGCGGTTCTCACACCTCGTCGAGCCACGGTCGTGGGACGGCTGACCGCGAGCACTCATGCGAGGCCATGGTCCCGGGCATAGCCCATCAAGGCGTAGCGGCCGTCGATGTGCAGTTTTTCGTAGATGCTGTGCAGGTGGAACTTCACGGTGCCTTCTGTGATCTCGAGGCGGTTGGCGATCTCCTTGTTTCTCAGTCCGGCGGCGACCATTCGCGTGACTTCGATCTCCCGCGGAGTGAGCATCGACGAGGCTGACGCCACGGCTTGTTCGCGCTGGAGAACCAGCCGTAGGGCTCCCGCGATCGCCTTGCCATTCCAGCTTTGCTGGCCATCCGCCACCTGACGGACGCTCTGAGCAAGCAGCCGCGGGGCCGACTCCTTGAGAACCAGCCCGCTCGCTCCGAGGCGAAAGGCTTCGAGCAGGCGCGCATCATCGAGGGATGCGGTCAGCAGCACGACATTCACCCCGCTTCCATTCTCGTGCAGCTTACGCAGGACCTCGATGCCGTCGAGCCCCGGCATCCTGACATCGAGGACGAGAACATCGGGCCGGTACTTTTCGACCGCGCGAAGGGCCTCCCTGCCGTCCGAACATCTCGCAACGAGCTCACAATCGGACTCACCGCGGAAGAGCTGCTCGAGACCGTCGAGAATGAACGGGTGATCGTCAGCGACGACGATCCGTATCGTCATCAGGCTTCCTCCTGTATGGGGACGCGGGCCTCGATCGTGGCCCCGGAGGGCGAGGATTTGATCGCCATCGTCCCACCGAGATTGCGAACGCGTTCTTTGAGGCTCCGCGGTCCGATGCCGGCGCGTTCGAGAGCTGCGAGGTCTCGACGGCCTAAGAAGGGAAAGCCGGAGCCGTTGTCTGCGACCCGAAGTTCGACACTTGCGTGATTCATTGCGACTGTCACGATCACCTTCGACGCACCGCCATGCCGCGCAGCGTTCGAGAGCGATTCATTGATGATGCGGCAGACCTCCCAGGCCAGCCTCGCGGGCACCGCGACGGGCTCACCCATCTGGACGGCGACCTCCATGCCCCACTCGAGAGTGAATCGCTCGCGCATGCGCTGAAGTTCCGATTGGAGCACCGCCTTTCCCTCGCGCGGGTCGTCCGGGCGCAGTTCACGCACGAGCGTCCTGAGCTCGCGCTGATCATGCTCGAGAACCCTCTGAACGTGCTCGAGCTGCTTTGCCCCATCCGACTGTTCAAGGAACAGAGTGCGAAGTGAATGGAGCCGCAGGCCAACGCCCGCGAGCGATTGAACGATTCCGTCGTGAAGATCGCGGGAGATGCGGAGGCGCTCTTCGGCGCTCGCCGTCTGCCGGACCTGACGGACGAAGAAGAACTGCTCGAGGGTCGCGAGCACCAGCCGTCCGACGATATGCGCCAGTGCGAGATCATCGCCCGTGGCGTTTCGGACATCCGCGATCACCATGCGGGCGGAAAGTGTTTCGCCGTGGAGTGAAACGACGATCGCTCCATTCAGACCGAACCGCTCGCGCGCCGCCGGGCCAAGGGGATCCCCAGTCGCCTCCTCGACGGTTGATTGAGCCGGGTTGTAAACGAGGAGAGAATCAGCGCCTTCACGCACGAGAAATGAGCCGTCGAGAGACTGATCGCCAGGAGCATCGAGAGTCCCGGGCGGCACTTTATGAATCGTGAACTCTCCATGCGAGACAATGGCAACCCACGTCCACGGCTCCTCGCTCTCCTCCCACAAGAGAAGGAGCCGCTCAGCGCGAACCACCGAGGCTGCGTAGAGAAGCGTGCTGCGGAGGACCTCGTCGATGCGCGAGGCGAGCCCGCGGGGCCATGCCGCGAGAGCGGAGAGCTCCATTCGAAGGCTCTGCTGGTAGAGACCTAGATAGATCAGGAGCGCAGCGGTCACTCCCAGATATGCGAGGCGGATCAGCACGCGGCTCGCCCCGAACTCCGAATCTCCGACTGATGCCATCAGCGCCATGAGCGAATAAATCGCCATCGCGGTCAGGCCCGTGGCGAGCACGCCGCGCCACGAGAAGCGGAGCGTCGCGCAGAAAAGCGAGAAGACGAAGTACAGGAAGAACGGACTCGCGGGACCCTCCGTCAGGTAGACGAACAACGAGAACATGACGAGGTCGAGTCCGTGAGAGAGCAGACGCATGCGAGCGGAAGGGACCGCCGATCTCATCGCGATCACAGCGACGACCATCGCGTAGACGGTGAAGATCCCCAGAAGGCTGTAGGTCGCCCGCTGAAACTGAGCCGGAGTGGACGGCTCGATGTAAACCGCGCCCAGCGAGGAGAGGGCAAGCACGAGCCTGCCGATCGCGATCAGTCGCTCGGCGCGCGCATGCGGCGTGTAAATCGTCGTGCTTTGTTCGCTCACCCTGGTGCCAACCTATCGTCCCGGATGTCCTCCGGACCCCTATCGAAAGTCGAGGAAACCTCATCCGAAGAGAAATGCGAACTGAAGGGTATCCTCTCTAGACTGCGCGCACTGTAACCCGCCCCCAACACACTCTCATGACGAGGACGAACATGCGCAAACGGGCCCTTCTGCTGATTGTTTCATGTCTCTGCATCCTTGCAGTTGCCGGCTGCCGTTCACGCCGCGCCACGACGCCGCAGACGACACCGCCCCCGGTCGAATCCACTGCGCCCCAGCCATCGCAGGGCATCCCTTCCACAGACGACGACTTTGTCACCACGACGCCTGATTCGGACGTTCTGAGCGGAGATATCGTCGAGGCGAATCGCGTCGCGCGCGAGCGCGGCTGGATCCGCGACGCATTCTTCGCGTATGACGCATCGACGCTCGATTCCGCGGCGCAGGAAGCTCTCCGCGCCTCGGCAACCTGGCTTCGAGACAATCCCCAGTTCCGCATCCGCATCGAAGGACACTGCGACGAGCGTGGAACCGAGCAGTACAATTTCGCGCTGGGAGATTTCCGCGCCGAAACAGCAGCCGCCTACCTCGCTGCGCTCGGCGTTGACCGCAGCCGCATCGAGACCATCAGCTACGGCGAGGAACGCCCCTTCGAGGAAGGGTCGAGCGAGCGCGCCTGGGCACAGAACCGCCGCGCCCACCTGGTGCTCTCCGGACGAACGCAATAGGAAGGTCCGTCCAGGGCTTTTTCAGCAGCAAACCCGGTGGAGGGCGCGTGCAGGTGACACCTCTATGAGCTCCATACAAACCGAAACGATCAGCCAGGTCATCGTACGAATGCAGATGATCGAGTCCGACGTGGCTTCCATCAGGCAGGCTGTTGAGTCTGAAGATCTCGGGACCAGCGACAGGCGTTATCTTTCGCGGTGCTTCGATCTTCTCGACATGGAGCTCCATGCGCTCAAACAGTATCTCCGTGGCCTCGGCTAACCTCGGCGCTGAAGTTCCGACCCCAGGGAAGACTTTGAACAGGATGCGAACCACGTCGTCGTAGCGACGGATTCCGATCCGCCGCATCTAGGTTGCGTGCGAGCTTGCGCGTCCTGGCGGGACGGCCCCGTACGAACGCTCATCACGCTTCAGTATGGCGTCAACTTGGAACTTGTCATCCTTATAGCGCAGCGAAGGATCCCCGGAATCCTGGCGCTAACGTATCGAGGAAGGGGATCCTTCGCCGCGCTCAGGATGACCGGCTGGTTGGATGACACTCTGGTCCATCACCCCTTCACCGGCGCCCCCGCCGTTAGATTGCGCGGGATGACAGGTCCTCAGATCTCCGCTCAGGAAAGGTGATCGCTCTTATTTTCCCGCCCGGACCAGAGTAGAATTCCCACATATCCCCACAATTGAATCGTCCCCCGGATCGACTGACCCATCCCCGGCATTGCTTCGACAGAAGAAAGAGGAGGATCTCATGTCCAAAGGGTTTGTCCGCGCACTCTCCATTCCGATGTTCGCCGCAGCCTTGACAGCCCTTTCCGGCGGCGCCGTAGTCGCACAGGCGCCAGATCCACCTCCTGAAGACCAAGCTGCTGAGGAAGACGGCGATCCATTTCTCGACCAGATGACCGTCACCGCGCAGAAGCGCGCTGAGGACATTCAGGAAGTTCCCGTCGCCATCACGGCCATGCCGGAGGAGCAGGTCGAAACACTCACGGCGGGCGGCGCCGATGTGAAGGCGCTTTCGGGCCGCGTTCCCAGTCTTCTGATCGAGTCGTCATTCGGTCGAGCGTTCCCACGCTTCTACATTCGTGGACTCGGCAATACCGACTTCGATCTGAACGCATCGCAGCCGGTCTCGATGGTTTACGACGAGGTCGTCCTCGAGAATCCCGTGCTCAAAGGGATGCCCGTGTGGGATGTCGACCGGATCGAAGTGCTGCGCGGACCGCAGGGCACGCTTTTCGGCCGCAACACTCCGGCCGGCATCGTGAAGTTCGAATCGAAGCAGCCGACGCAGGAGTTCGATGCCTACGCCCGGGCATCGTTCGGAACGTTCGATACGGTCGACGTGAAGGCGGCGGTCGGCGGCGGCCTGACCGACACACTCTCCGCCCGCTTCTCGTTTCTCTATCAGTCGCAGGACGACTGGGTCGACAACGCGAACACGGGGGAGAACAATGCGCTCGGCGGCCACGACACGCTTGCCTATCGCCTGCAGTTTCTCTGGAAACCCGACGTGCGCGCAAACATCCTGTTGAATCTTCATGGGTGGGATGTCGACGGCACCGCGCGCATCTTCCGCGCCAACATTTTCCAGCCCGGAACCAACAATCTCGTGCGCGACTTCGATCAGGAAACCGTCTTCCACGACGGTCTCAACGAGCAGGACATCGAGTCGAGCGGAGGCGTGCTCAAGATGGACTACGCGTTCGATCATGGGACGATCACATCCGTGACCAGCTACGAGACCGTCGAGATGTTCAGCCGCGGCGACATCGACGGCGGGTTCGGCGCCTCATTCGCCCCACCGTTCGGCCCCGGGTTCATTCCGTTTCCCGCGGAGTCTTCCGACGGCATCCCCGATCTGACGCAGTTCACCCAGGAGGTTCGCTACGCCAGCAACACCGGCGGCGCCTTCGAGTGGCTCGCGGGTGCGTTCTTTTTCGACGAAGACCTCGAGGCAGAGACGTTCAGCTACACCTCGCTCGCACCCGGCAATCCCGTGGAAGCGTTCGCATTCCAGAATCAGGATGCGGAGTCATGGGCGCTGTTCGCTTCGGCGAGTTATCAATTCTCCGATCGCCTGAAACTGCAGGGGGGCCTGCGGTTCACGCACGACGAAAAGGTCTTGACCGCTGAGCGCCCGATTCCGCTCTTCTTCAATACCGCAACCATCCGGCCTGTTCGCGCGAGCACTGATGACGACTTCACCAGCTGGGACCTGAGCGCAACGTACGCCATGAGCCCTGAGGTGAATTTCTACAGCCGGATCGCCACAGGGTTCCGCGCCCCGAGCATCCAGGGAAGGATTCTTTTTGCGCCCGACGCCGACGGGGGAACCAACCCGGCTACCGACGGAGTATCGATCGCCGACACCGAAGAGATCATCTCAGGCGAAGTCGGTATCAAGACGATCCTCCTCGACCGCCGCCTCCGGCTCAACGGAACGGTCTATCTGTACGAGGTCGACGGCCAGCAGATCACGGCTGTAGGCGGCGAATTCAACGTTTCAACGCTTCTGAACGCCGACAGGACGAAAGGCTACGGCTTCGAGCTGGACATCAACTATGCGCCGACGCGCGAGTGGCTGATGACCTTCGGAACGAGCTACAACAACACCGAGATCCGGGACAGCGAGCTCGCTGTGGCGCCATGCGGAGGAGGCTGCACTGTGCTCGATCCGATCGGACCGAACGGCGCGCTCGTGAACGGCAACAGCCTTCCGCACGCGCCCGAATGGATCTTCAACGGAATCATCGACTACCGCCGGCCCATCGCTGCCGGCGAGTTCATCGGCTCGCTCGACATGGCCTACTCGAGCGAAAAACAATTCTTCCTGTACGAATCCGAGGAGTTCCGGAGTGACAGCTTCGAAGTGGGGCTGCGGTTCGGTTACGGGTGGGCGAATCGTTACGAGCTCGCGCTGTTCGGCCGCAACATCACAGACGAGGAGATCGTTCAAAACGGAATCGATTTCAACAACCTCACAGGCATGATGAACGACCCTCGGCAGTGGGGACTCGAGCTCGTCACGAGGTTCTGATGGTTGTGATCTGTGCACGGACGAGGATCTTCAGACCTCGTCCGTGCGCGCGCTTCTGAACGAGCTTGTCATCCCGGGCGACAGCGAGACTATGTAAGAACGCGCGGAACGTCGAGCGGAAACGTACCGATGTGTCATCCTGAGCGAAGCGTAGGATCCCCTACCTCGAGACGTCACGGCAATTCTTCAGGGGATCCTTCGCTTCGCTCAGGATGACACTTGGGTAAGACGCGGCACAACGAAAACGCGGCCGCCTGAGATCAGGCGGCCGCACGTACAGAACTTCTTTTCGCGTTCGTCTTACGCCGCTGCGTCTTTGGCGTCGACGATGTTGAACTGCTGCTCGTTGACCTTTTCGTCGCCGACCCAGACTTCGGCGCGATAATCACCCTTCGCCCATGAGGCCGTATCGCTGGCGGTGAAGTTGAGGTACTTCTGACCGCTCGAAACCGTCTTGGTCTCCTCGCCGATCTTCGTGTTGTTCGGTCCATACCAGACGACCATCACGGGAGATGTCGCGGGCGCGTCACCAACCTCCATCGCGATATGAATCGGCTGGCCAGGTGCAAAGTCGTCACCGGTCCTGGCCGGTACCATCGATCCGTCCGCACCGAGCTCGCTGCCGATGGTCACATCATCGATCCAGGTTTGCGCGTTGAGCGGGGAAACGTCGGAGGGGCTCCCCATCCCCGGCTGCTCGAGAGTGGTCGTTTCCGCCGGGGCAGCAGCAGTCTCTTCGCGGCCGCAACCGATCGCAAAGGCGGTGAACATCGTGAGTACCAGTACAAGCACATTCTTTTTCATAAGAAACAGCCTCCTTCTCGAGGCGATACAGCAGGACTCATGCCGGACTCAACATGTCATTCCCGCTGAGCCTCATCCAGCGGGCTCGAGTGGTGCGCAAAAAGGCGGCCGACCGGGGGGTTCTCGATGATCACGGCTTACCTCTTTCGCGTCCTCATAGAGATGAGAGTCGGATCAGAATATCCCACGCGATACGCGTCCGATCAATGCGTGTCCAGTCGATGCGCTCGGAGCGCGAGTTCGATCTCCTCCATTGCGCGGTCGCGCCTGCTTTTCGGCGGCTCACCATGCGTCATGCGTGTTCGTATTTGTTTCCTCCCTTCCGCTATCGCACGATGAAGCGCGTCGTTTCGGCAATCCTCGTGCTTTCGCTCGCACTGCCCGCGATCGCACAAGGCCCACGACGGCGAGGCGTGACTCGATCCGCGCCGGAAGCCACAACCGTCTGGCTGGAGACGGCGAAGCAGACGGGAGCCTGGCTAGAGTCGGTTGCACAGCAACGGGGAGAAGGCCTCGGATGGGCCGCGAATCCAGGCACGCCTGCCGCTGTCACGCCGCTCGAGCTGCATCAATTCAGTATGGGGATCGATCCGCCATCACATTTCTCACCAGCGAATCCGTGAAGCCGAATGAACAACGTGTGATTTCGTTGGGGCGGCCCGCAGGCCGCCCCTACGAGCCAACGCAAAGAAAGGCACGGGTTGAAGGTTGTTCTTTAGCAGCGTCGGGATCACACATCTCCCGTTTAACCTAAGGCCATTGCTATCAAGGCGGCTCAGAAGCGCATCCGCATCCCGACTCCCACGAGCAACGGGTGGATGGCTCTGCCATCCTGAATGACGGCTGTCGGACTGTCGGGCTTGTAGCGGGTGTATCGGCCGTCGATGGCAAGACGGAGCTGTCGAGTAAGTCGCACCGAGATTCCTGTATTAGCAATCCAGCTGGCCACTTGTCCGAGGTGGGTGTCCTCGAGATCCGCGAGCTCGGTGATGCTCCGCGGAACATCGAGCTCGCCGTCGAGACCGACGATGCCCGCGCCAACCCACGGCGACACAGCCGCATCGCGGCGCGGATGCCACTGCAGGATCGCGCTGAGCGCCGTGACCCTCAGGGTCCCGATCCCCAACTCGACTCCCAGCCCGCCGGCACCAATCCTCGCGCGAACATCGCTGTCCGCCTGCTGCACCGCTATTTCTGTGGCCAGTTTGTCCGTCCAGAACCGCGAGTAAGAAAGACCGACCCCCGTGTTCTGTTCCAGATCCAGGACAGCTGTGAGGCCACTCTCCGGATCGGTCACCGTCGACGACAGAGGAATTCGCGACGTCGCCACAAAAATCCCCACTTCGTTCACCTCCGCCTCGCCGAGCGTTGCGAGTCCGGCGACGACTCCACTCAACACGACGAATCGGAGGCAGGCTCCCGGCGATGTCCTGGTCGGCACAAAACTCTCCCTTGCGTATCGCGGACCACCTTCGAGCCCTCGAGAGTCGATGGCTGCGCCTCGATCGCGGGGAATTTCAAAGAGCATCCTTCATATTACGAAGAGTTTCGTATATTGTGACAGGAGCCAGGTAGAACTGAACGCAGAATTGAAAAACATCACGGCGTAACGGCCGTGATCATCTGTCGTCGGAGGGGGCTTCATGAAACCAGCAGTTTTCCGTGGGTCTGTGCTGCTGCTCTTTGTCCTCGCCGGCAGTTCCCTGCTCGCCCGTCGACGGCGCCACCCTGGATGTCCCGGGGCTTTCCGGCGCGGTCGCAAACGTGATCGTGAAATCGAAAGGGATCAGCGGGCAGTTCGCCTACCGCCCCGAGTTCCGTTACCATAACACCGATCCGCTGCTGACCCGATTCGAATCGTCGGTGAGCGGCACTGCCGGACGGATCGACTACACGATCGGCCTCGACAATCGGTCGTCTAGAAGCGGAGCTTCCGGTCCCACCTGGATCTATGACTCCCAGGGCAATATCTTGGAAGAACGCGACGATCTCTGGACCGGGGATGTGGAGCAGCCGAGAGTCAGCGGGAAGTTCGTGTTCAAAGGTCCGCGCGAGTCGATCGCCAATTTGAATCTCTCCTACCTCCGCCTTTACTACGACTACACGGAGACCGGGACGCGTACGACGCCGGGGATCGCGGACCGGTTTCGGAGCGTGACGACCGAGGAGGACAGCGACAACTACGAGATCGGCGGCGACTATGCGTTCGACGTCGGACTGGGACAGCTCAAGCTGATCGGTCTGACCCGCGCATGGCACATTCCGGCCGAGACGAATCTCATTACGTCGTTCGCCGACCAGGCTCCGTCGACCGGCAGCCGCTTCGCTCGAATTGCGGACGAGGACGAGACGATCGGTCGCGCCGAGTATCGCTGGAATGCCGCCGGCGGCGAGTGGCAGGTCTCCACGGAAGGTGCGTTCAACTCTCTCGACAACACGTCGCGACTATTCGTAATGCTCGAGAACGGCATCTTCGAAGAAGTACCTCTGCCAGGATCCACCGCAAGGGTCGAGGAGGAGCGATACGAGGTGATGACGAGCTACGGTCGTACCGTCAGACCTGACCTGACGATGAAGGTCTCGCTGGGAGGCGAGTACTCGGAGCTAGCACAGGTTGGCGGTCAGGGACAGACACGCGATTTCTACCGGCCGAAGGGTGAGGTGACTGCTGCCTGGCAGGCCTCGCCGCGCACGGACGTCAATTTCAAACTGGCCCGGCGCGTCGGCCAGCTCAACTTCTTCGACTTTCTCGCTTCGGTGAACCTCCGCGACGACACCGAAACTGCTGCAAACCCAGATCTGGTTCCGCAGCAGAGCTGGGAGCTCGATGTGGAAACTGTGCGGAAGATGGGATCGGTCGGAACCACCACGCTGCGACTGTACGGTCGCCTGATCGACGACATCATCGACTTCATCCCGATCGGGGATAGCGGTCAGGCACCCGGTAACCTCGACCACGCCTGGGTGTACGGCGTCGAATCGCGAAGCACTTTCAATCTGGAGGCTTTCAGGTTTTCGGGGGCGAGGCTCGATGCGCTGATCCGGCTTCAGGATACTGACGTGGAGGATCCTTTGACGGGTGAGCATCGCCGCATCAGTAACAGTCTCATGCAGGCAGCCAGCCTGACGTTTCGCCACGACGTTCCCACGACCGAATGGGCCTGGGGCGGCGGAATGAGCTATCAGCTGAACGCACTCAGCTACCGGCTGACGGAAGTTGGACGGCAGACCGAGGGACCGGTGTGGGCCGATCTGTTTCTGGAGCACAAAAATGTTCTCGGTCTGACCGTCCGGGCAGGAGTCGGCAACATTGCCGGCGCTCGGAGCGTCTGGGATCGAACGGTTTACGACGGGCGGCGTACGGGAGAAATTGCGTTTGTCGAGGAGCGCGATCGGCTCATCGGACCCATCTTTTCGTTCGCCATCCGGGGCAAGCTCTGATTCGGGGGATGGTCTATGTGGCAGGGCCCTCCGAGGCCCTGCCTTGTCGGGCAGTGAAGATGTACGACACATGGAGTCTACACCATCCCGTTGATGACCCCAGGTGTGATACATCTTTACCTTGCGGAAGAGGCAGGGCCTCGGTGGGCCCTGCCACATGTTCTTGGCTGCCATCAGAACGACTCAGGTCCTGAGTGACCAGATTCTATGCGTGCGTCCCCGCCAGTGCTTCGTCCAGCCGATTCGCGAGGTCGTCCATCTCGAACGGCTTCTGCAGAAAGTAGCACCCGCCCTCCCCGGTCCTGGACCGCAGCGCACCCTCGAGGTGACCCGACATCAGCACGAAAGGCACCGCGGGCCAGCGGAGATGCAGCGAATCCCTCAGGGTCGTCCCGGACATCCCCGTCAGCGTTGCATCGCAGAGAACCAGACTGGGAGCTGGCTGATCGGGAAGCCCGAGGGCCTGCTCACCGGATGACAGCGCCATCACCTCGTACCCCATGATCTCCAGCAGGGCGGTGATTCCTTCGCGCACAGCTTCCTCATCCTCCACCAAAAGGACGCACCCACTGCCGGCCTGGATAAAATGCTCCGCGAGCCGCTCCCCGTCCACCGCTTCCTCGAATGACGTTCGCGGAAGCGAGACGCGGAAACAGACGCCGCGCTCGGCGCCTCTTCGCACATCGATCCGCCCGTTGTGCTCTGTGACGATGCCGTGCACGACAGCGAGCCCCAGACCGCTTCCTTTCCCGATCTCTTTCGTCGAGAAGAACGGCTCGAAGATTCGTGCGCGTATCTCTTCATCGACTCCGAGGCCGTTGTCTTCCACCTCGAAGTAGACGTCGCTTCCGCAGACTCCCGACCGGAATGTCAGTGTTCCCCCACCGGGCATGGCATCACGGGCGTTGATGGCGAGGTTGAGCAGCACTTGCTGCAGATGTCCCGCATCACCCTGAATCGACAGACGCTCGGGTGCAGTCTCGAGCTCGATTGCGATGTTCTCCGGAATCATCCGTCGCAACAGGACGCTCGCTTTCTGCACTTCATCCCTCAGGTCGAGCTTCGCCTTCACGTTTTCGTCCCGTCCCGCGAATAGCAGCAGCTGCTGGGTGAGGCTCGCTCCCCGTTTGATCTGCACCTCCATCTCCGTGCCGATCGCCGCAACCTCCGTAGTCGAGCTCCGCAGTCGAATGATCGCAGCCATCGACATGAGCGCCTGAAGGAGGTTGTTGAACTCGTGTGCAACCCCGGCCGCGAGCTGACCGACCGCTTCCATCTTCTGCGACTGCCGGAGCTGGGCTTCCATGAGCCGGTGCGCCGTCAGATCACGCTGGAACGAAATGTAATGAGAGATCGCACCTTCCCCGTCCCTGACCGGAGTGATCGTCTGCGCCGCAGGGTAGAGACTGCCGTCCCTCCGCCGGTTGACCATCTCTCCGCGCCAGCTCTCGCCCGAGCTCAGTGTGTCGGCAATGTCGTCGTAGAACGTTTGTTCGTGACTGCCCGACCTGAGCAGATCCTGAAGGTTCCGGCCCAGCGCGACCTCGCTGCTGTAGCCCGTCAGTTCAGTGAATGAAGGATTGAGCCAGACAATCCCGAAGTCGGGTTCGGTGATCGCGATCGCGTTGGCCGCTGCATTGAGCGCCGCACTCTGAAGGCGCAGCGTCCCTTCCGTCCGCCTTCTCTCGGTGATATCTCTGGCTATTGTGGAGAGGAACTCGAGAGATCCGTCTCTGCTCCTGTGTGCAAGTATGATCTGCGAGACCGGACTGATTCTTCCGTCGAGGGAGAGCAGTTCCGTCTCACCGCTCCAGAATCCCTCGTTGAGGGCGATTGGAATCTTCTGATCCGCAATCAGGTCCGCCTCCAGCGGCGGATGAAAGTCACGGATCGTGTATCCGGTGATGTCTGCCGACTCCTCCACCCCGAGCACCTTCCGGCCCCCGCGATTCACATAGAGCAGGCGACCCTCCGGATCAGAGATACCGACAAGATCCGGCGTAGCTTCATGGATCGCCATGTGGCGCGCCCAGTCGTGTTCGCTCCGGGCTCTCTCAACGGCGAGCTCTTCCTCCATGTACTTCCTCTCGATGGCATAGCGCAGCGAGCGAAGAAGTCCACGCGTCTCGATCTGTCCTTTGACGAGATAGTCCTGCGCCCCTTCCTGCAGCGCCTGAAGAGCGAGCGATTCGTCGTCCAGACCTGTGAGGACGACCAGAGGAATCTTCGATGCCGCGGCGCGGATTCTGCGAACCGCGTCCAGACCGCTGGCATCCGGCAGTCCGAGATCGAGCAGGATGATATCAACCGCGTTGCTTTCCAGATGAGCTTCGGCGTCGAGCATGCATTCGACATACTTGAAATTCGCAGCGGCAATACCATGCTCGGCGAACATCTCCCGCAGAAGACGAGCGTCTCCCGCGTTGTCCTCGACGACCAGAAGTGTGTTGATCGGCCTGAAGTTCATTTCGCGGCCTCTACCTACCAAACGCCTGAGATGGCAACTGCTTTGCCGGTTCGTCATTCAATGGGACAGACCACTCGCCTGAAATCTGAGTGAGCTGCGGCGAGTCGAAGAACTGGTAACTTCCGGGCCCCAGCTTTTTTGCGTCGTACATGGCGGCGTCAGCGCTTCGGATCAGCGTTGATGCATCCACGCCATCCCGGGGAAAAAGGCTGATCCCCACACTGATCGTCGTGCAGAGCTCGCGACCCTCGAAGGCAAGCGGTTCGGCGACCGACGCAAGCATCCGGGCCGCAGTCAGCGCGGCACCTGCGGAATTTTCGACCTCGGGAAGAAGGACGACGAACTCATCTCCTCCCTGGCGGCTCACGGTATCGGAGTTTCGAACGCAGTTGACAAGCCGCTGGGCGACTTCCTGGAGAACCCGGTCGCCAGTGGCATGCCCCAGTGAGTCATTGATCTGCTTGAATCCATTGAGATCGACAAACAGGACCGCCACTTGCTTTTTGTGACGCGGAGCCAGCACAATCGCCTGGCTGATCCGATCCTCGAGAAGCAGACGGTTCGGCAGGCCAGTGAGGTGATCGTGATGGGCCATATGTTCCAGCTTCGCAGCAATCGCGCGGGACGCGGTGACATCCCGAAACACGACTACGGTGCCGGTCTCGAGTCCTTCGCGATCGTGAATCAACGCGATCGACTGTTCGATCGGGATCTCGACTCCGTCACGCCGCACCAGAGTGACGCTCGAGGGCAGGCCCGTCTTCCGGTTTTGCGTGCTGTCCATGTCATCGAGCCCCGGAACTACCTCCCGGCTTGCGGAATAGAGGATTCGAAACACCTCTCCAACGGGACGTTCCCTCGCTTCTTCCAGTCTCCAGCCAGTCATGATCTCAGCTACGCGATTCAGGAAAGTGATTCTGCCCGCTATGTCCGTGCAGACAACGGCATCGCCGATACAGTTGAGCGTGACCTGCGCCAGTTCACGCTCGACAAAGAGGGCTTCCTCGAGGGACTCGCGCTCGACGGCATAGCGCAGAGCGCGCAGGAGCCCGCGGATCTCGATCTGTCCCTTGATCAGATAATCCTGCGCACCTTCCTGAAGCGTTTCCAGAGCGAGTACCTCGTCGTCTGTCCCGGTGAGTACGACCAGGGGTGTGCGCGGAGCCGCTGAATGAGCGCGTCGGACAGCCTCGACGCCGTCCGCATCCGGCAGCCCTAGGTCGAGCAGAATCACATCGACGGTGTGTGTGCTCAGATGGCGCTCGGCATCGGCCATCGTCTCGACGTGCACGAGCCTCGTGTTGTGAACGCCCTGATCGTTGAACATTTCGCGGAACAGGCGCGCATCGCCGGGATTGTCCTCGATGAGAAGCAGCGATGAGATTCTCGTCATTTTCAGCCCCTCTGACTCTTCTGTGGCAGCTTCACTCTCGTCAGCCAGAAATCATTGATGCTCTTGACCAGCGCTTCGAACTCGTCGAGCTGCACCGGCTTGCTGAGATAACAGTTCGCCCGCAGCTCATAGCTCCTGAGAATGTCGCCTTCCGCTTCGGAGGTCGTCAGGATCACGGTTGGAATGGTCTTGAGCGAAGGATCTTCCTTGATGAGAGCCAGAACCTCCCGGCCATCCATACGGGGCAGATTCAGATCGAGCAGAATGAGATCCGGACGTGGGGCATCCTCGTTCGGCTCCTCGTTGCGCAGAAACGCCATCGCCTCGACGCCGTCCGTCGCCACATGCAGCCGGATGGCGATATTCGCATCACGGAATGCCTCCTGCGTGAGCCGGATGTCGCCCGGACTGTCTTCAACCAGCAGTACTTCGATGACCATGCCATCTCCTCCGATTTCCCGATTCATTTGCAACCTGCCAGCAGAAAGCGGAAGGTGGATCCCTTTCCCGGCTCTGATTCGACCGAGATCATGCCGCCATGGCGCTCGACGATTTTTTTGCAGATGGCCAGACCGATCCCTGTGCCTGCGAACTCCTCACGTTTGTGCAACCGCTGGAACATGCCGAAGATCTTTTGAAAATAGAGCGGATCGATTCCCAGTCCGTTGTCCTCCACCGCGAAACTCCATCCCTTCTGATCGTCGCCTGTCGCTGAGACATGAATGCGGGGAGTTCCCGGTTTCTGATACTTGATCGCGTTGCCAACGAGGTTCTGGAACAGCTGGATCAGCTGCATCTCGTCGGCGGGGATTACGGGCAGTGTTCCGTGCGTGATGACCGCCCCGTTCTCTTCGATCGCCCCGCGCAGATTGCGCAGAGCCTGCTTCAAAGCGTCCTCGCTCGATGTCTCGATCAGTTCCCGCCCCTTCGACTCCACCCGCGAGAACATCAGCAGGTCCTGAATCAGGCGCTGCATCCGGTTGGCGCCATCGACAGCAAAGGCGATGAACTCGTCGGCGTCCGAGTCGAGCTTGCCCTTGTATCGTCTGGAGAGAAGCTGGGTGTAGCTCGCGACCATGCGGAGAGGCTCCTGGAGATCGTGAGACGCGATGTAGGCGAACTGACCGAGCTCCTCGTTCGAGCGCTTCAACTCGTTGACCTTGCAGGCCAGATTCTTCTCCGCATCCTTTCGCAGGCTGATGTCGCGGATGGCTGCTGTCACGAGGATCCCTTCGTCACTCTGAAGAGGACTCAGCATGATCTCGATGGGAAACTCGCTGCCGAACTTCCGGCGGCCGGACAGTTCGATGCCTGTGCCCATCTGCTGGGCCAGAGCATCTGCGCTCGAGCGGAGACCGTCGGCAATCAGCCGTTCCGCGAACCCTTCAGGAATGATGTTCTTCACCGGCTGACCGAGCAGCTCGTCGCGCCGGTAGCCGAACTGCTTTTCCGCCTGAAAGTTGAGAAGAACGATCTCACCCTGCTGATTCACTACCACCATCGCATCCGGCGCCGCTTCCAGCAGTCCTCGATAACGGCTTTCCATCTGCGCGAGATAGCGCTCGGCATCGCGACGGACACTGATGTTCCGGATGGCAGCGGTGACGAGAATCCCGTCATCGCTGTCCAGCGGGCTCAACATGATCTCGATCGGGAACTCACTGCCGTCCTTCCTGCGGGCAATCAGCTCGATGCCGGTGCCGATCTGCTGGGCAAGCGCATCGGCCGCGCTTCTCGTACCGTCGGAAAGAAGTCGTTCTGCGAAACCTTCAGGAATGATGTTGACGACCTGCTGACCGACGAGCTCGTCGCGGTGATAGCCGAACTGCTTTTCGGCCTGAAGATTCAGGAGGACGATTTCCCCGACCTGGTTGACCACGACCATCGCATCCGGCGCAGCCTCGAGGAGTCCCCGCGCAAGACCGTCCATCTGCGCCAGGTGGTGCTCGGTTGCAAGATTGTGCTCGGCTATGGCCGGCAGTGAGGAGCTCACTGCTCCGCCCGCGTGTCGAGCTTCAACTGACGTCCTGGCCTCAACATCATGCGCGGCTTGGTCATATGCCTCCCTGGAGTTCCCTTTGGCTTTCCAGATGAGTCATGTAGCGGACGCTGAAAATACAGCGCGCCAGAATCATGAAGCGCGGACCTCGCTGCCAGGTTTGCAGCCTCCGACATCTATCACTCTATGCCTGCCCGCGGTCTCTGTGTGTTCCTGAGCGAAGCGAAGGATCTCCTGAAGAAGATCGAGCATCGCAAGCAGAGATCCTTCGCTTCGCTCAGGATGACGTGGTCTCGCTCATGATGACAGTCGGTTCATTTCTCGCCACAATGACATGTCCCGTCATTCAGGAGCTCGGGATGACAAGTCCCCACGATCGCCGCGCGATTGTTGAGGTTCATTCGGAGCCTCGATGTATTTAATCGCTCCTTCGCCGGACTCACTCGAAGGCGATGACTCCCGACATATGACGATCCTCGATGCATTGCCTGCGCACATTGCGGTGCTCGATCGCGATGGTTTGATCGTCTCCGTGAATGAGACCTGGCGGCGACTCGCATGCGCGAGCTCCCTGCGGGACGGGATCGAAGGCGTCGGGCGAAGCTACCTCGACGTCTGCGAGGAAGCCACCGGATTCGCCGAGGCGGGAGAGATCGCCGCCGGAGTCCGTTCGATTCTCCGGGGCGAGACCAATGCCTTATCCGTAGAGTACCAATGTCATTCCGATCCGGAACGACGCTGGTTCCTGCTGACCGTCCGTCCGTTTTCCGGCGGCGCCGTGGTGATGCATCAGGCCCTCAGGGAACAGATCGAGCGCAGAGAGCAGCGGCGCGAGATCGACACACGATTTTCCGGCGCGTTCGAATTTGCGCCGATCGGGGTCGCGCTGGTGTCACCTGACGGGCAGCGCTTCCTCAAGGTGAATCGGGCGCTCTGTGACCTCTTCGGCTATTCCGAAGAAGAGCTTCGCACCCGGACAATTCAGGACCTCACGCATCCGGACGATGTTGAAGTCGGCATCACGAATGTCACTCAAGCGCTGTCCGGCGGCGTTCGCTCCTTCCAGCTCGAAAAACGCTACACGCACAGGAACGGGACCGTCATCGAAGCCATGTTGAGCGCTTCGCTCGTGCGTGACGGAAACGGAACGCCGCTTCACTTCGTCGCGCATATTCAGGACATCACCAAGCGCAAGGAGGCCGAGAACGAGCTCCGTGCGAGCAACGAGAGGTTCAACCAGCTCGCGAACAACATCACCGATGCCTTCTGGATCCGCTCTCCGGACATGCAGACCGTCCAGTACGTCAGCCCGGCATTCGAAACAATCTGGGGCCGGCCGGTCGAATATCTCTACACCCATCCCCACGAGTGGGCCGACTTCATCGTTCCGGAAGACAGGGACCGCGTGGTCAGCACCTTCGCTGAGCTCACCGGTGGAAGAGAGAAGCTCGATCTGGAGTACAGAATCATGCGTCCCGGAGGCGAAGTGCGCTGGATTCGCTCGCGTGGGTATCAGGTTCGCAACGCCGAGGGAGAGCTGACACGGAACATCGGAATCGTCACCGACATCACCGAGAGAAAACAGGCCGAGGCCGAACTGCGACAGGCTCAGAAGATGGATGCGGTTGGCCAGCTGGCGGCTGGGGTTGCGCATGAATTCAACAATATTCTCCAGACCCTGATGTCGATGGCTACGATCAGCCGGCTCAACGGTGCGAGCCGGGAAACGGTGAGAATCGCAAGCGTGATGGAAGAGCAGATCCGCAGGGGTGCCAGCGTGACGCGGCAGCTGCTCCTCTCGTCACGTCGCGAAGCGCTTTCGAAGATGCCCACCGATCTCCGTGAACAGGTCTCGAGCGCGAAGGAGCTTCTACAGAGACTCGTCCCGGAAAACATCCGGATCGTGCTCGAAACCTCGCAGGAGCCGGCCATCGTCGAAGGCGACGCTGGACAGATCCAGCAGGTCCTTCTAAATCTGGCGATCAACGCGCGGGACGCCATGCCGGACGGCGGAACCCTCACGCTGCGCGTTGTCTCCTCGGAAAACGAGGTTTCGCTCGAGGTCCAGGACGATGGTTTCGGTTTCGACGACGACACCCGCGATCATCTTTTCGAGCCCTTCTTCACCACGAAAAAAGTCGGAGAGGGCACCGGACTGGGGCTCGCGGTCGTCTACCGGATCGTCGAACAACACGGCGGGCGCATCGAAGTTCAGAGTGGTCCCGGCGAAGGGAGCCTCTTCAGAGTCATTCTGCCAGCGAGTTCAGGGACGCCCGTTGTCACTCAGTCCCCGGACGCTTCAGGGATGTCGCAGGGCTCAGGACTGGTCCTGCTCGTGGAGGACGAGGACGGAGTGCGTGAAGGGATCACAATGCTGCTCGAAATGTTTGGCTACAAAGTGATCGCGGCCGGCAGAGGCGAGGACGCACTGGCATTGCCGCGAACGCCCGTGCCCGATCTGTTGCTCTCGGACGTCTCGCTGCCCGGCATCAGCGGACCGGCACTGGCCGGACAGCTCTCGACCCGTTGGCCTTCGATGAAGGTGACGCTGATGACCGGCTATCTCGAAGAAGCAACGCGAAGCCTCGCTCGGAAGCATGGCTGGGAGGTATTCCAGAAGCCGTTCGAAATGGACGAGCTGACCAGACATGTCGCGGAGGCGATGCGCGGAGAATCGCCAGTGAACTGATCGCACAACCAGTAGTCAGTAGTTAGTGGTCAGTGGCCTCCGCCCGGAGCGCCTCCATCTCAAGGACTCGAAGGCCTCGAGTTGACACAGGTGTAAGCAGTCAGAACTGGCGCGGCTACTGTACTACAGACTTTCTCTGTGTCTGCGCTCTACTGACTACTGACTCCTGACTACGGACTACTCGGGCGAGCGGGCCATCGCACCTTTACTTCCATGATGGCCGCAGAGCAGAATGCTTCGATGCCCTCGCCTTCGCGACTCGCCGATTCTCTCGTCCGACACGCTCTGAAGTATCCCGAAACGCGAGTCGATCATCCATGGGGCGAGACCGCCGTCAAGGTCCGCGAGAAGGCATTCCTGTTTCTGGGCAAACGGGAGACTGTCTCCTTCTCCGTGAAACTTCCATCCTCTGCAGAGTTTGCTCTTCAATTCAAGTTCGCTGAGCCGACGCACTACGGCCTGGGAAAGCACGGATGGGTGACGATCACAATTGAAAAAGGCGATGAGCTGCCACTCGACGTGCTGAAGGACCTGATCGATGAGAGCTTCCGCGCCGTTGCGCCGAAGACGCTCGTAAAGTCGCTCGGCAAGTAGCGGCGGATTCCGATCCGCCGCTTTCGCGATCATTCGAACTTGCGCGTTTTGGTACGACGAACCGGGATGAATTCCCCACATGTCGTACCGCTTCACTACGCGGAAGCGGGACATCGGAACGGAATGTCCCGCTACTTCGCAGGCTCAGTTCCGGATCGTAAACACTCCCGCGAGACCGAGCAGCATTACCAGAATCAGAAGTCCGATCTCAGTGACGGTCGGCACGTTCACGACCTCCGCTACGGTGAGGGTTACGGAGGAAAGATCGTCCTCGTCCACATTCTCGTTGCCCGGCGTCGAGTCGGGATCGTTCTGATCGCTCGCCATGATCTCCGCGACATTGATGATACTTGTGCCCGAAACGATCCTGACCACGATCTGCAGGGTGTGCGAGCTCCCCGCAGCAACACGGATCACTGTCCACAGGCCCGACTGCGAATCGTAGATCCCGCTGCTGGCGGTAGCCGACACGAATACGAGCCCGGATGGGAGCACGTCGCGAACGATCACACCAGTTGCTTCTCCCGGGCCATCATTCGTGAGCGTAATCGTGAAAGTTACGTTGCTGCCGAGCACAGGGGAAGAGCCTGCGACAGTCTTCGCCAGCGAGAGATCGGCTGACGCCACTCGCAAGGTCACCGCCGCCTGATCGTCCTCGGACGGATCTCCATTCCCCGGCGTCGAGTCCGGATCATGCTGATCGGCCGCGATCACTTCGGCGACATTCGTGATCTCTGCTGATGAATTGACGGCTGCTTCGATCTCGAGGCTGATACTCGAACCGGCGGTCAGGACCGGAATCAACCAGACCCCGGTGAAAGGCGTAAACGTCCCGGGGGTGGCGTTCGAACCGAGGAAGAACAGTCCGTCGGGCAACAGGTCACGGACTGCCACATTCGTCGCATTGTCAGGTCCGGCATTCGAAAGTGTGAGGGTGAAGGTGACGTTGTCGCCCAGCGCCGGCGTTGCGTCGTCGACCGTTTTCGTCAGGGAAAGATCGGCCGCACCGGTGCGTATGGTCACGCTGGCCTGATCGTCTTCGGCTGGATCACCGTTGTTCGGTGTGGAGTCGGGGTCGGGAAGGTCACTGGCCGTGACTTCCGCAATGTTCGTGATGCTCGATGTCGATACTACGGTGGTCACGAGTTGCAGCGTTGCGGAAGTCCCGGAGCCAACGGATGCGAGCGACCACGCTCCGGTCACGGGGTTGTACGCACCCGCAGAGGGAGTTGCAGATACGAGGGTCAGTCCCGCGGGAAGCTGATCGGTGACGACCACATTCGTCGCATTGTCAGGTCCGGCATTCGAAAGAGTGACTGTGAAAGTTACATTGCTGTTCAGATCCGGAGTCGCATTGCTGACCGTCTTGCTCAGAGAGAGGTCAGCCGACGCAGTTCCGGTGCTCCCTCCATTATCCGAATCATCCGTGTTGTTCGACGGATCGGGGTCGGGCTCCGCGCCGGAGACCGACGCGGAGTTGTCGAACGCTCCCGCGGCAGTGATCGTCGCGGTGACGGTGACAACCACGTTCGCGCCGGAGGCAATGCTCGTGATCGTGCATGGCAAAGCGACGCATCCGCCTCCAGAAACGCCGGTGATCGTGAGATTCGTCGGCGTGTCTGTAATCTGGACACTCGTTGCCGTTGAGGGTCCTGCGTTGGCAACGGTCAGGGAGTACGTCAGCGTCTGTCCGGCGCTGAATGGCCCGCTGGTCGTCAACGTCTTTACCATTGCGAGGTCCGCCGATGAAGTGCTCACGACGGTAACGGAATCCGTGACCGACGTAACGCCTTCTACGGTCGCGGAAGCGATGTTCGTCACGAATCCCGCAGTTACGTCGCTCGAGATAACCGAATAGGTGGCCGCACAGGTGATCGATTCGCCAGGCTCGAGGAAGTTATCGAGGTCGCCGGCCGTGTTGACCGCAGGGCAGGTCACGGACGTCTTGTCATCCGAGACGGTCACGGGGCCTTCGAGGGGAGCGAATCCGCCGTTGGTGACGAGGTAACTGTAGTTGAGCACGTCCCCGGCTGTCGTGAAGGTGCTCTGGGCCGCACTCTTGGCGATCGTAACGTTGGTCGTCGCATAGGTTGCATCCGATGGATCGGACTCGTACGGAACCTCGTTGAAAGACCCGGTCACCGTCGCCGTGTTCGTGTTGATGCCCTCGGTTACAGCGACCGGTCCTGTGATGCAGGTGACGATGTGCTCGTCGTTCGCTGCGACCGCCACGGGCAGGACCACGCCTGCGAACGATGCATTGCATGGCGAGACGTCCAGCGTGTCATCGGCGATGGTGAGCTGGCTCAGAGGAACGTCTCCGGTATTCTCAACGGTGAATCTGTAATGAACGGAACCGCCGGCAAGAGGAATGAACGAGCGCCACGGTCCGGAGCTGCTCGTTGCGACTTCCTTCAGGAGCCCCACTCCGGGCGACGGCGGCAGAACCTCGAGCTCATCGCTTGCCACATTTCCGTTCACCGTCTGGGAATTGACGATGTGCGAAATGTTTCCGCTCGTATTGCTGTAGGTGCCCTGCGATGGAGCCGTAACGTTCACCGCAACGACGCAGACGCTGCCCCCTTCGATCACGGCATTCGCGAGGGTGATCGATCCTGCTCCAGCCGACGGAGCGAAAACAGGGGTCCCGCACCCCGACGTGGAGGCAGCGGGCACCGATGCGACCGTCATGGTGCCGGGCAGCGAGTCCGTGAAACTGACGCCGCTGATCGAGTCATCCTGATTCAGGTTCGTGATCGTGAAAGTCAGCCTCGAGGTCTCGCCGGGCAGGATCGGATTCGGAGCAAACTGTTTGTCGATCGACGGCGGCGTGAGCGCCGTGAGCGTCGCCGTAGCGACACTGGTGGTCGTCGTGCCAGTCTCGGTCGTGGAAAGCACGCCGCTGATGTTCGTCTTCGGTCCTGTCGTCGTTGCAATCACGTTCACACTGACGGTGCACGAACCGTTGGCGGGAATCGTACCTCCGGCACTCTGTCCGAATTCCAGAACCGTCGCCCCTGCTGTCGGTGCCCACGAGGGAGAACCTGCGCAGGTGGTCGCGGCCGACGGGCTTGCTGCGACCTGAACGCCGGACGGGAGTGAGTCGGTGAAGGCAGCGCCCGTCAGGGGCGTCCCGTTGGTGTTGGACAACGTGAACGTAAGCGTGGAAACGCCGTTTACTGCAACCGTGTCGGGTGAAAACGTCTTGGAGATGGTCGGCTTGACACCCTGGCCGCATCCGGTGAAACGAACGTTGTCGATATGCAGATCGGAACCGGGATTCGAGTTCACAGCGTTGAATCCGTAGATACGGACGTAGGTGGTTCCCGAAGCATTGAGCCCCGCTCCGGAAAGAGCGATCGTATCCCCCGCACCGAACGTGTTCCAGGTGGTGTTGGCACTAAGAGCGGTCGCGTTACTGAACGCCAGCGTCCCTGCTTCCGGTCGCGTATTCGAGGTGCCGGAATAGACCGCGAGCCCCAGCGGCGAGTTCGGGTTCACCCGGCGGGCATCGAACGTCAGAAATACCGAGGTGTAGCCGGTGGTGTCGATCGCAAACTCGAAGTAGTCATCGTTCGCCGTGACGAGCACGGCTCCGGATGCAACTCCCCCGTTCGTACCCCACGATGTGGTGCCATCCGAAGTGGTGCTGGAGTTCGTCGACGCCTGCGGGACAATTCCCGCACCGGCGGCTGCGCTTGCGGTGACGTTCGCGGTGGTCGCGGCCGGAGAGGTCAATGAAAATCCGGATGGAAACGCCCAGCGGGCCAATGTCAGATTGCAAAGGCCCGTACCGGGCGGCGGATCGTTCGTCACGGTCAGCGTAGCGGAGGCATTCGAGCCGGTGTCCATCTCGTCGATGAAAAGGTTGCCGGTCGTGTTGTCGAGATCCCCCGTGACGGCCGGCGTAACATTCACACGAATCAGACAGCTGCCGTTCGCCGCTACGGTGCCCCCCGAAAACGAGATCGTGCTGCTGCCCGCGACAGCCGTCAATGAAGGGGTACCGCACCCGGTGGTCGACGCGCCGGACGGATTCGCGATCGTCATGCCTGCGGGCAGACTGTCGGTGAAGCTGTAGCCGCTCAGTGCGCCTGCGTTCGGATTCGTCAGCGTGATGGAAAGGGTGGTGACGCCTCCGACGGACGCCGGATTGGGACTGAAGCTCTTGCCGATTCCGGCAGTCGCGGGATCGATCAGATTCGCGATCCTCGCGCCCGTCGAGTAGTCGGCGTTGTAATGAAAGCTGCTGCCGGAGAAGTCATAGAGCAGAGTGTTCAGGGTTTGGCTGGTACCTCCCCCGCTGATGACCCGGATCGTGTAGGTAGTGACGACATTGTTTCCCCCGGCTTTGAAGTCGCCGCCCACACACGAGAGATAAGCCGGACTATTCGGATCGTTCTGCCACAGGCAGGCGTCGGCGTACAACTTGTCGTTGGGGTTGGGAACGTAGGGAGAGTTGTTTGCGGAGTACGTCGTGCTGACATCGAGGATCTGAAATATGGTCGACGGAAAGTTTATGAACGCTTCGAACTGGTTGTAGCCCTGTGTTGCTGTTCCGCCTACGAGCTGCACCGTGTAGGTGTTGCCGACCACCAGGTTCATCGCGCCACCAGCAGGCACTGAGGTGAGAGAGCCTGGGTCCGACCCGAATCTCACGTCCGTGATCGAATTGCGGTTCTGCGAGATCAGATACTCGACATAAAGTTCCCTCGGCGCAGGCGTCGACGACGTGCCGGAGGAGTCGGTCGCCGTGATGCGATAGCGCCGGGTGGTATCGAAGGCGGACGCCACGCGGGTCAGCTCAACCTCGAAGTATGCGTCCACACAGCTGCCCGCGTCGATCGACGCAAATTCAATGGTGCTTGGCGAGCCCGGCCGGAGATTGATCAGCGGATTCGCCGAATCCCAGACGAAACTCACCAGGACGTCCGTCGTGGCTACGCTGCTGCAGACTCGAGCGCCCACGGGGAAGTGTTGCGGCCCGCTCGCTGGACGATTGCTGTCGAGTCCGATGACGTTCCATGTGATCGGTGTGACCGTTAGGGACTGCGCAGCGAGAGGTGCCGCACCGAGGCTTCCGAGGACGAGACTCAACAGGACTGCAGCTGGTCGCAGAGCGACCCGGTTCGTATTCAAGCGATGATCTCCGGATGGGCGTGGATTCGGGTAGGGATTGTGAAGTATAGACGGTAAGGTTCCGTTATTCAACCATTCACTGCACCCGTGGAGTAGTCAGGAGTCAGTAGTCAGTAGCCCCGCCCAGGGCGCCTCCTCGGTGACTCCGTCGCGAAGGTACTCGTCCTGAGACTCGAGCGCCTACGATCTGACGCAGGCTCAAGCGTTCTCGTGTGGCAGGGCCGATCAGTGGGGCGGGGGCTACTGACTCCTGACTCCTGACTACTGACTACTCGGGCGGACGGGCAGGCCCTGATAGACTAGCCCTCGCGATGCCTGTCGAAAACGAATGGGGCGAAGCCGTGAACAGACTGTTCATGGTGTTCCTCGAAGCCGTTACCACCTATCTGCCTCAGCTTCTCGGCGGCGTGCTCGTGCTGCTTGGCGGGGCTCTTCTGGCCTGGCTGCTTCGCGCGCTCGTCGTCCGCTTCTCCAAAGGACTCCACCGCTGGCTTCCGATACCGATGCGCCGGCTCGGCGTGCCGGGCCACCTTCCTGCCCTGCTCGGTTCGATCGTTTTCTGGCTGACGCTGCTCCTCTTCATAACGGCCGCAATCCACATCTGGGGCCTGACGATTGTCGCGGAGTGGCTGGCGCGGATCGTCGCTCATCTGCCATCGCTCGCAGCTGCGGGACTCATCGTCATCCTGGGTGTTCTGCTCGGCCATTTCGTTCGCGACCTGATGCTCGGTGCTGCGGCAAAACTCGAGTACCGCGCGCTTCTTGCCCGCGTGGCGCAGACGGTCGTCTGGGCCATCGCCGCCGTCGTCGCGCTCGACCTGATCGGCCTCGACATCACCTTCATCGTCGTCATCGCCGGGATCATCCTCGGAGCGGTGGCCGGCGGTGTCGCGCTCGCATTCGGTCTCGGTGCGCGGACCTTCGTGCACGATACGCTCGCAGTCCGCGACGTCCGTGCGCGCTACAGGACCGGCGATGAAGTGCGCGTAGGGGAACTCGAAGGGCGCATCGTCGAGATGTCGGCCCGCAGCGTCATTCTCGAAACGCCCGAGGGCAAACTCGCGGTGCCGGGACGCTACTTCATCGATCAGCCGTGCACGATCATCATCCGCGAGGAAGCCGATGGCTGACGGCGCCACGCAGCTGACGATGGGCTTCCTCTCCCGTCATCCCGACTCGGCTGCTGCTGTTCTCGAGGAGCAGCCGATCGATGTGGCTGCCGCATTCCTCGCCGACGTCCCGGCCCGCCTGGGAGGTCCGGTCCTCGGGCTGATGATGCCGTATCAGGCATCGCGTTGCCTACTCGGAATCGACACGGACACCGCTGCCGGACTCATTCGCGAGATGCCGCACACCCTGGCCGCGACGAATCTGCGCCAGTGGCCCGTGGCAAAGCGTGACGAGCTGCTCGACCGGCTCCCCCAGCGGCTTGCATTCACGATCCGCGTGCTTCTCGGATATCCCTCGACGACAGTTGGCGCATGGATGGATCCGCGGCCCGCCCTGCTGCCGCTCGAAGGAGATGTCGCGGGCGCGCTCGCGCGGATTCGGCGCGAAGAAGGCGACGTCGATGGCGTCGTCTTCGTGATCGACCGCGATCAGAAACTCGAAGGTCTGTTGCGGATCAGCGCTCTGCTCCGCGCGCCTCAGACGACACTGCTCCCGGTGCTGCTCGAGCCAGCTCCCACTTCGATCTCAGCCCGCGCGGATGTGATCGAGTTCCGTGAAGATGAGGTCTGGGACAAGCCGGATCCAGTTCCCGTGCTATCGCGGGAAGGTCGCGTGGTGGGCGTGCTGCGATACTCGGATATCCGGCGCGGCCTCGCCGCATCACGAGTTCAGGACAGCGAGGCGGGGCAGGGCCTGATGAACCTTGCGGACGGCTCATGGCTCGGCATGGGAAGACTCCTCGAGGGCCTGCTCCGGTTTCTGCCGCCGGCGCGGCCGCCGGAACCTCCTCCGGAGAGCAGCCCATGAGTTCAGCGACCAGCCCGGCCGTCGAGGCGCTCACACACCGGTTTCTCCTCGACTTCCCCCGCGAGGCGGCTCGCGAGCTGGAAGGGATGCCGCCGGAAGATGCGGCTCCGGTCCTCTCTCGGGAGCCGCTCCATGTGCTCACGGAAGTTTGGGATCACCTGGCGCCGGCGGTCGCCGATCCGCTGCTGCTCGCGCTTCCGGAAGCCACAGCGGCCGCACTCCTGGGAGAGCTCGATCCGGGATGGGCGGCATCGACTCTCTGCCGCCTCGAGCCCGAAACGAGAGCTCGCTATCTCGAGCTCGTCGGTCCGAACGTAAAGGATGACCTTGTCCGTCTCATGGAATACACGCCGGATCGCGCAGGCGCATTGATGGATGCGCGCGTTCTGGCGTTTCACGGCGAAACGACGGCGGGAGACGTGCTGAGGCGCATGCGAGGCGAGCGGCACAATGCGCAGCGAAATGTTTTTCTCGTCGATGAGTCGCAGCGACTCGAAGCAGTCGTCGACTTCCAGGATCTGGCGCTGGCGGAACCGGAGACTCTCCTCAGTTCCCTCGGGCATCCGCCGATCGCCACACTCGCGGCGGTGGATCCGCGTGAGATGGTGGTGGAGTTGCTCGAGCGTCAGTGGATCGATGAGCTTCCAGTGCTCGATGCGCACGAGCGACTCCTCGGAGTCATCCGGGCCGGGGCGCTGATGCGGGCACTTCAGGAATCGACGAGTGCCGATCTCCAGACGATGGTCGGTGTCGGCAAGGAGGAGCGGGCTCTCTCCCCTGTCGGCTTCGCAGTGCGCAAGCGACTCCTTTGGATGAACATCAACCTGGTGACCGCGTTTCTTGCAGCTGCGGTAGTGGGTCTTTTCGAGTCGACCATTGCGCAATTCACGGCGCTTGCGGTCCTGCTTCCCGTCGTTGCGGGTCAGTCAGGCAACGCCGGAGCACAGGCGCTAGCCGTCACCATGCGCGGGCTCGCGCTGCGCGAGATCGGGCTGCGCCAGTGGGCGCGCGTCCTGATGAAAGAGCTTCGCGTCGGAATCGTCAACGGCGTGGTGATCGCACTGACAACGGCCGCAGGTGTCTACGTCTGGAGCCGGAGTGAAGGACTCGCACTGGTCATCGCAATCTCCATGGTTCTATCCATGACGATCGCATGCATGGCGGGCGCGATGGTTCCGCTCGCGCTGACCCGCGTCGGGCAGGACCCCGCGCAGTCCTCGTCGATCCTGCTCACTACCGTGACCGACGTTGCCGGCTTCATGTCATTTCTCGGCATCGCGACCCTGCTGTCAGGTCTGCTGGTCCAGTAACACACCGAGTTCTACTCGGGCTCGCGGTCGTAACTACACGGCAGTATGACGCGGAAGGTGGTGCCATGACCTGGTTTCGTGGCCAGTTCCAGGCCGGCGTCGAGCAGGTCGCAGAGTCGCTTGACGATCGTGAGACCGACGCCCTCTCCCGGCTGCCGGCTCCCTGTCAGGTCGTCGGACTCTGAAGTGAGGGTCTTCGCAGCCTCCATCTCGCTGTCCGGATCGTCGCTCGCCTCCCTTGCTTCATCTCCCGCTCTGGTGGCCGAGTGGATCTCCTGTGCGAACGGCACCGAGTCGTTGTCGTCGATGCCGGGTCCGGTGTCCTGGACCGAAAAAGTCCAGCGATGCGTGTCGCGTCCCTCATCGAGGCCCCAGGTCACCGAAACGCCCCCGCGCTCGGTGTACTTGACTGCATTCAGCAGCAGATTCTGGACAATGCGCATGACCTTGTTCTTGTCACCTTCGACAGGAAGCGTGCCCGGGCCGTCCATCTTCAGATACAGGCCGCGATCGGTGGCCGTATTCTGGGAAGCCATGCAGAAATCCCGCAACAATCCAGCCGCATCGAACCGAGTGATCTCCAGTTTCTCATGGCCAGCCTCGAGACGGGCGAGACTCAACAGATCGTTCAGCATTTCATGGAGCGATGAAACGCTCTTCTTGAGCATCTCGGAAACCTCGACCCGGCTGGGCTCCGACAATTCGGCGCCTTCGCTGAGAAGCGAGGTTGCCCCCCGCACTACCGTCACGCTTCCACGCAGATCATGCGCAGCCGTACGCCATGCCTCTGCACGCACACGCTCCACGTTGCGGAGTGCCGCAAGCGCCTTCTCGAGATCGTTGACATGCCCGCCCGACTCGGTCTGATGGAGTCGCCAGTACTGGGAAGCGCTCTCGGCGACGCCGGCGACACACAAACGAGTCCACGAGCGCCGCGCGATCGACATGACACCAGGCTCGAGATCCGGATGGTCTGCCTCGTAGCGTTCCAGCTCGTCGGCTACGATGGTCTGCAGGTGACCCCACTCCTGAATCAGCTCCTGCAGTTGATATCCCTGCTTCCACCGTTGCATCCCATGTGATTGCAGGTCGTCGGACTGGTCCCCCTCGTCGTGTGGTTTGTCTTCACCCTTCCATATCTGAATGCGAGCTGCGAAGGATTCGAGGACGTGGGGGATGTGGTCATTGAACTGTGCAAGCGAGAGCGACGACGCGGGACTCCGCCCCGAATCGCGCTCTCCAGCCTCGCGCCAGGCCCGGAGAATTTCGTCCTGGCGCGCGAGCAACACCGAGGCGAGGGCACTCAACTGTTCCATGAGGCGATTCTCAGGAAACACGACGTGGATCTCATTGTCCGGGCTGTGACCTTTGGTCGGCATAGACTCCTTTGGCGATGCAGGGGTTGAGCAGGGGCGCTGTCGAGAGAACGGACTCTCCGGCCGTCGTCGGTATTTGAAGTTGCAAAAAGCGATCCGCGAGGAATCTTCCAGCCCTCTCCCCTGCCGTGGCTGCGTTCAAACCGCGAACAGAGACTCGGGGACAGGGTAGAACCCGCGTGACTCTGCGATGCGTGAACCGGTTCGGCTTTTGCCATCTTCACCCGTTCCTCCGTCATCGGCTTGCGGATGATGTGGCGCACATCCCTTTCTGCCCCGCCGATGACGGTGATCCCGCCAAGTACCGGCACGCCGCCGAGGTCCGGATCTTTGAGCGAGTCACGATCGAGCTGTTCGAACTGGGCGACCAGTTCGACGGCAAGCTGCCCCGCGCTCTCGTCACCGCCGTTGCGATGCGGACGAGATCCTGAATACGCCGCTGATAGACGACGAAGAAGGCGTCGAAGGCGAGCGGAGCGCGCTGCGCGTCTTCTGGATCGTGTCGCTGAGCACTTCCTCGAACGTGAAGTGATGGAAGATCGCTACAAGGTCGCTGAAGGCCTCATGAAACGCGAGTACGTCCCTGTTGCTCGGCTCGATGAATCGCTTGCGGAGCCGGTGCACGAGCGCATTGCGTCACCTCGTGCGCGATGATGTCGTGCGAGAGGCAACTGAACACCGTCTGCCCGGGAAGGTTCGGTCCGGGATCCGTCTCAGCACGGCGGGATGATCGAGATCGACCGGCTCGTAGAGCTTCTTCGACGCGCCGTCGTAGTCGATGACATGCAGGCGGTATCCGATCGGTCCGGGCTCGAGCGGCTCGTTGATCACCTGAAGCGTCAGATTCTTTCGACCACTCGTACGCGTGATCATCGGATCAAAGGCAAAGGGAGAGGGGCGTGACAACCAGAGGAATATGGGCATCGGACCCTCCAAAGCACGATGCGGGTACGAATCATGCGTGTCAGAGTGGCGAGGAAGGAGACATCATTCGAAACGATCGTCCCTCGTTGGTTCTGGTCCTGATCGTCGCTGCCCTCCCCCTGGTCTTCGGCTGCCAGCGTGAAGCGGGAGACACCGGGACGCACACTGCCGTCGATACGGCCGGTGTGGTCGCTCCTGGCGAGACGATCGACGACCCGGCCGCCGGCGCTCCGCTCTCGGCACCCGAGTCGCGCTACATCCACGACGCCCTGATGCAGGGAATGGGGCACATCGAGCTCGCCCGGTCGATTTCCGGACGCAATGACTCAGACGCAGTGGGGACCCTTGCCGCGGAAGTGATCAGGGGACACGAAGAGACCAATGCCGACCTGGCGCTCGTTACGACTTCGGAGCTGCCAGCGGAGGCATCACCCGAGCTGCGTCAGACGATCGCGCGGCTGGAACCTTTCAACGGAGTCAATCTCGACGCGGCGTATCTCGCAGCGATGCTCCAGCACTATCCGGAGCTGATCCGACTCCACCAGTCTGCTGCGTCTACGTCGACTGACACGACAGTCCAGAAGATTGCCGTGCGCGCCCAGTCACGTTTTGAAGGGCATCTCGAGCAGGTACGCACCGTCTATGCCCAGGTCACAGGCGTCGTGCCACAGCCGGGCCCTGCGAGCGGATCGCCCACGCCAGAGTAGTGGTGCCACAGATTTCCCCTCCCCCCGCGGGAGAGGGTCAGGGGCATGCGCACGAACTTTAGATCGAGTCGGCTCAGAAGAAGCCAATGTTGAATTGAATGTTGAAATTGTGAATGTTGAATGAAGACCGGGTCCCAATTCAACATTCAACATTCACATTTCAACATTCAACATTCGGTCTCCCAGCCCGGCTCCGAGTGTCAAAGTTAGCGCGTATGGGTCGGTAGATTCTCAGGACTTGTCATCGCGCGCAAGGGATTGGCAAAACGCCAGTGTCGAGCCGCCAGGGCTGACAGAAGGAGGCACCATGTCGCGAGACTTAAAGGTGCTGCTAATTCGACCACGCGCCATTCTGCTTCTGTGCTTTGCTTTTCTTCTCTCAGCATGCGCATCGAGGCCAGGGCCTGCCGGCGGGGATTCCGAGCTGATGGCTCGGTACCGCGCCTATGCCGAGGCAGTGGCAGCCGGAGATCTCGAGGTGGCGATACAGTACGTCCCCGCATCGAAACGACAACGACTCGAATCGATGAGCGAATCGGAAGCGCGTGCGGCACTCAGCGTTCTTTCACCGATCTCCGATCTGGGTTTCAAGATGGAATGGTTCGATGGCGAGGAGGCGATCCTGATCGTCACCGCGACGGTCGCGGAGAACGATGGCACCGGCCGAATCAAGATGCTTCGAGAAGAAGGCGATTGGCAGATTCTGAGTGAGATGTGGAACCTCGGCAGCGGAAGCGAATTTCTCGAAGAACGCGACCCACCGCGCACGGACGCGCAGAAAGCCGCGATCCGCAAACTCGAGGAGCGCGGCTACCCGATGCCGTCGGGCGACCACCTCGTAGGGAGCGCTGACCAGGGAGATCTCGAGGCCGTCAGGCTATTTCTCGAAGCCGGCTTCTCCATCGAGTCGCGCGACGGCGGAGGCGGGGGCACTGCGCTCATCTCCGCATCCAGCAGCGGCCATCCTCACGTCGCGCTGTTTCTGATCGAGCAGGGCGCCGACATCAACGCCACCGATGAGACCAACAGCACGCCACTCATGCGTGCGGTGGATGACTGCGACATGACGGAAGTCGTCGAGGTTCTCATCGCCAGGGGCGCGCGACTCGACATCAAGTCCGCAGGAGGAAGGACCGCGCTCGATCTCGCCGGCTGGGGCAACTGTCCGCGCAACGCGGAGCTCATTCGCGCAGCGGAAAGGTGATCACACAGCGGATTCAGGACTTGTCATCCCGAGCGAGCGCGGGTGGGCGGGAGGGGCGAGGGATCTCCGGCGGTAGTACATTCGTAGTTTCTTATGGGCACCGTGTGGTGGCGGAGACCGATAGGAAACTGTGTACGATCCCTCGCCCCTCCCGCCCGCACAACCAGGCTCGGGATGACAAGCTCGCTCATTTCTCGCCACAATGATCTGCCCAGTCATCCTCTTGCTCTCCCGAACCTCACCGGGTGATGCGAAGCGTGTCGTAGGCGACTTCGGGTACGGAGAAGTTCAGACTCAGCCCTTCCAGCTCGGGGCGCGCGAAACGGTAGACCTGTTCGTGGAAGAGGGGAATGATGACCGCATCCCGGGCGAGAGTCTCTTCCACCTGGCGATACATCGCGTGGCGCGACTGGGGGTCGAGCTCGGAACGCGCTTCCTCGATGATCCGGTCGAGTTCAGAAGTGCCGACAAACGTGCAGATGCCGCCCGCGACCGAATGGATCAGGCCGTAGGCGAACGTGTCGCTGTCTGGATAGTCAGCCACCCACCGGCCCAGCGTTACATCGACGGTTCCTCCTTCTTCGGCCACCAGGAACTCGTCTCTGTTGCGGGTTGAAACATTGAGCCTCACGCCTTTTCGTTTGAACGCCGCGATCACTTCATCGGCAACGGCAGCGTACTGGCCGAGAAACATGGGGTGGATGCCCGCGGTCAGATCGAGATCGAGGTCGAGGTCATCCGTCGGAGCCGGACCTGAGCTCATAGGGCTGGGCCTGTGACCGAGCAATCCCGGAGGAATGATGCCGTTGGCCGGGATGGCTCCGTTCCGAAGGGCCCGGCGAACGATGGCCGGAACGTCAAGCGTCTTTACGAGACGGCGCCGCAACGCAGGATCATCGAGAGGTGGCCGGTAACGGTTCAGCGCTACGTAGTAAATCGAAAGTCGCGGGATTTCACGGTAGCCGGAAGCGAGCGAAGGATCGTGCCTGAGCTCCTCGACGTCGGCCGGATAGAGAGCGTATGCGAGCGAGTAGCGGCCGGCTCGGAACTCCCCTTTGATCTGTTCGGAAGTGGCGCCGAGGTGGAAGATGAGCCCTTCACTCAAGGGCAGGCCCTCACGCCAGTAAGTCGGGTTCCGTTCCAGCTCGAGCTCGCGTCCGGGCTGGAACTGAAGGACACGGAAGGGACCGGTGCCCACACAGCCGTCACGCCAGCTTCCACTGAATTGAGTTGCTCCTTCCTGGGTGATCGCGCAGCCCGGCCAGGAGACGATCGCGGGGAAGAATGCCACCGGAGATGTCAGCTCGACGACAAGCTCCCGATCGGACACGATGCGCAGGCCTTCGAGGTCCCGCGTGCTTCCGTCGATGAGACGCTGAGCGCCAGTTACGGTGGCAAAAAGTGCGCGAAGGTTGATGGTACCCTGGGTGATGCCACGTTCCCACGAATAGCGAACGTCGCGGGCGGTTAGGCGCCGGCCGTCGTGGAAGCGAACGTTATCGCGCAGCACGATCCGGTAACGCCGCCCACCGTCCTCGGGTGTAATCGAAGATGCGAGCCACGGGACGATGCGCGCGCCGTCGTTCCGTGTGATTGTCTCGAAAACGGTGGAGATGACTTCGCCCTCTTCTGCTATCTGCATCAGGTGCGGATCGAGCTGGCGCACCGCCTCGGCAATGGGAACGTGTAACATTCCGCCGGACGGTCTCGCCTGTGCAACGACCGGGGCATCTGTCTCTGCCTTGCCGATCTCCCGATAGTTGACGTAAGGCGCACTGCCGCGGAGCTTGAGGCCCCGTGCGCGGGGTGCGGCGATGCGGTAGTCGATGTCGTGGAAGAGCGGAAGAAGCACGCCGTCGTCCAGAAGGCGCGACTCGAAGCGGCGGTAGAGCCCCTCCCGAACCGAAGGGTCGACCTCGCTGCGCGCCTCGTTCAGCATCGCGTCGGTCTCCTCCGAGGAGTACCAGGCGTTGAAGGCTCCGGTCTGTGAGTCGAAAAGGCCATGCGTGAAGTTGTCCGGGTCGTCGAAGTCGGCGTTCCAGCGACCGATCATCAGGTCGACCTCAGAGCTGTCGCTGAACCGGGCGAGATAGGACTCCATGCTCGTGGTCTCGATCTCCACCGTGACGCCGATCTCGCTCCAGGCCAGCAGCACCGCATCCAGAAACGAGCGATAGCGGTTCAGCAGAAACGGGTGAACTGCGGCGCGGAGAGTCAGCGGGAGATCAACCCCGCTCTCCTGCAGGATCTGCTGTGCTTCTTCTCGCGAAAGCGTAGTGCGCTTCCGTCCCGCCTCGTGCCCGAGAATTCCGGGTGGAATCAGCGAAGCGGCAGGCTGGGCCAGACGTCCGAGCGTCTGCCAGACGGTTTCCCGCACGCGAATCGATCCAAGAATGGCTCTTCGCGCTGCCGGACTCAGCTCGGGCACGCTGCCCTGCGACCGTGTGTTGAATACGACGAGATAGATGTTCTTTTTTGGCGTCTCGACCAGTCCGGAGCGAAAGCGTGCGTCGCGGAGAACGTCCTCGAAATCACGCGGCGAGAGGTCGCGCGCGATGTCGATCCTGCCGGAGCGAAGATCCGCGGCGATCTGGGAGGCGTTGGTGTAGGTGCGGAACTCGATCTTATCCAGATGCGGAGGATCTCCACGCCAGTATGCAGCGTTGGCCACGAGCTCGATCCGGTCGCTCTCGTGGCGTTCCATGCGGAAGGGGCCTGTGCCGACAATCGTCGTTCCATCATCAGCAACCCGGAACGCCGCTGCAGCACGTTCGGTGAGAAAGGCGGGATAAATCGCCAGCGCCTCGGTGGTTCGTACTTCCAGACGGAGTTTCGAGTGGGCGACCAGCCCTGCGACGTTGTCCGTTTCTCCACGATGAAACTCCGATACACCTTCAATCAGGGCGAAGGCGGGCTTCATCTCTCGCCGGCGCCTGCGTATGGAGCGCTCGAAGGCCGACCGGAGGCCCTCGGCGTCGAACACGGAGCCGTCATGAAAACGGACGTCCGATCGGAGGTTGAAGTAAAAACTCCTGCCGTCTTCGCTCGTCTCCCACGATTCGCAGAGAAGAGGCACGACGTGACCCTGTTCATCGAAGGTTACTAGAGGCTCGAAGATCAGGGACAGGACTTCAACTTCCTCGTCCGTCTCGATCTCGGCGGGCTCCCGCGCCTGGATGGGATTCATCAACGCCACGCGCAGGGTTCCGCCGCGAGGCATGTCTTCCTCGATCGTGGTCCCATCCTCGGAAGGCGCCACGCGTTCCATCTCCTCGAGGTAGTTGTTCGCCTTGTCGTACTCTCCGCGAAGATGCGCGACGGTAGCGGCAAGCGAGAGGAAGCGACTGAGAGGTTCAGAAGCGCCGGCCGCGCGGGCGGCGTCGAGTCCCATGGAAACCCACCGCTGGGTCTCTTCCACCCGCCGGGCCTGCCAGGAAGTCTCGGCGGTGAAGAGCATGGTTTCCAGCGCGCCGGCGGCGTTTTT
>JBGTDX010000052.1:0-16474 GCA_041748075.1 Thermoanaerobaculia bacterium
TTTCGACTTCCCTATTCAGTTTTCAATGAACCGACCTCGCCCGGAGGGCTGCACAGAGTGCCTTAGCCCACCCTTCGATGTCAAGCGAAATCCCTTCCCGTTTCGCGCGCCGTTTCACGGCCCGGTCGCGAAAAGATTTCGCTTGATTTCGATGTTGCGGAAGCTGCTCGAGGATGACTTGAAAGAACCGGCGACCCGGGCGCTGCAGGGAGTGGAACGATAAACCCGTTCGACGTTCCTGTCAATCGGATTTTCCCCTGCGCCGTCATGACACAACAACATCCCGCCGCGTTTATTTCAACCGGCGCCGTCATGAAAACCCGGCCACAGAACACCCTTCCACACTGACATCCATGCGCGTTTCGGGCCTGATCCGCTGGACGTGGGGATAACAATGAAGAGTACTGCTGCGCACGCCCTCCGCCGCACTCTCGACTCTTACCCCGACTGCCCTCGGAATGCTCCGACTGCCGCCGATGCTGCTTCCGCTTCGCTGATCAAAGAACTCGTGGAACGGATGCTCTAACAACGGCCGGGCAGCCTTATTCCCACCGATTATTTTGCCATTTTATGGTCTGTTTACTGGTTGACTCAATATGTAACAGCATTATCGCCTGATTATTCAGTAGATTAATACCTCATTAATAACAGTGCTGAGCGCACCGTGTGCCCGCACGAAGCCCTCGCTCGCCGAACGAAGGCGTACCACCCCGGTGTCTCGTGGCCGCACCAATTCTCGACACATTCTCTTGACACTCTCTCTCCATAGGGATAGTGTGTAACCGATTCTGTAACCGGTTACAACCGATGAGTTCGCCTTCCTTCAGTGCGCTCCTGACGCACCTCAAGAAAACGGTCCGATACCGCGACGATCGATCCGCACTCTTTGCCCACCCTTCCCCCTCCTTATTTACTCGCGCAGGCCGGATCGCCGGTCTCGCCATGAAGACCAGGCTAACCACTGAACCATTTGCCATCCACTGAGGAGATCGTTCCATGAGAGAGTTTCTGAGGAATTTTGCAGCGCCGACCATCCTGTTCGGGTTGGTAGCGCTGCTGGCGTTTCACCCATGGACTGCGTACGCGCAGACGACGACATCGACCATCCGGGGCACGGTGATCAGCGAATCCGGCGCTCCGGTCGTGGGCGCCGATGTCGTTGCGACCAACGCCGCGAGCGGCTTCACCTACACCACCACCTCACGCGCGAATGGCTCCTTCTCGCTCGGAGGCCTCACGCCCGGCTCCTACACGATCATCGTCGCCTCCCAGGCCTACGAGGTCGCCACCGATCAGGTCTCGGTTCTGGTCGGACAGACGCTGGATCTGAATTTCCAGGTCACGCCGACGAGCGTCCTGACCGAGTCGATCACCGTCGTAGGTGACCAGTTGATTGACTCCCGCAGTCCGGAAGTCAGCACCAACGTCAGCCAGTCGCAGATCGAGAGCCTGCCGCAGAACGATCGGAATTTCCTGAACTTCGCAGCTCTCGCGCCGGGAGTGACCGTCAGTCAGGATCCCACGAACAAACAGGTTCGCGGTGGAGCGCAGACGGCTGCAGCGACGAACGTCTACATCGACGGAGTCAGTCTCAAGAACGACGTCATCCAGGGCGGCGTCATCGGACAGGACTCGAGCCGCGGCAACCCCTTCCCGCAGAACGCCGTGCAGGAGTTCCGCGTCATCACGCAGAACTACAGCGCCGAGTACCAGAAGGCATCGAGCGCAATCATCACCGCAGTCACCAAGTCGGGCTCCAATCAGCTCCGCGGCGACATCTTCGCCTACTATCAGGACAAGGGGCTCGTCGAGAATGATCCCTTCTCCGAGGCCCGGAACCAACCAAAGCCCGAGTACGAGCGCCTGCAGTGGGGCCTGAGCCTCGGCGGGCCGATCGTCGAAGACCGCATGCACTTCTTCTTCTCGTTCGAAGCGAACGACCAGGATCGTCAGGAGCGAGTCTTTTTCGGACCGAACCGCACGCAGCCCTGGGCCCAACAGTTCCTCGATCGTGAAGGCGTCTTCACCCAGCCGTTCCGCGAAGACCTCGCGTTCGGCAAGTTGAGCTTCCAGCCCAGCTCGAGCCAGATCATCGACTGGAGTGCGATGTACCGTGATGAGACCGATATCCGCAGTTTCGGAGGAGACCGGGCACGCGAAGCGGGCGAGAACGTGAAACAGGAAATCTGGGGCACTACGCTCCGCCATCAGTACGCCTCGAACACCTGGCTGAACGAAGCATCTTTGAGCTACAACGACTATTCGTGGTCGCCGACCCCCGTGATCGACGCCCCCTCACGTCTCTACTTCGGCTTCGGCTGGGTGGGAGGCCGCGGAGGGCAGCAGGACATCGGTCAGGAGCGCCTTTCGATCCGGGACGACATCAGTTTCACCGGTTTTGAAATGGGCGGCACGCACACGTTCAAGGTCGGCGCGATCGCCGAGTTCCTCGAGTACAACGTGCAGAAGGACTTCTTCGGCAATCCCCTCTTCATCTTCAATCCGGACATCAGCACGGACTTCCCCATCGAGGCTAACTACGGCCTCGGCGACCCGGACCTTTCCGCAGACAACCAGCAGTACGGCATCTACGTTCAGGACGAGTGGGCCGTCAATAACCAGCTGCTCGTCAACATGGGCATTCGGTGGGACTACGAGACGAACATGCTCGATCCCGACTACGTCACTCCGGACAACATCCGGCAGACGTTCCAGGGAATCCTTCCGGCGCGCTACTTCACGGACGGAACACAGCGTGAAACACCGAAGGATCTGTTCGCTCCCCGCCTCGGGATCTCCTACGACGTCTTCTCGAACGGACGAACGGTCGTCTTCGGCGGCGCGGGCAAATACTACGACCGCGTGCTGTTCAACGACATCCTCGACGTTCGCTTCAAACAACAGTACCGGGAGGGCACCTTCCGTTTCTCAGCAGATGGACAGCCGAGGGACGGATTCGAGACTGTCATGTGGGATAACCGCTACTTCACGGAGGCGGGCCTGCAGGAAGTCATCGCTGCCGGCAGAACGGGTAAGCCGGAGGCCTTCCTCATCGAGAACGACACGGAAACGCCGTATTCGGATCAGTGGAACATCGGTGTGCGTCAGCAGGTGGGCGACTTCCTCGCCTCTCTGAGCTATGCGAACATCCGCAGCTACAACGGTCTTTCCTACATCTTCGGCAGCCGCAATCCGAACGGCACCTGCTGTCTGGTGGATCCAGCCTGGCCGTTCTCGAACGTGCTGATCTCGACCGACGACAGAAGGACCTGGTACGACGCGGTCTACCTCACGCTCGACCGCCCCTTCACGGCGAGCTCGAACTGGGGCTTCAACCTCGCCTACACATGGAGCGAAGCCGAGCAGATCGGCGGAGATCTCTTCAGCTTCGACGAAGTGACCGTTCTGGCGTATCCGCGCTACACAGTCCCGGGATCGCGCGAGCATGTAGTGGTCGCGAGCGGTCTGGTCGGCATCCCGTTCGACATCCGCCTCGGCACGCTCATTCAGTACGGTTCAGGCGATGCATTCAACGTCGGAGATGCGTCGCGCGGCTTCGGTCCGAACGAATTCGTGAACCGGCGCGGTGAAGGACGGGGTCGCAGCTTTACCACCGTCGACCTTCGCGCCGAGAAGGACTTCCGGCTCGTCGGATCCTCCAGGATCGGACTCATCCTCGAAGCCTTCAACGTCTTCGATGAAGACCGGTTCACCAACTACGAGTCGTTCATTCCGCCGGAGGGTAACCCCCGCTTCGGAGAGCCGAACGCGATCGTCAGCGGGTCGCAGAGGCGCTTTCAGGTTGGCCTGAGACTGGGCTTCTAGGTACGTAGACTCGGGGCGGCCGGCGGGCCGCCCCGTTGTTTCGCGCAATCCCGCCGTCATTTCCCGAGCGTCAGAATGACGGGACAAGTCAAGGTGGCGAGAGAAGGACCAATGTCATCCTGAGCGAAGCAAAGGATCTTCTTGCGACGCTCGATCTCTCCAAGAAGATCCTTCGCTTCGCTCAGGATGACAAGTTCCTCAGACTTCCCTTACGGAGTTCCAATGACAACCCGCATCACCCGCACCATCGTCCTGTCGCTTTTCATCACCGCCCTCGGTACCGGCTGCATCAGCGCCAACCCGCGCACCCGTCCCGCTCAGCGGCCTCAGTTCAATCCTCTGCTCGAAGACGTGCAGAAGCGGACGTTCGACTTCTTCTGGGAAACCACGAATCCGGAGAATGGCCTCGTTCCTGACCGCTACCCGACACCATCCTTCTCGAGCGTCGCGGCGGTCGGCTTCGGACTGACGGTCTACCCCATTGGCGCCGAGCGAGGCTACATCACGCGCGAACAGGCGGCAGAGAGAGTCCTCACGACTCTCCGCTTCTTCGTGAATGCGCCCGAAGGCCCGGCGAAGAGCGGCACTACGGGCCACAAGGGATTCCTCTATCACTTTCTCGACATGAAGACGGGTGAACGGTTCGAGAACGTCGAGCTCTCGACCATCGACACGACACTCTTCTTCGCCGGCGCGCTCTTCTGCCAGTCGTACTTCGACCGTGACAATCCGGTCGAAGCCGAGATCCGTCAGGCCGCCGAAGAGCTCTACCGGCGCGCCGACTGGAACTGGGCAATCGTCCGCCAGCCCCTCGTGAGCATGGGGTGGAGACCGGATGAGGGCTTCATCCCCCACGACTGGGAGGGGCTCAACGAGGCGATGATCCTGTACATCCTCGCGCTGGCATCTCCCACCCATCCGATCCCGCCGGAAGCGTGGGACGAGTGGACCAGCACCTATCAGTGGTTGAACTTTCAGGGTTACGAGCATGTGAACTTCGCTCCACACTTCGGCCACCAGTACTCGCACGTATGGATCGACTTCCGCGGAATTCAGGACGAATACATGCGCGCGCGCGGCATCGATTACTTCGAGAACAGTCGCAGAGCGACATACGCACAACGCGCTTACGCGATCGAGAATCCAATGGGCTGGCAGGACTACGGAGAAAACGTCTGGGGCCTCACCGCCTGCGACGGGCCGATCGACGCGGAATTCGAAGTGAACGGGCAGATGCGCCGGTTCTTCACTTACACAGCCCGCGGCGCTGCGGCGACCGAGATCCGCGATGACGGAACGATCGCGCCGACTGCCGCTGCCGCATCGATCCCATTCGCCCCCGAGATCGTCATTCCCGCGATCGAGGAAATGCACCGTCGCTACGGCTCGAAGCTCTACTCGACCTATGGGTTCCTCGACGCATTCAATCCGACGTTCAGGTTCGATGTGAAAACCCAGCACGGATCCGTCGACCCGGAGCTCGGATGGATCAACAACGACTATCTCGGAATCGACCAGGGACCGATCGTAATCATGATCGAGAACTACCGCTCCGGCCTCGTGTGGGAAACGATGAAGAAGAACCCGCACATCATCCGCGGTCTCCGCAGAGCAGGCTTCAGGGGCGGCTGGCTGGAGAGCGCTCCTTGAGATCCCGGTTCCCGATACTCGCGGTCACACTTCTTCTGTCCTGTTCAGCCGCGCGCGACGACGGCATCATTCGCCTCGAGATGTGGGGCCTCGGACGCGAAGGTCAGGTCGTCGCCGAGATGATGCCGGAGTTCCATCGCCGCAATCCGAACATTCGCGTCTCCGTACAGCAGATCCCGTGGACAGCAGCTCACGAAAAACTTCTCACCGGCCACGTCGGCGAGGCAACGCCCGACGTCGCGCAACTCGGAAACACGTGGATCCCGGAATTCGTCACCATACGCGCTCTCGAAAATCTCACTCCATACGTCAGCCGCTCGTCGGCAATCGAGCCGTCCGATTTCTTCGACGGCATCTGGGCAACGAACACGATCGGCGACGACGTCTACGGCGTGCCCTGGTATGTCGACACGCGCCTCCTCTTCTACAGGACCGACATCCTTGCTTCGGTCGGATTTTCCACTCCGCCGCGAACATGGGCGGAGTGGACCGAAGCGATGAAGCGGCTCGCCGCCCGAGGAGGAACGAATCGATTTCCCATCCTCCTGCCGACGAATGAATGGAGCCAGCCAATCCTTCTCGCCCTGCAGCAGGACTCGCCGCTGCTGACCGAGGACGGAGGAAACGGAGCATTCCAGCAGCCGGAGTTCCGGAGGGCGTTCGAGTTCTATGTAGGACTCTTCCGACAGGGCTACGCTCCGGTGCTCAGCAACTCGCAGGTCGCCAACATCTTTCAGCAGTTCGAGGCGGGCGATTTCGCGATGTACATCACCGGACCGTGGAACATCGGGGAGTTCCGCCGCAGGCTCAGTCCTGCCATGGAAGGAAAGTGGAGCACTGCACCGATGCCGGCTCCACCCGGAAAGACGTATCCCGGAACATCGCTCGCAGGAGGTGCGAGCCTCGTGATGTTCAATCGCTCCGAAAAGAAAGAAGCCGCGTGGAAGCTCATCGAATTTCTCTCGGAGCCCGAACAGCAGATCCGATTTTTCGAGCTGACTGGAAGCCTTCCGGCGAACGAAGGGGCGTGGGAAGTTCCCGCTCTGGCGAATGATCCGATCGCTGCGGCATTTCGCGAGCAGCTCGAAAACGTCACGCCGACGCCGAAGGTCGCCGAGTGGGAACAGATCGCGACGATCGTCTGGGAAACCGCCGAGTCGGCGATCCGCGGAGAACGAACGATCGACGCGGCCCTGGCGAACCTAGACGCGCGGGCGGACAGAATCCTCGAGAAGCGGCGGTGGGTGATGGCGCAGCAGGAGAGCGGCCGGTGAGTAGTTCTGGGTTGTGGGTTGTGGGTTGTGGGTTGTGGGACCCGACCTCCCCGCGGAACCCCTCGCCCCGCGTCAGCGGGGAGAGGGGCAGGGGAGAGGGGTGTTGCAACCGCAGCGACCGTAAAAGCAGAACCTCTGACCGAGCGTGCACCTCCCACAACCCACAACCCACAACCCACAACCACCGAGCCCCCCATGCCCACTGACCGCGCTGTCCAGCCGAAGTGGATGTCCGGCGAGGCGCGGGCGGCGCTCTGGTTCCTCGCGCCTGCGCTCACACTCCTTCTTGTCTTCTTCTTCGTTCCGGTTTTCGCCGCGTTCCTTCTCAGCATCACCGACTTTGACATCTACGCCCTCGGCGACATCAACAACCTCCGTTTCGTCGGCCTGAAGAATTACATCGAGCTTCTCAACGCACCGATCTTCTGGAAAGCGTTGCGCAACACCCTTTACTTCGCCTTCATTGGCGGACCTCTCACGGTGGCCGTTTCCCTCAGCGCGGCGCTCCTGGTCAACTCGAAGCTAGCGCGGTGGAAAGGGATGTTCCGAACGATTTTCTTCGCGCCGGTTGTAACGACACTCGTAGCGGTGGCGATCGTCTGGCGTTACCTCTACCATCCCCGCTTCGGCCTCTTGAACCAGTTCCTCGGTTACATCGGCATCGAACCGATCGACTGGCTGGGAGATCCTCGCTTCGCGATGCCCGCGATCATCCTGCTCGCCGTCTGGAAGAACTTCGGCTACAACATGATCATCTTCGTTGCAGGGCTGCAGAACATCTCCGAGGAGTTGTACGAAGCGGCAAGAATCGATGGCGCAGGGCCGTGGCAGCAGTTCCGTTTCATCACGATTCCGATGCTCGCTCCGACGTTTCTCTTCGTCGGAATCGTCACGGCGATTGGCTACTTCCAGCTCTTCGCCGAGCCATACGTCATGACGCCCGACGGAGGTCCGCTCAACAGCACGCTCTCGGTCGTCATGCTGATGTATGAACAGGGCTTCCGCTGGTGGAACATGGGCTACGCAGCGTCCGTGGCATTCGTGCTGTTCACCATCATCGCGGTCGCAACCGCGATTCAGTTCAGACTGCAGAAAGCGAGGCAGTCATGAATCGCAACGCGGGCACGCTGTTGATTCACGCGGCGCTGATCGTCAGCTCGATCTTCACGATCTTTCCGCTCCTCTGGATGATCTCAGCCTCTCTCATGCCGACGGGTGAGGCGATGATGTATCCCCCGCGGCTCTTTCCGAGCAGCGTCACCTTCGAGCACTATCGCGACATCTTCACCCGGCTCAACCTCGGGCGATCATTTCTCAACAGCACACTCGTGGCGCTCACCGTCACTTCGATTTCACTTCTCGTCAACTCGATGGCCGGTTACGCGTTTGCGAAGCTGCGATTCCGCCGCCGCAATACTCTATTTGCCATTCTCGTCGGCGCGCTGGTGATCCCGACTCAGGTCGGCATGCTCCCTTTGTTCCTGATGCTCAAGTCGATCGGGCTGGTGAACACTTACGCCGGCGTCGTGATCCCGGGCCTCGCGAGCATCTTCGGGATCTTCCTCATCCGGCAGTTCATGCTTTCGATCCCGGACGAGCTGCTCGACGCGGCGCGTATCGACGGCGCATCCGAGTTTCAGATCTACTGGTCGATCGTCCTTCCGCTGGCGCGACCTATCCTGGTTACGCTGGCCATCTTCACCTTCATGACGAGCTGGAACGATTTCATGTGGCCCTTGATCGTTCTGGTCGATGACAGCCGCTACACACTGCCGGTATCGCTTGCGAATCTCGTCGGCGAGCACGTGCAGGACACCGAGCTGATGATGGCGAGCTCGGTGCTGACGGTTCTCCCGGTTCTGATCCTGTTCCTCGCCCTGCAACGCCACTACATCGCCGGCCTCATGGTCGGCAGTGTCAAGGGATGAGGCGAATGACGAATGACGAGTGACGAATGACGAAGAGAGCGGCTCAACCTTTTAAAGAAAGCGTTGACCGGCGCGTGCTCTCCCTCGCCCCGCGTGAGCGGGGAGAGGGTGGCGAGCCTGCGAGCCGGGTGAGGGGCGTTGCATCCGCTCCCCTGTCCAGGACCGGCGCGGTTTTGCCGCCCCTCTCCCCTGCCCCACTCCCCGCTCACGCGGGGCGAGGGGTTCTGGTTTTCGCGTTCCTGGTTTTTTTACTCGCCCCGTCTCTCGGCGCGCAGTCGCCTGTCGTCATCGACAACTTCGACGGCCCGAACGACTGGATCGCGGCGCCCTCTGATGGAGTCTCCCTGGCCATCGGTCGCGATGCCGGCCGCAGGGGCCAGGCGATGCGGCTCGACTACGACTTCCAGGGTGGAGGAGGCTACGCGATCGCGCGCAAACCGATCGCACTCGACCTGCCGGAGAACTACGAAATCACCTTCTGGATTCGCGGTGATTCCCCCGTCAACACGCTCGAGTTCAAGGTGCTCGATCCGACGGGTGAGAACGTCTGGTGGGTCAACAATCGCGACTTTTCATTCCCCGCCGAGTGGACGCGCATGCGCATCAAACGGCGGAACCTGAGCTTCGCCTGGGGACCGGCCAGAGACCAGGAGATCAGGCGGACTTCCGGCCTCGAGATCGTCATCACGGCGGCAACGGGAGGAAAAGGAACCGTCTGGATCGACGACTTCACCTTCACGCCACTCGAACCGGAACGGCCTTACGATCTCGCCCCGGAGCTCACTGCATCGTCCGGGCGAACGGCGGCACGGCTCGCGCTGGATGGGAACCCTGATACCGAATGGCGCAGCAACGCTTCCGCCCGCCAGTCGATTGACATCGACTTTCTCCGAAGGCGGGAGTTCGGCGGCATCGTCATCGAGTGGGGCACAGAAGACTTCGCGCGCACCTACGAGGTGCAGTTCTCCGAGGACGGGAAGCGATGGGACACGGTGCGGCGCGTCGAGAACGGTGGCGGTGGCCGCGACTACCTCTTCATGCCCGAGTCCGACAGCCGTTACGTGAGGCTCAACCTCGTCGAAAGCAGTCGCGGTCGCGGTTATGCGATCCGCGAGATCCGGATCGAGCCGCTCGAGTTCGCGCAGTCACGAACGGAATTCTTTCGCCGTATCGCGTCCGAAGCCCCGCGCGGCACCTACCCGAAATACTTTCAGAACGTCCAGTCCTACTGGACCATCGTCGGCGTTGCCGCCGATGACCGTGAAGCGCTCATCAATGAGGAAGGTGCCATCGAGATCGGCGCCGGCGGCTTCTCGCTCGAACCGATGCTCACTCTATCCCCCTCTCCCGGCGGGAGAGGGGTAAGGGGTGAGGGGCCTTCAGTGATACCGAAACTCGTCACGTGGGCCGATGCAACATCAATCACCCAATCCCTCGAAAACGGCGAGCTCCCGATCCCAACCGTGGAGTGGAACGTAGCTACTCACAACTCAGAACTCAGAACTCAGAACCGGGAGGGTCCGGGTGGGCTCAGGCTCGCCGTAACAACATGGGATTCCGGCCAGCCCAGACACTCGGTGATCTGGGTCCGCTACCGCATCAAGAATGAAACCGGAAGACCGCAGAGAGGCTCGCTGCACGTCGCGATCCGGCCCTTCCAGGTCAATCCGCCCTGGCAGTTCCTCGCCGTCATCGGAGGTGCCTCACAGATTTCGAACATTGCGCACGATGGTGAGTTCATCGACGTCGACGAACGGACGATCGTGCCACTCACACCCCTCATCTCGTTCGGAGCCGCAACATTCGATCAGGGAGATGTCGTTGCCGGCCTTCGAGAGGGATCTCTACCCTCCTCGCAGAGCGTCGAGGACGACTTCTCTGCAGCTTCGGGCCTGATGACATGGAACTTCGATCTCGCGCCCGGAGCATCGCAGGAATTCGTGCTCGCCGTGCCTCTCTGGGAACGCCCGGCAGCGCTCCGCGGCAATCTCACTCCCGCTGCGGCGTCGGCGAGAGCCGAGGACGAGTTGACGGCCGCGCGCGTTGGGTGGGAGTCGCAGCTCGCGCGCGTGGAGATTAAGCTTCCGGAAAGTGCGAGCTACCTTGCGCGCACGATTCGCAGCAATCTGGCCTACATCCTCATCAACATCGATGGTCCGCGCATCCAGCCGGGCTCGCGTTCCTACGACCGCTCCTGGATCCGTGACGGTGCCCTGACCTCCGCAGCACTCCTCCGACTCGGACATGCCGAAGAGGTCGTTCGTTTCCTCGAATGGTACGCCGGCTTCCAGTATCCCAGCGGGAAGATCCCCTGCTGTGTCGATGCGCGAGGCGCCGATCCCGTGGACGAACACGACAGCCACGGCCAGTTCATCTACCTGACGATGGAGACCTACAAGTTCACGCGCGACCGCACGCTGCTCCTGAAGATGTGGCCGCACGTGGTCCGCACCGTCGACTTCATCGACTCTCTCAGGCAGCTCCGCCGCACGCCGGAGTATCAGACTCCCGAGAAGCTGGCGTACTACGGGCTCGTGCCGGAATCGATCAGCCACGAGGGTTACTCGGCCAAGCCGATGCATTCCTACTGGGACACTTTCTTCATTCTGAAAGGATTGAAGGACGCAGTCGAGATGGCCGCAATCCTCGAACGTCCCGAAGAACGAAAACGCTTCGCCACGATCCGCGACGAGTTCCAGAAGGATCTCTACGCGTCCATCGACCGCGCGATGGCGATGCACGGGATCGACTACATCCCCGGTTCTGTCGAGCTGGGAGACTTCGACGCGACCTCGACTACGATTGCCGTTTCCCCCGTCGACGAATTCCCCAACCTTCCGCAGCCTGCGCTGCAGCGGACATTCGACAAGTACTATGAGAACTTCGTTGCGCGACGCGATGGTCAGCTCGAATGGGATGCCTACACGCCGTACGAATGGCGCGTGGCCGGCACTTTCATCCGGCTCGGGCAGAAAGAGCGCGCGCACGAACTGATCGAATTCTTCTTCGGCGACTCACGACCTCCGGGCTGGAACCATTGGGCCGAGGTCGTTTTCGATGATCCTGCAACGCCAAAGTTCATTGGGGACATGCCTCACACCTGGGTCGGCTCGGACTTCATCCGATCGATCCTCGACATCTTCGCGTACGAAAGAGAAGACGATCAATCACTGGTTCTCGGTGCAGGAATCCCGATGGAATGGCTGCGTGGAACGACGGGAGTCCGGATTGCGCAACTGCGCACGCCCTACGGTCCACTCACGTACTCGATGCTCGAGGAAGCCGGAGCGATCCGGGTGCATATCGAAGACGGACTGCGCCTCCCCTCGGGAGGAATCGTCGTGATCTCGCCGGCCGACGGCAGCGAGACAGTGGTTCGAGCGCTGCCGGCAGACATCCGGCTGAACGTGCCGCCGAGGAGATCCGGCGAATGATCATCGATTCGATGAACGAGCGTGCCGCGCGCGCAGGCGCGCGATACAGTTTAGCCCCGGGCTTCGCCCGGGGTAGGTCAGAACGCACACCCATCCGGCGGCCGCGAAGGCGGTCGCTACAGGACCGCCTTGCAGAGAGAGCTCTGGAGCGGCCGCCTTCGCGGCCGCGCTTGGTACTCGCGCCACGCCTGCCCCGGGCAGAGCCCGGGGCCAGAACTGTGTGGCGCGCCTGCGCGCGCCGCGGATACCGGCCACCTCTCTCGCAGCCGAGGCTGATCAATCGCATTGGGATGACCGGCCCGTTCACTCCCCGTCCAATGAAGGAGCCTCATGGCCCGCAGTAACGAATTCTTCCACAACACCTACGGCCACTTCTCAGCCGACGGCCGTGAATACATCATCACCGACGCGCGGACGCCGCGCCCCTGGGCGAACATCATCTCCAATCCGCGCCTCGGACTCGCGGTGAGCCAGACCGGCAGCGGCTTTACGTGGATCGACAACTCGCAGCTTGCGACCATCAACAACTGGCAGCAGGATTTTGCGCAGGATGCCAGCGGAAAGTTCCTCTACCTGCGCGACAGCAGTTCCGGCGATCTCTGGTCGCTCTCGCCGTCCCCGGTGTGGGCGGGAATGGATACATTCGAGTGCCGCCACGGCATCGGATACACGACCTTCGCCGGCAGACGGAGCGGCATCGAAACCAGCTGGACTCTTTTCCCGCACGAGTCGGAAACGGTCGAGCTGTGGATCGTCACGCTGAAGAACGTCTCGGATGCTCCGCGCAGCCTCGAGCTCACCGGCTTTCTCGAATGGGCGTGCGGTGTCACGCCTGCTCCGCGTCGCGAGTTTCACAAGCTCTTCATCGAGACTGCCTACGACGCAGACCTTCACGCCGTGTTCGGCTGGAATCACATGTGGGACATTCCGTCGAAAGAGTGGGGACACTGGAACACCGACTTCCCATACGTCGCAGGCTTCGGCACTACCGAGCCGCTCATCTCTGCCGAGGGTGAAAAGTCGGCGTTCCTTGGCAGATACGGCAGTCTCCGTTCTCCCGCCGCGCTCGCGCAGGATTCGTGGCGAGGGCTGTTCGGGATGCACTACGACCCGATCGCTGCGATGCGAACGAAAATCGAGCTGAAGGCCGGCGAGGAGAAACGCGTCGGCTTCGCGATCGCGGTCGACAAATCGCGGGACGCGTCCGCGGCGTTGCTTTCGACGTGGCTCGATGTGGCGAAGATGGATGCGGCGCTCGAAGAAGTGAAGCAATCGTGGGTCGAACGCCTCTCTTCCCACCGCATCGAAACTCCGGACAATCGGTTCGACTCGTTGATCAACGACTGGGTCCGCTACCAGGCCATCTCGTCCAGGATCTGGGGACGCGCCGGCTACTACCAGCAGAGCGGCGCGTATGGATTTCGCGATCAGCTGCAGGACTCGCAGATCTGGCTGACAATCGATCCGGCGCTCTGCCGGAAACAGATCAACCTTCATGCGGCGCACCAGTTCGCTGACGGGTCCGTCTATCACTGGTGGCATCCGCTCTCCGAGCAGGGGCTCATCACGAAGATGACCGACGATCTGCTCTGGATGTCGTTCGTGACACCGAACTACATCCGTGAGACGGGCGACTTTTCGATTCTCGATGATCGATCCCCGTTTCTCGACGAAGAAACTCCGGCGACGCTCGAAGAGCATGTTCGCCGCGCCTTCGAGCGCGTCTTCAGCCGTAGCAGCGCGCGCGGGCTTCCGTTTATCGGAGCAGGCGACTGGAACGACGGCCTCTCAGCCGCTGGAATGAAGGAGAAGGGCGAGTCCATCTGGCTGGCGCACTTTCTCGCGGGATGCCTCGCTGAGTGGGCCGAAATCCATGAGCGCAGCGGAAAGGCGGCATTCGCGGCGGACTATCGGGAGCGGCGCAGGAAGCTCGTCGACGCAATCAACGAGCATGGATGGGATGGCGGCTGGTACTGGCGTGCCACACTCGACGACGGCAGCAGGATTGGCAGCGCAGCAAATCGCGTCGGAAAGATTTTTCTCAACGCGCAGACGTGGGCGATCCTCAACGACATCGCTCCGCCCGATCGAGCTGCACAGTGCATGGACGCGGTGCGGGAGCATCTAGTGCGTGACCCCGGTGCGCTTCTTCTCGCCCCGGCATACGACACGCCCGACGAACGGATCGGCTACATCACGCGCTACGCTCCGGGCCTGCGTGAGAATGGTGGCGTCTACACGCACGCGGCTACCTGGGCCATCGCAGCGGCGGCGAAGTCGAAAGATGCCGAGCTCACCGGACGTCTGCTCGAGGCCATCGATCCGACGAACAAGGATCCCGAACGCTACTGGGCGGAGCCGTATGTGCTGCCTGGCAACGTCGACGGTCCCGACTCGCCATGGTACGGCCGCGCGGGATGGACCTGGTACACGGGGTCGGCCGCCTGGTTGCAGCGAATCGTCTGCGAATGGGTGCTCGGCGTGCGGCCGGAATGGGAGGGCCTGTGCATCGATCCCTGTCTGCCGCCGTTATGGGACCGCGCACGGATGACGAGAACGTGGCGAGGTGCTACGTACGACATCACGATCGAGCGGGGCGGAGAGGGCACGGTCGTGAAGATGGATGGGCGGGAAGTTGAAGGCGGAGTGCTGCCTGCTCCGGAGAAGGGCCAGCATCATGAAGTCGTAGTGCGCGTGAAGTGAGCAAACGAAAACCCCTCTCCCCGTGTGAACGGGGAGAGGGGCAGGGGTGAGGGGCGGTGCACGCAATTCGAATGCAGCCGACAGGAATGAGAGGCGGCAAGCCCGAGACGCCCCTCTCCCGGCGCGCGGCACTCCCGCAGTTCATACGGCCTCTCGTATCCCGCGCGCCACCCTCTCCCCGACTTCGCGGGGAGAGGGGTGCACAGCAACTACAGCCCGTTCCTCCGGATCACATCCTGATACAGCCGCCCGCTGTTCTTGATCGTCCGCTTTTGCGTGCTGTAATCGACGTGCACGATCCCGAACCGCTTCGAGAATCCCTGCGACCATTCGAAGTTGTCGAGCAGCGACCATGCGAAATACCCGCGCAGGTTCACGCCCGCCTCCATCGCGTTGTGAATCGCGGCGAGGTGCTTCCTCAGATAGTCGACACGCAGCGGATCCTCGAGCCGCCCTTCCTCTGCAACCGGCGGGTCATAGAATGTCGAGCCGTTCTCCGTGATGTAGAGCAGAATGTCGCCATACCGCTCTTTGACCTGCAGCAGAATGTCCGTCAGCCCCTGCGGGAAGACCTCCCATCCGATCGTCATGTGCGTCGCGTGATCATTGCGAACGCGCGTCGCCTTCTCGACGGGCTTTTCCGGGTCGGCCTTCATGATTCCACGCGTGTAGTAGTTGATTCCCAGGAAATCGAGCGGCTGTTTGATGAGCTCGAAGTCCGAAGAGGGAAACTCCGGCCACGCCTCTTCGAACATCACGCGCATCTCGTCCGGATACGATCCGAGCAGAGCCGGATCGAGATACTGGCGATTCATGTAGGCATCGGCGAGCCGCGTGGCTTCGATGTCCTCCGGCTTGTCTGACGCCGGATACTTCGGCTCGAGGTTCACCACGAGTCCGATCTCATGCTTTCCGGCTGCGCGATAGGCAACCACGGCTGCTCCGTGCGCCCGCATCAGATTGTGCGTGACGAGCGGGGCCTCAAATGGACTTCTGTGGCCCGGTGCGAGGACGCCGTACAGGTATCCGCCGTCGCTCACCACCCACGGCTCGTTGAGCGTCACCCATTTTTTGATCCGGCCGTCCACCGCGCGGAAGACAACATCGGCGTACTCGGCGAACCAGTCGGCGATGTCCCGATTTACCCAGCCGCCACGGTCGTCGAGCGCAGCCGGCAGGTCCCAGTGATAGAGCGTCGCAAAAGGTTCGATGCCCGCCTCGAGCAGTCCGTCCACGAGACGGCTGTAGAAGTCGAGTCCCTTCTGGTTCACCTGCCCGGTGCCCTCAGGCAGAATCCGGCCCCAGGCGATGCTGAAGCGGTAGCCGGTGAGACCGAGCTCACGCATGAGCCCGATGTCCTCCGGGAAGCGGTTGTAGTGGTCGCAGGCCACATCGCCGGTGTCGCCGTTCGCAACCATTCCCGCAGTGTGGCTGAAGCGGTGCCAGTTGCTCGCGCCGGCCCCGTCGGCCAGCGGCGAGCCTTCGATCTGATAGGCGGAAGTTGCGGCCCCCCAGACGAAGCCGGGGGGAAACGTTCGTTGAATCATGCGCGGGAGTCTACGTGAAGAGCTGATGGGAGTCAGCAAATGCCTCAACGAACGACCGTGTCATCCTGAGCGAAGCGAAGGATCCCTGAAGACTTGCGGCCGATACTCGAGGC
>JBGTDX010000053.1:0-5838 GCA_041748075.1 Thermoanaerobaculia bacterium
GGTCGCCGTCACCGCCCCCGGGGCCGAGCCGATGCTGTTCCCGCTGGACGAGACCGGGCCGCGTCCCGTCCGAGGCCTGACAGGCGACGACTTGGTCCGGGAATGGATCGACAGCGGACTGCTGGTGACCGATCGCAACGACCAGGACATCGTCTTCGTCGTCGATCCTGCCAGCGGGAACCGGCAGCGCTGGCGGGAGCTCGCCCCACCTGATCCGGCCGGCATCATGAGCATCGGTCGGCTGAGGGTCACCCCCGACGGCCGCTCCTACGCGTACTGGTGGCATCGCGCACTGAGCGATCTTTACCTCGTCGACGGTCTCAGCCAGGTGGCAGCCAGGTGACGTTTGACTCTGCGTTGCACCAACGCCGGTGAGTGCTGATCCTTAGCCACCACGAGTAGAGACATGAAAATGAGCTGCCCGCGAGATGGCTCGCCACTTACTCATGTGTGCCGTTGTATTTTTCCTCGGTCTCTCTTGCGAGCATCATCGCCGTGGGGAGGAAAGTTCCCGCTGATCGTGCAATTGCCGCTCAGCGGGCTCGTTGCCGCGGCTTTCTGTCTGCCACTCGCTCTGCTGCTTCATCGTGCCTGGAACAGATCACTGTCTTGCAGAGTCATTGTTCAAGCATTTTGCAGTTCTTTTCGCGATCACTCTCGTTCCGCTCATCTTCTACTGGCTGGTGGCGGCAGTTCCTTCAGTAGCACTCCGCCTGTTCACCGCTATTCGTGCTGCCATACGTCTTCCCAATGCGTCGGCCAACCAGCGGTTGCACCGGACGCGAACCGCTTGTTGCTCTGTCTCCAGCTCTATACTATTCAGCGTGCGGTTCGCGCCGGTGAACCGCAGAACAGTTAGACCTCCCGGAGACAATACGGTTCCTGATGCTTCCGCTTGAAGAAGAAACCGCGGAGATTTACGGCCTCGTCCGTTCTCTCGATCCGCTGGGCCTGATCGACCAGTACCGAAGCCTTACTGCAGCGAATCAGTACCGGCTCCTTTACGCTCTTACTGCACGGTACGTCCCCCCCGGCTCGACGGTGCTGGACTGGGGCTGCGGCCGTGGGCACTTTTCCTTCTACCTTCTTCGGCACGGCTATCGAGTTACGGCCTTCTCCCTGGAGACCGAGCCGGAGATCTTCGGTTCTCTGAGTCCCGAAGAGCGCAGCCGACTGACATTCGTGCGCGAGAGCGACCCCCTTGCACTGCCATTCCCGGCGAACGCATTTGACGCGGTCTTCAGCATCGGCGTTCTGGAGCACGTGAAGGAGACGGGCGGTTCAGAAGTCAGCAGCCTGCAGGAGCTCCGGCGCGTCCTTTCCCCGGCAGGTCATCTCCTCGTCTACCACTTCCCGAACCGCCTGAGCTATATCGAAACGCTCAGTCGTCTCATTTACGGCCGGCGGTACGCCCGCATTCCCGAGAGCGTGAAGTTCCACAAGCATCTCTATTCCGCCCCGGACATCCGCGCCCTCACGGAGGCATCGGGCTTCTCAGTCGTAGCTTGCCGCCGGTACGGCCTTCTTCCGCGCAACGTGTTCAATCGCTTCCCGGCCTCGCTGCGCTCTTCTCACTCTCTGGCATCCGCAGTGAACCTGGCGGATCTCCTCCTCGAGCGGCTGCTCGCCCCCTTCACGCAGAACTTCTACTTCATAGGTCGGCGCACGGGAGCCTGATCCCGCATGCAGCGGACTCGCTGCGCTTGCCGCTGATGACAGACGTCAGGCAGACGCCGGGAACAGCAGTGCGTACCGGAGTTGGCGTTGTTCTCCCGCTCCGCTAGACAGTTCCGGTCACCTCGCTCGCGGTCCTCGCCAGCTGTGCCACCCGCCCGCCGAGCGCTGCGAAACGGGGATCGTCCGTCTGCCCGCGCACATAGCGGGCGTAGATCTGCTGGATGACGACGGCGAGCTTGAACAACGCGAAGACTTCGTACACGGCGATGTCCCCGACGTCGCTGCCTGAGCGTTCGGCGTACCGGGCCATGATCTCTTCGCGTTTGAACCAGCCGCTGCGCCCCGTCACGCCCGGGATCGCATCGTCGTCGCTCACTGCATGGACCCAGTAGCAGAGAACGATGCCGAGATCGACCAGCGGATCGCCGATCGTACTCATCTCCCAATCGAAAACTCCAGTGATGCGCGACGGCTGCGCAGGGTCGAACATGACGTTGTCGAGCTTGTAGTCCCCATGAAGGAGCGTCGCGCGCGCCGGGTCGGCCGGGATACGTTCCTCCAGCCACTTCGCGAGCCACTCCATGTCGGGCACGTCGCCCGTTCTTGCGCCGTGCCAGCGTTCAGTCCAGCCGCGTATCTGACGGGCGACGAAGCCTGCAGGCTTGCCGAGTGAGTCGAGCCCCGTGCGCTCGATGTCGATGGCATGAAGGTCTGCGAGCGTGTCGACGATCGAGGCGCTCATGCTGCGACGGATCTCTTCGGTCATCCACTCCGGCTCCTCGGTGCGGATCACGAGTCCACGTCGCCGCTCCATGACGTAGAAGACGGATCCGATGATGCCGGGATCCTCACAGAGCGCGAAGGGACGTGGCGCAAGCGGGAAATGGGGATGCACCGCTGCCAGGACGCGATACTCCCGCGCCATGTCGTGCGCGCGAGGCGGTACGGGGCCAAACGGAGGCCGACGCAGCACGAGCTCGCGATCTCCGAACTGCAGATCGTACGTGAGGTTCGAATGGCCGCCGGGAAACTGCGCGACCGTCATCTCTCCGGTCAGTCCGAGCTCGCCTCGCAGCCATGCGGCGAGCTTGTCCCAGTCGAGCTGCTCACTCGGACGGACGGGACTCGTATCGTTCGCCGCCGCGTCGTTCATGTCTCCCGCCGCAGCACGTTCCGTGCGATGACCATCCGGTGCACTTCGGACGGTCCGTCGTAGATCCGGAATGCGCGCGCCTCGCGATAGAAGTGCTCGAGCGGCGTGTCGCCGGAGACGCCGAGTGCGCCGCACATCTGCACCGCCCGATCGATGATGCGGTTCACTGCCTCGGCAACGAAGACTTTGCAGACCGACGACTCATGCCGGATTTCGCTTCCCTGCTCGTGTGCCCACGCCGCCTGCAGCACCATGAGCCTCGACGCGTGAAGCTCGATCTCCGAGTCAGCGATCATCCATTGGATCGACTGATGCTCGGTAAGCTTCTTTCCGAATGCGGAGCGCTCTTTCGCGTATTCGGTGGCAATCTCCATCGCACGCTGAGCCACGCCCATCCAGCGCATGCAGTGCGTGAGGCGGGCCGGCCCGAGGCGCGCGAGCGCGAGGCGGAAACCATCGCCGACGCTGCCGACGATCGCGGAGTCGGGCACTCGGGCGCTTTCGAATTCGACTTCGCCGTGCCCGCCCATACCGTGCCCTCCCATCACCGGAACATTGCGCAGGAAGCGATAGCCCGGCGTATCGGTGGGAACCAGGAACATCGTGGCGCGATGATGGCGGTCTGCGTCGGGATCGGTGACGGCGAGAACGACGGCGAAGGATGCGCCGTCGGCCCCGGTTGCGAACCACTTCCTGCCCGTGATCTCCCATCCGCCGTCGACGCGCGTGGCGTGTGTGGTCATCATCGTCGGATCGGAGCCCGCGCCGGGAGCCGGCTCGGTCATCGCAAAGCAGGAGCGGATCGTTCCTTCGATCAGCGGACGGAGGTAGCGCTCCCGCTGTTCATCGTTCGCGTGATGTGCAAGCAGGTGCATGTTTCCTTCGTCGGGTGCCGAGCAGTGCAGGGCTGCGGGGCCGAGGAAACTCCGTCCTGCCTGCTCGAACACGACGCACATGCCGACCGTTCCGAGCCCGAGGCCGCCGAGCTCAGTCGGTAGCTGCGGACCGAATATGCCGGCGCTGCGCGCCTTCGAGCGCAACTCTGCGACGAGCTTGTCCGTGAACGGATCCGACTCGGCGGGGATGACTTCGACCCTGACGAACTCGGCGACGCGCTCGCGCATCTCGACAAGGTGGGGGTCCAGCGTGAAGTTCATCGCGTCACCTCTGCAGGTTCTCGAAGATCGTGGCGGCGCCCTGCCCTCCGCCGACACACATCGTGACCATCCCGTATCTGGAGCCGCGACGGCGCATCTCGCCGAGCAGCTGCACGGTCAGTTTCGCGCCCGACGCACCGAGGGGATGACCGAGAGCGACGGCACCACCGTTCACGTTGACGCGCTCGTCGTCCATCTTCAGCTCGCGCATGACCGCGAGCGCCTGGCAGGCGAAAGCCTCGTTCAGCTCGATGAGGTCGATGTCTTCGAGCTTCAATCCGGCAAGCTTCAGCGCTTTCGGTACCGCCACCACCGGCCCCATACCCATGATCTCGGGAGGCACACCTCCGACTGCATACGAGACGAAGCGCGCCATCGGCGCGAGCCCGAGCTCTTCGGCGCGACGGCGCGACATCACCGTGAGCATCGCGGCGCCGTCCGAGGTCTGGCTCGAGTTGCCTGCAGTGACGACACCCTTCGCATGAAAGACGGGCTTCAACTTCAACAGCACAGCCTCGTTCGTGTCGGCGCGCGGGCCTTCGTCCTTGTCGAATGTGAAGCGCCGCGTGTCGTCCAGCTCGTGAATCTCGACATCGAGCGGCACGATTCCGTCATCCGCAAAGCGGCCGGCTTCCTGCGCGGCGAGGGCCAACCTGTGACTGCGCGCTGAGAACGCGTCCGCATCCTCGCGCGAGATACCGTACTTGCGCGCAACGTTCTCGGCGGTCAGCCCCATGCTGAGATAGACCTGGGGGTGATGTGCGACGAGATGAGGATTCGGGCGGAACCTGTCTCCGCGGACCATGCTCATCGATTCAGTTCCGCCGGCGAGAATCTGCTCGGCCATTCCGGCCATGATTCTCTCGGCGGCCATGGCGATCGTCTGCGAGCCGGAAGAGCAGAAGCGGTTCACCGTCGCAGCGGGTACACTGTCGGGCAGGCCGGCACGGAGGGCGGCGATGCGGGCGACGTTCAGCCCCGACTCCGCTTCCGGGGTGGCGCAGCCGATGATCACGTCGTCGATGTCGGCGGGAGACAGCTGCGGCGTCTTCGCCAGAACCGCGCCGATCACTGCGGCTGCCATGTCGTCCGGCCTCGTCGTTCGCAACGATCCGCGGGGTGCTTTTCCGACCGCCGTTCGCATGCCGGCAACGATGACTGCCTCGTTCATGTCTTTTCTCCCGTCGTGTCGCGAAACAGAATGCAGGTATCGCCGTTCAGTTTCTCAGCGGCTTGCCTGTCTTCAGCATGTGTTGAATCCGCTCCATCGTCTTCGGTTGTCCCAGCAGCTCGACGAAGACCTCCCGTTCGAGATCGAGCAGGTATTGTTCGCTCACCCACTGCGTGCTCGTCAGATCGCCGCCGCAGAGAATGTGGGCGAGCCTGCCTGTGACGTAGGCGTCGTACTCCGACATGTAGCCGCCCTGTTGCATCACGTAGATGCCCGCCATGAGTCCCGCGCGAACATCACGTCCTGCCGCGAGACAGTTCGAACCGGCGGCAGGCGGGGTGTAGCCGGCCATGGCCAGCTCGATGACGGCGATCTTCGCCTCGAACAGCAGATGGTCGCGGTTCATGACGATGCGATCCCATTCGCCGAGAAAGCCGAACGAGCGCGCTTCGGCGGCGCTCGACGACACCTTTGCAGCGCCGACCGTCTGCAGAATGTTCTGAACGTACGGAAGCGGATCGGCGCCGGGTGTCTGTTTGAGGGGAGGGGAGACGATGCGACGGACCATCTCCTTGCATCCTCCGGCCCCTGGTATCAGGCCGACCCCCACCTCGACCAGACCGATGTAGCTCTCCCCCGCGGCGACGATGCGCGAGGCCGCGAGCGCGACCTCGACGCCG